>CADAHH010000004.1:0-167385 GCA_902787685.1 uncultured Eubacteriales bacterium | reverse complement strand
ACACCACTTGAACTGGTAGATTGTTGAATTCTTTTAGTATTAGGTAATGATTGATGTAAAGGAGCATAATGACCAGTCGTAGTAGATATTGATTCTTTTTGAGTATGTGATGTTGTATTTAATGGAGCATATACACCACTTGAACTGGTAGATTGTTGAATTCTTTCAGCATTAGGTAATGATTGATGAACTAAAGGAGCATAATTATTAGTTGATTTAGAAGACATACTTGTAACAGTTTGATATTGAGCATCTTCTTTTTGAATACTAGACAAATAACGTGAATTAAGCCAGTTTTTTAACTGAGTTTTAAGACCGTTACGAATGTATTTAATTATTTTTATTATAGATAGTTTTGTTAATATGTTTTGTTTATACATAATATTAAATCCTTTCTTAATACAATTAACATAATTATTATACCACTAAATGCAAAATAATGCAAATTTTTTATAAAGGAATATAAAGAAATGTTAAATTTTAAAAATGAAATTGCAAAATTTATTGCACATGCAATAGATATGCAAGAAGTAGAAATAGAAAGTTTTATTGAAACTCCAAAGGATAAGAATAATGGAGATTATGCTTTTCCTTGTTTTCGTCTTGCAAAAGCTTTGAAAAAAGCACCTCCTGCAATTGCAGAAGAAATAAAACAAAAAATTCAAATTGACGAAAAATATATTTCTAAAGTTGAAATAGCAGGAGGATATCTTAACTTTTATATTAATAAAAAATTACAAGTAGAGGAGTTACTTAAAGCTTTTTCTGAAAATGAAGAATATGGGAAATCAGATTTTGGAAAAGAAAAAAATATTATAGTAGAATATTCTTCTCCAAATATTGCAAAACCATTCCACATAGGTCATTTAAGAACAACATTAATTGGAAATTGTTTGTATAGAGTTTATAAATATCTTGGCTATAATACAACAGGAATAAATCATTTAGGAGATTATGGTACTCAATTTGGAAAAATGATAGAAAGCTATAAAATGTGGGGAAAAGAGTATGATTTAACTGAGGATCCTATCAATAAAATGATGGATATGTATGTTAGAATAAACGATTTATGCAAAAAAGATGAAGTTGTTTTAGAAAGATGCCGTGAAAATTTCAAACTTCTTGAAAATGGTGATAAATATTGTACAAGTCTTTGGGAAAAGTTTAAAGAATTAAGTTTAAAAGAATTTAGTAAAATATATGATATTTTAAATGTTAGATTTGATTCTTATGCAGGAGAATCATTTTATCAAGACAAAATGGATGAAGTAATTCAAATTTTAGAATCAAAAGGAAGAATAACAGAATCAAATGGTGCTAAAATAGTTGATTTAGAAGATAGAGGAATAAGTACACCTTGTATAATACAAAAATCAGATGGTTCAACAATCTATGCCACACGTGATTTAGCTGCAATTTTATATAGAGCAAGAACTTATGATTTTGATAAATGTTTATATGTAGTTGCATATGAGCAAAATCTTCATTTTAAACAAATATTTGAAGTTGCAAAAGATTTAGTAGATGAAAAATATGTTAAAGGATTAGAGCATGTTTCTTATGGTATGGTAAGTCTTCCTACTGGAAAAATGTCTACAAGACTTGGAAATGTTGTTAAAATTGAAGAATTAATTTCTGAAACTATAAATAAGGCCAAAGAAATAATTGAAGAAAAAAATCCTGATTTGCCTAATAAAGATGAAGTAGCTAAAAAAGTTGGTATAGGTGCAATTGTATTTAATACTTTAGCATCAACTAATATAAAAGATCAGATTTTTGATTGGAATGTAGCACTTAATTTTCAAGGTGAAACTGGTCCATATATTCAATACACATATGTTAGAACAAAAAGTGTGTTGGAGAAAATAGAAGAATTTCCTGAATTAAAAAGCATTAAAACTGAAAAATTAATGGATGAATACTCTTTGAATTTGATTGATTTATTATATAACTTTGAAGATACATTAAAACAAGTAACTTTCAAAAACGAACCTGGAATTTTAGCAAGATATTTAATAGATGTTGCAAAAAATTATAGTATTTTTTACAATGAAAACAAAATAATTAATGAGGATAAAGATTTACAAAATGCTAGAGTTTATCTAACAAATTGTGTAAGTAAAGTATTAAAACAAGGAGCATATTTACTAGGAATAGAAATGCCAGAGAAGATGTAGTAAATAAGTTGAAAAATAATTATGTGATACAATAAAAAGATTGAACATGTAATATAATTGTAATATAAATGATATAAAAAAGTAATATAAAATGCTTGAAATTATTTCACAAAAATGTTATCATTTATTTGATAAAAACAAAAGATAGGGGGAAAAGGAAATGTTTATATTTGATTTAACTAATCCATTAACATTACTATTAGTTGTTTTAGCAACATCTCTATTAATATTCTTAGGACAAGAAATAAAGAGAAGCTCTGTAGCAATGATACCATTAGTGTTATTCTTATTCTCTTTAATAGCACATGTTGTACAAGTTTCTTCATTATCTCAAGATTATGCATATTTATCAGGTGTTCTATATAAAAGCATGGTGTGGGATTTCCTATTTATATTAATTACTTTCTTTTCATATTTATGGATAGATGATTTAGAGGCTAAGAAAAACAATAAAAGAAGCATTGATAACAGTTTAGACTGGTTCTGGAAAGAAATATAACATATTAAATATACTAAAATAAGATAAGATATTAAAAAGATTAAAAGCTAATGATAATTCGCCTAGTTTTTTAATCTTTTTTTATTATTAGTCAAAATTTATTCAAAAAATTTATATTGTAAAAAAAGATGTGTGAAGTGGGATGTGAGAAGTGAGATATGTAGAATTGAAAATCCTATCTCACATTTCTCACTTCTCACATTTTAAATTTTAGGAGGATAAAATGAACTTAAATATAACATTTTACTTTCTGCTATTTATGATATACTCTATAGCAGGTTGGATTTTAGAAGTGGCTTTAAAGTATAAAGACCATAAAAGATTTATAGATAGAGGATTTTTGATAGGACCATATTGCCCAATTTATGGGTATGGAGCATTATTTATTACTATCTTATTAAATAGATATGAAAATGACCCAATTGTATTATTTTGTATGACAATTATAGTTTGCGGATTTCTGGAATATTCTACTAGTTGGGCTATGGAGAAATTATTTAAGGCAAGATGGTGGGATTATAGTAAGCGAAAATTTAATTTAAATGGCAGAGTATGTTTAGGAACATTAATTCCTTTTGGAATATTTGGTTTAATAATTATATATATTACCAATCCATTTATTTTATGTTGTTTGGAAAAATCAAATATTAAAATATTAAATGTAATATCGATTTTGGTTTTTATTGCTTATATAATAGACAACATTATTTCTACTATAATAATTCTTGGATTTAGAAAAACAACTATTAAGGTTGAAAAAGAAGAAACTCATGATGATACAGAACAAATAACTAAAAAAGTAAGGGAAATATTAGCACAAAAATCATGGGGGTATAAGAGACTTATTGATGCATTCCCTAGGTTAGAAACAATTAGAATTAAAATTGAAGAAATAACTAAAGAAGTTAAAGAAAATGTAAATGAATTGAAAGATAATATTAATGAAAAAGCAGAAGGTTTTAAGAATGCAATAAATGATAAAACAGAAGTGATGAAAAATACTATTATTAATAAAACTGAAAATATGAGAAATACAATAAATGAAAAAAAGAATTCATTTGTTGCTGATGTTCAACAAAATTCAAAAAAAATTAGAGTAAGTTTAAATGTTAAAAGTATGAAATTTAAAAGAAAGTTTTTTGGAAGAAAATTGAATAATTGATTATTATGTATAAAAAACTAAATAATACAAAAAATATTATATATACATTTTGAAAAATATTATTAATTTTACTGTGTTAAGAATTAATTATTGTTCAATTTGTATTATAAATATATTTAAGAGAAACTCTTATTTACAAGAAGAGACTTATCTTATCAGGATAAGGGTGACTCTAGAATAAGATGTGTCCCTTAAAAAGAAAGTGAGGAATATAGATGCATAATAATCAAAAAATTAATTGTACAGTAAAAAGCTGTAAATATAATAATCATACAAATGAAATTTGTGAATTAAATTCAATAATGGTAACACCTAAAACAAATGTAAATAGTGGAAAACTAGATGAATCAAAATGCTCTAGCTATGAAAATGCATAACTTTTTTTAGGAAAATATTGCAAAATTTTGAAAAAAATAGTATAATATATAAAGTGTGTAAATAATAATTAAATAAAAAATGAAAGGAAGTATAAATGCAATATTTATATATTTTAAGGCAAGCACTTGTTTATATTACAGTTTTATTTTGGCTATATGAACTTGCAATAAGTCTTTGCTCATTAATTAAATTTAAAGAAAAACCATTAATTAAAAATAAAAAACACAAATTTATGGCAATAATACCAGCACATAATGAAGAACAGGTTATAGCAAATTTAGTTGAAAGTTTAAAAAACCAAGACTATGATAGCAATCTATATGATATATATGTAATTGCTGATAACTGTACTGATAATACAGCAAAATATGCTGAAGAAGCTGGAGCAATTGTATATAAGAGATTTGATGAAACTAAAAAAACAAAAGGATATGCTTTAGATTGGTTCTTGAAACAAAAAATAGAAGAAAAAGCAGACTATGATGCGTTTTTTGTATTTGATGCAGATAACATAGTTGATAAAAACTTTATTAAAGCTATGAACAAAAAACTATGTCAAGGAGAAGAAGTTGTTCAGGGTTATAAAGATATTAAAAACCCTACGGAAAGTTGGATTTCAGCTGGATATGCTTTTTTCTACTGGACAATGCATAGATTTTATCATTTAGCAAGATATAATATTGGTTTATCTCCACTGTTAAATGGAACAGGTTTTATGGTAAAATTTGATTTAGTAAAAAATACAGGATGGGATACAGTTACTCTAACAGAAGATATTGAGTTTTCATTAAAACAAATTATAAAAGGAAAAAAACTAGGATGGGCAACAGATGCAATTGTTTATGATGAACAACCAGAACAATTTAAACCATCTTGGAAACAAAGAGTTAGATGGACAGTTGGCCATATACAATGTACTAAGGAATATACAAAAGATTTAGCAAAAGCTGTTAAAACAAATAAAACAATAATGAATTTTGATGGTCTTATGTATATTGTTGGAAGTATACCAATGTTTGTAATATCAATGGTATTACTATTATCAAATTTTGCAATATATTTACTAGATACAATGTCTACTTTTGAATTAATATTAAACATTGTAAAATTCGTAGTACCTACATTTTTATTTCCAATATTTACTGCATTACTTACAATGTATCTAGAGAAAAAACCAATAAAACCAATGCTAAAATGGGCTTTATTCTATCCATTATTTATGGGTTCATGGTTATTAATTAATTTGAAATGTTTATTTAAGCAAGATACATCATGGGAAAAAATTGACCATGTTAGAAGTGTAAAAATTAAAGAAATAGCATAAATAAGTGGGCTAGGATTTTTCCTAGTCTAATTTATATTGTCATATATAGAGTAGTCCGCTATTAAATTCTATTAATTTAACCGCCCATCTTGCTGAAAGTTCTATTTTTACGCTTCTCCGCTCTCGCTGCGAAAAATAGAACTTTCACGTGGGCTTCTCTATATAAATAATTATAGGAGAGATATATGTTTGATAAAATAAAAGTTTATGCATTTGTTGGACCATCAGGAACTGGCAAAAGCTATAGAGCACAAATGGTTGCAGGAGAAAAAGATGCACATTTTATAATAGACGATGGTTTATTGATAAATGATAATAAAGTTATTGCAGGTAGGTCAGCAAAAAAAGCAGCTACAAAAATAGAGACTGTTAAAAAAGCATTATTTTTTAATGAAGATGAAAAAAAAGAAATACAAAAAGCATTAAAAAAATATAAAGTAAAATCTATATTAATTTTAGGAACATCTGATGGTATGGTAGAAAAAATTGCTGAAAACTTAAATTTACCTAAAATAAGTGAAACAGTATATATAAATGATGTTGCCACTGAAGAAGAAATGAAAGAAGCAAGAAATATAAGAGTTACAGAGGGAAAACATGTAATACCAGTACCAACCTTTGAGATAAAAAAAGATTTTTCAGGATACTTATTAGATCCTTTGCAAATATTTAAACCTAAAGGATTTGGGCAAAAGCCATATGTTTCAGAAAAATCTATTATAAGACCAACTTTTAGTTACATGGGAAATTTTACAATATCAGATTCTGTATTTAGACAAATTGCAGAAATACAAGCAGAAAAAATGCCTGAAATACATAAAGTTTTAAGAATAATAGTACAAAAACATGGAGAAGGACCAGTAATATATATAGAAGTTTCAGTTGTTTTTGGATACAATATACCAGAAGCTTTAAAAAAATTCAAAGAAAAAATGATATATGACATTGAAACATTAACTGCAATGAATGTTGCAAAATTAGATGTTGTTGCAAAAAGTATTTACATAGAAAAAACATGAACCAATAATTATACAATAATGTATAGAACGCTTTAGTATAAATCTAAAGCATTTTTTTATATAATTTAAAATATATTATTGTATAATAGGAGGTACAAAATGGAACCAATTGAAAAACTATATAAAAAGGATAAAATTGTAACTAGAAGTTTACATATAGATGAAGATTTATATGAAAAACTACAATATTTATGTGAAAAAATATATGATACATCTGTAAGCAAACTTGTAAATATTTGTGTTGAAACTGAATTGCAAAATGAAAATAAAATTAAGTATTATAAAAAACCGTACAAGACAGAATCTATTTATAGATCAATTTTATTTAGAAAAGAGTTCTATGATAAACTTATTGAAATTAGAGAAAAAACAGGAATTTCTTTTAGTAGATTAGTAAATGGAAGTATAAAGAGATTTTTTGAAAAATATGAAAATAAAAGGTTTCATATAAATTAAATTATTTTTCAAAAAATATTGAAATTTTCGACAAAATATAATAGAATAAAGCTCGTAATACCAAAGAAATAAAAAAAAGTGATACAAAAATGGCAATATATGTAGAAAACTTTTTTTAATTAGCATACCAAAAAAGACAAAAATAGCCAAGGACAAGTAGTACAATGTTATTAAAAAAAGAAGAGGTGATAAAAATGTTTCAAAATTTAACTGAAACAGAAAATACAAAAGAAACATTAGCTAATCCAAAAAATATATTAGCCAATGTATTATCTAAAAAATATATAATTTTATATATAGTAACTTTTATGCTGTCACAGGTTTCTATGGGGTATGATATTTCTCCATTTAGTATTGCAATTATTGCAGCAGGAGTGAGCAACGAGATTCCTATTATAGGAGTTATTTTAGTTTCTTTAATTGGAAACACCATTTCTACTGGATTTAAAGGAATAGTTAGTTTTATAATTATACTATTATTGTTTTTTGCAAGTTTTTTAATTAAAGAACCTAAATATAATGATCCAGAAAGAAATGAAAAATTATTACTATCAAGAAGAATATTTTTTGCTAGTATAATTGTGAGTTTAATAAAAGTTTTTATAAATCAGGTTTTAATATATGATATACTTACAGCAATTTGCATGTCAATTATTATAGTTATTTTCTACAAAGTATTTTCTAATTCTTTATCTGTAATTACAAACTATAATGAAAAAATGGCATTTTCAATAGAAGAAGTACTAGGTGCAAGCCTATTATGTTCAATAGCTTTATGTGCTTTAGGGGAATTTAGTGTTTTTGGGTTTTGTGTAAGAAATATACTTTCAATATTTATTGTTCTTGTATTAGGCTGGAAACATGGGGTTCTAATAGGAACTACTGCTGGTGTAACAATAGGAGTTACACTTGGAATTATTGCAAATAGTGAGCCTGTGGTTGTAGCAGCTTTCGCAATCTCAGGAATGATTGCAGGTGTTTTAAATAAGTTCGGAAAAATTGGAGTTATATGTGGTTTTGTATTAGGAAATATTGTTCTTTCTTATGTTGCTTCTGGCCTTGTTTTTAATGTTATTTTATTGAAAGAAATACTAATTGCAGGAATTGCATTACTTGCAGTTCCTAAAAACGTTAATTTAAATATAGAGAGTATGCTTGGAGATAAAAAGCTATTACCTCTAATTAGAAATAGAAGATTAAATAATAGTACAGATACAATTAATAAACTGAATAATATTTCTGGTGCCTTAAAGGATATGGCAAATACATATAAAAAAGCTGCAGCTACTACAATTACTGAAGAAGATATTAGAGAAAAAAATAAACAACAATTTATAATTGAGTTTTTAAATACTACTGAGCATTTAGAAAGCAATATTTTATATGATATAACTCAAGATGTAGAAGGAAAAATAGTTGATGATATTTTTAATTATCTATTAGAAAATCAGTTTATTAAGGAAAGAGATTTAATCAATATTTTAGCTAAAAATAATAATTATGTAGTTGGTTTTGATGAAGATGAAAAAAAGAAAAACTATGATATAGAAAAAATGGTTAATGCAATAAATTCTGCATTTAGACTAAGTAAAATGAATTTTATTTGGTCAAAAAAATTAGATGAAAAAGAGAAAAATTTTGAGACACAATTAAATGGCGTATCAAAGGCAATCTCTGAAATAGCAGATAATATTGACAAAGAAAACAAAAGTGAAGATCTATTTGATGATAAAAAAGAACAAATTGTTTTACTACTAAAGCAAAAAAACATTATAGTTCAAGAAATATCACTAACAAAAAAAGAAAATGATAGATATAAAGTTTTTTTATACATAGATAACCAAGATGGTGAGAATAAAGGAAAGACTATAATTAATATTATTAATAAAGTTCTTGAAGAAAAAATGATTATTCAAGAACGTGAAGTAATTGAAAATGAAAATATTACAAAATATGAAATCATATCAGATGACAAATTCTTATTAGATATTGGTATTTCACAATATACAAAAGATGGAATGTCAGTATCTGGTGATAGTACTATAAAAATGAAATTAAAAGATGGAAAGTACTTATTAGTAATTAGTGATGGAATGGGTTCAGGCCCAGAAGCTAAAAAAAGCAGCCAAATTGTTACAAAAATGTTAAAAAGATTGTTAAATTCAGGCTTCGAAAGAGATACTTCTGTTGAACTAATAAATTCAAATCTATTAAATGTAGCTGATGATGTTTTTGCAACACTCGATATTGCAATTATTGATTTATATAAGGGAAATATAGAATTCATTAAAAATGGAGCATGCCCAACATATATAAAAAATAGTAAAAAAGTTCAAATTATCAAATCACTTACACTTCCAACAGGAGTTGTTAATCAAATTAATACTGATGTTTTTGATAAAGATATAGATTCAAATGATATTGTGGTTATGATTAGTGATGGAATAATGGACTCAAATATAGAATACAAAAATAAGGAACTATGGGTAAAATACTTTTTAGAAGATATGGAAACTACAAATCCGCAAAAAATTGCAGATATAATTCTTAAAGAATCTATTGACAATAATTTTGGAAAAGTAAAAGATGATATGAGTATAATTGTATGTAAGTTTATAAAGAAATAATATGAGACTATTCAATTTAGGTACAAAATGTCCTACACCGACGAGATTTGGCGGACTTTATAGAAATTAAAAATAAGGAGGAATATTAATTATGAAAAACACATTCTACGTAACCACACCAATATATTATCCAAGCGGAAAATTCCACATAGGAACATCTTATACTACAGTTCTAGCAGATTCAATAAAAAGATATAAAGCATTAAGAGGATATGATACATTTTTCCTAACTGGAACAGATGAACATGGACAAAAAATACAAACTGTTGCAGAAAAAAATGGAATGGAGCCACAAGAATATGTAGATAAAATGGCAGAAGATGCAAAAAAACTTTGGAAATTAATGGACATAAGCTATGATAAATTTATTCGTACAACAGATGATTATCATTGTAAGGCAGTACAAAAAATAGTCCAAACTTTTATAGACAATGGAGATATTTATAAAGGCAAATATGAAGATTGGTATTGTATACCATGTGAAAATTATTTTACTGAAACACAATTGGTAGATGGTAAATGCCCAGATTGTGGTAGAGAAGTCAAGAAAATGAGTGAAGATGCATATTTTTTCAATATGAAAAAATATGAAGGTTGGTTAAAAGAATTCTATGCAAAAAATCCAGACTTTATAGTTCCTGAATCAAGAAAAAATGAAATATTTACTAATTTTATTAATCCTGGTTTAGAAGATTTATGCATTAGCCGTAATACATTTGATTGGGGTATACCTTTACCTAATGATCCAGAACATGTTTTATATGTTTGGCTAGATGCTTTAACAAACTATATCACAGCTTTAGGATATAAAAGTGATGATGAAACACTATTTAATAAATACTGGCCTGCTGATTTACAAATAGTTGGAAAAGAAATTATAAGATTCCATGGTATTTATTGGCCAATATTTTTACATGCTTTAGGCTTAGAGCTACCAAAAAAATTATATGCACATAGCTGGATAGTTATGAAAGATGGAAAAATGTCAAAATCAGTTGGAAATATTATTTATCCTGAAACTTTAATAGAAAGATATGGGTTAGATGCAACAAAATATTCTTTATTAAAACTAATGGGGTTTGCACAAGATTCAATGTTTACACCAGAAGATTTTGTAGAAAGATATAATGCTGATTTAGCAAATGATTTAGGAAATCTATTAAATAGAACAGTAGGAATGATTAATAAGTATTTTAATGGAGTAGTTTCAACTAATCCGAGAGTTAAAACAGAATTTGATGAACCTTTAGAGCAATTTACAAATGAACAAATAAAAAAAGTAGAAGAATTAATGGATACATATCATATAAGCCAAGCATTATCAGAACTTTGGGCAATAATTGCAAGAGCAAATAAATATATAGATGAAACATCGCCTTGGTTACTTGCAAAATCTGAAAGTGAAGATGATAAAGAAAAACTAAAATCAGTAATGTTCCATTTGGCAGAAGTATTAAGAAAAGTTGCAGTAATGCTTATTCCATTTATGCCAAATACATCAAAAGAAATGTTTAAACAACTTGGAATTACAGATGAAGAACTAAAAACTTGGGATAGTCTAAGTAAAAATGAAAACATTAAAGATACAAAAGTAATAGAAAAAGGAGAGCCTTTATTTATGAGATTAGATGCTGAAGAAGAAGTAGAATATCTACAAAGTATAATGAAGAAATAAAGAGAGGAAGTATGTAAATTGCCTAGAAAAAAGAAAGTAGAAATAGATTCTAAACTACAAGATAAATTAGATTATATAGGTATTGATTTGAACAAGATACCTAGAAGCATTAAACAGTATACAGAAATCAGTTTTCGAACGATAAAAGGATATGATGAGAAAAAATACAAACAATATAGATTTATAAATGTAAATGATATAGAAATACTTATTTCTCCAACTAATAGGGTAGATTCTATTAAAGATAAATATGAACAGGCATTACCTTTAGCATTTTATTTAGATAATCAAAATGAAGAAAATATAATATATCATACTAAGTTTTTACAATTATTAGATAAAGTATCAATCAGAGATATTCAAAAAGTTGAAGCAGAACAAAAAAGAATATTAAAAAGTATTCCATTTAAAGTAAAATACACTGGAAATTATTTATGGCAAATCTATTATTCAAAAACTTCAGAAAAGTATTTTATGATTGTTACTACAGAGGATTCAGACTATTCGACATTCTTCTATTTATTAAAAAAGAAAATAGAAAATAATGCAAATGAAAAGATTTTTGTACCGATAAGTTTGGTAGAATATGAAGGAAAGGTTTTATCAACAAGTGAAATAAAAGATATTGAAAACTATCTTTGGTTATTTACAAAAGATTATCCTCTTATTTACGAGACTTGGGATAAATATGATGAAGTTAGTTTAAATATAATAGGAGAAACAGAAATATTTGATGAAGTAAAAACTTTATACAAGGTTAATTTGAAAACTCCAAGAGAAGGTGCAAAATTTTATAAATTATTAAAAGCATTATTTATTTTGCAAACTGAAATACCACATTATTATAAATTTAGCACAAATATAGATAAAAATGGTATGTTAGAATTTTATTTAGATAATACTCAAATAAAATATGAGATTTTACCAGAATTTATTTATGAACAATACCTTAAATCTGTTAGTATGAAAAATAAGGCAAACTCAGATTTTAATACTTTAACTTCTAAAATTGCTAATTTACAAGTGCTTTCAGATGAATTAACTAAAGAATATAATCAAAAAGAGAAACAAATCACAACATATTTAGAATGTAAAAAAACATTTTTTGGAAAAGTAAAATACTTTTTTAAATTCGGAAAAAAGACAAAAACAAATGGAGTGGATTTAAAAACAAGTAAACCACATACAGAAGAAAATAATAAAATTAAAAAAGAAAAATTTAAACTTGAGGAAAGAAATTACACTATTTTTGAACTAGAACAAAGCTATAAAGAATTAGAAGAAATAGAAGAGAAAAATAATAATTTAATTATGGACATTAATGCTTTAAAATTAAAAAATAAAAACTTAAAAAAGAAAATTGAAAATGCAACAAATTATATCGAAGAAATTAATAAACATAAAAAAAGCATATTTGAATTTTGGAAATATTCTAATAAAGATGCAGTTGCAACACTAGATGAAGGCGAAGAAGAAGAAATCAATGTTAAAAAAATTGAAAAAGTTTTTGATTTTGAAGATGAGTTTGAAGATTTTGGAATAGAAGCAGATAAAGTTCAAAGAAATAAATATACTGATGATGAATTAGATAGTGCTTTTATTGCAAGTACTAATACTATTAAGTTATTAAGTAGAATGAATATAAAAATTGCAGAAAACAAAGAAATATCAGAAGAATTGAAAAGCTTAAAAATGCTTAAAGAGAGAAATGAAGATTCAGATTTTGAAGATGAAGATTTTAATATATTTGGAAAAATTAAGCAAACTAATAACAAGGAAAGAACATTAGGTAATAAAACACATAGAGAATCACCAAGAGATAAATTTGACATATTAGGAATAAAAAAAGGATTAAAAGGATTAGAGCTAAAAAGAACTCTTGAAAAAGTATTGAAAAACATCAATTCAGCTTTGCAGAAAAATGGACTTAATGAAGACACTTATGTGTACAAGGTATCTACTGAAAAACTGGATTTAAATTCTTTAGAAGTGTTAAGCTTAAATCTTCAAAGTGAACTAGAAGAAGTATTAAAAAATGAAAGCGAAGTTAATAAACTTTATTTATACAAAATAAAACTACCTAAAGATACAAAGTTTATTGCTTTTACAAATATCATTTTTTATGATAACAAAAATATGACATTACCACTTGGAATGAATATTTCAGAGAAAATTCTTGTGGATTTATCTAATATTAATTTAGATGAAATTAATAAGAAGAAAATAAATAAAATATGTTTTGAAGATGAAGATAATGACTTTTCAAATATAGTGATGAAGAGTATAATGGTTAAAGAGTTAGAAGTGTGAAGTGAGAAAGGAGTACCCCAATGCTAGATGACAGAAAAAAGAAAGTATTACAAGCAATAGTAGAAGAATATATAAATACAGCAGAGCCAGTAAGTTCAAATGCATTAATATCTAAATATGATTTAAACTGTAGTAGTGCAACAATCAGAAATGAAATGTCAGATCTTGAAAAAAAAGGACTATTAGACAAAATGCATACATCTAGCGGAAGAGTACCATCAGCAAAAGGGTACCGTTACTATGTAGATGAGCTTTTAAAAGATGATAATATAAGTTTAGAAGAAGTAAAATACATAAGTAATAAATTAGAAACCAAAGTACATGAAATTGAAGATCTAACAAAAATTACTGCTAATACAATTTCAGAAATAACACATTATACAACAGTTACAATAGGACCAAAAGCTGATGAACAGATTATTCAAGAAATTAAATTTGTTTTACTTGGAACAAGAATGTTGCTTGCTATTATTATGACAGATACAGGAATGGTTAAAGAAACAATAATAAAATTTGATGAAGACATTAATGAAAAACAGGTTGAAACATTAAATTACATGTTTAATAATAAACTAAAAGGACAACCTATAGAGAGAATAGACAAGCCATTAGAAGAATATCTTTATCAAGAAATGTCTGATATGGTAAAAGTTATAAAACCAATTATTGAACAAATTAAAAAAGTTTTATTTGAAGAAAACAAAATAGAATTGCAAGGAACAAGAAAAGAATTAGATTTACCAGAGTTTAATAGTCTTCAGGTAGCCAAAAACTTTATGAATATTTTAGATGAAAAAGAACTAATTGCTGATATGTTAAATTCAGGATTTGCAGAAGATATAAATGTTTATATTGGTGGAGAAGGCGAAGGAGAAGAAGAAAAATTAAAAGATTTTAGCATGGTAACTTTTAAACATAAAGTTGGAAATAAAGATTTAGGTACAATCGGAATTATTGGACCAAAAAGAATGGACTATTCAAAAGTTATTTCTGTGATGAAGTATATTAGTAAGAAATTGAATGAGAAATAATTTTTTTTGTAGATAAAGGTATAATATGAATGAAGAAAATAATAAAGCAAATCAAGTTGATTTTTATGAATTAAATAATTTAAATCTTAAGCCAAAAATAAAAGATAAAAAAATATTTATTATATTAACAGTTCTAACTGCAATAATAGCATTTTATGGAAGGCTTCTTACTGCAGGATTATTAACAGCATTGCTTTTAATGCCTATAGTTTTAAACCATTTTATTTTGTTTATAATTTCAGGAATAATGTTATCAAATATAAAAGAAAAAGATGTATTAGATTATCTATTTTTTTTGATTTTATGTTTGACAATGGTTGTTTATTCATATACTTTTGTGGATTTTGAAGGTAATGGAAGTGTAAAAGTAATTGGTTTTATTGCTGAAAATGTCTTATCTATTATATCATCTGTATGTTTTATAATAAATGTCATTACAGCAATTATTTCAATTATAAGATGTGTTTATAGAAATGCAAAAAAATAAAATAAAACTGACAAAATTTTTTTCATTGGGAACTGTCCCAGTTAGAAAATGGAGTGCAATTTTAATGTTTTGTAAAACTCTTTCCATTTTCAAAATGGGACTGCAATGGAAAAATTATTTTTTTCTTTTTTAGCAAAAACACTTGACAAGTGCTAAAGAAAAGTATATTATATATAAGAAATTAGCAAACTCGTTCTGAGAGTGCTAAAAATAATTATGCAAGGAGGAAGCTATATGGCAGAAAATGAAGAAAATACAGAAAATCAAAACAGCGAAGAAACAAAAGAAATTAAAGAAGAAATAAAAGTAGAAAACAAAAAACAAGAAAATGAATTAATAACAAAAGAACAATATGATGAATTAGATGATAGATATAAAAGAGTATTAGCTGAATTTGAAAACTTCAAAAAAAGAAGTCAAAAAGAAAGAGAAGGATTATACAGTTCAGTTTTAGGGGATATAATATTAGGAATGCTTCCAGCAATGGACAACCTAGAAAATGCTATGAAAGCAGAATGCAAAGATGAAAATTATAAACAAGGAATAGAACTTGTATATAAACAATTCAAAGACTTTTTAGAAAAACATGGAGTACAAGAAATACCAGCAGTTGGAGAAACATTTGATCCAAGTGTACATGAGGCAGTAAGTAGTGTTCAAGATGATACAAAAGGACCACAAGAAATTGTACAAGAATATAGAAAGGGCTATAAGATTGGAACAAGAGTTATAAGACATTCGATGGTAGTTGTTAACTCATAAAACAAATGAAAAACACTAATCTGCACATTTTTTTAAATTGATTTAAACTTCAACGTACACAAAGTACGCTTCAGCTTAAACCAATTTGAAAAAATGCACATCTTAGCACTTTTGATTTGTTTTAAAAACGTTGATTTTAATTTTTATATGTTACTTTAATTAAATTGTAACAATCAAATATAATAAAACAAAAGAATAGAAGAATTTAATAAAGAAATAAAAGAAAGGAAGTAAAAGATTATGGGAAAAATTATAGGAATTGACCTAGGAACAACAAATTCATGTGTATCAGTTATGGAAGGAGGAGAAGCAGTAGTTATACCAAATGCAGAAGGAAACAGAACAACTCCATCTGTAGTTGCATTTTCAAAAAATGGAGAAAGATTAGTAGGACAAATAGCTAAACGTCAAGCAGTTACTAATCCAGATAACACAGTTATTTCAATAAAAAGAAAAATGGGAACAGCAGAAAAGGTTAGAATAGAAGGAGATACATTCTCTCCACAAGAAATTTCTGCTATGATTTTACAAAAATTAAAGACAGATGCTGAAAATTATTTAGGACAAAAAGTTACACAAGCTGTTATTACAGTACCAGCATATTTCTCAGATAGCCAAAGACAAGCTACAAAAGATGCTGGAAAAATTGCAGGGCTAGAAGTTTTAAGAATTATAAATGAACCAACAGCAGCAGCTCTTGCTTATGGAATGGACAAAGAACAAGATCAAAAAATATTGATTTATGACTTAGGAGGAGGAACATTTGATGTTTCTATTCTAGATATTGGTGATGGAGTATTTGAAGTTCTAGCTACAAATGGTAACACACATCTTGGAGGAGATGACTTCGACCAAAAAATTATAGATTACCTAGTATCAGAATTCAAAAAATCAGATGCAATTGATTTAAGCACAGATAAAATGGCAATGCAAAGATTGAAAGAAGCTGCAGAAAAAGCAAAAATTGAGCTTTCTGGAGTTCAACAAACACAAATTAATTTACCATTTATTACAGCTGATTCTACAGGACCAAAACACTTAGACATTACTTTAACAAGAGCTAAATTTGAAGAATTAATTCATGATTTAATAGAAGATACAGCAGGACCTGTTAACCAAGCATTAAAAGATGCAGGATTAACAGCAAATGATATTCACAAGGTATTATTAGTTGGTGGATCTACAAGAGTTCCAGCTGTTCAAGATGCAGTAAAAAGAATTACAGGTAAAGATGCTGATAAAGGAATAAACCCAGATGAATGTGTTGCAATTGGTGCAGCAATTCAAGGTGGAGTTTTATCAGGAGATGTTAAAGATTTAGTTTTACTTGATGTAACACCACTTTCACTTGGAATTGAAACTTATGGTGGAGTATTCACAAAATTAATTGAAAGAAATACTACAATACCAACTAAAAAATCACAAATATTCTCAACTGCAGCAGATGGTCAAACATCAGTAGAAGTTCATGTTTTACAAGGTGAACGTGAAATGGCTGCATATAACAAAACTTTAGGAAGATTCCAATTAACAGGAATTCCTGCAGCACCAAGAGGAGTACCACAAATAGAAGTTACATTTGATATAGATGCAAATGGTATAGTTCATGTTAGTGCTAAAGATATGGCAACAGGAAACAGCCAAAATGTAGCAATAACAGCTTCAACAAATTTAACAGATGAAGATATAGAAAGAGCTGTTAAAGATGCAGAAGCTCATGCTGAAGAAGATAAAAAGAAAAAAGATGAAATTGAAGTTAAAAATAATGCAGAGAGTTTAATATACAACAGTGAAAAGACTTTAAATGAATTAGGAGATAAAATTTCTGGAGAAGAAAAAGCAAAAATTGAAACAGAAATTGAAGCTACTAAAAAAGCATTAGAATCAAATAATACAGAACAAATTAAGGAAGCTACAGAAAAATTAACAAAAGTATTCTACGAAATGAGTGAACAACTTTATAAAAATGCAAATCCAAATGCCGGAGCAGAAGGATCAGCTGATCCAAACGCTGGAGCTACAGATGCAAATGCTGAAGGAACAGCTGATAATGGTAATGTTTATGATGCAGATTATAAGGTTGAAGATGATAATAAATAGAAAATGGCGGAGGAAATCCGCTATTTATTTCATAAAGGTGTAGTTAGTTATGGTAGGAATTATAGGAACAATTAATTCTAAAGAAGACTTAAAAAAATTTGAAGAATATGACATTATATTTATCGATTCAATCGGTAATGTAATTGCTTCTGAAAATATAAAAAGTCATAATAAATTTAATGAAGAGTTTGAAAAAAATAATCCAGAAGTAGTAGAAAGATATAAAGAAAGCAAATGGGACAGTATGACAATATTTTTAATTTGTGAAGAAGGATATATGCAAGCTGGAAAAATAGGAGAATATAAAGGCTTACTATATGATTCTGTTAAAATCACAAAAAAGCAAGAAGAAATTAAAAACATGTATAAAGAAGAAAATTATGACATTGAAGATTTAGCAACTGATAAAAACGAGATAAGAGGAGAAGAACATGGCAGATAAAAAAGATTATTATGAAATATTAGGAGTAAGTAAATCAGCAACAGATGATGAACTAAAAAAAGCATTTAGAAAAAAAGCAAAACAGTGGCATCCAGATGCAAACCCTAATAATAAAAAAGAAGCTGAAGCAAAATTCAAAGAAGTAAATGAAGCTTATGAAGTATTATCAAATCCTCAAAAAAGGCAAATGTATGACCAATTTGGAACAGCAGATCCTCAGCAAGCAGGTTTCGGAGGAGGACCATTTGGTGGAGGAAATGGATATTATTCATATAGTACATCAGACTTTGGTGATTTTGGTGATTTAGGAGATATTTTCTCTTCATTTTTTGGAGGAGGATTTGGAGGACAGCGTACAAGTTCAAGAAGAAATAACGGACCAAGAAAAGGTGAAGATTTAAATATTGGAATAGATATTTCATTTGAAGAATCTTTTTTAGGTGTTGAAAAAGAAATAATAGTTACAAGGCAAGAAACTTGTAGCCATTGTAATGGAACAGGTGCTAAAAAAGGAACTAATCCAATAAAATGTCCAACATGTAATGGAACAGGTAATGTAACATCTTATCAAAATACAATTTTAGGTAGAGTTCAAACAAGAAGAACATGCTCAGACTGCCATGGAACAGGAGAAATAATAAAAGAACCTTGTGAAAACTGTCATGGAAAAGGAACAATAAGAAAATCTCCAAAGGTTAAGATTAAAATTCCAGCTGGAATAAATGATAATCAAACAGTAGTACTTCGTGGAGAAGGAAATCCTGGAGTAAAAGGAGGACCTGCAGGAGATTTATATATAACAGTTAGAGTAAGAAAAAGCTCAATCTTTAAAAGAGATGGAAACAGTGTATATTGTGATATTCCTGTTACTATTACTCAAGCAACATTAGGCGCAGAGCTTGAAATTCCAATGGTAGATGGAAGTATAGAAAAGTATAAAATTCCAGAAGCAACTCAAACAGGAACACAATTTACAATTAGAGGAAAAGGATTTAAGAGTATTAATTCAAGTATGCAAGGTAACTTTATTTTTAAAGTTGTTGTTCAAACTCCAAAAAAATTAACAAAAGAGCAAAGAGAGTTACTTATGGCTCTTGCAAAAACAATGAATGAACAACCACCTGTAAAGAAAAAAGGAATTTTTGGATAGGAATGAATCAAAATTTGTTTTTTCAAATTGGATTACGTATTAGGGAGAGAATGTAATAAATCATGGAAAGCAAACATACAAATAAATTTGATGATAAAACTATGGTTTTTAAAAAATTGCCAGATTTTAATCCATTATACAAAGGAACGTTTAAAAACGAATCTGAATATCAAGAATATGTTGACTGGAAGTCATCAAAAGAACTTATATATTTTATTGACAGAAACTATAAAATAATTTGGGCAAAAAAGGAAGAAAAAAGTCATGAAAAAATTGCCAAAAGAATATTAGAAAACAATCCTGAATTAAATAGGATATTTCAAAAGAGTGGCGAAAAAATTCCAGAGATTTTCTTGATAATGTATGGTTATATGCATTGTACAATGGATAGAAAAAAGAAAATTGTTAATATAATGTTTAGTGGCGTTTCAAATGATGATGAATTTATCCATAATATAATTAGAGGACATGAACATATAAAAAATGATCAATATTCAATTCAAATTACAGATTTAGCACGTGATAGAATGAGTGAAGAAGATTATAAAAAAGGAAAAGATAGTTATTTGCATAAAGGTATAGATGCATCAGTTTGTGACATTATAGGATATTTAGATTGGCATAAATCAATAGGAATAGAGCCATAAGGGGGAAAAATGTTATCAATAAATATTTTATGTGTTGGTAAAATAAAGGAAAATTATTTAAAAGAGGCTCTTTTAGAATATTCTAAAAGGGTCTCTAAATATTGTAATTTAAATATAATAGAAGTTCAGGATGAAAAAGTACCTGATAAATTAAGTGAAAAAGTAATTGAGAACATAAAAGATATAGAATGTGAGAAAATGTGTAAATACATAAAAAAAGACACATGTTTAATTGCTTTAGATTTAAAAGGAAAAGAATTAAGCTCTGAGGAGTTTTCTAAAGAAATAGAAAATATTTCATTAAATTATAGTTCAATAACTTTTGTAATTGGTGGAACACTTGGAATATCAAATAAAATCTTGAATCAATGTGATAAAAAGATATGTTTTTCAAAAATGACATTTCCACATCAATTAATCCGCGTATTTTTATTAGAGCAAATTTTTAGAGGCTTTAAAATTTCTAATGGGGAAACCTATCATAGGTAACAAAATAGATGATTTATCATCGAAAAAAAAGCACAGGCTATTCTTTACATAAGCAATTGACATAGGCGTATAAATATGATATAATTTTTTCAAAAATGAAAGGAGAAAAAAATGTCAAGACATGATGATTTTCGTGGTAAATTAGCTGATTATATGTTTGATGATTACGATCCGAGAAATCCTATATGTAATGATGATATAAGTACATTTTCGTCACATCCTGTAGATTGGTCATGGGAATTAACAGAGCCAACATTATTAGGAAAAGGTGATACACATAATGAAGAACGTTTTGAATATTATAGAAATGAAATCAAAAAAACAATGAATGAAACTAATCAAGGCAGGTAATTGATTCATATATTCACAATATTAAAATATGTATCAGAGTATATCACGTTTGATACATGTTTTTTTTTATATAAATTCAATTATACCTTTTCCAAGTTTAGAAATCCTAGCCAAAGAATAAATATCTAAACCAGCACTTTCAATTTTTTTTCTTCCTGGCTGAAAAGCTTTTTCAATAACAATTCCCACACCTGAAATATTACATTTTGCCATAGATAAAATTCTAGAAGCTCCAAGAACAGCTTCACCATTAGCCAAAAAATCATCAATAATTAAAATATTTTCATTTTCTTTTAAAAACCTTTTAGAAGAAGTTAAAGTATAATCAGAATTTTTAGTAAAAGAATGTACTTTAGTCTCATATAAATCATTATTTAAAATACTTGAATGTTGTTTTTTAAAAACAACCATAGGTACATTTAAGGCTAAAGCTGTAGCAAATGCGGGGGCAATTCCAGAGCTTTCAATAGTTACAACTTTATCAATTTGCTTAGACTTAAAATAATTAGCAAATTCTTTTCCAATTTCATTCATTAAATTAACATCAACTTGGTGATTTAAAAAACTATCAACTTTTAAAATATTTTCATTTAGTGCAATTCCTTCTTTTAATATTTTTTCTTTTAATAATTCCATTTTCTAATCCTTTCTGTTGTCACTGGTACCGGAGATTTTTGACATGGGTGTTGTCACTGGTACCGGAGACTTTTGACAATATTTTCTATGTTTATTAAGCTATATTTTAGCAAAATTAAAAGAAAAAATCAACTATATTACATATAGTGTTTTACTATTAAAGAGTATTAAAATTTTTTTGCACAATAAAAAATATGGCTTTAAATTAAAAAACGTGGTATAATAACAAAAGAAAAGAAAATGCAGTCAAAATTCTCCGGTACGAGTGACAACAACCATGCCAAAAATCTCCGGTATCGGTGACAACAACATAACGAAAAGGAGACAATATGCAAGATAAAGAAAACACTATTTTAAATTTCATGAAAGATAAAGATTATGTGCCAATGAAGGCTAAAGAAATGGCACTTGTTTTAAACATACCAAAAGATAGGTATAATGAACTTATTGAAGTTTTAAATAATCTAGAGTCAGATTGTAAGATTATCAAAAATAGAAAAAATAGATATAGATTAAATGATGATGTTGTTTTAGTAGGAACCTACAGAAGAAATTCTAAAGGATTTGGATTTGTTAAAACAGATGAGTTTGAAGAAGAAATTTTTGTATCTAAAAATGATTCAAATAATGCACTTAATGGTGATAAAGTGTTGATAAATGTATATAAAAATCAAGAAAAGGGAAAAAGCGTTGAAGGAAAAATAATAAAAATAATATCACATGAGAAAAACACTTTGGTTGGAACCTTTCAAAATAGCAAAAACTATGGATTTGTTATACCTGATGACAAAAACTTTGGAACAGATATATTTATTTCAAAAAGCAATTTTGGAAAAGCTAGAAATAATCATAAGGTTTTAGTTGAAATTATAAAATATGGGGAAAAAGGAAAACATGCAGAAGGTAAAATTATTGAAGTTTTAGGAAGACCTAATGAAGCTGGTGTAGATATGCTTTCTTTAATTAAAGAATATGGACTTCCTTCAACATTTCCAGAAGCGGTTGTAAATGAGGCAAAATCTAAAGGAGACCGAATTGATGTATCTCAAATAAAAAATAGAGTAGATTTAAGAGATAAGAAAATATTTACAATTGATGGGGAAGATGCGAAAGATTTAGATGATGCAGTTAGAGTTGAAAAATTAGAAGATGGTAATTATATTCTAGATGTTCATATTGCTGATGTAAGCTACTATGTTACTCAAGATAGTTTATTAGATAAAGAAGCATATTTAAGAGGAACAAGTATTTATATGCTAGGAAGAGTTATTCCAATGTTACCTCGCGAGCTTTCAAATGGAATTTGTAGTTTGAATGCAGGAGAGGATAGATTCACTCTTTCTTGTTCAATGAAGATAAATCCTCATGGTGAAGTAATTGATTCTAAAATATACAAGGCAATTATAAATGTTACTGAAAGAATGAATTATAAAGATGTTCAAAAAATATTGGATAAATCAGATAAGGAAACTCTAAAAAAATATGAAAAATATTTAGATGAATTTGATAAAATGAAAGAGCTAGCTCTAATTCTTAAAAATAGAAGAATGGAAAAAGGATACTTAAATCTTGATATACCAGAAAGTAAAATAGAGCTTGATCAAGATGGCTTTGCAATAGATGTTCATAAATATGAAACATATTTTTCTCATGAGATTATAGAGCAATTTATGTTAACTGCAAATGAGACAGTGGCTGAAAAATTCTTTTGGCTAGAAGCTCCTTTTGTATATAGAATTCATGAAGACCCTGATATAGACAAAATAAAAGAAGCAAATAAATTTTTATATAATATGAATTTAAAAATTAAAGCTAATAAAGATAAAATTTATCCAAAAGCTTTTGCTGAAGTATTGGAAGAAATAAAAGGAAAAGAAGAAGAAAGAGTAGTTTCCAATTTGATTCTAAGAACATTGAAACTTGCTAGGTATTCAGATGAAAACATTGGTCATTTTGGAATTGCAAGTAAATATTATTGTCACTTTACATCACCTATTAGAAGATATCCAGATTTATTTATCCATAGAATTGTATCAAAATATTTGGATAGTAATTATAATGTTTCTGATGAATTTATAGAAAAGTACAAAACACTTGCAAAACAAGCTGCAATTAATTCTTCTGAAAGAGAAAAGGTTGCTACAAAAACAGAAAGAGAAGCGGAAAAAATTAAAAAAGCAGAATATATGGAATCTCATATTGGAGAAGAATATGAAGGAGTTGTTTCAAGTATAACATCATTTGGAATGTTTGTAGAACTTGAAAATACAGTAGAAGGTTTGGTTGGATTTAAAGATATGGGAGATGAATATTTTTATTATGATGAAAACAATAAAACTCTAGTAGGAGAACACACGAAAAAAACATTTAAAATAGGAGATATAGTTCAAATTAGAGTTATAAATGCAAGTAAAGTGTTGAGACAAGTAGATTTTGAAATTGTGGTTGAAAAATAATTACAATTTAGGTAAGAAAAAATAGTGACAATTATCTATAAATTTAATAAAAGTAAAAAGAAGCATAGATTTATGCTTCTTTTAAAAAATAGTTATATTGCTCTACCGTCTTTTATCGGTTTCGCTTATATTATGCTTATCTCGAGGAGATAATTTAGTGCTGTTTGGATATGGTTTATGTTTTGGCTTTGATATACCAGCTGACATTGATTCTCTGAATTGATGAGATTTGTCATTATTCTTTTTGCTAGTCTGTACAATGAAATTGCCAGTTGAGTTTAAGTTATTTTTAACAAAATTAGCAAATTTATCAAGTGAATTAAGATTATTTTGATTTTGGGAATTTTCTTTTAAAGAAAGATAATCCATTAAATCTTCATAACTACTACAAGATTCTCCTAATATTCTTCTTTTTTCTTCACTTGAATAACCTAATATATCTGGATATTTTGAAGTTGAATCTAAAAAACCATAAAAAGTATAACCATTTTCATCATATATATTGAATATATGTGTTTCATTTGATTTGTATTTATCCAAATCAAATGTTATATCTTCCCAATGATCCAAGTTGCCATTTTCATCATATATTGGGTTTTTAGCATGGTAATCTCTAGTAATAAAAGGATCAATTCTATCAACATAATCTGGGACAATTCCTATACCTTCGTTTAAGACGGCTTCAGCAACATCTATCATTTCATCTTTTACAGGTTCTCCTCCAGCAAAATCAGCTAAATGACCTGAATCCATATATAGAGATGCTCTATCAACATAATTACCATTTTTAATAAAATTGTAAAAGCCTCTTTCTCCAGGTATACCTTTGTAAACTCCTCCAAATTCATTGTTAAATAAATTTAGTAAAACTTTTAATTCGGTAGCAGCTCCTTTTATTGAGTTCTGTTCTGAAAATGCGACTGCGGCAAAAGGTATTAATTGATCTCTTGAAAAGTTAAATGTTGTTTTTTCAAGAGTATTTGTTGATTCTATTTGTGTAGGTTTAATGTTATTTGTATTTGGTTTAGATGAATTTTGCACTGCTAATACAATTAATCCGACCAGCTAAAACTAGTGTTATTGGCTTTAAAATTTTCTTTTTATTCATATAATAAATCATCTCCTTTATTATTAAAATAATACTAAGTATGTTGTTTAATAATAAACTCACACCTTTAATTATAGCATAATATCAACGTTTTGTCAAAAATTGTAAATTTTCTATTTATTTATCTATTATTTTCTTTGTAAAATCCAAATTAGCCACACCATCTGCTTGATATCCTAAAGTATAAACATTTGAAGCAAAGATATCTTTTTCAATCATCATATTTAAATTTCTATTAATATTCTCATCCATAAATTTTTTAACAGAAGTAATGATTTTTAAGTTGGGATTCGTATTTGAAATTCTGCTTAACAGTTCTTTTCCATTTTTACTAAATCCAAGAACTCTTATATATGGATTTATTTTTTTTGAGATTTCCATGTTTTTTTGAGTTATCCCAAGTAAAGAATATATTAAAATTCTTTTAATTCTAGTTTCTGTATATCTTTTTGATGAAACTTGGCTAATAAGGTCATATAAACTATTTGTTGAATTAGCTGCTTTTTTTATTGCATGTTCTAAGCCTTCACAAACATCAGGTAATTTTCTTAAAGAATCAAAGTTTGAATTTCTTAAATTGTAAATTATTAATTTTTCAAAATCTGAAATATCTGTAACAAAATGACCTTTACTTAATTCTTCTTTTAAAATAGTATAGGAACTAGGAGTCATAGAGCTTTTTAAATTACGAGTATTGCCTGTTTTAATCATTTCTCTAATTGATGTAGAAGAAGTTATTTTCCCGGTATAATCTTTATTTAAATGATTTGTATTTCCTCTTGGAACTATAATAGGATTTATTTTTGAATGATGCTTTTTTAAAGCCTTTAAATACTCAATTGCTAATATATTGTTTGATCCTGATAAAACTGTTCTATATGAAAAATCATTTAGATATTCAATTAATGCATTTTCTCTAGCTTTTGGAAATGATAAACCTTTATCTAATTCTGATTGTAAAAATAATTTATATTCTTTAGGCTCTTCAAATAACGTGTTTGCAAGAATATTTAATTTGTTTAACTCTTCACATTCTGTTCCGAAAGAAATGTGGTCAACTATTTTTAAAGAATTTAAAATTTTAATTGCACCATCTGCAAAGTTTTCTGCACTAGAAACAGAATAAAGTGTTGGTAATTCTATTACTAAATCAACACCATTATCAAGAGCCATTTCACATTTAGTCCATTTATCAACTAAAGATGCTTCACCTCGTTGAGTAAAATTCCCTCCAATTATTGCTATAGCATAATTATCTTTTGTGATTTCTTTTGATTTTAAAAGATGATATAGATGCCCATTATGAAATGGGTTATATTCAGCAATAATTCCTAATACCATAAATTCGTTCCTTTCTTTAAAACAATACTATAATTTAGTAAGTGCTAAGAAGTTCGCCAAATCTCATCGGGGTAGGACGTTTTCTTTTTCCTCATTGCTCGAAAGAAAAATGCTACTCCTGCGTTTGGCTACTTATGTTCTTTTTTTGACATTTTTCTAATAGACATTATATCAAATATTCATGAAAAATCAAGTACTGTGTCACATGTACCGGAGAATTTTGACATTATTTTGTGCCATTCGTACCAGAGATTTTTTATAAATAATAATAAAAATCAGGAATTTCTTGCTTTTTTAATTTTTTTATAGTAGTATAAAGGTGAATAAAGTGTGTCCCAAAATTAAAAAGGAGGTGCATTATGGAAAGAGTTGATAAAATAAATTATTATTTAGATATAGCAGAAACAATCTCAGAAAGAGGAACATGCCTTAGAAATAATTATGGAAGTGTAATTGTAAAAAATGATGAAATTATTTCAACAGGTTATTCAGGTGCACCAAGAGGTAGAAAAAATTGCTTAGATTTAGGGTATTGTACAAGAAAACAAAAAACAGACTTAAGTGGTGCAGGTTTTGAGCACTGTAGGTCTGTTCATAGTGAGCAAAATGCAATAATATCAGCTAATAGAAGAGATATGATAGGCAGTACTTTATATTTAGTTGGAATTAATAAAAGAAATGGGGAATATGTAAAAGATAACTACCCGTGTACTTTGTGTAAAAGAATGATTATAAATGCTGGTATTGAAAGAGTTGTTATGAGAGATACAAAAACAGAGTACAGAGTGGAATTTATTGATGATTGGATTAAAAATGACGATACAATGATGGATAAACTTTAGTATCTAAATATAAGTTATAATTCATAGATAATAAATATATATTTTAGAATGAAGTGCGTAAGCGTTCAGCCACTGCATACTGCCATTGTAACAGGCAGAGCCTTAACAATGGGCAGCAAACCGGAGCGTTAGCGCAGGGCGCCTGGAGCAATTGACATATATAGTTCAATTATATAATTTATTATATAATTGAACATATGAAAATTGCGACACCAAACGAAATGATAAAATATATATTTATTAGCTATGAATTGTAACAAATAAATCAAATTTTTTTAAATTCTAAATGTATCCAATCATAAATCCAAACAACAAGCAAAGTACAGATATTACTCCAATTACATCAAAGCTAAATCCGTGGATAAAGCACAAAAATAGAACCTAAGGTGAAACCAATAATCACAAAAAAAGTCTGTGCATAAAATTTATCTAACAAATATTGTGTGATTTTCATAAAAACTATTGCTCCTATAAATAGGCCAATGCATAACGGAATTAAAAATGGCAAATATATAGTAGACACACTAAATAAGTAGCTTTCATAAACACCCAAAAGCATTAGAATTAAAGTACTACTAACACCAGGAATTATAACACCTGCAGACATTGCAAATCCTGAAATTATTAAAAATAAAAAACTATATTCATTAGATGAACTAATGGATATTTTTTTTTCTAAAATTACAAGAAATATTGCAACTGCAAGAGATAGGAATGTAAAAACTAGGTAATAAGGCTTAAAATCTGATTTTTTTTGTACATCTTTAATCAATTTAGGAATACTGCCTAAAATCAAACCAATAAACACATATTTTATTTGAACAGGATATGCAAAAAACAAATATTTTAAAATATTACCAAAAATAATAATACCAATTATTATACCAGATACAATTGGAAACAAGAATTTTAAATTTTCCTTTATATTTTTAAAAAAACCTAAAAATGCATCTATTAATTTTTCATAAATACCAAGAATTACGCATAAAACACCACTACTAATACCAGGTAAAATGGCTCCTGCTCCTATTAAAATACCGTTTAAAAAAATCTATAAAAAACATAAAAATCCCATTTCCTATTTAATTTTATTTAAGAAAGAATAAATATATTATTTTTCAATCCCTTGGTGTCGAAATCCCTATGTACCTGTAATTTTTCTTACGAAAAATTCAGCTACAATGTCGATTTCTCCAATCGCACTTCGCTTGCGCTACGTTTGTTCGGCTTACGCGGGATTTCAAAATAATATATTTATTCTTTCTTATATACTATAGTTCATTATTATAGTTTTTTTTAAAATATATTAGAACTTTTTAAATTTAATTACAAAAATCAAATAAAATTATTTTTCTCACGGTCAGGCACTTTTGATTTATGTGGGCATATAATTACTTAGAAGCAATTGGAGGTGCCTTTTGATGTTTTCGGGATGTTTTTTTATGGGATTTTTACAGTTCTTAAAAACAGCAATTATTGTTGTACGGATATATTACAGGAAGCTATTTATTTCCAGAACCACTTACTCAAGATGAAGAACAACATGTATTAGAAAAAATGGCAAGTGGAGATGAAGAAGCTCGTAATTTGCTAATAGAAAGAAACTTAAGATTAGTAGTTCATGTTTGTAAAAAATATTCAAACACTAATATAGATCAAGATGATCTACTTTCAATTGGAACAATTGGTTTAATTAAAGGTGTGAATAGTTTTAATGTAAAAAAAGGCTCAAAACTTTCTACATATGTATCTAGATGTATAGATAACGAAGTACTTATGTATTTACGTTCAACTAAAAAATTAAATTCGGAAGTTTATTTAAATGAGCCAATAGGCAAGGATAAAGATGATAATGTGATTACCTTAGAAGAAGTATTGGAAAGTGATAATAAAAGTATAGAAGAAGAAGTTGACACAAAAATTAAAATAAAAAAAATGTACAATAAAATTAAAGAAGTCTTGAAAGATAGGGAAAAAACAATAATAGAATTAAGATTTGGATTGAAAGGAGATAAACCAAAAACTCAAAAAGAAATAGCTAAAATGATGGGAATATCTCGCTCTTATGTATCAAGAATAGAAACCAAAGCTATTGAAAAATTGGCAGATGAACTTGAAGAATAAATTTTTCATTTGGATTAACCGCACATCATTTTTTAAAATCCTATGGTACCCCCTTTAGGGATACCCACCATACGGATTTTAAAAAACGAAATGCTGACGCGGATTAGTTATTTTTTAATAAAATGTAAAAAAGTACCCAGTCTCCAAATGAAAAAAATTACAAAAAAAGATTGTCCCCAATTGAAAAAAAGATAAATATACTATATAATAAATTTGGTGATGAAAATGAAAAATAAATTTATTTACATAGTATTATTTTTATTAGGTATAACTGTAATTTTCACAATTATATTTACAATACGATTTAGTGTAGAAAGAAAATATAGTACTAATAGTGAAAGTGAAGATATATCAGTTATTGATAATCAAAATAAAGCATTATTAGTAGGGATTGAAAACAATAACCAAAAAGAAGAAGTAAAAAAAGAAGAAATAAAAAAAGAGGAAAAGAAGGATGAAGTTGTTTTAGATGCAGCTACTTTAACACAACAAATCTATGCTATGAATTCTGAAATTGGAACATTATATATTCCTAGAACAGGATTAACTACATCAATTTACTCGAATAGTTCCGTTTCTCAAATGGAAAAAATGCCTTGCTTTTTATATACAACTGGAGGATTAAATAAGCCAGGAGCTACATTATTTGTTGGTCATAATAAAAGAAATGGAAAGCTTTTTTCAAATAATAAAAAAATAGAAGAAGGAGATGAATTCTATTTTAAAGATTTTGAGGGAAAAGAATTGAAATATGTAGTGTATTCAAAATTTATAACAACAGATGGAGATATGACTTTTCTTGATCCAGATGAAACAAAACCAGTAATAGCGCTTTCATGCTGTACTGATGCTAATGATGAGAATAGAATAATTGTGTTAGGTAGAGCCGAGATTTAGTTTGAAAAATAATTACAATTTTGACTGTGTTAAAGTTTAATTCTTTTCCAACAATTTATAAAAAAAGGAAATAATTGAATTATGAAAAAAGTATTATTTATATCAAGTACAGGTGGGCATTTAAATGAGTTATTACAACTTAGCCCATTATTTGAAAAATATGATTATCACATAATTACAGAAAAGGACAAGACAAATGCATATTTAGAAGATAAATATGAAGGGAGAGTTTCATATTTACCATATGGAACAAGAAGCCATATTATTACATATATTTTTAAATATTTATATTTAATTATAAAAACATTGTTTTTGTATATTAAAATCAAACCAAAAGTTATAGTAACTACAGGAACACATACAGCAGGACCAATGTGCTATTTAGGAAAATTATTTGGAAGCAAAATAATTTATATTGAAACTTATGCAAATATAAATAGAAAAACTGCTACAGGAAGGCTAATTTATCCAATAGCTGATTTATTTATAGTTCAATGGGAGGAGATGCTGAAGATATATCCTAAAGCAGTCTATGGAGGACAAATCTTTCAGTAAACAAATGAAAAACTTCGTTTTGCGTTGTTAAAATTTTATTCAAAAATCCTCGTGTACACCACGTACACTCCGGTTTTTTCATAAAATTTTGCCAGCTAACGCATACTGACGCTGTAACTCACTAAAGTTCGAACAGCCTCAGCATAGCAATACTCGTTTTTGATTTGTTTAAAAAAGCGATAATTTTAGGAGGATATGTGATGATACTTGTACTTTTAGGAACTCAAAACAATCAATTTACTAGGCTTTTACAAGAAATAGAAAAATGTATAGATAATGGAATTATAACTCAAAGAGTTGTAGTTCAAGCAGGATTTACAAAATTTAAATCAAATAAAATGAATATTTTTGATTTAAAGCCAAGAGAGGTTGTAGAAAATTTAGCAGATGAAGCAGATTTTATAATAACTCATGGAGGAGTAGGGTCAATTTTAATGGCAATTAAGAAAAACAAGAAAGTAATTGCAGTTCCAAGACTTTCTGAATTTAATGAACATGTAAATGACCATCAAAGACAAATAGTTGAGATATTTAATGATAAAGGCTATATAATTGGAGTTCAAAACATGGAGGATTTATCAGAAGCTATTAAACAAATAGATGAATTTAAGCCGGTACCATATAGTGGAGATAATAGTAAAATGTTGAGCATTATAGAAAGATTTATTGATAAGTTATAAGCAGGAGATAGGAGGTAGGAGGTAAGAAGTAGGATCTTGGAGTTTAAAAATCCAACCTCCAACTTCCAACTTCCGACCTCATATTTGTGATATCAGAACAATATTATAAACGAAAGGAATTATTCATGGAAAACGAAAACATAGTTCGTCCAGAACTTGAAGATGAGCAAGAAGAGAATTTAGAAACATCTTTAAGGCCAAAGACTTTAAAAGAATATATTGGACAAACAAAAGTTAAAGAAAGTATGAAGATATATATAGAAGCTGCTAAAAAAAGAAAAGAGGCACTTGATCATTGTTTGTTTTATGGACCTCCAGGGCTTGGAAAAACAACTATTTCAGGAATTATTGCAAATGAAATGCATTCTAAAATCAAAATAACTTCAGGGCCAGCAATTGAAAAACCAGGAGATTTAGCAGGACTTCTTACTAATTTAGAAGAATATGATGTTTTATTTATTGATGAAATTCATAGATTATCTAAAACAGTTGAAGAAATATTATATCCTGCATTAGAAGATTATGTTTTAGACATAACAATTGGCAAAGGACCAGAAGCAAAATCTATAAGACTTGATTTGCCTAAATTTACTTTAATTGGAGCAACAACAAAGGCAGGAGCTTTGACAACACCACTTAGAGACAGATTTGGAATTGTCCAAAAACTTGAATTGTATTCAGTTGAGGATTTAAGTACAATAGTTAAAAGATCTAGTAAAATTCTAAAAACAGAAATAGACAATGAATCATGTAAAGAGATTGCAAGAAGATCTAGAGGCACACCAAGAATTGCAAATAGACTTTTAAAAAGGGTTAGAGACTTTGCACTAGTTTTAGGTGATGGAAAAATTGATTTGAAAATTACAAAACATGCTTTAAATCAGTTAGAAATTGATGAGATTGGACTAGATGAAACTGATAGAAAAATGTTAAGTATGATGATAGTTCAGTATAGTGGTAGACCAGTTGGCATTGAAGCATTGGCATCATCACTTGGTGAAGAAATAGATACAATTGAAGATGTATATGAACCATACCTTTTACAAATAGGATTTATTGCCAGAACTCCAAGGGGAAGGCAAGTATTACCACCAGCATATAAGCATTTAGGATATGAATATAAATAAATATTAAAAACTAATAAAAGCAGTATCTACTTTGTTAGTTTTTTTTTATTTAAATGTAATATAATATAACTAAAGTTTTAAATAAATTCGTATTAATCAATAATTTTATTTACAAATTGTGAAAGGACAAGAATAGAAGATGGATGAAAAACAATTTCAAGCTTTATTAAAAACAGTTAATATAATTAAAAATTTAGAAAATTATTCATTTAAAGAAGATAGTATAATAAATGATGGATATAGAAAATATATAAAATTAGTATATGATATAATAAATAAATGTTTAATAGAAATTGAAAGTGATATTAGAGTTGTAGATTATATTTATCAGATTTCCAGTATATATGATAGATGGAAGATATATTTTATTTTTAATGAAAATGATTTGACTAAAATATACTTAACAATTCATGATAGAGATAATGTGGAGATTTTAATAAATTTAAACTCAAATGAGATTAATCTTTTTTTTTAGATACTTAAACAATGAATATTTAATTGTTACATTTACTAAAAACGAAAAAGCTAATAATATCATATATAATAACAAAATAATCAAAAAGAAAAAAACAATTTTTAATAATTTAAATGACATAATAAATGATATTAAGAAACTAAATACAAAAGATGATTGTAAATTTTTTCAAAAAATTGAAGAGAGTATTGATAAAATTGAGAAGAAATTTGGTAAATAGAGGTGTTTAAGCACACCTCTATTTTTTGCAACCGTTGACTTTTTATGTAAAATATGGTAAAATGATATTTAGATTTAAGTAAAAAACGGTTATATAAATGAGACATAGATAAAATAGATTTAATATTAAATATAGTAAGAAAAATCTATTGAGATAAATAAGGAGAAAATATATTATGAATAATATATCAAGGCTTCAAAATGTAATAGATTATATAGAAGAGCATTTAACAGATAAAATTGACTACAATGAATTAGCAAAAATAATGGCTGTTTCAGAACAATCTATGCAAAGAATATTTGTATTTATTACTGATATGTCATTAGCTGAATATATAAAGAGAAGAAGATTTAGTAAGGCTTACGAAGAATTAAGAAATACGAATGTTAGAGTGATAGATTTAGCTATAAAATATCAATATGAATCAGAAATTTCTTTTTCAAGAGCTTTCAAATCGATTTTTAATATGACACCTAGTGAGGCTAAAAAGAATAAGGCCGATTTTATTCTATTTCCTGTTTTTCAATTTAATAATAGAAAAGAATATTTATATAAACTACAAAAAGTTGAAAAAAAACAACTATATGCTTATAGAACAAAAGACGCAAAAACTAAAGATGATTTATTATTTAGAATTAGGGAATTATATCAAGATTTAAGAAAACAAGGATTATATAAAGATATTTATGAGAGTGGAATGTATGGAGTTACACTAAAAGACGAAAATAATGAAGAAAGATATTATGTGGGTTCAGAGAGAGACTTGGGAAATGCAGAAAAAATAGAAATTGAAGATGGAAATTATTTAGTATTTGATTGTGGAGGAGATGCACAATCAGATATTGCGCCATTAATAATGGATATTTATACTCAGTTTATTAAATCAACTACAATAGATATTGATGAATATTATTGTTTTGAATTATATAAAGATGCTAAATGCTATTTATATATAAAGAAAAAATAAAAAAGCCAAAATTGAAGAGCTAAAGATTATAACAATCTTGGCTTTTTTATATTCTTAGAAAAGTCATCAGCTTTTTTTATTCTAATATCCAGTTTACTATTGTCTTTTTTATTTGATAATATTCATCTTCTTCATATTGCATATTTCCTATACAAAATTTTCTATTTGATATATGTGAACAAAATATACATTCATATAGATCACTACAATCTTGTATAAAATATGAATTTGCAATTTTTCCAGAGCAGATTACATTAAAACTGTTTGAACAACTACTTGAATCATCAACTCTTAGGCAGTTTATAGAATCAGTAGTTCTTTGAGAAGCAATCATTAATTCACAATTTCTACATCCATCACAAAAGAATGAATTTGAACATTTTGTTAAATCAACAGAATGATATATATTATTGCAATTATAAATAGTATCACATTTTATACAGTTTGTAGAATTATATAATCTTTCAGTAGTTATAAAATTAGCTTTTTCCCAATTCTTTATTATTTCCTCAAGTGTTGTTATATTTTTTTTAGGGAACATCCATCCTCTTTTATCACTACAATGTTCCATATTTTTTTGCGTAATATATTTGGGAGCGTTTTCTATTATACTCCAAGTTTCCTCGCCTGTCATTGAATCTTTAACCTTAAATGGTAGATTAATATCGAAAGCATATTTTTTGTATATTTCATCAATTTCTATGGATATGTCTTTTTCAAAAATACTATAAAAAATTTTAGACATGGTATCTTTAATATCTGATTTATTCATCTTTTTTATTTCCTATACCAAAATTAAAACCACGTTTTTTGCTTCGACCTGTTGACTGTGATTTCATAATTTCTGAAATGTTTTTTACTTTTCCAAGTTCAAAAGTAAATTTCTTTAATATTTTTTTACCAGTGTCTTTTATATTTTTTAAAATATTTTTTGGTCTAGGTATTTTTTTAAAGTCAAGAGTTCTGCACTTGATGGCAGGAATTATTTTATCATCTTTTGAAACTCTAACAATTAGATTTCTATTAGATAAGCTGGATAAAATTTTAACTTTATTAAAAATAGAATCCTTTACAGATAATTCCATTTGCAACGTATTAGCCAAAAGTCTAGCATCTTCTCTTGCTACTCTAAAGCAATAATAGTTTACAACATTTGAGTAAATTGAATTCTGAATATCTTCAGAAACCTGTGATAAATATTGCTCAACTAAGAATAAAGATAAATTATATTTTCGTGATTCAGATAATAGTTTACTCAGTATTGGATTTTGTATAATTGCAAACTCATCTATTATAAAAATAATATGTTTATCAAATGATTTTTTTTGCACAAGTTGAAAAATATTGCCTATTATTAAATTAGAAATTATTTTGATTACTTTTTCTCCTAATTCTGCTTGATTAAGGGAAAACAATGTAAAACTATTATTTTGGATAGCATCTGATAATTTTATTTTTTCTTCTTCAGAAATAATACCAGGTAACATCTGAAGTTCATCTATTACAGAGATAATAGGAGATATGGCTTCTGTATAAGAATGATTTTTTAAATCATTGAAATCAGTTAAAAAGAAACTTTTAATACTAGATTCAACTTCTTGTGATTCTTTTAATATTTTATTTCTAAACTCAACTTCAGTAATTAGTTTTTCCAAATTTGGAAAAGTCAAAAGTTCATTTTTTAATAGTAGATATATACTATGTCTTAGTACTCTTTCAAGTTTTGAATTATATTGATCTGCCAAAATGTTTTTAAATGTACTTAATAATACTTCAGTATTAATATTTGCGTTAGATTTAGAATTAATTAAAATATCTATTGTTGATTCAGGTGATTTCATATCAATTACTAATGTATCATCTAAACCTCCAACTTCTTCTTCAATTGCTCCATGAGGGTCAATCATTACAATTTTATATAAATCACTATAATTGTCATGTATGTTTTTGATAAAAGAAGCTAAAAATTTTGACTTACCAGTACCACTTGCACCCACAATTAAAGAATGTTTTTCAAAATCATAAGATTCTAAGTTTAAAAACTTTCTATCTTGATAATATGGAAATGCATCAATTTCAAGTAAATTTTCCTCATCATTTTTAGGAGAGAATAAATCAAAAGATTTATTTATTTTTAAATACTTTCTACCAACATCAACTCTACAAAAAAATCTAGTATGATCAGAAAAATCTAGTTGTAAGTGATAAGCTGGAATAAAAAAAAATGATCTATACTTGGTAATTTTATTATTACTCTTTTTAAAATAAAGATATGTTTTTGTATAATACCTATCCAGTGCAATATATTTAAATTTTATTTCAATTTGTTTAAGAATTTTATTACTTTGAGATTCAAATTTATCATAAATGACCCCAAAAGATTTATCAGATTCCATACATATATGTGTTTTGGAAATAAATTTAGATATAGTATCAATTGTATCAATTTCCTTTATAACAAAACAAGAAGAACTGCTTAGAATAGATGGAATTTTAACTTTTGATTTAATATAAAATCTAAGCATATTATTTTCAATTAATAAATACAATTTCCAAGATCCAAAAATACTATTTAATCTAGATATTTCTTTAAATAAGGTATTCCAATCAGATAGATCTAAAGTATCTTTAGTTATAAATAATTCATAATATTTTTTCATAAAAAACTCCAATTATCCTTTAAAAAGTAATTTTCTATTATTTCGCTATATAAATTATAGTATATTATTAATAGTTATTATTAACATTTTACATACGAGTTTTGTTACTTTATAGTAACATGGTCAAAACAAATTAAAGAAATGTATTGAAAAAATAACATGATTATTATAAAATAAGCATTAAGAAAGGATCTTACTAAAATGAAAAAGAATATAAGAAATGTATCAATATTTTTATTGTTAATATATTTAACATTTTATTTTATTTTTAGGGGACAAAATTTCCAAGAAATACTAAATTTAATTGGAAGAGTTGATATAAAATTTATTGTTTTAGCAATAGTATTTATGAGTTTTTTTGTAATATGTGATGGCTTTAATATACGTAAAATGCTAAGAAATTTAAATGAAAAAACTACAATTTGGAAATGTATAAAATATTCACTTATTGGTTTTTTCTTTAGTGCCATAACTCCTGCAGCTTCTGGAGGACAACCAATGCAGATTTATTATATGCATAAAGATAATGTAAAAGTGGAAAACAGTACACTTACATTTTTGATAAATCTAAGTTGTATGCAAGTTGCAACTATTTCTCTTGCATTGTTTAATATGGTATTTAATTACAAATATATGAAATTACCAATGATATTACTATTTATTTTAGGAATATTCTTAAATCTTAGTGCATTAATATTCCTTCTAGTTGCAATATTTTCAAGAAGAGTTAGCAAAGGAATAATTAGCTTTTTAGTAAAAGTTATGAAATTTTTTAAAATTAAAAATATTGAAAACAAAAAAGAAAAACTAGAAAATGGATTACAAAAATATCAAAAAAATGCAAAAGAAATAAGAAGTCGAAAACGAGTAATAATTAAAGTTTTGATAAGAACATATATACAATATATCTCTCTTTTTTCAGTTACATATTTTGTATATAGAGCACTTGGATTTAATGAATATAATATGATCAATTTAATTGCAACACAATCAGTTTTATATGGCACAGTTTCAGGAATTCCATTACCAGGGTCAGTAGGAGCAAGCGAAAGTGCATATCTTGCATTATTTGAACATATTTACAAAGATAAAAATATGTTAGAAACAGCAATGGTAGTAGATAGATTTATTAATTTTTATTTATTAGTTGCAATTAGTTTTATTGTTGCAGTAATTAATGATATTTATGTAAAAGTTAAATATAAAAAAAATAAAGATATAAATGAAACAGAAGCAAGCAAAAAAATTGATAGTGTAGAGTAGCAACGGCGGCATTGTATATCTTTTTTCGTGCTTTAGTCGAGAAAAAAGTATATACAATGCACAGCAAAGTTGCGGATATAAATTGTAACAAGAAAATAAAAATGCTAAAGGAGAAGTTAAATGAAATTATTAATGCATACATGTTGTGCCCCTTGTAGTGTATATTGTATAGATGAATTAAGAAAAGAAAGTATTGAACCAGTACTTTATTGGTATAATCCAAATATTCATCCATATAAAGAATATGAAGCAAGAAGAGATTGTTTAAGAGTATATGCAGAGAAAATAAATGTAAAAGCCATATTTGAAGATGAATATGGTTTAGATGAGTTTTGCAAAAATGTAGCTAATAATTTAAATTCAAGATGTGTAGAGTATTGCTATCCTATACGTATGAAAAAAACATTTGAATATGCAAAAGAAAATGGATATGAAGCAGTAACAACAACTCTTTTATATAGTATTTATCAAAAACATGAATATATAAAAAAGTTATGTGAAGATTTAAGCAAAGATTATGGAATTGAATTTTTATATAGAGATTTTAGATATGGATTTTGGGAAGGACATGATAAAGCAAAAGAAGCGGGGCTATATATGCAAAAGTATTGTGGATGTGTGTTTTCAGAGGAAGATAGGTATTTAAAGAAAAAGAAAGATTCTTTAAGCTTGCCAGAAGGATTTGAGTGGAGGAAATTATGAAAGATGAAAATTTTGCAGGAAATTCTAAAACTGCAATTGATTTTTTAGGAAATAAATGGAACTATGAATGTATGGGATGTGCTATTTCAAACAAACAAATTACAATTCCAGGAGGAATTATTTATGAAGGAAAGCATACATTATTAGGTGCTGACCCAGAAATTCCAATACCAGGTTTTTTAATAGTAAATGTTAAAAGACATATTAATTCATTTGCACAACTTAGTAAAGAAGAAAGATACGAAGTTGCAGATGTTATATTTTATGCAGAAAAAGCTTTGAAAGAATTAAATATTACCAATGAAGTAACATTGGTTCAAGAAGAACGATCTAAGCATTTACACATTTGGATTTTCCCTAATTATGATTGGATGACTGAGAAATTTGGAAAAGGTATAAAATATTTAAGAGATATTTCAGAATATGCTCAAAAAAATGCGAATGAAAGAAAAATAAAAGAGGTACTAGAAGTAATAGAGCAAGTAAAAGACTATTTTAAAGATTTAGGTTTTTTAAAATAAAAAAAATTTAAGACATTTAATATTAAATTCTTAACTACAAAGTTGTAGTGATAAAGACAAAGGACTATTTTTTTTAAAAGAAATTCATAAAACAATTATGAGAGATTAATTTAATTAAGAATTTGTAGAAGAGGAAAAGATAATGAAGATAATATTTGTGAGGCATGGGCAGACAAATTTTAATAATCCTAAAAGGATGCAAGGAATATCTGATTTGGAATTAAATGATAATGGAATAGAACAAGCAAATGATATAAGAGAAGTAATAGAAAATAAAAATATTGATATTATTATTGTATCACCATTAAAAAGAGCAATACAAACAGCTAAAATTATAAATCTTAATATGCAAAAAGAGGTTATAATAGATGAAAGAATAATGGAAATGAATTTTGGAAATTTGGAAGGAAAAGTGTATTCTGAAGACTATTGGAATTTTGATTTTGACTATAAAAGCATCAATGGAGAAAATATTTCGGATTTTCAAAAAAGAATATATGGTTTTATAGAAGATATAAAGAATAAATATAAAGAAAAAAATGTTTTAATTGTATCTCATCGGAGGAGTATCTAGAATTTTTAGATGTTATTTTGAGGGGGTTCCAAAAAATAGAAATTTAGCGAATTATGGAATTAAGAATTGTGAGGTAAAAGAATATGATATTTGAAGAAATCATAATTAGATCAAATATATTGTAAAGAATTAAATGAAAAAGTATTAAAACATTAAACTATTGAAATTTCTATACAATTAATGATACTATTATAAATAGTTAAATAATAATAGGAGAATATATATGAAAGTAGGATATTTAGGCCCTAAAGGGACATTTTCATTTGAAGTAGCAAAAAATTATTATAAATCAGCAGAATTGGTTGAGTTTAATACAATTTTAGAAGTAATTATAAGCTTAAAAAATGAAGAAATAGATGAAGCAGTAGTACCAATTGAAAACTCAATACAAGGAGGAGTCACAGAGACTATTGATGCTATTATTGAAAATGATGGGATTTTTGTAAATAAAGAAATTAAGATGAAAATAAATCAAAATTTATTGGCAAATAAAAAATACAAACTAAATGAAATTAAAGAATTATATTCACACCCACAGGCAATTGCACAATGTAGAAAATATATTGATAAAAATTTGAAAAACATTAAAATTATTAAGGTTTCAAGTACTGCACTTGCTGCAAAGGAAATTACCCAAAAGGACTATTGTGCATGTATTGCAAATATTAGTTGCTTAGAAGAATATGGACTTCAATTATTAGGTGAAAATATTCAAGACAATGATTTTAATATTACTAAATTTTGGGTTTTAAGTAAAAAAGAAATAAATAAAGGTAATAAAATGTCTTTAATTTTTTCTACAAAACATAAACCAGGAGCATTATACCAAGTGTTAGGTGTTTTTAATAAAAATAAAATAAACCTAACTAAAATTGAATCAAGACCAGCAAAAACAAAATTAGGTGAGTATATTTTTTTAGTTGATTTAGATATCAATGAAAATATAAATAAGGTTATGCAAGAATTAAATAACGAATGTAATTATTTAAAAGTTCTAGGCAGATACGAAGAAATATAAATATGCAAAGGAGTGTGTGCTAAATATGATTTCAAATAGAATGAAAAAATTAGTAAATAATAATTCAGTTATACGTCAAATGTTTGAAGAAGGAAAGAAACTCAAGGAAAAATACGGAGAAGAAAATGTTTATGATTTTAGTTTGGGAAATCCAAGTGTTCAGCCACCTGATGAAGTGAATTTGGCAATTAGAAAAAGTTTAGAGGAAAATAGTATTCATAATTATATGAGTAATAGTGGATATGAAGATGTAAGGCAAAAAATAGCTGAATCATTAAATTTAAGGTTTAATACCAAATACAGTAATAAAAATATTATTATGAGTGTTGGAGCTGCTGGAGGAATTAATGTTACTTTAGAATCTATTTTAAATCCAGATGAAGAAGTTATTGTTTTTATTCCATATTTTATGGAGTATAAAAATTACATAGAAAATTATAATGGAAAAGTTGTGGAAGTATTATGTAATGAAAACTTTGAACCTGATATGGAAGATTTTGAAAAAAAGATTACTTCTAATACAAAAGCTGTTATAGTAAATAGCCCTAATAACCCATCAGGAATAGTGTATTCTGAAAAGATAATAGAAGAACTTGCAAGAATATTAAAAATGAAAGAGAAAGAGTTCAATCATACAATATATCTAATTTCTGATGAGCCATATAGAGAAATCGTTTATGATAATATTAATGTACCATATTTAACACATTATTATAAAGATACAATTGTTATATATTGTTATAGTAAAAGCTTATCTTTACCAGGTGAACGTATTGGGTTTGTTGCAATACCTGATGAAGTAGAAAATAGTGAAGAATTAATACAAGCGTTGACGATTTCAACTAGAATATTAGGATTTGTAAATGCTCCATCTTTAATTCAAAAGGCTATTGCTGAATGTGTAAATATAACATGTGATATGTCAGAATATGAAAAAAATAGAGATATTCTATATAATGGATTAATAGATAATGGATATGAGTGCAAAAAGCCTCAAGGAACATTCTATTTATTTTTAAAATCACCAATAAAAGATGAGAAAGAGTTTTGTAATATTGCAAAGAAATTTAATATTTTAATGGTACCAGGAAGTTCATTTGCAATGCCAGGTTATGTAAGATTAGCGTTTTGTACAGAGACAAAAATAGTTAAAAAATCTATAGATAGATTTAAAGAATTGATGGATGAAATAAAGAAAAATGCAATTTAAAAGGAGAAGTTTAGATGTATAATATAGGGATTATTGGATTGGGTTTTTTAGGAGGATCTCTTGCAAAAAGTTTAAAATCAACAGATATAGTAAATAAAATAATAGCATATGATATAGATATTGATAGTTTGAAATTAGCTAAAAATGAAAATGTAATTACAGATTATTCTGACAAAATTGATGATAAATTTTATGAATGTGATATTGTATTTATCTGTACACCTGTAAAATACATTCCTATTATAGAACAAGAACTTGACAAGGTTGTTAATGAAAATTGCATTATAACAGATACAGGTAGTACAAAAAAGAAGATTATTGAACAATCCAAAAAATTACATAGAGAGTTTGTTGGAGGACATCCAATGGTAGGTTCAGAAAGATCAGGATATAAAACATCAAAAGAATTTCTTTTTGAAAATTCATATTATATTATTACTAAATCTCCAAAATCAACAGATAGAGCAATAAATACGTTAAAAGATTTGATTTTAGCAATAAAAGCAATTCCAATTATTATTGATGAAGATAAACATGATTATATTACAGCAACTATTAGTCATGTACCACATGTAATTGCTTTTAGTTTGGTAAGTTTAGTAAAACAATTGGATGATAAAAATGAAACAATGAAAAACTTAGCAGCAGGAGGGTTTAAAGATATTACAAGGATTGCTTCGTCAGATCCTTTAATGTGGGAAAATATTTGTAGTGAGAATAAAGATGAAATCTTAAAAATATTATCAATATTTAAGGAAATAATTAATCAATTTGAACAAAATATTTCTAATAGTGAAATAACTTATAATTTTATAGATTCAGCAAAAAAATATAGAGACTCATTTATAAACAAAAAAGTAAATGGTAATACTATGCCTGAATTAAATATAAACATTAAGGATGAAAATGGTGCATTAGCTAAAATTGTTAATATATTAAGCGATAATGATATTGGAATAAAAAACATTGAAATACTTAATAATAGAGAAAACAATTATGGAGTTTTAAAAATTGTTTTTTATACTTATGAACAAATGGAAAAAGCCTATAAAATATTAAAAGAATTTGGATATGAAGTTAAAGAAAATACGTAAAAAGTATTCTAATTATTGGAAAGATATAAATATTATAATTAATTAGACTGTTTTGAAAATAAAAGTATTTATGAATAAACATATAATAATGTTGTTTTTTTTAATTAGTTAATGTAAAATATTAAAAGCTAAAGCTTGAAAGGATTAAAAAATGAATGAAAAATTAGTAAATACGATAATAGGTGCATTTGGAGGGTTAACCGCAATAAAATTTGGTAAAGAAATGCTTGTTTTTATTATTTCTTTAATGCCAATTTTAGAATTAAGAGGAGGACTAATTGCAGCAGCATTATTAGGATTAAGCCCTTTAAAGAGTTATATAATATGTATAATTGGAAATATTTTACCTGTTCCATTTATTCTTCTTTTAATAAATAAGATATTATCTTGGATGAGAACTAGTAGGCACTTTAGTAAAATTGCAAATTGGTTAGATAAAAAAGTTGAAAAACACAAAGGTCAAATTGAAAAGTACGGATATTTAGGAGTGATTTTATTTGTTGGAATTCCACTTCCAGGGACAGGTGCGTGGACAGGTTCTCTTATTGCATCTGTTTTAGAAATGGATAAAAAGAAAACATTTATATCTGTATGTATTGGAGTGGTTATGGCAAGTATAATAATGATGATATTGTCTTTTGGAGTTATAGCAAATATTGTTAAATAAGTTAGGAGATACAAAAATATTGAAAAAAGATTTCAAATATAAAATAATGCAAACATTTTTAAAAAATATAAAAGCTTTGTTTATTATAATGGCAATTATTTTTGCAATTCCATCATATGTTTATTTGTTCAATAATAAAACATTGCTTAATTTTGATGGTAATTTAGAATATTGTTTTTTACTTACAAATAATATAAATAGATTATATCAAGCAATAATATATACAATAATTATTACTATAATAGTAATAATCTATTTTATGATAATAAAGTTTAGAAAGCAAATATTTAAGAATGTAAATCAGATATTTATATTCATAACTATAGTATCTTCTATATTTGTTTTTGTAGTTCCTTTTTGGTGTTCAGATGTGTTTTATTATTTGGGAATCGGAAGATTAGCTGAAGAATATCATCAGAATCCTTATTATACCGATATGAAAAGTTTTATAGATAATAATGAAATAAATATGGAAAAAGATACTGTAATGCAAAAAGGTTATAAAAATTATTGGGCAAAAACAACTGTAGTATATGGTGCTGTTTGGACAATCATATGTTCCATAATCTCTTTTTTATCATTAGGAAGATTAGAATTAGGACTACTAATTTTTAAAATTATAAATTTACTAATACATATAGGAAATTGTTATTTATTATTTAAAATTTCAAAAAAGAAAGTCTTTCCAATATTATATGGATTAAATCCTTTTATTTTAATTGAAGGTATTGCAAATGTCCATAATGATCTTTTTGTTATATTTTTCCTATTACTCTCATTATACCAATTACTAAATAAAAAGAGTATTATTTCATGTTTATTATACTTGGCTCTTGCAACAGATATTAAATATTTTACAATACTGTTTTTACCATTTATAATTATATATTATTATAAAAATCAAGATATAAAAACAAGAATTATTAATTGTATTAAATTTGGTAGTTTGTTTATATTATTTGTAATAATTCCATATATAGTATTTTTTAAAGACTTTAGAATATTTATGGGATTATTAACTCAAAGAGAAAGAATAGCTAAAGGATTATATTTGTTTATTTCAGAATATTTTAATAATCCACCAGGTTTAACAGAATATATAAAAACAATAGCTTTAGCAATTTTTACTGTTATTTATTTTAATACATGTGTAAGCTTGTTGTTTAGTAAAACAATAATATTCAGTAAACAAATGAAAATAGTATATTTATTTTTATTAGCATTTATATTTTTATTAATAACAAATTTTCAACCATGGTATTTTATTTGGCTATCACCTTTAATGATTTGGCAAAATTCAAAAAATATTAAATTAATAATACAAATGCAATTGCTTACTTTATATGCGAATATAGTATTTTTAATTAATTCAGAAAATTTTAGATATGGAGTACCATTTTTTATGATTTTTGTTTTTGGTATATTAATTTGTATTATAAAAAACAACAAAAATAGAACAATATATATAAGGAGGAACAAATTTGAATAAAAAACTATTATTAATTGATGGAAATAGCATAATGAATAGAGCATTTTATGGAATAATGGGAAATAAAATGTTATCAAGTAATGGAAAATATACAAATGCAGTATATGGTTTTTTAGCTATTTTATTTAAAAATTTGGAAGATCTAAACCCGGATTATATTGCTGTATCTTTTGACTTAAAAGCCAAAACAGAACGACATAAACTTTATGAAGGATATAAAGCAAATCGCCATGGAATGCCAGAAGAACTTGCTCAGCAAATGCCTATGATTAAAGAAGTTTTAAAAGCTATGAATATAGATATTGTTGAAATGGAAGGCTACGAAGGAGATGATATTTTAGGAACTCTTAGCCAATATGGTGAAAAAGAAGGGCTTGATGTTACTATATTATCTGGAGATAGAGATACATTCCAACTTGCAACAGATAAAGTTACAATAAGAATTCCAAGAACTAAACAAGGTAAAACTGAAACAGATGAATATGATAGAAATAAAGTAATTGAAGAATATGGAATAGAGCCTAAAGCATTAATAGAAGTAAAAGGGTTGCAAGGTGATACATCAGATAATATTCCCGGAGTTCCAGGAATTGGTCCTAAAACGGCAATCAGTTTAATTCAAAAATATGGAACAATTGAAAATTTATATAAATCAATAGAAGAAGGAACAGATGATTTAAAAGGCAAAAATAAAGAATCAATTATAGAAAACAAAGATATGGCTTTTCTTTCAAGAACATTAGGAGAAATAAATGTTAATGTCCCTATTGAAGATACACTTGAAGAATTAAAAACAGAAGAATGGGATAGAGCAAAAGTTTTAGAACTATTTAGGGAGTGGAACTTTAAAAGATTTATAGAAAGATTTAATTTAGAAGATAAAAACCAAAGTAACAATACTAATATAGATTTAGCTAATTTATTCAAGATAGAAGAAAATGCAACAATAGAAGAAGTTGAACAATTTATTAATAATCAAAAAAGAATTATATTTTATTTGGGACTAGAAGATGATTTGAATCCAGAACTTATAATTAAAAGCAAAGTAACATCAATTTCTATTTATAATAATGAAAATAATACAGTATATTCTATAAAAAATACACAAAATGACTTTAAAAGTTTCTTAAAGCGAGTATTTGAAAATAATGAAATAGAAAAAATTGGGTATGAACTATCAAATGTATATATTATATTAAAACAAATGAGAATTACGATTAATAATATGAAATATGACATAACAGTTGGCGCTTATATTTTAGACCCAAGTATTGGAAAATACCTAATTGATGGACTAATTGAACAATACTTAAATTTAAGTGTTTCAAGCTATTTAGCTCAAAATGGAATAAATGAGGAAAATTCAAAACAAATTACATTATTTGACAGCACTGAAAATCAAAAAGAAGATATATCATACAAAAATGCACTATATGCATATGCAATAGGTAAAATGTCAGAAATACTAACTCAAAAGTTAAAAGAACAAAATGAACTAGAATTGTTTGAAACAATTGATATGCCTACAATTGAAGTATTAGCAAATATGCAATGGAATGGAATGAAAGTAAATGAAAATGATTTAATAGAATTTGGTGGGCAGTTAAAAGAAGGATTAAATTTATTAACACAAGAAATATATGAATTAGCAGGAGAAGAATTTAATATTAATTCACCAAAACAATTGGGTGAAATACTATTTGATAAAATGAAGTTACCTGTAATAAAAAAGACCAAAAGTGGATATTCAACAGCAGAAGATGTTTTAGAAAAGTTGAAAAAAGAATCACCTATAATAGAAAAAATATTAGATTATAGACAACTAGCAAAATTAAACTCAACTTATGTAGAAGGAATGAGACCATTTATTAATCCTAAAACAGGCAGAATACATTCATTTTTCCATCAAACAATAACAGCAACTGGTAGAATAAGCTCAACTGAGCCAAACCTTCAAAATATACCAACAAGAATAGAACTTGGAAAAAGATTAAGAAAAGTTTTCATTCCAGAAGAAGGATATGTATATATTGATGCCGATTATTCTCAAATAGAATTAAGAGTATTAGCTCATATGTCTGAAGATGCTCATATGATTGAGGCTTTTGAAAATGGAGAAGATATTCATAAACAAGCAGCATCAAAAGTGCTGCATAAACCAATAGAAGAGATTACCAAAGAAGAAAGAAGTAATGCAAAAGCAGTTAATTTTGGAATCGTATATGGGATAAGTGACTTTGGACTTGGAGAACAATTAGGAATAGGAAGAAAAGCTGCAAAAGCATATATTGACCAATATTTAGAAGAATATTCTGGAATAAAAAAATATATGGAAGATATAGTAGAAACTGCAAAACTTAAAGGATATGCCCAGACACAATTTGGAAGAAGAAGATATATTCAAGAGCTAAAATCAAGCAATTATATGGTAAGGGAATTTGGAAAAAGGGCAGCAATGAATACTCCTATTCAGGGAACAGCAGCAGATATTATGAAAATTGCAATGATAAAAGTATATAATAAAATAAAAGAAAAAGACTTAAAATCTAAAATTGTATTACAAGTACATGACGAAATGATGATTGAAGCACCAATAGAAGAAAAAGAACAGATAAAAGAGATAATCAAACAATCAATGGAAAGTGCAGCAAAATTAAAAGTGCCATTAATTGCAGATATATCTGAAGCAAACAATTGGTATGATTGCAAGTGAGGTAAAAAGTAAGAGGTTAGAGATAAGAGGTTGGAGGTAGGAAGTAGGAAGATGAATCTGACCTCTGACTTCTGACCTTTAACTCCTCACTTCTAATCGAGGAGAGTGAAAGAATTTGAAAAAAATTTTAAGCATTATTCTAATACTATTAGTAATAGTATTATGTGTAAATTTTGACAAAGTTAAAAATTTTACTTTAAAAAAAATATATAAAATAGATTATTCTGAATATGTAGAAAAGTATTCGAAAGAGTATAATGTTGATAAATATTTAATTTATGCTACTATTAAAGCAGAAAGTAATTTTAACCAATATGCTAAATCATCACAAGGAGCATTAGGTTTAATGCAATTAATGGAAACTACAGCATCAGAAGTTGCTCCAAAAGCAGGAATTAAGGTTACAGAACATAATATTTATGATCCAGATGTTAATATAAATATGGGTTCGAAGCTTATTTCTATACTACTTCAAAAATATGAAAATACAGGGTTAGCTTTGGCTGCCTATAATGCAGGAAGTGGAAATGTTGATAATTGGATTAGCAAAGGTACTATAAAAGAAGATGGTTCAGATTTAGAAAATATACCATTTAAAGAAACTAATAATTATGTGAGAAAAATCTTAAGAGATTATGATATTTATGTAGATTTATATAATGATTAAATAATACTTTTTCTGGTTAGATAATATATTATCTAACCAGAATATAAGATTAGGAAAGTGATAAAGTTGGAAGATCCAAAAGTTACAGAAATAAAAAGTAATAATAAGAATAAAGAATATGTAATAAATGCAGTAAGCAATCAAGGAAAGCTATTAGAGTGGGTATCAAATGAATTACAAGATGATGAAGAGGTTGTAAAAAAAGCATTAGAAAATGATGGAGAAGCTTTAGAATTTGCAAGTGACAGATTAAAAGATAATAAAGAAATTATGCTGTTAGCTATAAAAAATGCTCCTTGGACTGCTTGTTATGCTTCAGAAAGATTAAAAGCTGATAAAGATGTAATATTTGAAAGTGTAAAAACTTATGGGCAAACTTTATATTATGCATCAGAAGAATTAAGAGATGATGAAGATGTGGTTAAAGCAGCAGTTTCAAATAAGGGACTAATTATAAAATATGCTAGTTTCAGATTAAGAGATAATGAAGAAATTGCAAAAATTGCAGTAAATCAGGACAAAAGGGCAATACATTTTCTAAGTGAAAGATTGAAAAATGATGAGGAAATAAAAAAGATAATAGAATAGATTGCAGCAGGTACAAGAGATTTTTGAAAAATTTGTGTCACCGGTACCGGAGATTTTTGACAACATATTTGCAAAATAAAAAAATCCAAGATTGATAAATCTTGGATTTTTTTTAACTTGGCAGGAGTAGAAGGATTCGAACCCTCACAGGCGGTTTTGGAGACCGATGTGCTACCATTGACACTATACTCCTATAAGCTACTTATTTATAATAACACAAAAATTTAAATTTGGCAATACAAAAAGATATATTAAATTGAATTTTTTAAGGTAATGAAAAAAATTATAGAAAATGTAGGGGCGATTTTAATCGCCCGTTATATAGTTAAATTTGCCATCATCTCTTTTGCATATTCAATAGTCATTCCTTGTGCAGTTGATAAACGTCCTTCTTTAAGATGTATAAAAGGACTATTAATCTGTATTCCACCACATATTGATAAACAGATATCATCTTTTAAATAATCATCTATTTTTTCATCAGAAATATTATCAAAGCTAACTCTTGCAACATCAGTAATATTAATACTTTGAAGTATTTTATCATTTTTAGCTAATAGTACAGCATTACCAGTATATAAATATATTTCTTCAGAACCTCTCATTTGAATTAAAAGGTTGCGGGCATCAGAAATAGATTTAGGTTTTCCGTACATCACATTATTAAATACCATATTTTGGTCTGCAGCAATAATAAGCCTTAAACCTCTAGCTTTAGTCATCTCTAAAACTTTTTGAGCTTTTCTCATTGATATTTCAGCTAATTGATTTTTAAAAGATTTTGTTTTATCCGGAGTTTCATCTACATTACTAACAATTGCTTCAAATGGAATACTGTTATCAATCAATTGCTGTTTACGAAAAACAGATTGAGATGCTAAGATCACACGTGGGAAATTATTTACAATTCTAGAAAATGGTTTTATTAAATCTTCTGGTTTATCATAAAAAATTATTTCTGTGGCAATATTTGCCATTGTTGTAGAAATGTCACTACCAGTTTTTGCAATAACATAAATAGGCTTTCCTGAAGCATAACAAAAGCCACCATTCATACCAAGACCGACACCTTTTTCACTAAATTCAATTATATTACAATCACACTGTAACATTGCTGGAAAAGCATAATCTTTCATTAGGGTTTTACCAGCAGGAATATCTGCATTGCCCCATTTTTCAACATCACGTGCCATTAATGTTATTTCTATACCTGCTTTATTTAAAGCAGATTCTATTGCCTCAACTTTTGCTCGATCTTCATCACCATCATGAAATTTTAATGCAAAAAATGAGTGTAATGTATTGGTTTTTCTTTCATAAGAAATTTGTGCTCTTTGGGCTAGTTCTGACATATTGATACCTCCTAAAATTATAATTATTCAAATTATATCACATTTTAATATAGAATTAAATAATTATAATTTATTTAAATTGTAGATTTTTAATTTTTAATATGATAAAATATCAATGTAATAAAAATAAGGGATTAAAATTATGTTAAAAGATATAATTAAATATGGGGAAGCTGAGCTTACATATAAAAATAAAAAAGTATTAGCTGAAAAACCTATTTTATATAATTTATTTTGGGAGACAACTTTAAGATGCAACGCAAAATGTAAACATTGCGGTAGTAGAGCAGGTGAAGAGAGTAACTTCAAAGATGAACTAACAACTGAAGAAATAAAAAACGCCTTACAAAGTATTGCTAATAAATATGATACAAGCAAAATTTTATTAAATATTACTGGAGGAGAACCACTTGTAAGAAAAGATTTGTTTGAAGTGATGGAATTTGCAAGAAAATTAGGTTATCATTGGGGAATGACAACAAACGGAATTTTAATTAATGATGATGTTATACAGAAAATGAAAGATACTAAAATGGCTACAATATCTATAAGTCTAGATGGACTGGAAGAATCACATGATGAATTTAGGGGAGTAAAAGGGTCATATAAAACAATAATAGAAAATATTCAAAAATTAAAAAAAGCTAATTTTTTAGATTGTTTGCAAGTAACAACAGTAGTTAATAAATCAAATTTAAAAGATTTGGAAGAAATGTATAATAAGATGAAAGAATTGAAAATAGATTCTTGGAGAGTTGTCAACATGGATCCAATAGGAAGAGCTAATGACAATGATGGTTTATTGCTTGATACTAAAGATTATCAATATCTTATTAAGTTTATAGCAGAAAAGCGAAAAAAATCTAAAATGGATGTTACTTATGGTTGTTCTCACTATTTAGGCATTAAATATGAGAAAGAAACAAGGAGAAATATGTTCTTTTGTACATCTGGTTTTACAACTGCAAGTATTTTATACAATGGAGATATATTTGTATGTCCAAATGTTGAAAGAAGAAAAGAACTAATTCAAGGAAATATTAGACAAGATGATTTTATAAACATATGGGAAAATAGATTTAAGTGGTTTAGAGATTTAGATAAACTACAATGTAAAGAATGTGAAAAATGTGAAGATTGGAAGTATTGTAGAGGAGATTCTTTGCATACATGGGATTTTAAAAATCAGAAACCTAAAATATGTTTAAAAAAAATTTTTGAAGGAGGAAAAGCAAATGAATAAAATTAAGAAAATATTTATTAGTTTAGGAGCAATTATTATTTCAGCATTTACTAAAATAGGTGGATTAATTTCAAGAGCTGCGTTAGAACCAATCCAGGCTCTATATGGGCCACCACAAGAACAAGAATTATATGGGCCACCACCATTAACCACAGGAGAGACATTATCAAAAATAGCTAAACCTATTATTTTAGTTGTTATTTTTATAATAGGATTATTTGTTATATTAAATAAAAAAATTACAAAAAAAGTAAAAGCAATTGTAATTTCTGTTTTGATTATATTAGGAGTACTTGGATATGTTTTATTAAATTATATTTCAAAAAGCTTTTAATTAGAAAATAATAATAGAAAGAAATCGATAGTTACTTGTTTATAATAAGAGATAAAGACACGGGGGATGAAAAATATGATAGTTATAGCAGGTTGTATAATTATAAAAGATAATAAGTTTTTAATGGTTAAAGAAGCAAATAAAAAATGCTATGGTAAATGGAATTTTCCAGCTGGGTATGTTGATGGAGCAGAATTGATAACTGATGTTGCAATTAGAGAAGTTTATGAAGAAACAGGTTGCAGAGTAAAACTTATAGGAGTTTTACCTATTGGAATTGTTGATGTTAAAGATGCTGAACCTAGATTAATGGTAAGATTTATTGCTGAAGTTATAGAAGAGAATATACAATTTGACAAAGAAGAAATTTTAGATGTTCAATGGTTAGATATAGATAAAGTTAAAAAAATGACGGAAAAAGAATTAAGAGAATATTCAATTGCTATTCAGTATATTAAAGATTATGAAGATAAAAATATTTATCCAATAGAAGTCTTTAATAATAAATTATTTAGTAGGTAGAATTATAATAAAAAATAAAAAAGCAACTTTCAATAGTTGCTTTTTTGGTGCAGATGGCCGGAATCGAACCGGCACGGTTTATTCAACCGCAGGATTTTAAGTCCTGTGCGTCTACCAATTCCGCCACATCTGCATTTTATTGGTAGATTTTGTCTTACGACAAATAGTATTATAGTATTTGTTTCTATTTTTGTCAAGGGATATTTCAAAAAAAGTAAATATTTTTTGTATTTTCAATTGACAATAGGGGATAATTATAATATAATGTTAGCCGAAGCTAACATTGAAGGAGAAATAAATGATATCAAAATCACAAGAAGAATATTTAAAAACAATGTATGTGCTAAAAATAAAAAATGAAGAAATCAGAGTTACTGATATAGCAGAAAGTTTAAATGTTTCAAAACCAAGTGTAACAAAAGCTATTAATAATTTAAAAGGATTAGATTTAGTAAATAATAAAACATATGGAAAAATAGAGCTTACAGATAAAGGTGAAGATATAGCAAAAAAAGTCTTAGAAGCATATGATATAAGTTATGTTTTTCTTAAAGATGTTTTAGAGCTAGATGAAGAAAAAGCAAGAAAAGAAGCGGAAAAACTCAAACTTACTATGGAAGATTATACGTTAAATAGTTTAGCTAAATATGTGCATAAAGTTCTTAATTTAAATGAATTGAATTGTAACTATGATATAGCACAAGAGAGATGCAGAACTTGCAAGAGAAGAGTTAACGATTGAAAAATAATTACAATTTTAGCTGTGTTAAATTTTATCAAAAACGCGGTCACGTACACAAAGCCAGTGATAACAAAAAAGAAAGGATTTTAAGATGAAAAACGAACTATTAGAAATAAATAATTTATATGTAAATGCGGGTGAAAAAGAAATTTTAAAGGGAATAGATTTAAAAATTAATAAAGGTGAAGTTCATGTTATTATGGGACCAAATGGTTCTGGAAAATCAACTACTGCAAATGCAATATTTAATAATCCAGAGTATACAAAAATGGATGGTAGTATTGTATTTGAAAATGAAAATATTACAAATTTATCACCTGATGAAATAGCTCGAAAAGGTGTATTTATGTCTTTTCAACTTCCAGAAGAAATACCAGGAATATCGGTTACTAATTTTTTAAAAACTGCTAAAAATAAAGTAACAGGAGAGCCAGTAAAAATATTTAAATTTAAAGAAGAAGTTAAGCAAAAAATGAATGAACTTCAAATAAAGCCAGAATATAGTGAAAGAGATTTAAATGTAGGGTTTTCTGGAGGAGAAAAAAAGAAAAATGAAATTCTTCAAATGCTTGTTTTAAATCCTAAACTTGCAATATTAGATGAAACAGATTCTGGCTTAGATGTAGACGCAATAAATGTAGTGTCTAAGGGTATAGAAATGTTCAAAAATAAAGATAATGCAGTATTAATTATTACTCATAATGCTAAAATACTTAAAAATCTAAAGGTGGATTATGTACATGTTTTAGTAAATGGTAAAATTGTAAAGACCGGTGGAGAAGAAATAATAAAAGATATAGAGGAAAATGGATATAAGAACTATAAATAATTTTGAAGTGGAAAACAGGAAGTGAGAAGCTAGATGTGAGAGGTGAGAAGTAGGAAAGGTGAAAACAAAATTAGAAGAAATAAATAGAAATATTTATGACATAAAAAACAAAGATGAATATGATTTTAAAATAAAAAAAGGATTAACCCCTGAAATAATAAAAGAAATATCAAAACAAAAAAATGACCCTGAGTGGATGAAAGAGTTTAGATTAAAAGCATTAGAAGTATATGAAAAACTTGAACTTCCAACATGGGGGCCAGATTTATCTGAATTAAATATGGATGAAATAGCAACTTATGTAAGGCCAAAATCTAAGATGACAGGAAATTGGGATGAAGTTCCAGAAGACATAAAAAATACATTTGATAAACTTGGAATTCCAGAAGCGGAAAAAAAGTCTTTAGCAGGAGTTGGAGCTCAATATGATTCAGAAGTTGTTTATCATAGTATGAAAAATGAGCTTTTTGAACAAGGTGTTATTTACACAGATATGGAAACAGCAGTTAGAGAATACCCTGATTTAGTGAAGGCACATTTTATGAAATGTGTTCCAGTATATGACCATAAATTTGTTGCTTTACATGGTGCTGTTTGGTCAGGAGGATCTTTTGTATATGTACCAAAAGGAGTAAAAGTTGAGATACCAATTCAAAGCTATTTTAGACTAAATTCTCCAGAATCTGGGCAATTTGAGCATACTTTAATAATTGTAGATGAGGGTGCTTCACTTCATTTTATAGAAGGATGCTCAGCACCGAAATATAATAAAGTAAATCTCCATGCAGGATGTGTAGAATTATATGTAAAAGATAATGCCTATTTAAGATATTCTACAATAGAAAACTGGTCAAAAAATATGCTTAATTTAAATACAAAAAAAGCAATTATAGGCAAAAATGCAAAAGTTGATTGGGTATCTGGATCATTTGGTTCAAAAATATCAATGTTATATCCAATGAGTATATTAAATGGAGAAGGTGCCAAAACAGAATATACAGGAATATCTTTTGCAGGAAAAGGGCAAAACTTAGATACAGGATTTAAAGTAGTTCACAACGCACCAAATACATCAAGTATTGTAAATTCAAAGTCAATCTCAAAGAATGGAGGAACAGCAACTTACAGAGCTTTAGTTAGAGTTAACGAAAATGCAAAAAATTCAAAAGTATCGGTTGACTGCGAATCTTTAATGCTAGATGATATATCAAGGTCAGATACAATTCCTGTAAATGATATAAGAACAGATGAAGTAGAATTTTCACATGAAGCAAAAATAGGGAAGATTAGTGATAAATCAATTTTCTATTTAATGACAAGAGGCTTAAGTGAAGAAGATGCAAAAGCAATGATAGTAAGAGGCTTTGCAGAACCAATTTCAAAAGAACTTCCAATTGAGTATGCAGTGGAGATGAATAATTTGATTAACTTAGAACTTGAAGGAGCTATAGGATAAAAAGTGGGAAATATGCCAAATTATGTCGATGGAAAAAATTCAATAAATATTGACATTTTCGAAAATTTGATGTATTATAAATATGAAAAGTTTTAGTATTTTTTCATAAGTATCAAAAAAACCCCACTTGTCGGAGTGGGGTTTTTACGTTTCTATGTATTAATTATCAGATTTTGAAATCAAATAAATTAATATCATAGCTACTAGTTTTAGTAATTTCTTCATAAGTAACATCACCTCCTTTATGAAAATACTCTCTAAAAAGAGGCGACATAATTATATTACAAAAAGCGCTACAAATCAAGAAAAATTGTTCGACAAAAGTCGACAGAAAGGACTAAATATCATGAATTTAACACTAAACGAAACACCAATAAGAACAGCAAAAAATTATGCTATAAATAATATAAAATTGGAAAATATAGAAATACCTGAAACTATACAACAATTTAATGGTTTGAGGTTTTTAGTTGATACAATTGATTTTGAAATTCTAGAAATTAATAAATTCACAGAATTTAAGTATGGAAATGGGGATTTTTTAGAAAATCAAATTAAAGATAAATCAAATAAAACAATATCAATTAATGTAACAAATACTAATAATAAAGAATTACATTTAACTTATGAATTTTCTGAGAATAATAAATATTTAATAGAAAATATAGAAATAAATCTAAAAGAAAAATCAAATTCTACTATTGTTTTAGATTATAAATCAATTGATTATACATATGGTTATCATAATTCTAAAGTAAAAGTTATAGCAAATAAAGAAGCTAAAGCCAGTATTATAATTCTAAATATGCTAAATAATAAATCAAATAATTTTATTGCAATTGAAAACATTTTGGAAGAAAATGCAGATGTAAAATATACAATAGTAGATTTTGGCGGAAAAAATAGTGTTACAAATTATTATTCAAACTTAAAAGGCGATAATGCAAAAAATACTTTGAATACAGTATATTTAGGAAATGAAAATCAAATTATAGATTTAAATTATATTATGGAGTGTTATGGAAAAAATACAAATGCAAGAATAGATGTAAAAGGTGCTATAAAAGATAATTGTAAAAAACACTTCAAGGGTACAATAGATTTCAAAAAAGGTGCAAAAAAGGCAATAGGAGATGAAAAAGAATATTGTACAATTCTATCTGATACTGCAAAATCTATATCACTTCCAATTCTTTTATGCACAGAAGAAGATGTAGAAGGAAGCCATAGCACAGCATGTGGGAAAATAGATAAAAAGAATTTGTTTTATTTAATGACAAGAGGATTATCAAAACAAGAAGCAGAAAAACTAATAATAAGAGCAGGGTTTAATGAGATAATTGAAAATATAAAAAATGAAGAGATAAAAAAGAAAATTGTTGAGCAGATAGATACTAAATTAACATAAAAGTGGGGAATATGTCGAATTTTGCGATTAAAAAATTTACATAGATATTGACATTTCTAAAAATCTGATGTATTATAAATATGATGATAAACGTATGAACTTATCATATATAAAAATCCCACTCTGCCAAGTGGGATTTTTTCGTGTCTATGTATTAATCATCTGATTTTGAAATCAAATATATTAATATCATAGCAACTAAACGTATGAACTTTTTCATATAGTTCACCTCCTTTAATAAGAACTCTCTTAAAAAGAGGCTACATAATTATATTACCAAATGTGCTATAAATCAAGAAAAATCGTTCGACAAAAGTCGACAGAAAGGGCTAAATTATGAATATAGAAGAAATAATAAATGATTTTCCATTATTGAAAAATAGAAATATAACTTATTTAGATAGTGGAGCTACAACACAAAAACCAGTGCAAGTAATTGATGTTGTTAAAGACTTTTATGAAAATTTTAATGCAAATCCTCATAGAGGAGCATATTCTTTAAGTATGGAAGCTACTGAAATGTACGAAAACACTAGGGGGAAAATTGCAAAATTTATAAATAGTAGACAAGCACAAGAAATTATATTTACAAAAAATGCTTCAGAAGCTTTAAACTTGATTGCTTATTCTTATGGAATGGATAATCTAAAAAAAGATGATGAAATAGTTCTTTCTATTATGGAACATCATTCAAATTTAGTACCCTGGCAAAAAGTAAGCAAAGTAACAGGCGCTAAATTAGAATATATGTATATTAATGATAATTATGAAATTTCTGATGAAGAAATAGAAACTAAAATTACAGACAATACAAAGATTGTTGCAATTACACATGTATCAAATGTTTTAGGAACTATTAATGATGTAAAAAAGATAATTAAATATGCACATAAAAAAGGTGCAGTTGTAGTATTAGATGCGTCTCAAAGTATTCCTCATATGAAAATAGATGTACAAGACTTAGACTGTGATTTTCTAGTTTTTTCAGGTCATAAAATGCTAGCTCCACTTGGAATAGGAGTATTATATGGAAAAAAAGAAATATTAAATAAAATGACCCCTTTTCTTATGGGGGGAGATATGATAGAATATGTATATGAACAAGAAACAACATTTGCACCACTACCAAATAAATTTGAAGCAGGAACACAAAATGTAGAAGGTGTAATTGGGTTAGGTGTAGCAATTGATTATATTGAAAATATAGGATATGATAAAATTCAAGAAATTGAAAATGAAGTTGTAAGCTATGCAATTAAAGAATTAAAAAAATTGGATTATATAGAATTATATTTAACACAAAATGCAAAAAATCATTCGGCTGTAATTTCTTTTAACATAAAAGGAGTTCATCCACATGATGTTGCAAGTATACTTGATTCAGAAGGAGTATGTGTGCGATCAGGAAACCATTGTGCACAACCACTTTTAAGATATATGGGAATAGATTCAACCTGCAGAGCAAGTTTTTATCTGTATAATACAAAGGATGATGTGGATAAATTGGTAAATGCATTAAATAAAGCTTATAGTATGTTTGAGAGGTTTTTGAAAAAATAAAAAACCTTGATAGTCAAGGTTTTAAACAAAGTCACTTTTGTCAAGTCCACCTTCTTCAGGTTCATCATTACCTGTAGGGGCGGTATGAGAATTTAATTCGGGTTCTAAAACTTGAAGTATATTTTCAATATAAGTTTTTGCTGTATTTAGATTATAAGATAGGTAATCCTTATCATCACTTTTTGATAGTGCTTCATCAATACAAACCTTAACTTTAGATGACAGAATATGTAATTGTGACATTTTATTAGTAACAGTATATACTGCAGATGGTTTGACTGATTGTTGATTACGAAAGGTTAATGAATCCGCCATATTTATCACCTCCTATTTACAATTATAATAAATAAATAAATGTCAAATTTTGAAAGGATTTCTTATGGATGATTTAAATAATATATACAATGAATTAATTATGGAACACAGTATGAACTCATATAATAAAAAGAAATTAGGTAAAGCGGATTTATGTGATATTGGACATAATCCAAACTGTGGAGATGAAATTACCTTAGAAGTTAAAATGAATGGAAATGTTATTGAAGATATGGCATTTTCAGGACATGGCTGTGCAATATCACAAGCATCTACTTCAATTATGATAGATACATTAAAAGGAAAAACAATTGAAGAAGCAAAAGAAATAATTAAAACATTTATTTCTATGATAAAAAGAGAAGAAGTTGATGAAGCAAATTTAGAAAAACTAGAAGATGCAATTGCTTTTAAAAATGTTTCTAATATGCCAGCAAGAGTTAAGTGTGCACTTTTAGCATGGCACACACTAGATGATATGATATCGTTAGAAAAATAATAGTCATCTTGCTGTGTGTAAAAATAAAAAGTGAAAGGTTTATTTATGAAAAAAGTATTATTAGGTATGAGCGGAGGAGTAGATAGCTCTGTTTCTGCTCTACTATTAAAAGAACAAGGTTATGAAGTAATAGGATGCACATTAGAATTATTTGCTGGAAGCAGTTGTTGTAATACAAATACATATTTAGATGCAAAAAATGTATGTAACCAAATAGGAATTCCACATTTTATATTTAATTATAAAGATGAATTTAAAAAATATGTAATAGATGATTTTATTAAATGCTATTCAAATTGTAAGACTCCTAATCCATGTATAGAATGTAATAAATATATGAAATTTGGTCTTATGTACGAAAAGGCCAAAGAAATGGGGATAGATTACATAGCAACAGGTCATTATGCAAAAACAGATTTTAATGAAGAATTTCAAAGATGGGGTATAAAAAAATCAAATGCAGGTAAAAAAGATCAGAGTTATGTATTGTGGAATACTCCAAAAGATATAATAGAGCATATAGTTTTTCCTTTAGGAAGTTTTTCGTCAAAAGATGAAATTAGAAAGATTGCAAGTGATAATAATCTAAAAGTTGCAAATAAGCCAGATTCAGAAGATATATGTTTTGTACCAGATGGAAATTATAAAACATTTCTAGAAAACAACTCTGATATAAAACCTAAAAAAGGTAATATTGTAAATTCAAAAGGAGAAATTCTAGGAGAACATACAGGGCTATATAATTATACAATTGGGCAACGTAAAGGATTAGGAATTTCAAATAAAGTGCCACTTTTTGTTTTAGGATTTAATAACCTAAAAAATGAGGTAATAGTTGGGGAAAAAAAAGAATTATATAAAAAGGAAGCAATAGTAGAAAATATCAATTTAATATTAGTAGATGAAATAAAAGATGAAATGGAAGTAGAGGTTAAAACAAGATATTCTTCTAAACAAACAAAAGCCAAAATAATTCAAATAGATAAAAATACTATTAAAATAAGATTTGATGAAGAAGTAAGAGCTTTAACACCTGGACAATCTGCAGTATTCTATATAGGAGATTTTTGTTTAGGTGGGGGAAAAATTAAATAATTATTCAACCCAGCTATATTGCCAGCTATATTGTATATGTGTATGAGGTTTTAAAAGAAAAATAAAAATACAAAAATGATTAAAGAGACTGCTTAAATAGTAGTCTCTTTTTGTCGAATTTTGTAATAATGACTAAAAATTAACTGCAATTTTTTTGCTTGAATATATTGAAATATAAAATTATTAATGTTAATATAGTATTTGAAATAATAAAAGAAAGGTTGAAATGATTATGGAAGAAAATAATTGTAAATGCAGTAATAAAGATGAGTTTATGGCTGAACTTTTGAAAGAATTTAAACCAGAAAAAGATAATTTAATACAAATGCTTAATGAGGTACAAGAACATTATGGTTATGTTCCAAAAGAAGCTCAACAAGTGCTTTCAGAATATTTAGGAATTCCAATGGCAGAAATATATGGAGTAATTACATTTTATTCAAGATTTAGTTTAAAACCAAAGGGAAAATATAATATATCAGTATGTTTAGGAACAGCTTGTTTTGTCAAAGGTTCACAAAAAATATTAGATAGATTAATTGATAGATTAAAAATTGGGGTAGGAGAAACAACTAAAGACGGAAAGTTTTCAATAGAAGAAACTAGATGTGTTGGAGCTTGTGGTTTAGCGCCTGTTTTCACTGTAAATGGCGAAGTTTATGGAAAAGCAACTGTACAAAAGTTGGACCAAGTTCTAGATGAATTAATGGCGATTGAAAAATAAGTTATTTTATTGTATATAGAAATTAATATATAAAATTTATGTAGTGACGAATGTGATTGGAGGTCGCGTTAGAGAGTGTTATTTTAATAAACTGAGGAAGCGATGGCTTGCGAAGCAAGAGCAGCGAGAGGCTCGGTTTATTAAATGTTACACTCTCTAGAGACCGTATTGAGCCGAGGAACGGAATAAATTTATATATTAATTTCGAAAAGAATGAAAGAAAGGAAAAATTACTATGAAAAGTTTAGAAGAAATTCATAAAATAAGAGAAGAAAAGAAAAAAGAATTAGATTTAAGAATCAATACTTCAGCTGATACCAGAGAAAAGCATATTTTAGTATGTCATGGTACAGGGTGTACATCATCTAAATCTCCAAAAATTTTAGAAAACTTTAATAGAATAATTAAAGAAAAAAACATTGAAAATGTTAGAGTTATAAAAACAGGATGTTTTGGACTTTGTGCAAAAGGACCAATTGTAATTATTAGACCTGAAGATACTTTTTATGCAGGAGTTACACCAGAGGATTGTGAAGAAATAATTCAAACACATATTATAGAAGGAAATAAAGTTGAAAGATTGTTAGCAAAAGATATTGATGGAACAAAAGTAAATAGTCTTGATGAACTTAACTTTTACAAAAAGCAAAAAAGAATAGCTCTTAAAAATTGTGGAGTAATTAATCCTGAAGAAATTGATGAATATATTGCTTTTGACGGATATAAAGCATTAGAAAAAGTATTAAAAGAAATGAGTAAAGATGATGTAGTAAAAGTTATATCTGATTCAGGACTTCGTGGACGTGGTGGAGCAGGTTTCCCTACAGGTAAAAAATGGGAGCTTACAAAAGCTGTTGAAGGCAGTCAAAAATATGTGGTTTGTAATGCAGATGAAGGAGATCCAGGAGCATTTATGGATAGAAGTATCCTAGAGGGAGATCCACATGCTGTTTTAGAAGCAATGGAAATTGCAGGATATACAATTGGAGCAAATAAAGGATTTATTTATGTTAGAGCTGAATACCCAATAGCTGTTAAAAGATTAAAAATTGCAATTGAACAAGCAAGAGAATACGGAATACTTGGAGAAAACATATTTGGAACAGATTTTAGTTTTGATATAGAAATTCGTTTAGGTGCAGGGGCATTTGTATGTGGAGAAGAAACAGCACTTTTAGAATCAATAGAAGGAAAACGTGGTCAACCTAGAGTAAAACCACCATATCCAGCAAATGCAGGTTTATGGGGTAAACCAACTTTAATAAATAATGTTGAGACATATGCTAATATTGCACAAATTATTTTAAAAGGTTCAGAATGGTATTCTTCAATAGGAACAGAAACCTCTAAAGGAACAAAAGTATTTGCTTTAGGTGGAAATGTTAACAATATTGGATTAGTTGAAGTTCCAATGGGTACAACACTTCGAGAAATTGTTTTTGATATTGGTGGTGGAATTCCAAATGGTCGTGAATTCAAAGCTGCTCAAACAGGTGGACCATCAGGTGGATGTATACCAAAAGAGAACTTAGATGTACCAATAGATTATGAATCACTAAAACAAATAGGTTCAATGATGGGTTCAGGTGGACTTATTGTTATGGATGATACAAAATGTATGGTAAGTTTAGCTAAATTTTATCTTCAATTTACAGTTAGTGAAAGCTGTGGTAAATGTAATCCATGTAGAATTGGAACAAAGAGAATGCTAGAAATATTGGAAAGAATTACAGAAGGAAAAGGAGAAGAAAAGGATTTAGAAAAACTTGATAAATTAGCTAAAAATATAATTAGAGCAAGTGTATGTGGATTAGGTCAAACAGCTCCAAACCCAGTTTTAAGTACAATGAAATATTTCATGGATGAATATAAAGAACATGTTATTGACAAAAAGTGTAGAACTAATGAATGTAAGAAATTAGCAAAAATTACTATTAATCCAGAATTGTGTAAAGGTTGTGGATTATGCCAAAGAAATTGTCCAGTTGGTGCAATAAAAGGTGAAGGTAGAGATGTTAGAGAAATTGATCAATCGATTTGTATAAAATGCGGTACATGTATAGCTAAATGTCCATTCCACGCTATAAGATAGGTTAAAAAATAATTACAATTTTGGGCTGTGTCAAATTGTAATTAAAACGCGGTTACGTACACCTCGTACGCGCCCTTGCCTTTTAATTACAATTTTCCTTGCCAAAATTTAATTCTTTTTCAACGGAGAGTAAGAAGGTAAATTACTTTTGCCTGCTGTGCATACTGACGCTGTAACTCACTTGCATTCGAACAGCCTCAGCATTGCAATACTCGTTTTTGATTTGTTATATGCATGAGAAAAAGTTGTCAAAAAGGTCCGTCCCTATTGACAGAATGAAAGGACTAGTTATGAAATTCAAAATAAAAGATAAAATTACAAATTTTAAGTTAATGTTAAAAAAGCTGTTTGAAAAATATCCATTAACATTAACACTTATATATATAGTATCATTTCTTTTTGCAATATTAATGGACACAGATTTAATGGATGAAGAGTGGATTCAAAAATTGTTTATGTTTGGTACAATATGGGGAGTGGGTACTTTTTTTGCAGAAAATGTCTTTGAAAAAGGTAAGAAAAGAATAGGGTTATATGTTTTAACAGCAATTATTTCTTATGTATTTATCCATTTTGCTTTTATAAACAAATATGAGGATACAGTTATTAAATGGCTTGTATGTTATATTGCAACAATGTGTGCAATAAGTATACATTGTATTATAAAAAAATCTGAAAAAGACTTTTCTGAATATCTGCTAAAAGTAGCAATAAATATTGCAAAGTCAAGTTTTGTATATGGAGTTTTAGCAATAGGGGTAGCTTCAATACTTTGGGTTTTTGATGTTTTAATCTTAGATGTTACAAGTAAATATATTGACAATATTGAAATATTAATTGTTGGATTTTTTTATAGCACAAAAATTATTTATTCATTTATAAACCTAGATGATGATGTAAATAAGTTTTTCAAAAATCTTATTAAATATGTACTTATGCCATTAATAATTACAGCATTTGTTATTATTTATTTATATATTATAAAAATATTCGCATTAAGAGATATACCTAAAAATCAAATTTATAGAATAGCAACTGCCTTATTTATTGTAGGTGGATTTATTTGGACAGTTATGAATTACTTTAAAGAAGAAGGATTAATGTATAAAATTAGTACAAAACTTCCATTGATTTTTAGTCCATTTATTTTATTACAGATATATACATTGGGAATAAGAATTTTAAAAAATGGAATTACTCCTATAAGATATGCAGGAATAGTTTTTATAATATTTGAAGTATTATATATCTTATGTTATGTTCTTAAGAATAAAAAAATTCAGAATTTAATAATAATTGCAGATGCTTTATTAATAATATCTGTTTTAGTACCGATAGTAAATGCCTTTGATGTGTCTATATATAGTCAAATTAAAAACTTAAACATATATAGTCAAAAGTCAGAACTAACAGATGAGGATAAAGAAAAAATAAGTGGAGCATATTACTATTTACAATATACGAAAAAAGGAAAGAAATATATTAAAGATAATCTCAATAAAGAACAAATTAATACTATTACAAATTATAAACAAGCAAAAGGCTATTATGGTTACAAAAATTATAAATCTTTATATTTAAACAATAACAATAATGATAGACTTGAAATAAAAGGATATAATTACATATCAAAAATAGAAACATCAAGTTATTCAAGAAATCAAGAACAAAGTTTAGAAAAAGCTTTTTCAAATATTGAATTTAAGACTAAATCAAATAAAATAAAAACTAATATATATCCGAAGATAAAAGAATTTATAGAGAAAAAAGAAGTATTAAGCGAAAATGAAATGAATAATTATTTTGATAATAATAATGAAATAATAATAAATCAAAATCAAAAATTAATAATATACTATTTAAGCATTAATTATGATGAAAATGATTTAGTTGACAATTATAATATAAATGCATATTTGTTAGAAAAATAGCCAAATATCTCCAATACGAATGGAGAAAAAAGGAGGAAATAAAATGGAAGATAATTTAGTAAATCTAACCATTGATAATCAAAATATACAAGTTCAAAAAGGAACTACTATTTTAGAAGCTGCAAGAAAAGCAGGAATTGATATTCCTACACTTTGTTTCTTAAAAGAAATAAATGAAGTTGGAGATTGCAGAATGTGTATTGTTGAAGTAGAAGGTAGACGTGGATTTGCTACTTCATGCATTACTAAAGTCGAAGAAGGAATGATAGTACATACAAATACGCCAGCTGTTGTTGAAGCAAGAAGAGTTGTTTTAGATTTGATAGTTTCAAATCATAAAATAGATTGCTTAAAATGTATTAGAAATGGAAATTGTGAATTACAAGAATTGTGCAAAAGATTTAATATACAAGACATAGAATTCGCAGGAGAAATGCAATCACATAAGATAGATGATTTATCACCATCAATTGTCAGAGATGCAGATAAATGTGTTTTATGTAGAAGATGTGTTTCAGCTTGTAAAAAGGTTCAAAAAATAGGAGCAATTGAATGCATAAATAGAGGATTTGAATCTTGTATTTCTACTACAGGTGAAAATTCTTTAAATGATGTAAATTGTACATTTTGTGGACAATGTATTGAAGCTTGCCCAACAGGAGCATTACATGAAAAAGATACTACTGAAGAGGTTTGGAAAAAATTACAAGATCCGGAAAATATTGTTATAGCTCAAACTGCTCCAGCTGTTAGAGTCGCTCTAGGTGAAGAATTTGGAATGGAAATAGGGACAAATGTAACTGGAAAAATGGTAACAGCTTTAAAAAGACTTGGATTTGATAGAGTATTTGATACAAACACAGGTGCAGATTTTACAATTATGGAAGAAGCAAATGAATTTATTGAAAGATTTACAGCAAATGAACATATTCCAATGATAACATCATGTAGCCCGGGATGGATAAGATTCATAGAAATGAATTATCCAGAATTGTTACCACATCTATCTAGTTGTAAATCACCACATCAAATGTTTGGAGCGTTAATAAAAACATATTATGCGCAAAAAGAAAATATAGATCCAAAAAAGATTTATGTGGTTTCTGTAATGCCATGTATTGCTAAAAAGTTTGAAAGACAACGTGAAGAAATGCAAAATGATGGATTATGTGATGTTGATAATGTAATTACAACACGTGAACTTGCTAGAATGATAAAACAAGCAAATATTGAATTTACGGATTTAGAAGAGTCTAAATTTGATTCGCCTATGGGAGAAGCAACAGGCGCAGCTGCAATTTTTGGAACAACAGGAGGAGTTATGGAAGCAGCTTTAAGGACAGCTCAGGATACTTTAACAGGAGAAGATTTACCAAAAATAGATTTTGAACAAGTAAGAGGTGGAGACGGAATTAAAAGAGCAACAGTAAATATTGCAGGAAAAGAAATTAAAGTAGTTGCTGCAAGTGGACTAGCTAATGCAAGAGAAATATTAGAAGAAATAAAATCAGGAAAAGCAGATTATCAATTTGTAGAAATAATGGCATGTCCTGGAGGATGTGTAATGGGTGGAGGTCAACCAATAAAATCCTCAAAAATACGTTCAGAAGTTGATGTAAGAGCATTAAGAGCAAATGCATTATATTCAATAGATGAAAAATCTACAATTAGAAAATCACACGAAAATCCAGTTGTAAAGAAAATATACGAAGAATTTCTACAAAAACCAGGAAGCGAAATAGCAGAAAAATTATTGCATACGAGTTATACAAAGAGAGAAAAATATAATATATAATTTTGCATTGGGGACAGTCCCATTTGTCAAATGGGACAGGTTTAATGAAACAATGTCGAAAAAGCTCGAACGATTTTTAAACAAATCTATCAAAAAATATTGCAATTTTTTTGATTTGTAGTATAATAATATTGATAATTGTAGGCATATTATCAATAGTCATAAAAAAAGCAGGCATCCCAAAATGCCTGCTTTTTGACCTATTAATGAAATAATTTCACAATAAGGTCAATAACTCTTAGAATTTTGTAAACTTTATCTAAATAGCAAAAGGTATTATGTATTAGCTTACGAAATTTTGAAGAGCCTTTTCTCTTTTGTTCTTTTGTAGGCATATTATCACCTCCTTTCGAGGCATATAGCCATAAGCATAGTATATCATTTATAAAATGCGAAGTTTGTAATAATCTGTCGAAAGTATAAAAATAATTAAATTTACTATAAAATACTATGAAAATTGTGGACAAAATAAAGAAAATATTATAAAATTAAAACATATTTTTTGATTGAAAAAGGAGCAAAAATGGAAAATAAGATAACGAAATTTTTAGCACATGAAAAAAGAGTAGCTGTAATGTGTTTAGATACTACAGCTTTAGTAGAAGAAATTAGAAAAATACATGATTTAACACCTACAACCACTGCAGTTTTAGGTAGAGTTGCAACAGTGTCAAGCATGATGGCACATTTAAATTTAAAAGAAACTTCTGACAACCTAACTATTCAAATTAAAGGAAATGGTCCAATCGGAACTATAGTTTCAATTTGTGAGCTAGAAGATTTAAGAACTGCAACTATAAAAGTTTATGCAGATGAAAATAAATTAGAGTTGCCTTTAAAAGAAAATGGTAAAATTGATGTTGGTGGAGCAGTTGGAAATTATGGATTTTTAAACGTAATTAGACAAAATGACATAACAAATGCAAAATATAATGGAATTATTCCACTTGTATCTGGAGAAATTGCAGAAGATTTTACAGAATTTTTTGCAAAATCAGAACAAAAACCTACTGCACTTGCACTAGGTGTGCTTGTTGATAAAAATGGTGTTAAAAGAGCAGGAGGATATATAATAAATCCTTTGCCAGATGCAACAGATGAAGATATAACAAAAATAGAACAAGCAATAGCTACTTCAAAGCCAATTTCAACTATGTTAGATGAAAATTTAAGTTTAGAAGAAATTGCAAAAATAGTTACAGGTGATGAGAATATTGAAGTATTAAAACAAAATCTTCAAGTAAAATATAAATGTAATTGTTCAAAAGACAAATTTGAAAGAGGAATTAGATCTCTTGGAAAAGAAGAAATACAAACAATACTTGAAGAAGATGGAAAAATAGATACTGAATGTAATTTCTGCCATAAGAAATATCATTTTAGTAAAGAAGAATTGGAATTTTTCATTGGGGACAGTCCCATTTAGCAAATGGGACAGGTTTTAATGAAAAAAGGAGAAAAAATGATAATAGATAAAATAGAAGAATTTTTTTTGAAAATTGCAGAAAAAATAGGATTAAAAAAATTAGCTGATTGGTATAGAGAACATAGAGAAGGAATGAGATATCTAGTATTTGGTGTACTATCAACTATAATAAATATTGTTGTATTTGCAATATGTGAAAGAATATTACATTTATCAACTATTATAAGTAATGTAATTGCATGGACTATAGCGGTTTTATTTGCATATGTTACAAATAAACTATATGTATTTGACTCTAAAACTACCAAGAAACAAGAATTAGCAAAGGAAATAATATCTTTCTTTAGTGCAAGAATATTTACTCTTGTAGTAGAGACAATTTTTCTAAAAATAGTAATAGATGAACTGGGACTTAATGAGATTTTAATGAAAATTATTTCAAATGTTATAGTTATAGTTTTAAACTATGTGTTTAGTAAAATATTTATTTTTAAAAAAGATAAAAATTAAAAATGTTCGCTTGTAATTTGTATAAAAAAGTAGTATAGTATTTCCTACAGGAAATAAGTAAAGTAGATGTGTATGTTGCCTTCGACCTTGATTCATAATCAAGAGTTAGGAGGTGAGGCTATATGTTAAAAATAATAGTATTCTTAATAATAAGCTATATGTTTTCATTTTTAATGAATTTAGCCTTGCTATGTATTATATACATACAATGGGTAAATAATCAGATAAAATAAAAAACACTACACATTTGCTTAGGCAGAGCGATGTGTAGTTTATACTTTTATAATTAGGCAACCGCATTTCTGCGATACTTATTTCCTATAGATATTATACACATATTATTTTTATTTGTCAAATATTTGGAGGAAATAAAATGTCAAATTGGTTTAATAAAACAGTTGAAGAAGTAGCTAAAGAATTAGCTACAGATATTGAAAATGGTCTAGTTCAAGAACAGGTGGATGAAAAATTAGAAAAGTTTGGACCAAATGAATTAAAACAAGAAAAGAAAAAATCTTTATTTGTCAAGTTTTTAGAACAATTTAAAGATTTTATGATTATTATTTTAATTATAGCTGCAATTGTATCTGGTGCAATATCAATTGCTCAAGGAGAAGCAATTACAGATTCTATAATTATTTTAGTAGTTGTTATTGCAAATGCAATTATTGGTGTTGCACAAGAAGCTAGAGCAGAAAAATCATTAGAAGCTTTGCAAAAACTTAGTGGTCATGAGGCAAAAGTTTTAAGAAATGGAAGTGTTTTAGTTGTTCCAGCATCAGATTTAGTACCTGGAGATATTGTGGTATTAGATACTGGAGATTATGTTCCTGCAGATTTAAGAATAATAGATGCTGTAAACTTAAAAGCTCAGGAAGCATCATTAACTGGAGAATCTGTACCAGTTGAAAAACAAGCTCAAAAAATAGATCAAGAAGAAGTTCCAATTGGAGATAGAGTTAATATGCTATTTTCTTCAAGTCTTATTACTTATGGTAGAGGAAAAGCAATTGTTGTAGAAACAGGAATGAATACAGAAGTTGGAAAAATAGCAGGAATGTTATCTTCAGGAAAAGAAAGAGAAACACCATTACAAGCAAAATTAAATAGTTTAGGAAAAACTTTAGGAATAGTATCTTTAATAATCTGTGCTGTAATATTTGCAGCAGGAATGCTTCAAGGAAGAGATGCAGTATCTATGTTTATGACAGCAGTAAGCTTAGCAGTTGCTGCAATTCCTGAAGGGCTTGCAGCAGTATCTACAATTGTTTTAGCAATTGGTGTTCAAAAAATGGTTAAGAAAAATGCAATTGTTAAAAACTTGCCAGCTGTTGAAACATTAGGTTCAGCAACAGTTATATGTTCAGACAAAACGGGAACTTTAACTAAAAACCAAATGACAGTACAAAAAATGTTTGTTAATGACCATGTTTATGATATGGTAAATTTAGATGATATTGTTAAATACGAAAATGCAAACCAAGAAGTAAAGCTACTTGTATATAATGGAATGCTATGTAATGATACTAAAATAGCAGAAGATGGAACATTAACAGGAGATCCTACAGAAACCGCATTAGTAGACATTGCTTTCAAATTAGGATTTACTAAAAACTTATATGACACAATGCCTAGAGTTGATGAAATTCCATTTGATTCTGAAAGAAAATTAATGACTACAGTACATCAAGTAAATGGAAAATATTTAGTATTCACAAAAGGTGGAATAGATGAACTTTTATCAATTTGTAATTCTCATATAGAAGATGGAATTGAAAGTAATAATTTCAATGAATACAGATCAAGAATAAATGAAGTGAATGAAACAATGGCAAAAGATGCAATGAGAGTATTAGGATTTGCATATAAAGAGTTAGATTATAAACCAAATACTGAAGAATTAGAAAAAGATTTAACATTTGTTGGAATGTATGGAATGATAGATCCGCCAAGAGAAGAAGCTAAAGTTGCTGTCGAAAAATGTAAAACAGCAGGGATAAAAACTGTTATGATTACAGGAGACCATAAAATTACTGCAACAGCAATTGCAAAACAGCTAGGAATATTAGAAAACGAAAGTGAAGCAATAACAGGAACAGAACTTGATAAAATATCTGATGAAGATTTAAAGAAAAACATTAGAAATTATTCAGTATATGCAAGAGTAGCTCCAGAACATAAAGTTAGAATTGTAAATGCTTGGCAATCACAAGGCGAAATAGTTGCCATGACAGGTGATGGAGTAAATGATAGTCCTGCATTAAAACAAGCTGATATTGGATGTGCAATGGGAATGGTTGGAACAGATGTTGCAAAAGAAGCGGCAGATGTTATTTTAACAGATGATAATTTTGCAACTGTGGTAAGTGCAGTTGAAGAAGGAAGAAGAATTTATGACAATATCTTAAAAGTAATTCAATTTTTACTTTCATCTAATATTGGAGAAATTGTTGTTTTATTGCTTGCAACACTTGGAACATCACTTTTTGCAAAATGGTTTGGAATAACAGATATATCACATTTAGAAATACTAATGCCAGTTCATATTTTATGGATCAATTTAGTTACAGATTCTTTACCAGCACTTGCTTTGGCATTTGACCCTGCAAATAAAGACATAATGCAAAGAAAGCCATTAAAAACAAAAGGTATTTTTACAAAATCAATGACATATAGAATAGTATATCAAGGAATAATGATAGGACTATTAACTTTATCAGCATTTATGATAGGTTTAGCTACAACAACTAAGCCAATTCAAGGATTAACACTTGATCAATCTAAAATAGAAGTAGGACAAACAATGGCATTCATGGTTTTAGCACTTTCAGAATTAACACATGTATTTAATATAAGAGATAATAAAAAATCAATATTTAGGACAAATATTTTTAATAATATGAAATTAATTGGAGCAATAATTCTTTCTGCAGCTTTAATGCTAATAGTATTATTGGTTCCAGCATTAAGAACAATGTTTAGTATACCAATGCTTCCAGTTGATAATATTTTAGAAATAGTTTGTCTGGTATTTGCACCAATTCTTATTGTTGAAATTTTCAAATTATTAAGAATAAATGGAGAATAATTGTTACAGTTCTGCAACGGGCAAAACTTTTTATTTTCTTCTCAGGCCTTCCCACTGATGCTGTAACAATGCTAACGCATTTAACAGCATTCAGCGGTCCCCCCGAGACCTTCGTTTAAAAATAAAAAGTATCGCCCTGCGCGGACTTCAAATTTCTACAACTGAACTGTAACAAATAATTAAAAAATTTGTCAAAAAGTACTTGACAAATTTTTTTTATGACGTATAATACAAACATAAATTCTTAAAACAGTTTTTCGGAGGAATAAAATATGATTACAAATTTACATATTAAAAATATAGGAATAATAGAAGATATTGAAATTAATTTCAACGAAGGGTTTAATGTATTAACTGGGGAAACAGGAGCTGGAAAAAGTTTAATAATTAATGCTTTAAATATAATTTCAGGTGGTAGATTTTCAAAAGATATGATCAGAAAAGGAGAAAACCAATCTTATGTAGAAATATGCCTTTTTGAACCTGAAAATGAAAATTCTATTGATGGCAATATTATTATTTCTAGAGAAATAAATTCAAATGGAAGAAATATGTGTAAAATTAATGGAAGAATGGCAACAGTAAATGAGCTAAAAGAATTTATGAGAAATATAATAGAAATTCATGGCCAAAATGATAGTCAAAATTTATTAGATAGTAAAGAACACTTAAATTATTTAGATGGTTATATAGGATGTAAAATTAATGATTTAAAAGAAACATATTCAGAATTCTATACAAAATATTTAAATATAAAAAAAGAGTTAAAAGAAAACTATGGTGATGATAAAGAAAGACAAAGAAGGCTGGATTTACTTAAATATCAATATAATGAAATAGAAAAAGCAGAATTAAAAAATGAAGAAGATGAAGAATTAGAAACTAAACAAAAATTAATATTAAATTCAGAAAAAATTGCAAGTACATTAAATGATGTTGATATATCAATAGGAGAAAATGTAATAGATATTATAAGTAATGCAATAAAACAAATAGAAAAAATTGAAAATATAGATTCAAAATATCAAGAATGTACAAATAGTTTAAAAAGTGTATATTATGAAATTCAAGAAATTTCTAGAGATATTTCAAACTATAAAGATAATGTATATTTTGATGAAAGCGAGCAAAAAGAAATAGAAAATAGATTAGACTTAATATATGATTTAAAAAGAAAATATGGAAATTCAATTCAAGAAATACTAAATTATCAAAATGAAGTAAAAGATGAAATATATAGAATAGAAAATATGGAGGAATATACAAATAAACTAAAACAAGAACAAGTAAAAGTTGTAGATAAACTCAATGAAATAGGACTACAAATTCATAATTTAAGAGAAATAAAAGCTAAAGAATTATCTAATGAAATAAATAAAAATCTACAAGACTTAGAAATGAAAAATGCAAAAATTAATATTCATGTGGATTTACTAGACAATTTTTATGAAACAGGTAAAGATAATGTAGAATTCTATATTTCTACAAATATAGGAGAAGATGAAAAAGAATTAATAAAAATAGCTTCAGGTGGAGAAATGTCAAGAATAATGCTTGCAATAAAAACAGTACTTGCAAATTCAGATAGCATTCCGGTTTTAGTATTTGATGAAATAGATACCGGAATAAGTGGAAAAGCATCAAATAAAGTTGCAGAAAAGCTATCAAAAATTTCCAAAAACCATCAAGTGATCTGTATTTCACATTTACCATCAATTGCTGCTATTGCAGATTATAACTATTTTATAAATAAACAAATAGAAAATGAAAGAACAATCACAACAATAAAAAGATTAGAAGAAACAGAAATAATACACGAAATTGCTAGAATATCTTCTGGAGAAATAAATGAGGCTACTTTAAATTATGCTAGAGAATTAAGATGTAAAAAAAAGGCAAGTTAAAGAAAAAACATGCAAAGCCATAAAAAGAAAAAAATAAGTAATTAATTGCTTACAGCTTTATAATTCAAAGCTAAAAAAAGCAAACCAAGGATTATCTACTCCTTGGCTTGCTAAGAACCTAAATGTTAGTGAGCCATTCGGCTATACCCCTTGCTCCAACATATAGGACTGCATAAATAATAATTCCTATTTCAAAAGGAATTATTTCTTTGAGTGAAAGATATATAAAATAACCCAAAAAAACCAAAAATAGTAGTCTAATGGCTACTTTAAAAAATTTTTGCATACCTTTACCTCTTTAAATGATATAACATTTGCTACACTTACTATTATATAAAATATTGTCATAAAAGTCAAGATAAAACATATTTGAAATTTCTTTAGTATTAAGTGAAATCTCTTGCATTTTACATAAAAATGTTGTATTATAATAATCAATATAATTTGTAAAAGGTGGTAAAAATGCTAGAAAAAATTAACTCCACAGAAGATTTAAAAAAATTAACAATAAAAGAAAAAGAAGAATTAGCAAAAGACATAAGAGAATATATATTAAAAATAGTATCAGAAAATGGAGGCCACTTAGCATCTAATTTAGGTGTTGTTGAACTTACACTTGCTTTAGAAAGTGTATTTGATCCAAAAAATGATAAAATAGTTTGGGATGTTGGACACCAAAGTTATACACATAAAATTTTAAATGGCAGAAAAGAAGAGTTAAAAAACATGAGGAAACTTGGTGGAATTGCTGGTTTTCCTAAAACAAACGAATCTGAAACAGATTGTTTTAATACAGGACATAGCAGTACATCTGTTTCTGCTGCAATGGGAATGGCAAAAGCCAGAGATTTAAAAAAAGAAAATCACTCAGTAATTGCAGTTATTGGAGATGGTGCTTTAACAGGAGGAATGGCATTAGAAGCTTTAAATCATATTGGAAGTTCAAGAACCAATGTTATTGTAATTTTAAATGACAATGAAATGAGTATATCAAAAAACATTGGTGGTATTAATATGTTCTTAAGTAAATTAAGAGCACAAAAAGGTTATTCAATGTCTAATCAAAAAGTAAGAAAAGTATTAGAAAAGATACCTTTTGTAGGTAAAATAATTGTAAAAATTATTAGAAGGTTAAAACAAGGTATAAAACAGCTTATTATTCCAAAAATGTTTTTTGAAGATATAGGATTTAAATATTTAGGACCAATTAATGGTCATGATATAGAAGATATGGAACTTATATTAAAAAAAGCAAAACAACTAGATGAACCAGTATTAATACATGTTCTAACCAAAAAAGGAAAAGGATATGAAATTGCAGAGAATAAGCCTGATAAATTTCATGCAACTTCTCCATTTAATTTAGAAACTGGAGAACCTAAAAAACAAAAACAAAAGGATTATTCAGCTATTTTTGGAGAAAAGTTAGTTGAACTAGCAAACAAAAATGACAAAATTGTTGCAATTACAGCTTCTATGAAAGATGGTACAGGTCTTAATGAATTTGCTAATAAGTTTCCAGATAGATTTTTTGATGTAGGAATTGCAGAACAACATGCTTTAACATTTGCAGCTGGTCTTGCAAAAGAAGGAATGATTCCATTTGTTCCAATTTATTCATCATTTTATCAAAGGGCTTATGACCAAGTAATTCATGATATATGTATGCAAAATTTACCAGTTATAATGTGTGTTGATAGAGCTGGAATTGTTGGTCAAGATGGAGAGACCCATCAAGGTATTTTAGATTTATCATTTTTTAAATTAATACCAAATATAACAATTATGGCACCAAAAGATTTTATAGAACTCAAAATGATGATGGAGTTTGCAATTAAATTAAAATCCCCAGTTGTAATCAGATATCCAAGAGGTGGAGAAGCAAAACAAAAATTTAAAACACATTCATATATAACTAATAAAAAATGCGAAATACTTACTAAAGGAAATGATGTTACAATTATAGCCATTGGAAACCAAGTAAGTAAGGCAATGAGTATTTTTTATAAACTAAAACAAGCTAAAATTAATGCAACTGTAATAAATGCTCGATTTTTAAAACCAATAGATAATTATAGTTATATTCATTCTATAAAAAACACCAAATTTGTTGTTACAATTGAAGATAATACCTTAGTTGGTGGACTTGCATCCTCTATAAATGAGCTAATTGCAAAAAAACACTTAAAAGATGTAACTATAAGAAACTTCGGCTATCCAGATGTATTTGTAGAGCATGGAAGTGTAGATGATTTAGAAAAGAAATATGGGTTGGATGAAGAGTCGATTTTAAATAGTATAAAGACTGAAATTGAGTTTAGAAGGAGAAAGAGAGAAATATAAATTTGTAAAAAAAATGTAGGGGCGATTTTAATCGCCTCGAAATATTACATAAAAATAAATTATGGATATATCTTATTTAACAATAATTCAAATGAATCAAAAAGTATCTTAATTTCAAATTCAACATTTTTCTTACTAACAGGATGTATAAAAGAAAGCCTAGTACAGGTTAGAGCTTGACCATCTACTAAATCAGATTTTTCTCCATATAAACTATCGCCAAGAAGTGGATGACCAATAGATGCAAAGTGTACTCTAATTTGATGAGTTCTGCCTGTTTCTAAGGTACATTTTACTAAAGAATAGTTTTCAAATTCTTTTATTACTTCATAATGTGTAATAGCTTTTTTTCCATTTTCATCAATACATCTTTCAATTATACTATTTTGTTTTCGTGCAATAGGTTTGTCTATTGTGCCTTTTTTATTTTCTAAATGTCCAATTACTATTGCATGATATTCTTTTTTAAAAGAATTATTTTCCATTTGTTGAATTAAACATTCTTGTATATATTCATTTTTGGCAAAAATTATAAGCCCAGAAGTATGTAAGTCAAGGCGATTTACAGGTCTGATTTTTTTATGTAGTCCTATTGAATCAAAATAATATTTAACTCCATTTGAAAGAGAATCTTCAAAATGAAGTATTGAAGGATGTGTTGAAATACCAGAAGGCTTATTTAATACAAGCATAGCCTCATCTTCATAAATAATATCTAAATTCATTTTAGTTGGCACAATATTTGAATTATATTCAACATAAGATAGATTTACTGATAGATAATCCCCAATGTTAGCCACATTTCTGGTGTCACAGACCTTATCATTTAAATAAATGGATTTTTTATTTATTAATTTATATAAAAGTCTTGATGAAAAATGTAGTTTGGATTTTAATATTTGATTAATTGTTTGGTTTGGTTCAGTTATTTTATATTTTAAAATCATTTTTTGTTCCTTTATAATTATAAATATATAATAGAGGTGAGAGGTGTGAAGTGGGAGATGGAAATCTTATATCTCATATCTCACATCCCACTTCTCACTTCCAACTTCATACCTAATTACTCATCACCATTATGATAATTTCTATTATTAGTTGTCATTCCAACTGAATAATAATAAACAAGAGCAATTATTGCAATGGCAAGAACTGCCATTATTAGCCATATCCAAGTTGTTGAATTCATTCCAGCAATTGTTCCATCTGTAGTAGTTGCCGTTCTTTGTGCAGTATAATCACCAGGATTATTTCCGTTATTGCCATAATTTGCACCATTTCCATTATTATCTGTTGAAGCACCGGTTGTTGTATTTTGGTCATCACCATTATTGCCATTATTAGTATCATCATTATTTTGGTCATTGTTGTCCATCATATTATTAAGACCTTCTTGCATATCTCCAGTTATATTTTTAGATGTATTTGAAACAGCGCCAGCAGCATCTTCCATTGCGTTTTCTGCTCCACCTACCATATCTCTAACAGCATTTGTAGCATCTTGTATCATATTTGAGTCAGTTGCAAAAGTGTAAGTCATTATAAAAATAAATGATATAGTTAATAATGTAGATAATATAAATTTTTTCATCATTTTATTATTCCTCCTAAAAAAATTAGTTTATAATTAAACTTAATTATATTATTGTTCTTTTTTTAAAAAATATACGATGAAAAAACTAAAAAAAGTAATAGCAAAACTATTACTTTTTTATATAATCTACGAATTATGATTTCCTAATCTAATCAAAATTGCAATTGCAAAAAATACTAACAAAACTCCTATTACAATTAAAGCAATATTGATAATATTTGAAATAGTTGTATTTCCGCTATTTTGAGAATTCTGTACTCCTGTTATACTAGTTGCAGATTTTGGTACTTGAGAAGTAATATTACTATCTAATAAAGAATTATCATCAGATGAAGATTGGAAGGTCATTGATGAACCTGTGGAATTATTATTTGAATCTGTAGAATTATTTACATTATTATTCTGATTATTTATAACATTTGACCTTGCAGTATTAGATGTTTGATTATTTGTTACATTGGATGATTGGCTATTTGTAGCGTTAGATGTTGTAGCATTAGATGTTAAATTTAAATCAATTCCATAAGAAATTGAAAAAGAAACAATAATTGCAAAGATTGATAATAATAATATTTTTAATAATTTTGACATTTTTATTCCTCCTAAATTTTTCATTTGATTTTGATAAAAGTATAATATCATAAAAAGAATAAAAAGTCAATTGCTACAGCTAAGTAATAACCTAATAAATTATTTCAAAGGATATACTTGAAAAAAAAAGAGAAAATATATATAATAATAAAGAAATATAAAAAAGATATTCAAACTAGTGTATGTTTTAGGAAAGGAAAAATGAAATATGGCCAATAAAACAAATAAATTTAACAATTTAAAAAATATGATTAATAATACAAGAGAAAAATTTGGAAATAAAACAGCATTCTATGTTGGAGGAGACACAATCGAATCTTCAAAAAAAATTAGTTATAATGAATTTGTAAATGATATAGATTATTTAGGAACTGCAATGATAGAAATGGGATTAAAAGGAAAAAGAATAGCTATTATTTCAGAAAATAGATATGAATGGGAAGTGGCTTATTTAGCTGTATGTTGCGGAACAGGAGTAGTAGTTCCATTAGATAAAGCATTGCAAATAGATGAAATAGAAAGCCTTATAATTAGATCAGAAGCTGAAGCTATTTTCTATTCTTCAAAATATAATGAATTTATGCAGACTATACAAAAAAATGGAAAATCAAAATTAAAATATTTTATTTCTATGGATTTAGAAAAAAATGATTTTAATAAGTTTTCTCAAAAAGAGATAATACAAAAAGGAAAAGAATTATTAGAGCAAGGAAATAATGAATTCATAAATGCAGAAATTAACAATGAAGAAATGAATATAATGTTATTTACTTCTGGAACTACAAGTAAATCAAAATCAGTAATGCTTTCTCATAAAAACTTATGTACTAATATTTTAGACATAGGCGAATGCTTTGAAGTTAATGAAACAGATACATTTCTATCATTTTTACCATTACATCATACATTTGAATGTACAGTTGGTTTTCTATATCCTATTTCAGTTGGAAGTACTATTGTTTTTTCAAAAGGAGTGAGACACATAGCATCAGAATTAAAAGAATTTAAAATTACTGCTATGATAAGTGTTCCAGCTTTAATTGAAAAAATGTATGATAAAATAATGAAAGCAATTGAAGAAAAAGGAAAAATGTCTTTTGTAAAAAAAGGAATAACATTAAGTAATGCTCTGTTAAAAGTAGGAATTGATGTTAAAAAGAAATTTTTTAAAGAGATTTATCAAAGCTTAGGAGGATATCTTAGAATAGTAGTAGTTGGTGGAGCGCCATTTTCAGTTGAAAAAGAAAAAGGATTTTGGAATTTGGGATTCAATGTTTTACAAGGATATGGATTAACAGAAACTTCGCCAGTAATAGCTGCAGAACTTACAAAACAAAAAAGAATAGGATCTATTGGAAAGAAAATGCCAAGTGTAGAGGTTAAAATTGATAATCCTGATGAAAAAGGAGTAGGAGAACTACTTGCAAAAGGAGACTCAATTATGCTTGGATATTACGAAAATGAAGAAGCTAATGAAGAGGTCTTTGATAAAGACGGATGGTTCCACACTGGAGATTTAGCTAAAATTGATAAAGATGGATATATATTTATTTCTGGAAGAAAAAAATTTGTAATAGTATTAAAAAATGGAAAAAATGTTTATCCAGAAGAAATTGAAGCTTTAATTGACAGATCAGATTTAATCAAGGAGTCTATGGTCTATGGAATGCCAGATGATGATGATGATGTTAAAATTGGGGTAAAAGTTGTATATGACAAAGAATATATTCAAAATAAATTTGGAGATATTACAGAAGACCAAATTAAAGAAAAAATTTGGAATTGGGTAAAAGAGGTAAACAAAACTTTACCTAAATATAAATATGTAAAGAGTTTAATCCTTACGGAAGAAGAACTTGTAAAGACAACAACCTTAAAAATAAAAAGAAATATAGAGATGGAAAAAATAATATCTAATCAAGCAAAAATATAATTAATTAGATGTAATATTTTTGTAACATTCATGTAATAAAAATGTAAAGAAAAAATCACATGTTTTTTCTTGTAGTTTTTTGTGGCTTGGTGTATAATAAAAATGATTTATGTAAAAAATCTTTTTAATATTAACAAAGGAGGTATATTTACATGTCTAGATCTGGCATAGTAAATGTGAGAATGGTTATCACAGAGGAAAAAATAATATCAAACATAGATAAAATTCAAAAATTAATTAATCCAAATAATAAAAAACAGATTATTCAATTAGAAGAAGATACATATTTTAAAGATTTAATTGAATCTGTAAAGTCATATATAATAGAATATCCAAAAAAGAAGAATTTTCCAAGTAGTGTTTACAATGCTGCTTATAGTTTAGTTGAAACATCTATTAAACAATTTGAGGAAAATACTAAAAAAGTTGAAAATTTAATTAAACAAAGAGAACAAAACATTATACTTGCAGGAGAATTGACTGATTTGATAAATGCTGTAAACAGCAAAGAAGAAGGATGGAAAGACAAGGTCGAAGCTGCATCTTCTAAATTTTCAGAGGATATTATTGAAAATTTAGGAGTAGTTGGTAGATGTAAAGGAAAAACTTCTCAAAGATATCAAGATGCAATGAAGATTTTAAATGCAAAAGTAACAAACTTAGAATCTAATCTTTATATTGAAATTGATATGGAAAGACTAGAAGATAGTTCAAGAGCATTAAGTTATATTGGAATAGAAGTATCAGATGCACTTAAATTAATACCAGCTCCAGAAGAAATAGAAAATGTTGTAGATACTCAAGAAGTACAAAATGCTAATGTAGAAAATGTTGCAACTACAGAAGTTCAAAAAACTAATGCTACAAAATCTGACAAAAATGAAGCTGAAAATGTTCAAGTTGCAAATGCAAATATTCCAGCTTCAGATGAAAACAGTGAGATTAAAGCTTATAATGAAGCAACAACATTTAAAACAAAAACTTCTTTATGGCAAAAGTTTAAAAACAGTAAGTTGGTTAGAGCTGCAACTTATGTATTTAGAATAAGAATTAGAATCGAATTACCAAGTAATGCATTACCAGAAGGTAGAGGAGAAAATTAACAAAAATAAGAATATCAAGTTTTATTGATATTCTTATTTTTATTAACAAAATTACTCATCTGACTCTTGTATAGGTATTTACAAATTTCGACTTTGAGTGTATAATAGTACATATTAAGTATAAAATAAAAATTACAAAAGTATAAAAAGATGATTTTTAATGGAGTTATTTATGATAGAACAAGTTTTTTTTATTGTAATATCTGTTGGTTTTTTTGGATCAATTTTTTATTTAATGATTAGCAAAAATGAAACAGGATATTTATACTTTTTAGGGCTACAGGCTTTAGGTATTATAATAGATGCTATACGGGTTAATTTCAGGTCATAAGCTTAATATAATTATAAAAACTTTTATTTATATTATTTCTATTATTATGCCTATAGTAGTTTTAATTTGTGAGTATAAAAATAAAAAAATAATATATAGAATTAAATATTCTATTGCAAAATTATTTTTTTTAATTGGAAACAAAAAAAAGTCAAAAAGTATTTTATTAGATATTATAGGTAAAAATCCTAATAATTATTATGCTCATAAATTATTAGCAGAGATTTACGAACAAGAAGGGGGATTAAGAAAAGCAATAGATGAATATGTTGTTTGCATTGAAATTAACAAGCAAGATTATAATTCATATTATAAAATTGCAACATTACTTAGTGATTTAGAAAAAAAAGACGAAGCAATTGAAATGCTTAAGAATCTTCTTGACAAAAAGCCAGACTATTATAATGCAAGTTTATCTTTGGGAGATTTATTAATAGAAAAAGAAGATTATAAAGATGCTGTTTCTGTATTAATTGAAGCAACTAAGTATAACCCTAATAGTTTCGATTTATATTATGAGCTAGGTATAGCATATACTATGCTAAATGATTTTAAAAGTGCAAAAGAATATTATGAAAAATGTGCAGAGATTAACAGTTTGATTCATAATCCTAAATATAGTTTAGCCCAAATTGCAATGTTATACAAAGATTTAGATTTAGCTGAAAAATATTTTCAAGAGACTATTGATGATGAAGAGTTATCAGCAGATAGCTATTATGAACTTTCAAAGATTAATCTTATGAGGGGAAATAAGGATTTAGCTATTAAATATGCTAATATTGCAATTGATTTAAATAGTCAAAAAATAGCTGAAAAAATTAAAAATGAACCATTATTCATTACTATTCTAACAAAACTATCAATTCCTTTTAATTTAGAAGAAAAGAAAAGTAATCTTACAAATAAAGAAATTAAGGCAAAAGAGCATTTAGAAAACACTTCTGATATTACAATAAATATGGGATATACAGATTTTAAAAAGAAAACAAAGACAGAAAAAGCTGAAATAGAAAAAACAAAAACCATTGACTAATTTATAAAAAAGTGTTATAAATATAGGGTAATATATTTTGGCCCCTTGGTCAAGCGGTTAAGACGCGGCCCTCTCAAGGCCGAATCATGGGTTCGATTCCCGTAGGGGTCACCAGTTACTATATGTGCGAGGCATAACTGCCTCGCAATTAATAATTAATAATGAATTATATTGTGCAATTAATAAGAAAGGTATTAGATTAATGAATAATTATAAAAAAAAGGTATTTTTAAATTTTGCTATATTGGTAGTCTTTGTATTATATTTTTATTTATTAAATCATATGTTCTTTAATTTAGGTAGAGAAAAATTTACAGAAATATATAAATATATTAGCATGAGTATAGTTTTTGTTACAATTATTATTTTTGAAATAGCATATAAAAAGGAAAGTGGAATTATAACTATATATGGTTTAGAAGTTTTTCTTCTTTCTGTAAACACTATAATTTCAATAACTATGATAAGTAAATTGAACATTTCTTTTGAAAAATATATAAATATATCTTGCTTATGTTATCTAATTTATTATATTTTTAAATTTATAATAAATTATACAATAAACAAAAGAGAATATGTGAATAGTTTAAGTGATATCAAAGAAATTGTGCATTCAGACCCTTTAAAAAAAGAAGCTTATAAAAGGAATAATTAAGCTATTTTACTAGACTTTATGATAATAATATGATAAAATACATATAGATTAATTCTATTTAGAAGGGAAAGTGATGATTTATGAAGTTAATAAATATTGGTTTTGGAAACACAGTTTCAGCTGATAAAGTAATTGCAATTGTAAGTCCTGATTCAGCACCTATAAAAAGAATGGTACAAGATGCAAAAGATAATGGATCTGCTATAGATGCAACATTCGGAAGAAAAACAAGAGCTGTAATTATAATGAATTCAAATCACTTAGTTCTTTCTGCTGTTCAAGCAGAAACTATAGCTGGAAGAATAGATAAAGATGTTATTGAAAATTAAAAATTTAGGAGGAATTTATGATAGTAAAACCAACAGTAAACGAACTTTTAGAGCATGCTGAAAATAGATTTGCGCTTGTAATAGCTACATCTAAAAGAGCAAGAGAAATTGCTAATGGTGATAATACATTAACAGAAGTTGAAGAAGAATCACCAGTTACATTAGCTGCAAATGAGATAAATGAAGGAAAAGTTGAAATTAAATCTTCAGATATTATTAATACTGAAGAAAATAATGATGATGAGTAATGCTTTTATCTATAAAATATCTAAAAATTATAAGGAGTAAAATAGATGAAAAGAAAAGATATTATTTCTATAACAGGAGATTTAGCAAGTGGACAAAGTACAGTAGCAAAAATGTTAGCAAATGATTTGGAATATTATTTCTACCACAATGGAGCTTATTTTAGACAATTAGCTATTGAAAAAAATATGTCAGTCACAGAATTTGGAGAATATGTAGAAAAACATCCAGAGATAGATATGCAAATAGAAAAAAGTGCTGCAGAATATGCTAAAAAAAATAATAATATTGTTATAGATGCTAAAATGGGATGGTATGCTGTTCCAGAATCTTTTAAAGTATATTTAAAAGTTGATATCGATATTGCCGCTAAAAGAGCTTTTTTAGACCCAAACAGGAAAAACTCTGAAAGTTTGCCAACATTGGAAGCACAAAAAAAAGATTTGATAAGAAGAGCTAAAAATGATTTAAACAGATACCATAAATTATATGGAGTATATCGTAATGATATGTCAAATTATGATTTTGTATTAGATACTGGAAACCTTACTCCAGAAGAAGTATTAAATAGAATTAAAGAAGAATATGAAAAATGGAAAGCAAATTAGATTATGTAAAAAAATGCGAAATTTGTCCACATAGATGTGGAGTAGATAGAACAAATAATCAAATAGGAAGATGCAAATCTAAAAATACTGTAAAAGTAGCCCAAGCCTCAATACATATGTATGAAGAACCATGTATTAGTAAAGGAAGTGGCTCAGGGACAGTATTTTTTTCAAATTGTAATTTAAATTGTGTATTTTGTCAAAATTACGAAATTAGCCAGAACGGATTGGGACACGAAATTACAATTAAAGAATTAGCAAGTATTTTTTTGAAATTACAAAGTGAAAATGTAAATAATATAAATTTAGTAACACCTACAAGTTATGTACCACAAATTATAGAAGCAATAAAGATAGCTAAAGATAATGGATTAAATATTCCAATAGTTTATAATACAAATTCTTATGAAAATATTGAAACATTAAAATTATTAGAAGGATATATTGATATTTATTTACCAGATTTAAAATATTCTGAAAATGAATTAGGAGAAAAGTATTCTAATGTTAAAAACTATTTTGAAGTTGCTACAACTGCTATTAAAGAGATGTATAGGCAAGTAGGTAATTTAAAATGTGATAAAAATGGTATAGCAAAAAAAGGTGTAATTATTAGACATTTAGTACTACCAAATCATATAGAAAATAGTAAAAAAGTATTAAGTTGGATAAATAATAATTTACCACAGGATATTTATGTAAGTGTAATGAATCAATTTTTCCCAACATATAAGGCAAAAAACATTAAAGACTTAAATAGAAAAATAACTAAAAGAGAAATGAAGAAAATAGAGGAATTTATTTATTCTACAGATTTAAAGAACGGATATATACAAGATATAGAAGAAAATGAAATTCAATATGTTCCTAATTGGAAAAACGTAACAATTTTGTAATAAATATGTAACAAAAAAGTAAAGAAACAATTTCGCAAATACTATTGATTATTTGCAAAATTTGTAGTATAAAGTTTGTAGAGTATTTTAAAAATACAAAGGAGGAAAATATGGCTGATTTTAATAATGAAAATCAAAATGGAGTTTTTGGTGGCTTTGGTTTTGGAGAAAATAATAATGGAACCGACAATACTTCTTTCTTTGGTGAAACACAACAAAACAATAATCCTGAAAATGCATCTACAAATAGTGTATTTGGAAATTTTGAAACACAACAACCTGGAAATAATAATGAGTCAATAGATGCAGGAACTACATTTAAACCAATAGATAAACAAAAAGCTGTTACAAAGCAAGGACTATGGTCAAAAATTAAAGCATTTTTATTCCAAGAAATTGATTTAACAGCACCAATTAAAGTTGAATTAACTCCATATCAACAAAAAGTTGAAAATGAAATTAATGAATTTCTTCATCAAGAAGTTTCATTTAAAGGAATTGCAAAACTATTTGGAAAAAAATAAGCACATACATAAAGTATGTGTTTTTTTATATTCTTAGGAAAGTCATACACAAAGTGTAAAAAGGGATACGTATCAAAAACATTGAATATATTTTGTTCAATGTTTTTTCGTATAAAAATGTAAATTCTTGCAATACTAACAATATAAAACTTTGAAAAACAAGGAGGAAAATCATGAAAGCAACAGGAGTTGTTAGAAGAATAGATGATTTAGGTAGAGTAGTAATACCAAAAGAAATAAGAAAAACACTTCGAATAAAAGAAGGAGATCCTTTGGAAATCTTTACAGATAAAGAGGGTGAAGTCATCTTAAAAAAATATTCTCCAATAGGAGAACTCACAGAATTTGCAACAGGATATGCTGAAACTTTATCAAAAACTACAGGACATATAGCATTTATTACAGATAAAGATACTATTATAGCAGTTTCAGGTGGTTCTAAAAAAGAATATTTAGAAAAAAATGTTAGTAATGAATTAGAGCAATTAATGGAAGATAAAGAAATTTATACAAGTAGAGATAATAGTGATAAAGCTATGCCAATAACCAAAAATGATGAAGGAAATAAAATATCAAATGCACAAGTTGTTTATCCGATTATCTCAAATGGTGATACTATAGGTTCTGTAATTCTTCTTTCGAAAGAAGCAAATACTAAGATGAATGATGTTGAAAAAAAATTAGCTCAATCAGCAGCATCTTTTTTAGGAAGTCAAATGGAAATATAAATATTAATAAAAAAGCCAATTTAAAGCGATGCTTTTAATATCGTTTAATTTGGCTTTTAATAATTTATAATTTTAATTTGAATTGAATAATATTTAAAATTCAAAACGATGAGGTAATAAATCATCTAGTTTATATGTTTCAATTTTACCATTGTCTTCAAAAACAAAGGTAAAATCTTTATCAACAAATTCACTTAAAAATTGCCTACAATAATCACAGGGCATACATTTTACAGTTGATTCTTCACCAGCTGGAGCTCCAACAATAGCAATTGATGAAAAATCCCTTTTACCATCAGATAATGCTTTTACAAAAGCAGTTCTTTCTGCACATAAAGATTGCAAACCATGATTTTCAATGTTACAGCCTAAATATATAGAACCATCTTTGCATTTTAAACATGCCCCAACATAATAATTACCATATGGAGAATATGCATTTAACCTAGCTTTTTTAGCTAATTCAATATCTTCTTTATACATAATTTGACTCCTAAATATAAATAATATTAATTATTTTTTTTTATCTGAACTACCTTTTGGTATAACTATTTCTTTTTTTTCAGTATCTTCACTTTCATTTGGAGAAGTATTTGTTTTTGTATGTTCAAATACAGTTGATATTTCTAAATCTTTTCCATCTCCAGATACTATTTCTAGATTTTTTTGATTTTTATCATCCATAATAAATCCTCCTTAATTTTCTTATATCATATTTTTATTAATAGTGCAATAATTTTTTTAAAATAAGTATATTACGATATAAAAATACATACAAATTAATAGTTACAGTTTATTAGCATAATTCTTAAATTTAAAAATCGAATATATTTAATATTATAATTGAGTTCGACCTACTCGCAGTTCTGAAGCCGTTTGCGATTATTATATTTTGTTTCATGTAATATAAACGGCGTGCATTTTAAAGTTAGTGCCAGAAATTGCGGTTCAGAACGTTAATATTTAAATATAGTATATTCCGTGGCTATGAATTTAATCATTTCTCATACTTAAAACGGCTGGAGAACGGAAATTTTAATATTAAATATATTCGATTTAAAAATTCCATTAAACTGTAACAAATTAATAATAAAAATACTAAAAAAAGGTATACAAAAAAGTTAATTTGGTATATAATTAGCAAAAGTAAAAAGAAAGGAATCCATAAGATGAATCTAAAAAATATTTTAATAGGAATAGATGGAATTAAAGCAAAGGGAAATATAGATATTGAAATAAATGGAATTGATAGCAATTCTAAAAATATTAAGCCGGGATATATGTTTATAGCAATTTCTGGATTTAGCTCTGATGGTCATGATTTTATTCAAAATGCTATTGATAATGGAGCATCAGTTATAGTTGCAGAAAATACAGATAAGATAAAAAAGGCAAATATTCCTGATCATATAACACTAATTATCTCAGAAAACACAAGGAAATTTTTAGCATTAAGTTCTTGCAATTTTTATAATAATCCTTCAAAAAAATTCAAATTAATTGGAATCACTGGAACAAAAGGAAAAACTACTACAACCTTTATGATAAAAGAAATTCTTGAAAAAGCAGGAAAAAAAGTTGGATTAATTGGAACAGTTGCTACATATATAAATGGTAATAAAATAGGAGATTCTGATAGAACAACTCCAGAAAGTTTAGAGCTTCAAAAATTATTTAACAAAATGGTTGAAGAAAAAGTTGAATATGTTGTTATGGAAGTATCTTCTCAAAGCTTAAAATTACATAGAGTTGACGGATGCGAGTTTGATTTAGTTGCATTTACAAACTTTTCAGAAGATCATATAAGTGAAAAAGAGCATCCAGACATGCAGGATTATTTTCAATCTAAATTAAAGTTATTTAATATGTGTAAAACAGGATTTGTTAATATAGATGACTTACAAGGAAACAAGATTCCAAAAATGTTTCCAGAAAATGACATTACAGGATATGGAATTGATAATTCAGGAACATTTCTTGCAAAAGATATAACAATTACGAATTCTTATGTTGATTTTAAAGTTAAAATAACAGATAGAAATGAAAGAGTAAAAGTTGATATACCTGGAAGGTTTACTGTATATAATGCGTTATGTGCAATATGTATATGTAAGAAATTAGGTATTGATGCAGAGAACATTAAAACTGCTTTAGAAAAAATAAAAGTTCCAGGAAGATCAGAAATGGTAGAAAACAAACTTGAAATACCAATTATGATAGATTATGCTCATTCACCAGAAAGTTTAGAAAATATACTTCGTGCTGTTAAAAGCTATACAAGAGGAAGAGTAATATCTGTATTTGGATGTGGAGGAGATAGAGATACAAGAAAAAGACCATTGATGGGTGAAATATCTGGAAAAATTGCAGATTATACAATTATAACATCAGATAATCCTCGAACAGAAAAGCCTGAAGAAATAGTAAAACAAATTGAAAAAGGAATAACTAAAACTAAAGGAAAATATGAAGTAATAGTTGATAGAAAAATAGCTATTGAAAAAGCAATTAAAATGGCAAATAAAAATGATATTATAGTTTTGGCTGGAAAAGGCCATGAACCATATCAAGAAATCAATGGCGTAAAACATCCTTTTGATGAAAGAATTATTGTTAGAGATATAATTAGTAAAATGAAGAGTAAAAAATAGAGAGGAGGAGAGCTTAGATTTCTAAGCTACATATGATGAAATTTCAAACATCAATACTTATAGTTAGTTTTGCAGTTACAATTGTACTTGCATTAATTATAATACCAATATTAAAAAAAATAAAAGTAGGACAAATAGAAAGAGATGATGGACCAAAATCACATTTAAAAAAACAAGGAACACCTACTATGGGTGGAATAATATTTATAATTGGAATCATAATTTGCACAATTATAAGCTATTTATATTATAGAAAAATAGGAGAAATTGACCTTTCAAACAGATTGATTCCAATGCTATTATTAACAATAGGATTTGGAGTAGTTGGATTTATTGATGATTTCAAAAAACTTGTATTAAAAAATACAAAAGGGCTAAATCCTGCTAGTAAAATGATGGGATTGTTTATAATATCATTAATGTATATAATATTTATGCTAAAATTTTCTGATCATAGAACAGAAATATTGATTCCTATTTGGAAGAAGGAAATCGTGTTTCCAATATACATATATATACCATTCGCCGTTTTAGTAATACTTGGAACAACAAATGCAATAAATTTAACTGATGGAGTAGATGGTTTAGCTTCAAGTGTGTGTTCAATAATAATAACATGTTTAACAGTAATTTCAATGATAAATAATACTTCTTTAGTTTCTATTATTGGAAGTATTTCAGTTGGAGCAATACTCGGTTTTTTAATGTTTAATCTTCACCCTGCAAAAGTAATGATGGGGGACACTGGTTCATTATTTTTAGGTGGGCTAATTTCATGTATTGCATTATATTTAAAATTACCACTTATATTAATTATTATTGCATTAATACCTATTCTTGAAACATTATCTGTAATGATTCAAGTGTATTATTACAAAAAAACTGGAAATAGAGTATTTAAAATGGCACCACTTCATCACCATTTTGAATTATCTGGATGGAATGAAAATAAAGTTGTTAGAGTTTTTTCAGTAATAACATTTCTAGCTTGTGTACTTGGTATATTAATGGTCTGCTAATATAGAAAGGGGAATATTTTCAATGGCGAAAAATAAAAAATTTTCAAGTTTTTTAGAAAATCCCATAGATTATACATTATTAATTACAATCCTATTGTTATTAACAATAGGATTAATAATGGTGCTATCAGCTAGTTCTCCAACATCATTAGCAGAAAGTGGTAACAGTTATAAATATTTTGTAAAGCAAGGAATCTTTGCAATAATAGGTTTGGTTTTAATGACAATTATTTCAAATATAGATTATAGATTTTACAAAAAGTTTTATAAGATTGCATATATAATTGCAATAATATTACTTGGAGCAGTTCTAGTAATTGGGAAAACGCTCAATGGCGCAAAAAGATGGATTTTTATTACTAGTTCACTTTCATTTCAACCATCAGAGCTAGTAAAGTTTTGTATGATTATTTTTTATGCAGGATTGTTAACAAAAAACAAAGATGATTTAAAATATTTTTTTAAAGGATGGATAAAACATCTTGCAATATTAGCACCTATAATTGCACTATTAATAATAGAGCCACATTTAAGTGCATCTGTTATAATTATTGGAATAGTTGGAATAATGATGATAATTGCAGGATGCAATTTATGGAAAATACTCGTTCCTGGTGTAACTTTGGGTGTTCCACTAGCAGGAATTGCAATTTTTAAAATTCAAAAATTTGAACACGCGATACATAGAATTACGACCTTTTTAGATCCATGGCAAGATAAACTTGGAGCTGGATATCAAGTTATTCAAAGTTTATATGCTATTGGATCAGGTGGACTTTTTGGGGCAGGACTAGGTCAAAGTAAACAAAAATACTTATATTTACCTGAACCACAAAATGATTTTATTTTTTCAGTTTTAGCAGAAGAACTTGGCTTTATAGGGTGTGTATTTGTTATAGTTTTATTTGCTATATTTATATGGAGAGGTATTTTAATTGCAATGAAATCTCCAGATATGTTTGGTAGTTTAGTAGCTGTTGGAATTACTTCTATGATTGCAATACAGGTTATTGTAAATATTGCAGTTGTTACATCTTCTATGCCTGCTACAGGTATGCCATTACCATTTTTTAGCTATGGAGGTACAGCACTAGTAATTCTATTATGCCAAATGGGAGTATTACTCAATATATCAAGAGCAGGAAAAAGAAATTGATATATAGAGGTGAGATGTGAGAGGTGAGAGCATGAAAGTACTTATTGCTGCTGCAGGTACAGCAGGTCATATTAATCCTGCAATTTCAATTGCAAATATTATAAAAGAAAGAGAAAAAGATTCAAAGATTATATTTCTTGGAACTACAAGAGGATTAGAAAATGATTTGGTTCCACGCGCAGGATATGAATTAAAAACTATAAATGCATATGGATTAAGTAAAAAACTTTCGGTTGATAATATTAGAAAAATGAGAAAAACGGTTGGAGGGATATTTGAAGCTAAAAGAATTATTAAGGAATTTAAACCAGATATTGTAATAGGTACTGGAGGGTATATTTGTGGTGCTGCAGTTATTGCTGCTAGATCTTGTAAAGTTCCAGTTTTATTGCATGAAAGTAATGCATTTCCAGGTAAAGCTGTAAAAATAGCTGCAAGAAGATGTAATACAATTCTTGTCTCATTTAAAGAGGCTGTTAATAGAATTCATTTTTGTAAAAATGTTGTATTTACTGGAACACCAATTAAGATAAAAAAAAGAAACTATTCTAATACTGATAAAACAAATATTCTTAAATCAATAGGTTTAAACGATATAAAACCAATAGTACTTGTATTTGGAGGTAGCCAAGGTGCTCAAAAAATAAATGAAGCTATTTGTGAAATAATAGAAAAAAAATATAATAGTGATTATCAATTAGTGTGGGCTGCAGGACCAAAACAATATGATATTATAAAAAATGAGTTATCTAGAAAAAACATTAATATTAATAATATTAATAACTGCAAAATTTTTCCGTATATCTATAATATGGAAGAATTAGAAAATATATCAGACTTAATAGTCTCTAGAAGTGGGGCAATGACTATTACAGAAATAGCAAATTTAGCAAAACCATCAATTTTAATACCTTTGCCAAATGTTAGTAATGATCATCAAATGTATAATGCTAAGGTTTTAGAAAAAGTTGGAGCATCAGTTATAGTAAAGAATAATGAACTAACTGCAGAAGGTTTAAATAATATAATAAAACAAATAGTTTTAAACAAGGAAAAATGCCAGCAAATGGGAAAAAATGCATATACAATAGCAAATGAAAATGTTGAAGAAAAAATATATGATGAAATTAAGAAGTTAATATAGTTTACCAAGAAAAATTCATAGAATAAAAATAATTAAAAAAAATGAAGTGAGAGGTGAAAGATTTGTTCAAAAAGAACACACCATTAAAAATAGTGTTAATAATATTTATAACAGAAATAATAGTATTGGTTGGGTTACGGAGTATTTATACAGCTTAATTTAGGAAATATTAGTAATCAAATTAATACAGAGCAAATAACTAATTTAGATCAAATAAACTTATTGCTAAATCAATTGTCTAAAAATTTAGATATTATTTTAATAGTAGCAGGTATAATATTTGTATTAATAGCAATTTTTTTAAGTATTTACATGTCAAAAGTAATAGTATATCCGCTAAATAGATTTTTGAAAAGTAAAGATGAAGAAAAATCTACTGAACAAATTGAAATGAGGAAGATTTTATTACATACTACAGAGGGTATCATAGCTTTTGATAGAGAAGGAAGAATTGCATTAATCAATCCAGCAGCAAGAAAACTACTTAAAATATCACCAGAAGATAATTCTTTTGAAGACATTTTTCATAAATATGATAAAAGTATTAACATGGAAAAAATCATTTATTTAGACAACTGGACTTCTACTACAGAGCAAGTATCAGTTGATGGAATTAATTTAAATGTTTTATTTTCACCATTTAGAGATAAAAAAGATATACCTGCTGGAGTTATAGCTTTTATTCCAGATATAATTGAGCATGAAAGACTAGATAATATGAGAAAAGAATTTGTTGCTGATGTTTCTCATGAGTTAAAAACTCCAATTACTTCAATTATGGGATATAGTGATACTCTATTAGAAGGAGAATATGATGAACAAACTCAAAAAGAATTTTTAGGAGTTATTGCATCAGAAGCGAGACGAATGGCAAAATTAGTTACTGATTTATTAGAACTTTCTAGAATTGATAATAATAAAAAGAAAATAAAAAAAGAAAGTTTTGATTTAGGAAAATTAGTAAAAGATAGTCAAGCTAAACTTGCTATTGAAATAAAAAAGAAAAATCATCAAGTTGAGAATTTTGTTACAGCAGATGTGCCTCCAGTTTTTGCAGATAAAGATGATATTCAAAGAGTAGTATTAAATATTTTAACAAATAGTATAAAGTATACTCCAGAAGGTGGGTTAATAAAAATATATGTTGGATTTGTATATAATGATGCATATATAAAAATCATAGATAATGGAATTGGAATACCAGAAGATGATTTAAACAGAATATTTGAACGTTTTTATCGAGTAGATAAAGCAAGAAGTAGAGAATTTGGAGGAAGCGGACTTGGTCTTGCAATTGCAAAAGAAATATTAGATAAAAACGGAGGAAGCATAGATATAAAAAGCAAAGTAGGAGAGGGTACAGAAGTAGTAATCAAAGTACCTACAAAAGAGTAAATTAATTTTTAATAAAATAATATATTTACTATTTTAATATATAAAAAGATAAAGCATACTAAATTGCTTTATCTTTTTGTCTAATTATCTTTATTATTCTTTTTGAAGTTTACTACTATTGCATCTTCATTATCAAATAGATATTTAGAAGAATTATCTGCTTGAATTGGACTATCTTCGCCAGTACTTGAATCTGTAAAAGAATGTTTTTTAGATTTAAAACCTCTTCTTTTTTGTGTTCCACCAGATTCATCTGAAATTGCAACACCAGAAACATATTTTGCAAAATCATATTTTTTAACTTTATGTTTTTCTTTATATTTTTCTGGAACAAAGTTTATAATACCATCACTATTTTTTGGAGTTCCAGTATCGCTAACTATTTTATAAGCACATTTATTATCTGTGTAAAATTGCATGTTTCCAGCTATTATTTTATCTTTCCAGTCATATTTTACGTCGGCATATTTTGTTGACATTTTACCATTAGGACCAAGCCCTTCATCAAAATCTCGTTTGAATTGCCATTGCATCCATTGACCAATTTCTCTTTGCCACCAATCTAATTCTTCAATTGGAGCTGCTCCACCTGTAAATACTTTGCTTGAACAGTTAGTAAGAACTGCACTATTATAATCGCTTTTGTTAGTTCCAGATTGTTTATTTGAAAGCATAGAAATACTTTGAGCAGATATTGTTGTTCCAACACAATATTTTCTATACATAGTAAAAATAGTTTCTGTATAGTAACTTACATAATCAGGAAATTCATCTATATATAAATAGTGTGGAATTCTAGTTTTTTCATTTCCTGGTCTTCTTAATACTGCATTTTGCATTGAAAGTAGGAAAAAGAAACCTAAGGCCTGACTTGTAAATCTACCCAGTTCACCTCTACGAGTACATATAAATATAAATTCTCCATTTGCTAAGGCATCATCAAAATTAATATTATTTTGTCTATTACATAAAATATTTTTAATTTTAGAAGATCTAAGTAAATTCTCTAACCTACTACCAACTGAAAGAGCATATTCTTGCATTTTTTCTAATCCAAGAGAATTTGGATAAAAGTTTCTTTCTAAGTATGTGATTAATAATGAATAATCTTCAGCAATTTCTTCATCTGCTTTAAGTATTTCACACATTTTTTGTATCATATCAAAATTATTGATAATATTTAGTAAATCTTCCATATTAGGTAGTAAACCATCATGCATTTTAGGATAAATCAATTTTAACAATATTGTTAAGTTCTCTAACATTTGTATAATTAGATTTTCAGAAATTTCTTCTGATTCCTGAAATTTAACAGCATTTAGTGTATAAGAAATAGTTGTAGCAATTTTATTTGGATCATCATATATAAAAGGATTTAATCCTTTTTCATTTGGTATATTTGGATCAATTAAAGTATATTTAACATTAAAATTGTTACAAATTTCTATCATTTTTTCAATACTTTCATTATCTGGTGAAAGATATGTTAAACCTATATTTCTATAAATAGTATTTGGAGAATCTGAAAGTATCATCTTTTTCATAAAAGTTTTAAAAATTGAATCTTTACCAAATGCTGGAGATAACATATTTAAGTTAAAATTATCATTCAAATATTCGTTACTATAAGGATTATTTATACTTGCAATTCCTGTTTTTAAAGCTGTAAAGCCAAGCTCTTTTGATGCTTCTTTAAAGAAATATTTTTTTTCTATATCTTGTGCAATCATTGGTTCAAATACTCTTGCTGTTTTACCAGTACCTGTACCACCACAAACCAATAAAGAACGATATCTACAAGCTTCACCAAATACAACTTTTTGACCTGTATAGAAATCATATGTGAAGCTAACATCACACATATATGAATTATGTTTTATAGAATTATCTGATAAATCTATACCTTGATAATCCCAAATGGATTTAACTTTTTCCATAGAATCATCTATACGCATTAAAATACTAGTTCTAATAAATGTATATATAGTGGTTACAGGAAGATATAAAGCAATTGCTGAAAAAGCATGTCTTACCATACTAGGAAATTGTGTTATAATATTTGAATAGTTTGGTACTGACAAAAAAAGAAGCCAAAGACCTTGATTTGTCCATTGTACAATCATTGATAAAGCAACGATATATAATGATGTAAAGTAAATATAAGCATAAGTTAACTTTTTTTGTTTATTATTACAAAAACTGGATTTTGGGGCAAATGCAAATGCTAAGGCTGGGCAAACAAGAGCTAAAGAATATCTAATAGGCCCCCAGTAATCTGATGATACTCCAGTAAAAAATAACAATAGCATTTCAACTATTCTATCAATACATATATAAAATGAAATCAAAGTTAATATAAAAGTAAAAAAAGTATTTCTACTTACATTTAATCTTTTTAATAATCTATCAATTAATTTCATTGGTATACTTTTAATTGCAACTAATACTTCCATAATCATTATTCCTTTAAAAATATTAAATATATATATATTATCCTACAAAATCAATAAAAATACAAGTGTTTTTATGAAAAATCACAAAAAAGTATTGACAAAAGAAAAAAATCGAAGTAAAATATACTATGTTGCAAGAAGAAGTATCCACTTCTCACCTTAACTATTAGGAAAAGGTTAGAATTTTATAAATATTTTATATTTATTTTTATGTGGATTAAATGACTTTTCTTGTAACAAAGAAAAGTTTATTTTTAATTAGGAGGTGTTTTAACATAAAACAAGAATTACCAATAAACGAGAGAATAAGAGCTAAGGAAGTCCAATTAATTGGAGAACAAGGTGAAAAATTTGGAGTAATAAGTATAAGAGAAGCTTTAGATAAAGCTCAAGAGGCAAAGCTAGATTTAGTACTTGTTGCACCACAAGCAAATCCACCAGTTTGTAAAATAATGAACTATGGAAAATACAAATTTGAGCAAGCTAAAAAAGAAAAAGAAGCAAAGAAAAAACAAAAAGTTGCTGAAATTAAAGAAATAAGAATTACTCCAAATATTGAAGAACATGACTTTGGATTTAAAGCCAAAAATGCTAGAAAATTCATAGAAGATGGCAATAAACTAAAAATAACAGTTAGATTTAGAGGAAGAGAAGTTAATAATTCACATCTTGGAGAAGAAGTATTAAATAGATTTATTGAAAACTTATCAGATATCGCAAATGTTGATAGAGCTCCAAAGCTTGAAGGTAGAAATATGTTTATTATGCTATCAAAAAAATAATATAAGTTAATTATGCTAAAATAGCGTAAGATATAAATATAAATTGAAAGGAGTTAATACAAAATGCCAAAAATGAAAACAAATAAAGCTGCTAAAAAAAGATATAGTTTAACAGCTACAGGAAAAGTAAAAAGAACAACATCAGGAAGAAGACATTTATTAGCAAATAAAACAAAGAGACAAAAATTAACAAGTAGACGTCCAGGATCTTATGCTGACAAAACTTGTGAAAATACAATTAAGAAATTATTACCATATGGTAACTAATAGTTAAAGACTAAAAATTAGAAAGGAGAATTATAAAATGGCAAGAGTAAAAACTGCAATGATTACAAGAAGAAGACATAAAAAAGTATTAAAACAAGCTAAAGGATATTTTGGTGCAAAACATTATAGATTTAGAAATGCAAATCAAGCTGTATTAAAATCTTTATCATATAGCTATGTTGGAAGAAAAGATAAAAAGAGCAATTTTAGAAAATTATGGATTGCTAGAATAAATGCTGCAGCAAGAATGAATGGTATTACATACAGCAAATTAATAGCAGGTCTAAAAAAAGCAAATGTTACTATCAATAGAAAAATGCTAGCTGAAATAGCTGTATCAGATGAAAAAGCATTTGCAGAAATAGCAAAAATAGCAAAAAATGCATAAATAAAAAGATAATTAAAGTAAGAAATATTCTAATTTTGTAGAATATTTCTTTTTTTCTACATCACAAAGTGACAAATTTTTTAAATCAAAGGTGCTACAATACATTCAGGTGAGAAAATGACTGTTTACCTGGATGTTATTTTTTTTGAAAATTTAATATTAAATTTTCTAATTTTATATGCAGTTGGAATTGAAACTAAATCGAGAATAAAGGTTTTAAAACTAGTGTTAGCAAGTATTGTTGGAAGTGCATATGTGATAATAATTTATGTTGTTAAAGACAAATCTTTTTATAGCATTTTTATGAAAATAGTATTATCAGTTGTGATGGTACACATAGCATTTGAGATTAAAAGTATGAAAGAATTAGTAAAAATGATAGTTTATTTCTATTTGACATCATTTGTATTTGGAGGGGGAGCTTTAGCTCTGATATATGTTGCAAATACAGGAAAGATTTCAATACATAATGGGATTATATATGGGAATTATACTCTTTTAACAATTATGTTTGGTGCTGTAGTGTCATTTGTTGTTATAGTTATATCATTTAAATTAATAAAAAATAAAATAACTAAAAAAGATTTAATATGTACTATTACTATCAAAGTAAATGATAAAAAAGTAAAAACAAAAGCATTAATAGATACAGGAAATTTTTTAAAAGATCCAATCACAAATATTCCTGTAATTGTGGCAGAACACAGTGTATTCAAAAACATCATTTCTGATGAAATACTAGAAAATATTGAAAATATATTAGGGGGTGATTTAAATGAAATATCAGAAACAATAAAAAATCAATATTTATCAAAGATAAAAATTATACCTTTTTCATCATTAGGAAAACAAAATGGTATGATATTAGGAATTAGTGCACAAGAAGTTACAGTCGAACAAAATGAAGAAATAAAAAAAATAGAAAAAATAATAATAGGTTTATATAATAAAAAACTAAGCAAAAAGGAAGAATATCAAGCATTAGTTGGGCTGAGTTGTTGTCACAGGTACCGGAGATTTTTGACAACAGCGTTGTCAAAAATCTCAGGTACCTGTGACAACAAAATAGAAAGGAAAGAGATAAAATGAATTTTTTAAAATTAGTTAAAAACAATATAAATTCAATTTATGTTAAATACATAAAAAATGACGAAATTATTGAAGAACCTATTTTTTACATAGCAGGAGCACAAACACTTCCACCACCACTTCCAGAAGAAGAGGAAGAATATTATATACAAAAGTTAACTGAAAAAGATAATTTAGAAGCAAGGCAAATTCTAATTGAGAGAAATTTAAGGCTAGTTGTATATATTGCAAAAAAGTTTGAAAATACAGGTATTGGAATTGAAGATTTAATTTCTATTGGAACAATAGGATTAGCTAAAGGTGTAAATACATTTAAAGCAGATAAAAATATCAAACTTGCAACATATGCATCAAGATGTATTGAAAACGAAATATTGATGTATTTAAGAAGAATTAATAAAACCAAAATGGAAGTATCTTTAGATGAACCATTAAATAAAGATGCTGATGGAAATGAATTATTACTATCAGATATTTTAGGAACTGATGAGGATATAACATCAAGAAAAATAGAAGATGAAATTGATAAAAAATTACTTAGGATTTCAATTAATAAGCTTAATGCAAGAGAAAAGAATATTATGGAAATGAGATTTGGGCTAAAAAATGATGGAAATGAAAAAACTCAAAAGGAAGTAGCAGATGAACTTCGGAATATCCCAGAGCTATATTTCTAGATTAGAGAAAAAAATTATCAAAAAAATGAGGAGAGAAATATTGAGCAAGACTCGGGTAAATAGAAGTGAGTAATTTTTAAGCTAAAAAAGGGATTTACCAATGAAAAAATATAGTAAAAGTTAATAAATTACATATAATAGAAAAGAGGTGTAATTTAATGGAAAATGAGTATATTAGAGAAAGTAAGATTTTAGATAAGACTGAAGATGAGAAAAAAAGTGAACTTATGCAAAATATTATTTATACAAAAAGATTACTTATGCAATCACATGTAAATTTTGAATATGCTGAAAATGGTTTAATAGATTATTACACATATAATATAAAAGCTAATCAAGCAAAATTGGATTATTTAATAAAACAAGCCAAAGATTTAGGTTTAATAATAGATGAAGTGCGGGTGAATTTTATAATAATATATTGAATTTATACAGATTTTATAGTAAAATAACTACAATTGAAAAGGAGCAAAAAAATGAATAAACAAGAACTATTATCAGACTATAAAAATCAAGAGGATAAATTATTATTAGCAAAAGTATTAGATAAAATAGAATTTTGTAAAACAAAAAATAAAATAGAAAACACAGATTTTTTAAATTTAGCTGAACAAGACTTAGTTGATAAATTTTTAAAAAGAATTAGATTTACAAATTATTATTTTTTTGGAGGAGCAGTAGAAGCTGAAAGAAAGGTTTTAATAGTATATCCAGAAAAACTAACTGAAGAAATGACAAGAAAAAACCATTCTAAAATAATGAGCATAATTAAAATTTCTTTGCCGATTATGTTAGAAGAACAGTATGATCATCGTAGATATCTAGGAGCAATTATGAAGCTTGGAATTGAAAGAGAAAAAATTGGAGATATTTCAGTTAAAAGAAATGGAGCAGAAATTATAGTTAAAAATGAAGTACAAAGTTTTTTAGTACAGAATTTAGGAGAACTTACAAGATTTTCTTCAGCTGATATTGAGGTCGATTCAATAGATAATTTACAACAAATTGAAACTAATAAAATTGAACTTACAGAAATTATTGCATCATTAAGATTAGATAACATAGTATCTAGTTTAGCAAGAACTTCAAGGAATAAAGCAGTAGAATATTTAGAACAAGAGAGAGTTCTTCTTAACTATAAAGTAGAAACAAAATCTTCTAAACAAGTAAAAGTAGGAGATATAATTACCATTCGTGGAAAAGGAAGATTTGAATTTAAAGAAATATCAGGAAATACGAGAAAAGGCAGATATATTATTAAGGTAGATAAATATATTTAAAAAAGATGTAGGGGCGATTTTAATCGCCCGCAAAAAAACATATAAAAATCATTATAGAATAAATAAAAAGATGTAGGGGCGATTTTAATCGCCCGAAATGTTTTAGAAAAGCCATTTCCTATACAGAATTGAAATTTCGTAATACAACTGTAATAAAAATGTAATTTTCTATTAGTTGCATTTTTTGAAAAATTGTGATATAATTCGACCATTAATAAAAAAAGGAGGTAATTTACAGGTGAGTAACCTGTAAATAAATATTTTAGTAATGAAAAAAACAATTAAAAGTGCAATAATTATAGCATTTATTATACTAATGAGTTCAAAAGTTTATGCTACAACAGGAAAGATTACATCAGACAATGTTCGAATAAGAAAAGAAGCAAATACAGAATCTGAAATTTTAACATTAGTTTCAATAGGAGATGAAGTTGAAGTACTTGAAACAGAAGAAGATTGGATAAAAGTAAAAAAATCAGAATTTACTGGATATATCAGAAATGATATGTTAGAAGTTCAAGAAAGTTCAGATAGTACTGAAACTACAGAAAACAACGAAAACACTGAAAACATGGAAAACAAAGAAGAACAAGCCAATAGTGAAGCAAATACCGAAAACAACACTAATCCAACTACTGAGGCAATAGAAGTGCAAGAAGAAAAAATAAAAAAAGATTCTACTTATACTATAACTACTAAATTAGATTTAAAAATAGTACCATCTATTTATTCAAGTATAGTTGCAAATATTTCTGAAAACGCAGAATTACAAGTTAAAGATATAATCAACAAATGGTGTTATGTAGAAAATGGAACTAGTTGTGGATGGGTTTTAAAAAGCAAGATTGAAGCAAATATTAAGAATGATACTACTGAAGTAAAAACAGAAACTGAAGAAAATAATGAAAATACTGAAGAAGTTAAAGAAAATAATGAAGAAAAAGAAGAAACAGTAAAAGAAGAGAAAAAAGAAGAACCAAAACAAGAAGAAAAAGAAACTAATTTAACAAAATATGTTTCTGTATCAACATTAAACCTCAGAAAAGAAGCAAATAATAAATCAGAGGTTATTGACCAATTAGATCTTAATACCAAAGTAACTGTTACAGCTATTGTTGATAACAAATGGGCTAAGATTAACTATAATGGCAAAACAGGATATGTATCAAATAATTATTTATCTGATAACAAAACAGTAGTTACATCAAGAAGTGAAAATATAAACAGAGAAAATGCAAATTCAAGTGAGACACAAAATAACAAAACTGAAAGCACAGAAAAAGAAACTCCAGAACCAAGCAAAACTACCAGTGAAGGTTCAAGTTCATCAACAGGATCAGCTGTTGTAGCTTATGCAAAACAATTTTTAGGATGTAAATATGTTTATGGAGGAATGTCTCCATCTGGATTTGACTGTTCAGGATTTACAAGTTATGTATATAAACATTTTGGATATTCTTTAAATAGAACATCTTCAGGTCAAAGAAGTAATGGTGTTGCAGTAAGCAAATCAAATTTACAAGCAGGAGATATTTTATGCTTTAATGGGCATGTTGGATTATACATTGGTGGGGGTTCATTCATACATGCTGCAAATCCTAGCAAAGGTGTAATTATTTCATCTTTATCAGAAAGCTATTATACTAAAAATTACATAACTGCTAGAAGAATACTTTAAAATAATTAATTTGTTACATCATAGTTAAATTTCAGAAATCAAATATATTAATATTAAAATCGAGTTCGACCTACTCGCAGTTCTGAAGCCGTTTACGATTATTGTATTTTGGTTAGTTATAGTATAAACGGAGTTTATTATAATTAGTGATTCCAAAAAATGCGGTTCAGAACGTGAATTATATAATAAATAATAAACCGTTGATATAAATTTTGCTGTATACGCATACAAAAAACGGCTGGAGAACGGAGAGTTTAATATTAATATATTTGATTTCATAGTTTAGCTATAGTAATTTGTAGCAATATTTGAATTGAAAGGAACCGAATGTTAGAAAAACGAAAACTTTTAACAATAACGATTCGGATATATCATAGGAATTTTATGGGGGCTATATTGTAAAAATACAATAGCCCTCTTTTATTGTGCTATATTTTTGATATATCTGATAAAAAATAGACATGAAAAAAAGAAAAATTTTAAATTATTCTCTTATAGTAGATATTCTAGATATTTAAAAATAATGTTTACTAAAAATGTTATAGTTTTAATTATTATTTCTTCCATTATTTCAAATTCAATAGTTTTAATTCAAAATAATAAATATGAAAGAATTTATAAAAATTCAGAAGGTAAAGAGATTAAAATAAATGGAAAAATCGTAGAAATATTAAATGAAAAATACAAAGTAAAAATAATATCAAAAAAAAATAAGAGCTTATATATATATCTTCAAAGTAAAGAAAAACTAGAATTTGGTGATGAAGTAATCATTTATGGCAAATATGAATTGCCAAACCAAGCCAGAAACTATAAAGGTTTTGATTATAGAGAATATTTAAAAACTTTAAAAATAATGGGCACAGTAAAAGCAAATAAAGTAACAACAATTAAGAAAAATTCTATAAATTGTTTTTTTACTATAATATATAAATTAAAGATCTGTTTTAGTAAAAAAGTAAATAATATGAAACTATCAAAAGATGAAAAATCTATTTTAAAAGGAATATTACTAGGAGATAAGTCTGAAATTGATGAAGAAATAATAACAGATTTTTCTGATAGTAATATTTCACATATATTAGCAATTTCAGGAATGCATATATCATATGTTATATTAATAATTAGCTTTGTTTTTAATAGATTACTTGGAAAGCATTTTTCAAAAATTGTTATAAGCTTTTTTGTATTTATATATATGTGTTTAACTGGATTTCCAGTTACATTTGTTAGAGCTGGGATATCAGGTATTATTTTAATAATGTCTAATTTCTTTTATAGAAAAAATGATATTTGGCAAACTTTAAGTTTATCTTTAATTATATTATTAATTAATAATCCTTTTTCTATTTTAAATATAGGTTTACAATTATCATATTCTGCAATTATTGGAATTATTATATTTCAAAGATTATTAAGAAAATACATTAGTAATAGTTTGGAAAAAAATAATAATAGAGCTATTAGAAAAAATCAGAAAAAAATTAAATATGGTATAAAAATAATTAATTCAAAAATTGGACAAATAGTTTTGGACTCAATTTTAGTAACTATTTCCAGTATGATTGCAATAATTCCAATTATAATTTATCAATTTAATAAATTACCAATATTCAGCATTTTTTTAAGTATATTAGCAAGTTTTATAATTGCACCAATAATAGTATTAGGTTTAATTTGTTTAGTATTTGATAATACCTTTCTACAAATAATACTATCATTTAGTTTAAAAATCTTAATTTTTATATCTAAACTTGGATCAAAAATTCCATTAAGTAAAATTTATATTATTACTCCAAATATAATATTTGTGATTATGTATTATGTTTTAGTATTATTATCTTTTTATATAATTCAACTAAAATTAGAGCAAACTCCAAATATGTTTCAATTTAGAATAAGAAATATAATTAGTTTAATAAAATATAGATTAAACCAAAATAAAACAAAGATTATTTCAATAATTTTAGCTTTTTTTATTATTTTATTTTTATATTATAGAATTCCTAAAAATTTAAAAATCTATTTTGTTGATGTGGGTCAACGGAGATTGTACTTTTATTGTAACTCCAAGAAACAAAAAAATTTTAATTGATGGAGGAGGAAGCGAATTTTCAGACTTTGATGTGCGGAAAAAAAGTATTAGTTCCATATTTATTAGATAGAAAAACAAAATCAATAGATTACTTAATAATAAGCCATTTTGATACAGATCATGTACGGCCGGACTTTTGAAAGTATTAGAAGAGCTAAAAGTAAAAAATGTAATTATTTCAAAACAAGCAGAGGATAGTGAAAACTTTCAAAAGTTTAAACAAATTGTAAATAAAAGAAAAATACCTGCAATTATTGTAGGAAGTAAAGCTTCCGACAACTCCAAAAAACAAAATAATAATTCAATTAAAAATGTAGACATTATCTGCAAAGAAAAAATACAAATTGAAAAAAATATATATTTTGATTATTTATGGCCAGATAATCAAAATTTATTAAACGAAAATGCTTTAAATAATAATTCTATAGTTACTAAACTTTACTATAATAACTTTTCTTGTCTTTTTACTGGAGATATAGAAGAAATTGCTGAAAAACAAATACTTCAGGAATATAAAGATAATTTGCAAGCATTAAGTTCCACAGTTTTAAAAACTGCACATCATGGATCAAAAACATCTAGTATACAAGATTTTATAGAAGTGGTTAAACCAAAAATTTCACTAATTGGAGTAGGGGAGAATAATAAATTTGGACATCCAAATGATGATGTAATATCTAGACTAGAAAATATTGGCTCAAAAATATATAGAACAGATAAAATGGGGGAGATTTCCATAATGGTTAATAGCAAAGGAAAAATTAAAATAAAAAAGCATATGAAATGCAACTAAAAATAGTTGCAAAATAGTAAAAAAAGGAGTATAATATATGAGTAAATTGGAAAAAGAAATAGAAAGACTAAAATCAAAACCAAAAGATTACACATATGAAGAAGCAAAGAGTTTATTAAATAAAATAGGATATATTGAAAATAATAAAGGAAAGACATCAGGTTCCAGAGTAAGATTTAGAAATAAAGAAAATGTAAAAATAGATTTACATAAGCCACATCCAAAAAATATTCTTAAACCATATCAGATTAATGATTTAATACAAATATTGAAAGAGGGAGGGATTATATAAATGAATAATATAATGAAGTATAAGGGGTATGTAGCTGAAATATATTATAGTGATGAAGACGAATGTTTTTGCGGAAAAATTGATGGATTAAAAAATGATTTAATATCTTTTGAAGGTAATACTGTAAAGGAATTAAAAAAAGATTTTAAAAAAGCAATTGATGACTATTTACAAATGTGCAAAGAAATAAATTGTCTGCCAGAAAAACAATGTAAAGGTTCGTTAAATGTTAGATTAGGAACAGAGCTTCATTCAAAGGCAAAAATAAAATCTATAGAAAAAAATATTTCAATTAATGAATTAATAAAAGATGCTGTAGCAACATATTTAAAAACAAATTGATGTAGGGGCGATTTTAATCGCCCGCAATAATTAGAAAGCGAGGATACATATGAACATATTAGCTGTAGGAGACCTTGTTGGAAATGTAGGTATACAAGAATTAAAAAAAAGACTTCCTAAAATAAAAAAAGATTATAAAATAGATTTTACTATTGTAAATGCAGAAAATTCTGCTGAAGGAATGGGAATTACGGAAAAGAATTTCAATGATATTTTATCAATTGGAGTAGATTGCATTACAATGGGAAATCACACTTGGGGAAAAAAGGATATATTTAAATTTATAGATCATCCAAAATTGTTAAGACCAAATAATTATCCAGAAGGAGTTTGTGGAAAAGGATACAATATTTATAAATGTAATAATAAAAAAATTGCTGTAATAAATTCAATGGGTAGAGCAGAAATAAATATAGGCTTAGAAAATCCATTTTTAATAACAAATAAAACAGTAGAAGAAATAAAAAATGATGTAGATATAATCATTTTAGATTTTCATGCAGAAGCTACAGCAGAAAAAGTTGCAATGGGCTATTTTTTAGATGGAAAAGTGACTGCGGTATTTGGAACACATACACATGTTCAAACAGCTGATGAAAAAATATTGCCTAAAGGAACAGCATATATTACAGATATTGGGATGACAGGACCAAAAAATTCTGCATTGGGAATGGATTTAGATGTAGCTATTAAAAGATTTACAACATCATTGCCAGAAAGATACAAAATAGCAACAGGAGAATGTATACTAAATGCTGTAATTTTTGAAGTGAACGAGGAAACAAATAAAGTTGATAGAATTATTAGAATAAATTAGTTTGTGTTTTTATGTTGATTTTTATTTAGAATTGTAATATTATATTAAAAAATACAAATAAATTTAAGGAGGAATATATGAAATTGAAAAAAATAGTATCATTAGTACTTTTAATTATTGTAATTATAGCTACAACAAAGGTTGAAGCAGCAACAACACAATTAAAAAATTATTCTGCATATCAAGTTAAGAATGCAAATGTATACCTAAATGTAAGAACAGGACCAGGAACAAATTTTCCAATAACTAAAAAGTATTATAATGGAGAAGTAATATCTGTTTCAGAAGAAATAAAAGGAACAGATGGCTTACTATGGAGAAAGGTAAGAGGAAACAATGAATTATATGTAGCATCTAGCTATTTAAGTAAAGTATCATGGGGAACAGCAACAACATATACAGTAAAACAAGATTTAAATGCAAAATATGGACCAGGAAATTTTTATTCAAATGCATTAACATATAAGAAAGGAACAGTTGTAAGACTAACAAAACAAGTAAAATCACCTGATGGAAAGTATTGGAGAAAAGTAGATGGAAAAGAATTATATATACCAAGTTCATTAGTTACAGCAACAGCAATACCTTGGAAAAATTATAAAATATATGTAGTAACTGGAGCAGCAGGAGTATTAAATGTAAGAAAAGGTCCTGGAACAAATTTTGAAATAGTAACTACATATAAAAATGGAGAAATAGTAAAAGCTTCAGATTCAATTAATGGATGGAGAAAAGTAGAAGGGAAAGAAATGTATATTAGTTCACAATATACAAAAATAGTTTCTACACCATCAAATATTGATGGTTATTATGCATATAAAGTTAAAGTTGATGATTCATTAAATGTAAGAAAAGGTGCAGGAACAAATTATGAAATTATTGGATCTTATAAAAATGGAGATGTAGTTTTTGCAACACCTTTATCAAATGGATGGAGTAAGTTATATGGACAAACTAAATATGTTAATTCTTCTTATTTAGTAATATCTTCTTGGGTTGAAGTAGATATATCAGACCAAATAGTTACATTACATAAGAAAAATGGAACAAAATATGTTTCATCATGTGTAACTGGAAATGTAAGTGCAGGTAATGCAACACCTACAGGAGTATATAATGTTTATTATAAACAGTATTCACCAAGCTTTTTAGGAGAAACACTTTCTGGAGCGAGCAAATATGCTAAGAATGATATTTTATTAATGGGTGATGCTCGTGTTGGTTATTGGATGCCATTTAATGGAGGTATAGGTTTCCATGATGCATCTTGGCGTACAGAATTTGGTGGAACAATATATAAAACAAATGGCTCACATGGTTGTGTAAATTTACCAAAAGAAGCTGCAAAACAAATATTTTTAAATATAGATCAAGGAACTATGGTAAGAGTGCATGAATGAAATCATTAAGTAAAAAGTAATTGTGTAGTGTAGATTGCATGACAAATGCAGTGATGTTTGAATTAGATGATGAGACAAATAAGGTAAATATAATTAATAAGATATAAAATTACGTAATTAAAATGTAAAAAAAATGTAATGTAATTGTAAAAAAAAAATATTGACATTTTGCATATTTAAATATAGTATAATAATGTGGAGGAAGGAATGGAAGAGATAATTATTGATAATGATGGATCAAGGTTATTTTGCGATGTTGTAAATCAAATAATGGGAAACAGTTCAGAAGTTAAAAATAACATTGAAACGGAAATTATTAGCAAAATTGGTATTACAAAAGAGGAATTTTATAAATTATATGAATCAAAAGCAAGTATAATTGAAAGCGGTTTTACTTCAGCTCAAATAAGAGCTTTGTGTAGATTAGCTAATGATTATAATATATTAGGATTTAATATAGAAGAATTAAGTGATACATTTATTGATACATGCATTTTGCAAAAAAGGAAAGGGATTAATAGCTACAAAATAACATGTAAAGATTTAATAAATTATGCACTTATGAAAGATGATGTTTCTCGAGTAAGAATAGCAACAGATTTAATCATCACACCTAACCGATTAGAAGAATTAATGAATAGTAAGATAACTATAAATGAAAGCGGTCTTAGTAAAAAACAAGTATCTATATTGTGTAAATTAGCTGGAATAAATTCTGAAACAATATTTGGATATGATTATGAGAAATATATTATAGAGAGGCAACCACCTCGTATCCTTAAGCCAGTATCTTCTGAGCCTATTGGGAATAAGGATTTGCAACAAATGGGTATAATAGGAAAACAAGGATTTGAAAAACAAAAAAAAAGAATTAGATTTAAAGGCACAGTCGCAGCATTTGCTATATTTGCATTTGCAGCTGCAGCCTTATATAATCTAAGACAAGAATCAGAGTCTGTAAAAAGCGAAAGAAACTTTACTTATATAGGTATTGTAAAAGAAGGGGCACATGCACAATTACCAAAAGGTAATGAAGAAATTGGTAACCGCATTATTGCATATCGTACATTTAAAGATAATACAGGTTTTTTTAGAATCACAGAAACAACTTTTAATCGAAGGGGATTAGCAGTGGCTCAGATCAGTGATGGATTTGCTGGAGAAACCAAGGAAGCAGTTGTTAACTATAATGACATTGAAACTAGTTGTAGAATTAGTAATGATTTTTTTGAGGGGATTGAGTATCAAGCTGGACTTAGAGATGATATTGAAGAATATAATATGCCAAATAATTATGGAGGTATAACAAAAGTCCAAAAGGGTTATGATTTTTACTGTAGTCTGCCAGATAAAAATGAAAATGTTAAGGTAATCTATACTGATGGAAGTAGTATTGCTATTGGACAAATTCCTTCTGATAAAATAAAATACTATACAGACGAATTAGGACAAAGTCATTTTGTTGAAGAACCAGGGCTTCAAGCAGGCCCACATGATGGAGCAATTATACTAAATAATCTTGGAACGGATAATAGCACAGTTACTATATCATCTGATCTACAAGGAGAAAGAAATGGTGAATGAAGATTTTCTTAGAAAGATAAATTATATATATAGGCAAAATCAATTAGTCAGATTAAAAAGAGAAAACAAACAAAAAGAAGAAAGAATAAAAGAGCTTTCTAAAGAAGGGAAAAAACTAATTGATGACTTTGGACAAAAAAACAAAGCCAATTTTGATAATTTAAATGATAGGATAAAAAGATTAGAAGAAGAGAATAATGTATTAAAACAAGAGACAAATTACTATAAAGAAGTCTTTGAAAAAATTCCATCATTTATAAGAAGAATATTTATTAAAGAAAAAAAAACAATAACTGAATAAAAACTTAAGTTCAAAAGTTGAGAGAAAGTATTAGCTTATATCTCAACTTTTTTTGGAGAGATAAGGAGTTTAGAAAATGTTAGTTCCGTTTTTTAGTACATAGAAATTGACCATATATAGAAAAAATCAATTGACAAAACTAAAAAAGAAAGATAATATTATATTTGGTGATATTAATGAAAATAAAGGAATTAAGATTATTAAATATTAAAATAATAAAAGACGGAAGTGTTGTTTTTGAAGGAACTACAGAAGAAGTTCCAAATGAGATAAAAGAATTGGAATATAGAAATATTACATTTGAAGGTGTAAATGTAGTAGTAGAAATCTAGGAACCTGTTTTTGGAAGGTGTCCCCATTTACAGAAATCTAGGAACCTGTTTTTGGAAGGTGTCCCCATTTACACACCCCATTTACAGAAAGGAGGCAATCATGAATTGGACTAAAGAGCAAACTGATGCAATCTATAAAAAAGGTAGTAATATTTTAGTTGCAGCAGCTGCTGGTAGTGGTAAAACTGCAGTGCTAGTAGAAAGAATCATCAATAAAATAATAAATGAAAAAATAGATATAGACTCTCTTTTAGTTGTTACATTTACTAATGCAGCAGCTGCCGAAATGAAGGAAAGAGTTTTAAATGCAATATATAAAATAATAGATAATAATGAAGCAGATGAAGCAACTATTATACATTTAGAAAGACAAATCACCTTGATTAATAAAGCTCAAATATGTACAATAGATTCTTTTTGTTTAGATGTAATTAGAAATAATTTTTTTGAGATTGACATTTCACCAAATTTTAGAATAGCAGATACTGCTGAAATAGAGTTACTAAAACAAGATGTTTTAGAAGAATTATTTGAAGAGAAATATGAAGAAGAAAATGAAGAATTTCAAGAATTAATTAAAACTTATACTTCATATAGAGATGATACTCCCCTAAAAGATTTAATTTTAAAAATATATACATATATTGAATCAAATCCATATCCTTTAGATTGGCTAAAAAATCAAATTGAAAAATTTAATATAAAAGATATTAAACAAGATTTTTCTAAAACTGAATGGGGGAAAATATTACTATCTCAAATAGGTGAAGAATTAGAAGATGAAATAAAAAAACTACAAGCAGAAAGACAAAGACTATCTGTAGATAGCGAATTAGAAGCATATGAAAGGATTTTTTCATCAGATTTACAACAGTTAGAAACTTTGTCAGGTAATTTAGATAATTGGGATAAAGCATATACTTTAGCTAATAATATAGAATTTTTAAAGTGGCCAAGTAGTAGAAAAATTACGAATCCCGAAAAAGATAGAGCAAAAGACATTAGAGATAAAATAAAAAAAGATTTTACATCAAAAAGAGACAAAATTTTTACTTCAAAATCTGAAGAAGCCAATCAAGACTTAATTGACATGCATAATATACTAGTCAAATTACAAAATTTGATAATTGATTTTGATAAACAATACGAGTTAAGAAAAAAAGAAAAAAACATTGTTGATTTTAGTGATATAGAGCATTTGGCACTAAAGATTTTAGTTGGGGGACAAAAAGAACCGGTCCCAATGTACCCAAGGGGACAAAAAGAACCGGTCCCAATGTCACCTGTTGCAAAAAAATATATGGATAAATTTGTTGAAATTGCAATAGATGAGTATCAAGATAGTAATTTATTACAAGAATATATTTTAACTACAATATCTAGAGGCAATAATATTTTTATGGTAGGAGATGTAAAACAAAGCATATATAAGTTCCGCCAAGCTATGCCAGAGCTATTTTTAAGCAAATATAAACAATATAGTGGTGACAAAAAGAACCGGTCCCAATGTACCCAATGGTGACAAAAAGAACCGGTCCCAATGTACCCGAGGGACAAAAAATTCAACTGTTTAAAAACTTTAGAAGTAGAAAACAAGTTTTAGATTTTACAAATTTAATATTTGAAAACATTATGGGAGAAAAACTAGGAGAAATTGAATATAATACGGAAGAATATCTAAATTTGGGAGCTGACTATGAAGAAAATGAACAAAATCTTTTACCAGAGATTGATATTATAGATACTATGCCAAAAATCGTAGGTAACGATGACAACAATATGCCAAAAATCTCCGGTACCAGTGACAACAATGACCGGTACTAGTGACACGGTTGAAAACGAAGAAGTACTTGAAGATATTGAAATAGAAGCAAAATTTGTGGCTAATAAAATCAAGTTCTTAATAGATAGCAAATTCCAAGTTTATGATAATAAGAAAAAAGAATTTAGAAATATTCAGCCTAAAGATATTGTTATATTATTGCGTTCTACTAAAAATAAAGCAAGCATTTATGAAAAAGAGCTTCAAAACCAAGATATTAATGTATATTCTGATACATCAACTGAATACCTAGAAACTTATGAAGTTCAAATTATTATGGATTTACTAAAAATAATAGATAATCCATATCAAGATTTACCATTAGTACACGTTATGCGTTCTCCTATTGGAATGTTTACAGATGATGATTTATTAGAAATTCGTTTAGCAGATAAAACTGATGATTTTTATACAGCTATGTTAAAAGCTAAACTTTCTGTAAGAGAAGATTTAAGATTTAAAATTAATAATCTTTTAGATCAAATTGAAAAATGGAGATATTTAAATAATTCAGTTGATTTAGATGAACTAATTTGGACAATTTATGAAGATACAGGTTTTCTAAATTATGTAGGTTTAATGCCTAATGGAGAATTTAGAACTGCAAATTTGAAAATACTTTTTGAAAGAGCAAAACAATATGAAACTGCTTCTTTTAAAGGATTATTTAATTTTATTCTTTTTATGGAAAAAGTTAAAACTGGTGGAGGTGATTTAGGAGCTGCAAAACTTATATCAGAAAATGATAATGTTGTTAGGATAATGAGTATTCATAAAAGTAAAGGGTTAGAATTTCCAGTTGTCTTTTTGGCTTGTACTGGGTCAAGTTTTAATATGATGGATTTAAATCAAGATATTTTATTACATCAAAACCTTGGAATAGGTGCAAAATATATAGATTATGATATGCAAATAAAATATGATACTATTTCAAAATTAGCACTTAGAGAAAAATTATTAGAGGAAAATCTTTCAGAAGAAATGAGAGTTTTATATGTTGCATTAACACGTGCAAAAGAAAAACTGTTTATTACAGGGATAAAAAATGAATTTGAAGAAGCCAACTCAAAAATGCAAGAGTTAGTAGATATATACAAAAAAGAAAATGGTAAAATTAATCCAATTTTACTTAAAAAATATAAAAAATATATTGATTGGATTTTACTAGTTTATCTATATAATAAACAAAATGCAAAAGAGATAATGAAAATAAATATAATAAAAAAAGATGAAGTATTAAAAGATAATAATAAAGAAGAAAAAGAAGAAATCAATTTTTTTGAATTATTAGAAGAAAAATCTAAAAACATTACTGAAGAAGAATTGCAGGATTTAAAAAAGAAATTGGAATTTAATTATCAATTTATAGAGTTAAATCTAATACCATCAAAAGATTCTGTAACAAATATTGCCCATTTGGTGACTGGGAATAAATCAGAAAATATGGCACAAAAACGCCCAGCTACTAAACACGAGAAACAGTATGATTTGCCTAAATTAGAGGATGTAGAAGAAGAAATTACTCCTGCTAAAAGAGGAACGATTGTGCATTTGTGTATGAAAAAATTAGATTTCTCTACAGATTATGATTTAGAACAGGTTAAACAACTAATAGAAAACTTAAAAGCAAATAATATTATTACAGAAAAAGAAGCAGAAAGTATTAACCCATATGAAATTTTTAAATTTACAAAATCAAATATTTTCAAGGATTTACAACAAGCGAAAGAATACCATAAAGAAGAGCCATTTTATATAAACATCCCTGCAAATTCAGTTATGAATGTTTCTTCTGATGAAAATATTTTAGTTCAAGGTATAATAGACTTGTATTTTGTCGATAAAAATGGTAAACTAATACTGTTAGATTATAAAACAGATTTTGCAAGACCTGGAGATGAAGAAATTTTAATTGAAAGACATAAACCTCAGTTAATGCTATATAAAGAAGCTCTAGAAAATAGTTTAAATAGCAAAGTGGATAAGGTTGTTATTTATTCTACTAGTCTTGGAAAAGAGCTAATTGTAGATGAGAATTAAGTTGTGAAAATTCCACTTCTCACTTCATACATTCAATTTTTAATTATCCAAGAAAGGAAAAATATCTGATATGATTTATCCAAAATTTTTAACAAAAGGAGACACAATTGGTGTTCCTGCACCATCAGATGGAGCATATGATGAGTTACATATAAATAAACAAAAAAATGCTAAACTAAAAATGGAGCAAAATGGATATAATATTATTCAATCAAAAAATATTTATAATTCTAAAATGGCAAGAAGCGCTACAGCAATCGAAAGAGCTGAAGAATTAAACAATATGTTTGAAGATGAAAAAATTGATTTTATTATATGTGCTGCAGGTGGAGAATTTTTAGTTGAATGTTTACCTTATGTTGATTTTACTAAACTAACGAATAATCCCAAATTTATGCAAGGCTTTTCTGACCCTACAGGATTATTATTTCAAATAACTACTAAATATGATATAGCAACTATATTTGGAATGAATTTTGGCGATTTTGGTATAGAAAATTACTCAAGAGATATAACAGATAATTTAAAAATTATTTCAGGTGATTTAATAAAACAAGAAAGCTATGAAATGTATGAAAATGAGAGACCTGAAAAAGTAACAGGACTAGAGGGGTATAATTATACAGATAAAGTAGTATGGAAAACATTAGATGATAAACCTGCTGAGATAAAAGGTAGAATTATCGGAGGATGCTTAGATTTAATTGCCGAACTCTCTGGAACAAAATATGATGGAGTAAAAGCTTTTATTGAAAAATATAAAAGTGATGGCATAATTTGGTATTTTGATAATTGTGATTTATCAAAAGAAGAATTAATTAGAACAATGTGGAAATTTAATGAATTAGAATATTTTAAACATTGTAAAGGTATTATTTTTGGAAGATGTGGAAATGATAATAGTTACTTAAATTACACAATGGAACAAGCATTAAAAGATAGTGTTATATCAAAATTTAATATTCCAATTATATATGATGCAGATATTTCTCACAAAGGACCAAGTATGACAATAATAAATGGTGCAATTGCAACAATAGAAACAAAAGATGGAAAAGGAAGTGTAGAGTTTGAAATAAAGTAGGTGATATCTTATGAATAATACCCAAAATACCAATAGAGTAAATAAATCATTATTTAAGCAACCAATATCAAAAATAGAGTTTGATTCTAAAGGATATATAATAGGTAATATTAAAAGAATTAAAGAACGACATACAAAATTATTATTTATTAAAAAGGCTGCTCTTGTTATAGGAGAAAGTGATGGAGCAATAGGAGTAATTATAGATGATAATTGTAATAATTCAAAGAATTTATATGAGTTGATAGAAAAAACAGGAATAATTAAAAAGAGTTTTATAAAATCTTGGTTAAATAAAAAAGAATTAAAGACTTCTGAATTAAATAATGAAATAGTTTTTGAATTATGTGAATATATGGCTCAGAATGGATATGTTATTATGATAAGAGAAGAGCCATCAAAAAAAGGGGGAGAAGGATATAATAATATAAGATTATATTTTCCAGTATCATATGAAGAATGGGGTTATTCTATATTAATTAATCAAATTATGGGAAGACTTAATCCACAAGGAATAAGTCAATATGATGATTTGGATGATTATACGATAACAATTTATAAAGGTAATATATTAATGACCGACCATCAGAAATTAATAGATTTTTTTCCAAAATATTTAATAATAACTAATCATATTAATCATATAAAGAGTACAAATATTTATGAAGGTGAAGAAGATGTCATAGTTGTAACTAATAATGATAACAGTTTTATTCAACAAAAATCAGATAATGAAGGATATAAAAAATTATTAGCTGAGATTAATGAACTAGATACTGAACTAATAAAAGGAATAAAGGCTGAAACGAATGGTAGTTTATTATTTAATGAATTATCTAAGAGAGGTTCCCTAGTATTAGGTTTTGTTGATAATTCATTCTTATCTAATAGTAACCAAAAAGCTCTATATATACCGAAAGATATAACGGAAGAAAGTCAACAATGGCGTGTTTTAGAAGCAATTCTTAAAAAATATGAAAGTATGAGAAATTCTGATATGAATATTCCCGATAGTTATTCTTTAAGTATTTATGTAAATGGAGTATTCTTAAAAAAACTAAGCAATGATAGTTATAAATGGAATGGAAAAGACGATTATGCATTTTCTGTAATTATAAAAGAAATAAAAAATAAACTAGAAAGAATAAAACAACAAGAATTGTGTAGATAAATATATAGTAAATTTAATATAAAAACAAGAGAGGGAAATAATTATGAAAAAATATGATATTTTAAAAAATTTTATTTTAGGTGGGTGTATAGGAGTTACACTTATGGAAATGAGTTCTTTTATTGTGGATTTATTTCTAGGAAAAATTGATGCTGAAACAATAAGCTTAATAAAAAGCTTTTTAACTATTTTTTTCTTTGGGGGAATAATATTTACTTTAGCTATTATTTCCATAAAAAGTTTAAAATATAAAGATTTGAAATCTAAAGATAAACAAAAAGTATTAACAAAACAAATTGTTTTATTAAGTATAGTAATTATAATATGTTCTGGAGTATTATTATTCTATGTACTCAATGAAAATGCTTTAGGAGTAATTCTATCATTGAGTTTTATCATTGTTTTTGTTCTTTGGGCTTATGGATGCTATGTTGAACAAGCAATTTTAAAGAAAAATATGGTAATGATTAATAAAGTTTAGAATATAAATAAATACAAAAATATACTAAGAAAGGAGAATTGTTTAAAATGGACAATAAAGATGAAATAAAAAAAGAAATAGAAAAAAATCCTGATGATATAAATGACATTCAATTGGTAGATTTAGCAGTTTCATTATCAGATTATGAAGATGAAGAACTTGAAAAATTATGTTTAGACTTAAATGATGAAAATTTAGCAAAAGTTTTAGAAGAAGCGGAAACAAAAATTCAAAAAAAATTGATTGGATTTTTAGATAATTCTCGTGTTATAGAAATTTTTTCTTTTATGTCAAAAGATGATATAGCTGATGTATTAGGAGTATTAAATACAGGTAGAAGAAAACAATTAATCAATATAATGAAAACTGGAGATAAAGCAGTAATAAAAGAACTTTTAGGATATAAAGATGATTCTGCAGGAGGAATCATGACAACAGAGTATATTGCTTTATATCAAGATTTAACTGTTAAAGAAGCAATAAAAAAAATAAAAGAAATTGCACCTAAAACTGAATATATACAAACAATTTATGTTATGAATCCAAGTAAAAAAATAATGGGTACAGTGGATTTAAGAGATATAATTGTTGCAAAGGAAAGTTTAAAACTCGAAGAAATTGCAGAAGAAAACTTTATTTATGTTGAGCCAGAGCTAGATCAAGAAGAAGTTGCAAAAATAGTTTCAAAATACGACTTAAATGCAGTTCCAGTATTAAATAGTAGAAAAAGAATGCTAGGAATAATAATGGTTGATGACATAGTAGACGTATTAGTTGAAGAACAAACAGAAGACATCTTAAAAATGGGTGGTGTCGCAAAAGAAGAAACGCTTGACAGTACACTTATTGAGTCAATTAGGATGAGGCTCCCATGGTTACTTATCAATCTTTTAACAGCTTTTTTAGCTGCATTAACAGTAAAATGCTTTGAAAGTACTATTGCTAAAGTTGTGGCATTATCTGCAACAATGTCAATAGTTACAGGAATGGGAGGAAATGCAGGAACTCAAACTGTTTCTATTATAATTCGTAATTTAGCAATGGGTAAGGTTAAATTTAAAGAAGTAGGGCATTTAATACTTAAAGAAGTAATATTAGGATTGATTAATGGAGCTATAATTGGATTAGTTACAGGAATAATAGTTGCATTAATTTATCATAATGTGTATTTAGGACTAATAATCTTTTTAGCTATGATTGGAAACTTAATAATTTCAGGATTTTTTGGCCTAGTAATTCCAATAGTTTTAGAAAAGTTAAAAGTAGATCCAGCATTATCATCTTCAATATTTTTAACAACAGCAACTGATGTATTAGGATTTTTCCTATTTTTAAGTTTAGCAAGTATATTTTTATCTAAATTAATGTAAAAAAGGAATAAGATTTTGTGTTTTAGCAAATCTTGTTCCTTTTTTATTCTTATTCAATGGCAATTTTAAATGTCTTTATTTAAATGAAGTTTTCTATAATAATAAATATTAAAAGCTAAAACTATAAATATAGAAATAATAGCAAATAACTTTAAACCTGTAAAAGGAAGAGGTGTATGAGCTGTTGTTGAATCAGAAATAGCATTATCAATAGTACTATTATTAGTTGCGTTAACAATGTTAAAATTATTTGTAATTGAATTTTGCTTATCAGTGTTATCTTCTTTTTGTATTGAAGTAATGTTAAATGATTTTGTTACAGATCCTTTATAATTATTAATACCAGTTATAATTATTTTTGCCGTTCCAATTTCTTTATTATCTGTATATTCTATTGTATAGTCTTTACCTTCTATTAGCTTAATATGATCACTTGTTATCGTAACGAGTGGATTAATTTCATTTCCAGTAAATTCTTGATTTTCAATATCTTTTATTTGTGTAAACTGAATATCTTTTTGTACGATATTAAATGCTTTAGTTATTAAACCAGTATAATTACCAATTCCAGTAATAGTTATATTACCAGTTCCGATGTTTAAGTTATTAGAATATGATAAAGTATAGTCAATATCTTTTATTAATAAAGTAGAGTCATCATATATTAATACTTCTGGAGTTATTACTTTTCCTGTATAGGTTTTATTAGAAATATCTGAAATATTCAAAGTTGAAATATTCTTAGTTGTTATAACTTTTTCTTGAGCTTCTATTTGGAATTCTTTAATAACTGAATTTGTGTAATTTCCAACCCCAGTAATTTGTATTGATGCAGTTCCAATATTTGTATTATTAGAATAATTAATTTTATAATCTTTATTTAGTACAAGGTTAGAAGAACCATCAGTAATTTGAATAGATGGAGTTATTGGTGTTCCAGTATATTTTATAGGTGTAATATCAGAAATAGTTGTAAATGAAATATCTTTTGGTAAAATATCAAATGATATTTTTTTAGTACCAGCATAATTACCAATACCATTAACATCAATATATGCTTTTCCGACATCTATATTATTGTAGTATGTTAAAGTGTAATCTGTGTTTTTCTTAAGAGTAGTATTATTGTCTTTTAGTTCTACATTAGGTGTTATTTTAAAACCTAAATATGTTTGATTTTCCACTGGAGTAAAGTTTAAGGTATTAATATCTGTTTTTTTTATTTCTGGTGATTTTATATTAAATGTTTTAGTAACAGTTCCTGTATAAAGCCCAATACCTTTGATTATAATACTAGCTTCTCCAACATTTGTATTATTAATATATGTTAACGAATAATCGGTATTTTCTTCTAAAAGTTTATTTCCATCTTTAATTGTTAATTTAGGAGTAAGTGATGATCCAGTATAGGTAATGTCTCCGATTTTCGAAAAGTTTAATTTTTGTATATTTTTCTTTTCAACAGTAGATGTTTTTAATATATCAAGAACTCTAGATGCTATAATGCTGTGACCATCTTTATTTGGATGTGGGTCTACATTGATTTTAGAAAAATCACTAAAATCAATATTGACATTTGTTATTCTAGGATTTGTAGTATTAAAATCGTCATAAATTTTGGCTATTTTATATATAGTTTCAGATTGACTTGATGTTTTTAATATATCATTCATTTTACAAATGTATTCATCTACAAAAGATCCTAAATCATAAGAAGATAGACCTATTTCATAATATGGATTATAAAATTCTGTAGCAATTATTGTAGCATTTGGATTTGTGTTTTTTATGTAGGTAACAGATTTTGACCAATTTTCATTATATGAAGCTATATTTTTCTCAATAGTTGCCTTTGTTTCATTTGATGTAAAATACGAATATAGTTTATATGCTAAAGTTAATTTTTTTAGACCACTTGCCTCAATAAATACTTGCTGAACTTTTCTTACAAAATCTGGATCCTTTTGGGAAACTCCTGTAACTGTAGAAATTGCAGAGGTAGCTATTCCTAATAATTCGTTTGAACCAATTGAAATTGTGATTATATCTGCAGATTTAATAGCTTGAGTATATTGAATTGTTTGAATTTTGGTATAAAAATCTTTACAAGTCATCCCAGAAACAGCTAAATTAGAAAAATCATTTTGGGAGATATTAGATTTTGCTCTTACAATCTGAGCATAACTTTGAGAATTTATATTTGATAGACCATAGCCATAAGCAATGCTATCTCCTAGGGCTAAATATTTTTGCGAATTAGTAGTTGCAGCAAATACAATAGGGGCAATTAATTCATATAATAAAATTAATGTTATAACAATACTTGGTATTTTTTTGACTTTTTTCATTTTTTTCATTTTTTCCTCTCTTGTTTTAATAAAATTTTAATAATTAAATATATTATAAAAATAAAAAAATAAAAAGTCAATAAAAAATACTTGAATAGTAACTATATGTGAAATAAAATCTCAAGCCTATTTACAAAATATAAAAAGGCGAACTTTTTTAGTTCACCTAATAATAGTTTTAACAGCATTTTGGCTCACAATGTTCTGATTTTTTTCCTCGTAAACAATCTCCTTCATGTCTACACTTCACATCCAAATTATAATGACGTACATCATTTACCCAAATATCAATTGCATATTCTCTTCCAGGGCAAAGAGGACCAAAAACAAATTCACCATATTTATCTGTGAATGTATGTGATATAGGAATTCTTTTTTTCTTCCCATCTTTCCCAAAATCAATTTCTATTAATTTAACTACTGCATCTTTTATTGGCTCTTTGAACATATTTTTAATTTTTCCATAAATTACATCCCTATTATCTTCTGGTAAAGTTATATCTAAATCAAATTGTTTTCCATTTGATATTAAACCATTTACATCAATTACAGGGCAATGAGGTCTATTAGGCTTATTCATTTCAATATTCATAACATCATTTTCCATTTTATAATATTCCTTTACAAAAAATTAAGCATAATATTGCTTTATATATAGTATGAAAAATGTCGAAAAAAGTTATTGTGATTTTTTTATTTTTATGATAGAATTGCAAAAGAAATAAAAAAATAGAAAGGAAGTTTTAAAATGTCAGAAGCAAAATATAACAGAGTACTTTTAAAATTAAGTGGAGAAGCTCTAGCAGGAGCAGACAAAACAGGAATTAATATACAAGTAGTAGGAGAAATATGCGATAAAATTAAAGAAGTAGTTGAAATGGGAGTTCAAGTTGCAATTGTTGTTGGTGGAGGAAACTTCTGGAGAGGCAGAAGAAATGGAGAACAAATGGAAAAAACAACAGCAGATTATATGGGAATGTTAGCTACAGCAATGAATGCATTATCACTTCAAGATGCATTAGAAGCAAGAGGATTATTTACAAGAGTTCAAACAGCTATAGAAATGAGAGAAATTGCAGAACCTTTTATAAAAAGAAAAGCATTGAAGCATTTAAATAGAGGAAGAGTAGTTATATTTGCTTGTGGTACAGGGCATCCATTCTTTTCAACAGATACAGGAGCAGCACTTCGTGCAGCAGAAATTGAAGCAGATGCAATTTTGCTTGGAAAATCAATAGATGCAGTATATTCTGCAGATCCAAAGTTAGACCCAACCGCTACAAAATATGATAGAATAACATATCAAGAAGTCTTAGAAAAAGATTTAAAAGTTATGGATTCAACAGCAACAGCTCTATGTAAGGATAATAATATTCCATTAGTAGTATTTGGAATAGCAGATCCAGACAATATTGTAAAAGCTGTTAAAGGGGAACAGATAGGAACAATTGTAGAATAATAATTTAATTAATATAAATAAAAGTAGAAGATAAGATTAAAACTCTATTAAACAGTAAGTTTAATAGAGTTTTTTTAAAATTTCTATTGTTAAAAATGGTTATTTATGATAGAATATCAAAAGAAAAAATAATAAGGAGAAGAAAATTATGGATTATAGTGAAATTAAAGAAAAAATGGATAAATCCATTGATAATTTAAATGAAAAATTTGCAGAAGTAAGAGCAGGTAGAGCAAATCCTGCTATATTAAACAAGGTTAAAATAGATTATTATGGTACTCCAACACCTATAAATCAAGTAGCAGGAGTTTCTGTTCCAGAAGCAAGATTAATTGTTATTCAACCTTGGGATATGTCTATTTTAAAAGAAATAGAAAAAGCAATTTTAGCTTCAGACATAGGAATAAATCCAAATAATGATGGAAAAGTAATAAGACTAGCTTTCCCAGAATTAAATGAAGAAAGAAGAAAAGAATTAGTAAAAGATATTAAAAAACTAGCAGAAGAATGTAAAGTTGCAATCAGAAATTCAAGACGTGATGGAATTGATTTAGCAAAAAAACTTCAAAAAGATGGAGAAATGACAGAGGATGAATTAAAACAAGCAGAAAATAAAATTCAAAAATTAACAGATAAATCTATTGAAGAAATTGATAAGCTATTAGAAAACAAAGAAAAAGAAATAATGTCTATATAAATAGAAGTGGGAAGTGAGAAGTGGAAAGTGAGATTCTCACATCACACCTCACACATCCAATAAGAAAAGGATGTAATAATAAATGGAGTTTAAAGAAGAATTAAGAAAATATAAAAATGAAATAGAAGAAGAGCTAGAAAAATATATAAGAAAAGATGCTTGTCCAGAAAGAGTTTTAAATGAATCTATAGAATATAGCTTAATGGCAGGAGGAAAAAGATTAAGACCAATTCTTATACTTGCAACATATAAGCTATTTAAACAAGATATAGAAAAATGTATGCCATTTGCAATTGCAATAGAGATGGTTCACAATTTTTCACTTATACATGATGATCTTCCTGGGATAGATAATGATGATTTTAGACATGGAAAGCTTACAAATCATAAGAAGTATAATGAAGCGACAGCTATTTTAGCAGGAGATGCTCTTTTGAATCAAGCATATATTGTTATTAGCAAAGCAATGTTAAAAACAGAAAACAAATATGAATTAGAATTAAAAATAAAAGCATTTAATGAATTTTCTATTGCAGTTGATAGAATGATAGCTGGAGAATATGTAGATACTGAATTTGAGGGAAAAGATATTTCGTCAGAGTATTTAGAGTATAATTATAATAATAAAACAGGAGCTCTATTAAGGTTATGTGTTAGAATGGGAGTAATTTTAGCAAATGCTAAAGAAGAAGATTTAAACAAACTTACCAGTTATGCAGAAAAAATAGGTTTAGCGTTTCAAATAAAAGATGATCTTTTATCTGTAGAAGGGGATGAATTAATTACAGGCAAACCTGTAGGAAATGATGAAGAAAGAGGAAAATGTACTTATATTTCTAAATATGGATTAGATGAATCAAAAACAGTTTTAAAAAATCTTATAGAAGATGCAGTTAAGATAGCTGAAGGTTATGGAGAAAAAGCAGAGTTTTTAAAAGAATTGGCACTATATATTATGAACAGAAATAAATAAAATTATAACATTTAAGATTAAGGAGAGAATATCTATGAACGATAGTTATCCTAAACATATAGCCATTATAATGGATGGAAATAGGCGTTGGGCTAAGTCTAAAGGAAAACCAGTTGCTATGGGACATAAAGAAGGAGCTAAAACAACAGAAAAAATTGTAAGATATGCAAATAAAATAGGAATAAAATATTTAACAGTTTATGCATTTTCAACAGAAAACTGGAAAAGAGCTGAAGAAGAAGTAAGTGCATTAATGTTTTTGCTTCAAAGCTATATAGAGGATTATTCTAAAAGAGCAGATTCTGAAAACATAAAAGTTCAGTTTTTAGGAGATACTACAGCTTTTACACCTAAAATGCAAAAGGGAATTAAAGACTGTATTGAAAGAACAAAAAATAATACAGGCATTACATTTAATATTGCACTAAACTATGGTGGAAGAGCAGAAATAATAAAGGCTGTAAAAGAAATTGCTAAAGATGTAAAAGAACAAAAAATTGAGATTGAAAATATAAATGAAGAATTAATTTCAAGTAAGCTTTACACAGCAGGTCAGCCAGATCCAGATTTATTGATAAGAACAAGTGGAGAAATAAGATTAAGTAACTTTTTACCATGGCAACTTGTTTATTCAGAATTTTTATTTGTGGAAAAGTATTGGCCGGATTTTAATGAACAAGATTTAGATAAAGCTATAGCGGAATATCAAAGAAGAACAAGAAAATTTGGAGCTAATTAGTTTAATTTAGTATTCACAAATCAATAAATATATATTTTAGAATGGAGTGCGTAAGCGTTCAGCTTCTGCATACTGCCATTGTAACAGGCAGAGCCTTAACAATGGGCAGCAAACCGAAGCAAAGCGTAGGGCGACTGGAGCAATTGACATATATAGTTCAATTATATAATTTATTATATAATTGAACATAAGGTAATTGCGACACCAAACGGAATGATAAAATATATATTTATTGATTTGTGAATAGAAAAGGAAATAAAATATGAATTTAAAAAGAGTTTTAACTACAGTAATAGGACTTCCAATTGTTATTATAGTTCTCCTATTAGGAAATGAATATGTTATAGGTGGAATTGTTTTAATTGCAAGTATAATATGCATGTATGAATATTTTAATGCAGTGAAAAAGGTATGTAAACCAATTCAGTGGGTAGGATATTTAAGTAATATTTTAATTATAGGTGCTAGTGTTTTTTCAAATGAAATACTACATTCTATTTTAATATATTTTATACCTGTTGTATTTTTATTACTTTTTTTACAAGTAATTATTACGAATATGAAAACTAATTTTAAAGATGTAGCATATACATTTTTGGGAATTATGTATATTCCATTTTTCTTAATGTTTATTGAGTTAATAAGAAAAATGGAAAATGGAAAATTGTTAATAGGATATATATTTGTTATATCATGGGCTACAGATATATTTGCTTATTTAATAGGAAAACATTTTGGAAAAATCAAATTTAGTAAAATAAGTCCTAATAAAACTGTAGAAGGTTCTATAGCAGGAATTATTGGTACAATAGCTTTTATATTTATTTATACATTTATACTAAATAAATATTGCAATACAGAATATTCTTATTTAAAGTTTATAATAATGGGAATAATACTTAGTACTATTGGCCAAATTGGAGATTTTGTTGCATCAATTGTAAAAAGATTTGTTGATGTTAAAGACTATAGCAATCTACTTCCAGGACATGGCGGAATGTTAGATAGAATCGATAGTTTATTATTTATTGCTCCATTTGCATATATGTTTTTTAATTATTTAGTTTAAGGAGGAGAAATTTGATAATTTCTGCAATTAAGATTATTTTTTTACTTGGCTTTTTAATATTTATACATGAAGGAGGGCATTTTACTATTGCAAAATTATGTAATGTTAAAGTAAATCAATTTGCAATTGGGTTTGGACCTAAAATCTTTGAATTTCAAGGAAAAGAAACATTATATGCACTTCGATTAATTCCACTCGGTGGATTTGTAAGTATGGAAGGAGAAAATGGAGATTCAACTGATGAACGTGCTTTTAACAAAGCATCAGTTCTAAAGAGAATAGCAATAGTTGTAGCAGGTGCGACAGTAAATATTATTTTTGGATTAGTTTTATATTTTGTTTTAGCAAGTTTTGTTTATGGAAATATTGGTTTAGCATTTAAAGCATTAACTAATTATTTTTTAGCACTTGTAGAAAGTATAAAAATGTTATTTACTGGAAATGTTGGAATTAATGATTTGACAGGACCTGTTGGGATATCTGGTGTTATTTCACAAACGTCCAATATAAAAGAATATATATATATGATGTCAATAATATCTACATCACTAGGAATTACTAATTTATTACCCGTTCCAGCACTTGATGGTGGAAAGATAGTATTATTAATTATAGAAGCTATTAGAAAAAAGCCATTAAAACAAGAAACAGAAATTCAAATTCAATTATTAGGTTTTTCAATACTAATTGTACTGGCTTTGGTGGTAACATATAATGATGTGGTTAGAATAATAAAATAAAAGGTAAGAAAAAATGGAAGAATTTAAATCAGGATTTGTAACACTATGTGGTAGAACAAATGTAGGAAAATCCACATTAATTAATTTATTGGTGGGAGAAAAAATTGCAGCAATTGCAAATAAAGTACAAACCACAAGAACACAAATTAAAGGAATAGTAAATAGAGAAAATTCACAAATTATTTTTATAGATACTCCTGGAATACATAAACCTAAAACAAAATTAAATGAAAATATGATAGAGCTTTCATGGGATGCAGTTGAAAACAGTGATGTAATACTTTTTGTAATTGAAGCTGATAGTAATGAAATAGGCAAGGGCGATACTAAAATTCTAGAGAAAATCAAAGAAAAACATAAAAAATGTATATTAATTGTTAATAAAATAGATTTAGTAGATAAAATACAACTTGCAAAAATAATAGATTTATATAAAAATAGCTATAGTTTTGAAGCAATTATTCCAATATCAGCTAAAAAAGAAAAATACAAAGAAGAAATATTAGATGAAATAGAAAAGAACATAAAACCAGGTCCTGCATATTATGATATAGAAGAATATACAGACCAAACTTTAAGGCAACTTGCAGAAGAGACAATTAGAGAAAAAGCATTAATTCTATTAAGAGATGAAGTACCACATGGAATTTATGTAGAAGTTGAAAAAATGAAATTAAGAAATAATAAGGAAAAACAAGAGGTATATGACATAGAAGCAACAATCTATTGCCTAAGAAATTCTCATAAAGGAATTATAATTGGTAAAAATGGAGAAATGCTTAAAAAAATTGGAACAATGGCAAGAAAAGATATGGAGCAAAATTTCGGAACAAAAGTTAACTTAAAAACTTGGGTTAAAGTAAAAGAAGATTGGGTTAATAATGAAAAATTATTTAAAACTCAAGTATAAAATTCAATAAATAGGAAAAAATAACAAAAGAAGAGATTCTAACTATAGCTAAAAAATATATATTAATGAATTGATGAGTTCGACCCTTGTAGTAGGAATTCATTATTTTATCTTACTGATTATGGTTAATAAATTTTATCTCGGTACAAATTAAAGCCAACTTGGAGAACGGAAGAAATGAATTAATATATATTTTTTAGATTAGATTAGTAACTGAAAAGGAAGTGACTTTATGATAAAAAAACTAGCGTGGAATACATTCAAATCAACAGGTAATGTTGATACATTTTTGGAACTAAAACAAATAGAAAATATAGAAAAAAGTATAAACAATCTTCAAAAGGTGGAAACAAATGGGAGTAGTAAAAACGAAGGGAATAATTATAGCAGAAAGTAATATGGGAGACTTTGATAAAATGCTTACAATGCTTACACCAGGTCTTCGGTAAAATTTCGTGTGCTGCAAAAGGTGCAAGGCATCAAAATAGTCGCTTGCTTGCTAGCACACAATTTTTGTGTTTTGGAGAATACATATTATATAAATCGCAAGAAACATATAATATTAATTCTTGTGATCCAATTGAAGTTTTTTATAATATTAGAACAGACTATGATAAAATTAATTATGCTGCACATATAACGAAAATAATTCAAGATGTTACAAATGAAAATGAAAATAGTTATAAAATTTTACAATTATATTTAAATACATTATATATGATTTCTGAAACAAATAAAGATATAGATTTTATTGTTAGCGTTTTTAAAATAAAACTATTATGTATTTTAGGATTTAAACCAAGAATAGAAGAATGTGTTAGCTGTGGACATAAAGAAGAATTATTATTTTTTAGTATAAAAGATAATGGAGTAAAATGTAAAAATTGTAAAACTCAAGATAAAGGTGCAATTTCAATATCTACAAGTACCTATATGGCATTAAAATATATAGTGCAAGCTCCAAGTAAGAAATTATTTAATTTTAGTTTAAAGGATGAAAGCTTAAAAGAGCTAAAACTATTAAGTAATATTTATTTTAATCAAAAATTAGAAAAAGAATATAAGATGTGAGATATAAGATATTAGATATAAATCAACTATGTAATAAAAACTGTAGGGGCGATTTTAATCGCCCGCATAAAATATAAGATTATTTACAAAAAAGTGTAATAAAAATGTAATAAAAAAAACATAAAAATGTAACAATCTATCTAGCGTAGTTAGTAGAATGGTTGTGGAAGTACTTAAGCATAATAGAATAATTTGATATATTGATAATAATATAATTATATGATATATAGAATGAAAAATGAAGTACTAAAATGGAGGTTTAATATGAGCGGATTTAAAAATTTTATTAGTAATCCTTTCAATTTTCTTAAAAATATATGGGAATCTTTGAAAACAAAACCAAAATCAGAATTATCTTTACCAGCACCAATAGAGACTGGGAAAATACACAGTGAAGGACAGGATAATCCAAGTAAATGTGTAGTACCAAATTATTACGATGAAATACAAAATGCTAAAAGTAATCTTTTAGATGCATATAGAAATTGGAATGATACTAAGGATCAAATGAATAAAAGAAATGAGACATACAAAGAAGAGTATGGACAAATACTTCAGAATATAAATTCAGTACACAAAACAATTTTAGCAGCTAGGATAAAGAGCGAAATAAATAATATAGTTGCTACAAATAAAGACATGGTTTCAATGCTAATGGATGAATCAACAACAATAGATGACATTTATGCATCAATTAAAGCTAATAGTATTACTGTAAATGGTCCTTCCAAATTAGATTTTAACAAGATTCGTGGAATTGGAACAGAAGATCTTAAAAGATACAAAGAAATACAAAATTCAGAAGATCAAAGGGAATTTAAAACAGCAGAAGAACATAATGATATTTTTGAAGATGCAATATTATATGTTATGAGTCATAGAATAGAAGGAAAAAAAGAAGGACATAATATTATAGCTAAAGATTATACAGAAGAAGAAATTAACGAAATTAAAGGTTTTATAGAACTAGTGTCAAAATATCAATTAGAATCACTTAAATATATTTTGGAACTTAACAAATATAAAGGAGAAGTATTTGGCACACATTTTGCTCTTATTCAAGCATTATCACCAGACTTAGTTATTCCTCAAGATATAGCGGAACAATATAAAGCGGGCAATACTGAAGAGTATCAGGAACAAGCACTTAAGGATATGAATGACCAAATAAGAAATTATATAGAAGGAGGAATGGAAGGATTATTAGGAGAAGATGCAATTAAAAGAGCAATTAATTTGTTTAAATCCCAGATTGCAGATATTACAGGATTAGTAGCTGGAAGTAAATCTGAAGAAGAATTCTTACAAAAATTTGGAGACAAACTAAAAGATCCAAATATGACACCATTGAGAATGTTCTTAGGACATTTGTGGAGCTCATCTCGTAGTATTTCACTAGAGAATAAAATTAGTCAAGATTTTGTCGCTTTCAAAAAACAAGAAAATGGAGATGGACTAAATCCGGCATTTATTAAAAGAGAAAGAATAAAAACTGAATCACAACAGAGTAAAGAAAATCCACTTGGGAAACTTAGGGAAGAATCTGGTGATAAAGCTGAATGATATCATGTACTACAGATGAATTATAAAAACAAATAAAATTAGTAAATTCATTCTTAAAATTAGCATATTGGTATTGATAATGGTTTTATAGAAAAAGCTTAAATGTACTATTTTGAAATCACGCGTAAGCCGAACAGCTCAAACGCATACTGCCATTGTAACAAGCAGAGCCTTAACAATGAACAGCAAACCGAAGCGAAGCACAGGGCAACTGGAGAAATCTACATTGTAGCTGAACTTTTCGTAAGAAAAATTACAGGTACATAAAGATTTCGACACCAAGTGATTAAAAAATAGTATATTTAAGCTTTTAAAATTTTAAATCTATAAGTTAGTAACAATATTTTAAAAAAAATCATCAAAAAACTATTGACATAAGATAAAAATTATTATATACTATTGCAGTATGAAATTTAGCGTTGAAGTCGAATGTGGCTACACCTTGTGAAAACACAAGGATGGAGGGAACTTCGATGGAGTATGTCGTGGCTAAGACCAGGCGGTAAGAGTATTTAAAGCACTTATCCCAAAAGTTTTCATGCAATTTTGGGATTTTATAATGGTAAAATACAAAACACCAGGGTGCAATACAGCTTGCCAAGCTAAAAAGTACAAAAATATTATTAAGGAGGGAAATAGCAATGGCAAACAATGTAGTTACTAGTGAGAAAATTATAATAAAGGTAAAGGCTTATGAATCTGGAATTTTAGATCAGTCTGCTTTAATGATAGTAGAAACTGCTAAAAAATCAGGTGCAAAAGTTTCAGGACCTATTCCACTACCAACTAAAAAAGAAGTTGTAACAGTTATACGTTCTCCACATAAACACAAAGATTCTAGAGAACAATTTGAAATGAGAACACATAAAAGACTTATCAACATTCTTTATCCAACACAAAAAACTGTTGATTCATTAATGAAGCTTGAATTACCAGCTGGTGTTGATATCGAAATTAAGCTATAAATTAGCATATCGATGAGCGATAGCGAGTCGAGATGGTTAGTTATAACTTATGCATCGGAGCAGCAAATTCGAGCGAAGCGATGAATTTGTGATGAGTGGAGATGCAAACTATTAAAAACTCAAAAACCAAGCTAATATTACACAAATTATGTGCAAATATAAATATTAGCCAATAGTAAAGGAGAAAAAATGGAAAAAAAGGCAATTATAGGAAAAAAATTAGGAATGACACAAATATTTGATGAAAAAGGAAATGTCGTTCCAGTTACAGTTATAGAAGCTGGACCTTGTGTAGTTGCACAAGTAAAAACAGTTGAAACAGATGGATACAATGCCATCCAATTAGGATATGGAGAAGTAAAAGCAAAACATATCAATAAACCTCAAGCAGGACATTTTGCTAAATCTAAATTAGAAAACAAAAAACATTTAAGAGAATTTAGATTAGAAGATATTTCAAACTTCAAAGTTGGAGATGAAGTAAAAGCAGATATATTTGCAACCGGAGAAAAAGTTGATATTCAAGGAACATCAAAAGGAAAAGGCTTCCAAGGTGTTATAAAAAGACATGGACAACACAGAGGACCAATGGGACATGGTTCAATGTATCACAGAAGACCAGGTTCAATGGGACCAACATCTACACCAGGTAGAGTATTTAAAGGAAAGAAACTTCCAGGACATATGGGATCAGTTACAGTTACAATTCAAAATTTAGATGTAGTAGCTGTTGATATGGACAAAAATGTTATATTAGTAAAGGGAAGTGTACCAGGAGCAAAAGGTGCAATCCTAAAAATAAAATCAGCTGTAAAGGCTATAAATTAGGAAAGGAGGAAATACGAAATGCCAAAGGTAGACGTATATGATATAAATGGTAAAAAAGTTAGCGATGTTGAACTAAATGAAAATGTATTTGGAATTGAACCAAATGAAACTATAGTTCATGAAGTATTATTAAATTACTTAGCTAATCAAAGACAAGGTACACAAAGTACAAAAACAAGAGCAGAAGTTCGTGGTGGTGGAAGAAAGCCATGGAGACAAAAAGGAACTGGACGTGCTAGACAAGGTTCAATTAGAGCACCACAATGGATTAAAGGTGGTATAGCATTAGGACCAAAACCACGTTCATACAGATATAGCGTAAATAAAAAAGAAAGACAATTAGCAATAAGATCAGTATTAAGTTCTAAAGTATTAGAAAACCAATTAAAAGTAGTTGATAAATTAGAATTATCAGAAATAAAAACAAAATCAATGGTAAAAGCATTTGCAGATTTAAAATTAGAAGGAAAAACATTAGTTATATTACCAGAAAAGAATTTAAATGTTGAAGCTTCTACAAGAAACATAGTAAATGCAAAAGCAATACTTGCAAACAATATAAATGTATATGATTTATTAAAATACACTAATTTAGTTCTAACACTTGATACTGTTAAGAAATTAGAGGAGGTGTATGCATAATTATGGTAGCAGAAGAAATTATAATAGCACCAGTAGTTACTGAAAAAAGTAACAATGGTTTACAAGATGGAAAATACACATTCAAAGTTAACAAAAAAGCAACAAAAGTTGAAATAGCAAATGCTGTTGAAAAACTTTTTAATGTAAAAGTATTAAATGTTAATACAATGATGGTAAAAGGAAAAAAGAAAAGAGTAGGATATCATCAAGGAATGACATCAAGCTGGAAAAAAGCAATAGTTACAATAGATATCAATCCAAAAGCATCTACATACTTAGCTAAAGGTGGAAAGGAAACAAAAGGAACTAAGAAATTCAAAGACTCAATAGAAGACTTCACAGGAGTGTAGGAGGACAATATGGGACTTAATGGAATGCAAGTACCTTATGAAACAATTAAAGATAATATAATAAACGAAATTAAAGAATCAATACTTCGATTAGAGGTGTATTATGAACAACCAAATACAGGAGAAGTTATAATAAACCAAGATTTACAAGGAAAACTTGACAAACTTTCAGTTGAAAATTTAAAGGATATTTTAATAAGAATTAGTAAAATACAGGAATGTTGTTCAGGTGATATTACAATGGGAGAAAGTCAAGATACTTCATATGAGCAATTTATTTCAAAACTCAATATAAATAGAGGAAATTTAGAAGCTTCGATTAAAGGAAGTTTAAGTAGTATTAAAACCACTTTGAAAAGTTCAAATTTTGAATCCTTAAATAATCAATCTCTTACGAGTATATCAACTGGATTGAAGGAAATTATACAAATAATAAATACACCAGATATAAAAAAAGATAACAATACTCAAGAACAACCACAATAAAAATAAAAAATATCTAGAAAAAACTAGGAAAACAAATTTTAACTGAAGGAAGAGCCGGAAAAATGCTTATTTTGTAGGTTTAATTAATATGATAGTCAAGATAAAGGAGTAGTTCAATATGTATGATAGTCCAAGTTACAGAAGTTTTCCGGGTACTTTAATAGAATGTTTTTCAAAACCAGGTGGTCCTATATATTATTCTAAAGCTTCTAAAGGTTATAGAGAAGAGAACTATAGAGAACACCTAAAGGATGTTGACGATTTAAGATGGTTAATACGATTGTTTAATTTTGCTAGAATACTTGAGATTTCACAAGATAATAATTTTTATTACTATCTTAGAAATATAGTTGATAAAATAACCAGAGAATTATCAATAGGTGGAGAGATATTTATTGAAGCAAATGATTGGGAAAAAGATTATGATGACAACATTATAAGGAGCATTTTCTTGGATACAAAAAATTTTACAGAAGAAGCTCAAAGCCAAGTTAGAAATGGTACAATTGAGAAGAAGATCAGTGCAATAAGTGATTATCTAGATGATAAAGATGAGCTAGATCCATTTAACGAGGTATATAATTATCTAAAAGTGCTTGTATATCAACTTATAGATATATTAGCTAATAATATAGAAAAACTTAAAAAATTAAAAGACAATTCAAATTTTGATTCTAATGGTTTTTATAAGCAAATAGAAAATATAGTAGTTAATGATGGAAAAGGAAATTGTGAAGCAGCATCATGGATAATAGACAGATTGAAATGGTGTGATGAAATGTATGATAAAGCTAATCTTATAAAGAGAAAAGTATTAACAGTATCAGAAAAAATAACAAACTACTATGAATCTGGAGATTTAAATGCACAGGATATAGAAGAATTTCTTAAAGCTTCAAATACAATTCTTGAATACTTTAAGAAACGTCGGTGTTGTTGAAGATGCTAAAAGAACATTTAAGAACTCTTTGGCATGCTATACAGCAACCACCATACAACATCCAAATTCTAATATTTCTGAAGCAACAGATAAATTATCAGAATCACGTGAGTAAAAAGCATCAAAAATATCTAGAAAAAACTAGGATAATAAATTTTAACTGCAGGCGGAGCAGGAAAATATCCGTACAAATTAGTAAAAAAGGAGAAGATTTATAATGAAACATTTTAAAGCATACACACCTTCAAGAAGAAATATGACAGTATTAGATTATTCTGCAGAAATAACAAAAAAGACACCTGAAAAATCTTTACTTACAACAAAGAAAGAAAAAGCAGGAAGAAACAACTATGGTAGAATAACAGTACGTCATCAAGGTGGAGGAAACAGACAAAAATATAGAATAATTGATTTTAAACGTCAAAAAGACGATATGGAAGCACAAGTAATTGGAATCGAATATGATCCAAACAGAAGCGCAAATATAGCCTTAATTCAATATTCAGATGGAGTTAAAGCATATATATTAGCACCACAAGGATTAACAGATGGTGATAAAGTAATATCTGGAAAATCAGCAGATATAAAACCAGGAAATTGTATGGAAATAAATTCTATACCAGTTGGTACTTTAATCCACAATATAGAATTAAATCCAGGTCAAGGTGGAAAATTAGTTAAAGCTGCAGGACAAAGTGCACAATTAATGGCAAAAGAAGGAAAATACGCACACGTAAGACTTCCTTCTGGAGAAATGAGATTAGTTCTTGCAAATTGTAGAGCTACAATAGGAGTAATTGGAAATTCAGATCACGGAAACGTAAAAATTGGTAAAGCAGGAAGAAAAAGAAATATGGGATGGAGACCAGAAGTACGTGGATCTGTTATGAATCCAGTAGATCACCCACATGGTGGTGGTGAAGGTAGAGCTCCAATTGGTCACGCAGGACCATTAACACCTTGGGGTAAACCAGCTCTTGGATACAAGACAAGAAATAAGAAAAAACAATCAAATAAATTTATAGTTAAGAGAAGAAAATAATAAAATTTGAGAAAGGAGAATAAAAATGGCAAAAAAGGAAAATGCACAAAAAGATCTTAATAAGAGAAAAGAGCCAAAAGCACCATATGTGGATAAAAAGCTTATGAAAAGAATTCAAGCTATGAATGCTGAAAACAAAAAAGAAGTTATTAAGACATGGTCAAGAGCTTCAACTATTTATCCAGAATTTGTTGGTCATACAATCGCAGTTCATGATGGAAGAAAACATGTTCCTGTATACATTTCAGAAGAAATGATTGGTCATAAATTAGGAGAGTTTGCTCCTACGAGAACATTCAAAGGTCATGCAGGAGAAAAAACTACTAAAAAATAGTTCGTGCAATAATGGTCATCTTGCGTTGTTAAAATTTTATTCAAAAATCCTCATGTGCACAAAGCACACTCCGGTTTTTTCATATAATTTTGCCTAGCAATATAACCATTCTTCCGCGAACGGAAAATAAATATTATTATGAAAGGATAGAAAAAATGGAAGCAGAAGTAAAAACAGCTCAAGCAACTCTAAAATATGCAAGAATTTCATCTAGAAAAGTTAAAATTGTTGCAGATTTAATTAGAGGAAAAAATGTAGATGAAGCTTTAGCAATAGTTAAGTTTACACCAAAAGCATCATCAGAAATTATTGAAAAGCTTTTAAAATCAGCAATTGCAAATGCTGAAAATAATCATGATATGAAACATGATAAATTATATATTTCTGAGATTTATGCAAATCAAGGTCCAACTCTAAAAAGAATTAGACCTGCTGCAAAAGGTTCAGCAGTTAGAATCAGAAAAAGAACAAGTCACATAACAATAAAATTAGAGGAAAAGGAGGCATAAGGACAATATGGGACAAAAAGTACACCCACTAGGTGCAAGATTAGGCGTAATTAAAGATTGGAAATCTAAATGGTATGCAGATGACAAAAATTTTGCAGATTATTTAATAGAAGATCAAAAAATACGTAAATTTTTAAAGAAAAAAGTATATGAAGCTGGAATTGCAAATATTGAAATAGAAAGAACTGCAAAATCAGTAAAAGTTAATGTTTATACTGCAAAACCTGGAATTTTAATTGGAAAAGGTGGAGCTGGAGCAGAAGCATTAAGATTAGATATTAAAAAATTAATTGGTAAAGATGTTAATTTAAATATTGTTGAAGTAAAAAATCCAAGTTTAGATGCAACACTTGTTGCAGAAGATATTGCTTCACAATTGGAAAGAAGAATTTCATTCAGACGTGCCATGAAACAATGTATGCAAAAAACTCTAAAAGCAGGAGCTGCTGGAATTAAAACTGCAGTATCTGGTAGATTAGGTGGAGCAGATATGGCAAGAACTGAATTCTATAAAGAAGGAAATATTCCATTACAAACTTTAAGAGCTGATATTGATTATGGATTTGCAGAAGCAAATACTACATATGGAAAAATCGGTGTAAAAGTTTGGATATATAAAGGAGAAGTTCTTCCTACTAAAAAAATGGAAGGAGGAGAACAATAATGCCATTAATGCCAAAAAGAACAAAACATAGAAAAGTACAAAAAGGTAGAAATAGAGGTAGAGCAACAAGAGGAAATACAGTTTCTTATGGAGAATTTGGTTTACAAGCTACTGATGCAGGATTAATTACAGGAAACCAAATTGAAGCTGCCAGAGTTGCAATGACTCGTTATATGAAAAGAGATGGTAAAGTTTGGATTAAAATATTCCCAGACAAACCTATTACAAGAAAACCTGCTGGAACTCGTATGGGTAAAGGTAAAGGTAATACAGAATTTTGGGTAGCAGCTGTAAAACCAGATAGAATAATGTTTGAGATTGCTGGGGTTTCTGAAGAAACTGCTAGAGAAGCATTACGTTTAGCTGCAAATAAATTACCTGTTAGAACAAAATTTGTTAAAAGAACAATCGAGGAGGGTGAAAATTAATGAAATTAAATAAATTAAAAGAAATGTCTTCACCTGAATTGGAGAAAGAATTAGGTGAATTAAAAACAGAATTATTCAAATTAAAATTTAGCTTAGCATCACATTCTTTAGATAACCCTATGAAAATTAGAGAAGTTAAAAAAGATATTGCTAGAATTAATACTATTCTAACAGAAAGAAAGATTGCTGAGAAGAAAGGGGTAAACAATGGAACAAACTAGAAATCTTCGTAAAACAATGATAGGTATTGTTACATCAAATAAAATGGATAAAACAGTAGTTGTTGCTGTTGAAAGAAAAGTAAGACATAATATTTATGGAAAAATAGTTAAAAGAACATATAAATTAAAAGCACATGATGAAAATAATAGCTGTAATATTGGAGATAAAGTTAAAGTTATGGAAACTAGACCTCTTTCTAAAGATAAGAGATGGAGAGTAGTAGAGATTATCGAAAAAGCAGACATAAAATAGATTGGGAAGGAGATATTAATATGATACAACAGCAAAGTATCCTAAACGTAGCCGATAACACTGGAGCTAAAAAGCTAATGTGTATAAGATGTTTAGGTGGATCATATAGAAAAACTGCTGGTATTGGAGATATAATAGTTGCATCTGTTAAAGAAGCAACACCAGGTGGAGTTGTAAAAAAAGGTGATGTCGTAAAAGCAGTTATTGTAAGAACTACAAACCCTATTAGAAGAGCAGATGGTTCTTATGTTAGATTTGATGATAATGCAGCAGTAATTATAAGAGAAGATAAAACACCTAGAGGAACACGTATATTTGGACCTGTTGCTAGAGAATTAAGAGATGGAGAATACCTTAAGATTCTTTCATTAGCACCAGAAGTACTATAGTTTTCAAAATAATGGCCATCTTGCTGTGTTAAGATTTCACTCAAAAATCCTCACGTACAATATGTACGCTCCGGTTTTTTCGTAAAATCTTGCCTTGCAATATAACCATTCTTTTGAAAACGGGAAACATGATGATAAATAGAGTATTGCATTATAAATCAGTGGACATTTGTATTTTACAGATTAAAGATGCATAGGTTTAAATTTTGTTAAATTAAGATAGCCCTTAGGCTAGCTGAATTTTACAAAATATTAACCGTAGCTTTTTAGTTTTCAAAATTTTGAAAACTAGAAATGTATATACAATTAAAGTACAGCAAATTATATTTTTGATAACTTCAAATTTAAGAGAGTATTTATCTAAGAAACAGTAAATATAAAATAGTAAAAAAGGAGGAAAACCTTAAATGAAAATCAAAAAAGGTGATAACGTAATGGTTTTATCTGGAAATGATAAAGGTAAAACTGGTGAAGTTCTAGAAGTTATACCTAAAACTGAAAAAGTTATAGTAAAAGGTATTAATATTAGAAAAAAACATGTTAAAGCAGCACCTAATAGAGAAGGTGGAATAATGGCTTCAGAATTTCCAATTCATTCATCAATTGTTAACATTGTGTGCCCAAAGTGTGGAAAAGCAACTAGAATTGGTTATGTAATTGAAAATGATAAGAAATTTAGAGTTTGTAAAAAATGTGGAGCTAAAATAAATTAATTTAAGAAAGGAGGAACAGTAATCAATGGAAGCACTTAGAGAACAATATGAAAAAGAAGTTGTTCCAGCTTTAATGAAAAAGTTTGGATACAAATCAATAATGCAAGTTCCAAAATTAAATAAAATAGTAATAAATATAGGTTTAGGAGATACTAGAGATAATCCTAAAGCTTTAGAAAATGCAATGAATGATTTAACTCAAATTACAGGTCAAAGACCAATTGTAACAAAGGCAAAAAAATCAATTGCAGCATTTAAAATAAGAGAAGGTCAAGATTTAGGTTGTAAAGTAACATTAAGACAAGATAAAATGTATGATTTTGCTTATAAATTAATGAATGTTGCACTTCCTAGAGTTAGAGATTTTAGAGGAATTTCAAGCAATTCTTTTGATGGTAGAGGAAATTACTCTATGGGTGTTAAAGAACAATTAATATTCCCTGAAATTGAATATGATAAAGTTGATAAATTAAGAGGAATGGATATAATTTTTGTAACTACAGCCAAAACAGACGAAGAAGCTAAGGAATTACTTAAACTATTAGGTATGCCATTTCATGAGTAAGGTGTAATTATAAAGATTTATAAAAATGGTTTAGGGTAACATCAGTAATTCATTAGTGGGGGACATATCTTAGCAGGATAAGATTAACCCCATAAAAAGATGTGTCCCCCTACCAATAAAGGAGGAATAGAGTCAATGGCAAAAATGTCAATGAAAGTTAAACAACAAAAACCACAAAAATACAAAACTAGAGAATACAATAGATGTAAACTTTGTGGTAGACCACACGCATATATTAGAAAATATGGAATTTGCCGTATTTGCTTTAGAGAATTAGCTCATAAGGGTGAGATTCCTGGAGTTAAGAAAGCAAGTTGGTAATATAAAATCGATTAAAAACAGCAATCTGCACATTTTCGATAAACAATTTAAGTCTCGACGTACACAAAGTACGCCTTCGACATAAATCATTTATCAAAAATGCACATCTTACTATTTTTAATCAATTTTAAAAGTATTACTGAAAATTAGTTTAGTATAAGTTTGAAAAGAAATTTTAAATTTATATTATAGTTTTCATTAAAAACAAATATTGCAAAGCAAGATTTGGAATTTAATATAAAAAAATAAAATAGAACAAAGCAAAAACAAGTAGTGCAAGGCAAAATTTTATGAAAACACCGGAGTGTACGAGTGGTACATGAGGATGTTTGAATAAAATTTTAACGTAGCAGGACGAAGTTTTTCATTTGTTCGGAAAGGAAAGAAAGTGAATATAACAGATCCTGTAGCAGACATGCTAACACGTATAAGAAATGCAAATACTTCTAGACATAAAACTGTAGATGTTCCATGTTCAAAAATGAAACTATCAATAGCAGATATATTGTTTAAAGAAGGATATATAAAATCTTATGAAGAGATAAAAGATGTTAACACACAAGGTGTTATAAGAATTACTCTTAAATATGATGAAAAGGGAACAAGAGTAATAGATGGTTTAAAAAGAATAAGTAAACCAGGACTTAAAGTATATGCTGGAAAAGATGAATTACCAAAAGTTCTTAATGGACTTGGAATTGCAATAATTTCAACATCAAAAGGTCTTATGACAGACAAACAAGCAAGAGAGCTTGGAATTGGTGGAGAAGTACTTGCTTATATATGGTAATTAGAAGTTGGAAGTTAGAGGTCAGATATTAGAAATTTCAAATTTGAAATATGTTTTTAATATCAGCCCTGAATAAAATTAGTTTTAATTAAAAACAAATATTGCAAGGCAAAATTTTACGAAAACACCGGAGTGCACATAAGGTACATGAGGATGTTTGAATAAAATTTTAACGCCGCAAGATTTGGAATTTAATTAAAACGGAAGGAGAGAAAGATGTCTAGAATAGGAAACAAACCTATTACTATACCTGCTGGTGTAGAAGTAAAAATAGATGGAAATCATATTTCTGTTAAAGGACCAAAAGGAACTCTAGAAAGAGACATAAAAAGCGAAATGTCTTTAAAACTAGATGGAGATGTTCTTACAGTTTCAAGAGATTCTAATGCTAAAAAAAGCAGAGAATTACATGGTTTAACAAGAACATTAATAAATAATATGATTTTAGGAGTACAGAATGAATTTACAAAAGAACTTCAAATCAATGGTGTAGGTTATAGAGTTCAAAAACAAGGAAATAACTTAAATTTATCTTTAGGATATTCACATCCTGTAATATATGAAGCACCTCAAGGAATTACCTTTGATGTTCCAAATGCAAATACTATTATTGTAAAAGGAATTGATAAAGAATTAGTTGGTCAAATAGCTGCTGAGATTAGAACAAAAAGACCACCTGAGGTTTATGGCGGAAAAGGTATTAAGTATATTTATGAAGTTATTAGACGTAAAGTTGGTAAGACTGGTAAGTAATTTTAATGAAAAACTTCGTCTTGCATTGTTAAAATTTTATTCAAAAATCCTCTGCACAAGGCATACTGACGCTGTAACTCACTATCGTTCGAACAGCCTCAGCATAGCAATACTCGTTTTTGATTAAAATTACAATCAATAAATACAATTATGATTTTATTAGGATTTAATATATCTTTAGTTTGTAATTTAAAATTGTAATTGTAATAATAAGAATTTAGAAAGGAGAAGAAATACATGATTTCAAATATAGATAGAAAATTTGAAAGAGTAAGACGTCATAAAAGAGTAAGAAATAAAATTTCTGGAACAGCTGAAAGACCTAGATTATGTGTGTTTAGAAGTAATTCTAATATCACAGTTCAAATTATAGATGATGTTGCAGGAAATACTCTTTGTGCTGCTTCAACTCTTGATAAAGAAATTAAAGAAAAGCACGCAAATAAAGTTGCAGCAAAAGAAGTTGGAACTTTAATAGCAAAAAGAGCTCTTGATAAAAATATAACTGAAGTTGTATTTGATCGTGGTGGATACATATATCACGGAGTAGTAAAAGAACTTGCAGAAGCTGCAAGAGAAGGTGGATTAAAGTTCTAGTAAAATAGAAGTAAGTTTTAATAAGGGAACAACAGTAATTTATATGAAGGGGACATATCTTAGCAGGATAAGATTGACCCCGGATAAAGATGTGTCCCCTTACTGATAAAAAAGGAGGGAAAAAGGAACCAAATGGAAGAAAAACAAGAAAATGAATTAAAAGAGAAAGTTGTTGCACTTAACAGAGTTACAAAAGTTGTTAAGGGTGGTAGACATATGAGATTTTCAGCAGTAGTTGTTGTTGGAGATGGAAATGGTCATGTTGGTGTTGGAAATGGTAAAGCAGCTGAAGTTCCAGAAGCAATCAAAAAAGCTATTCAAGACGCTAAAAAGAACCTTATCGAAGTTCCAATTGTTAATACTACTATACCACACGAATACATTGGAACATTTGGAAGTGCAAAAGTTATGTTAAAACCAGCAGCACTTGGTACTGGAATTATTGCTGGAGGTAGTGTTAGACCAGTCTTAGAGCTTGCAGGATATCAAAATATTCGTACTAAAATTATTGGTACAAATAATCCAAGAAATGTTGTACGTGCTACAATAGAAGGATTAAAATCTATGCAAACAGTTGAATCTGTAGCTGCAAAAAGAGGTAAAAAAGCTGAAGATATAATGTAGCATTTAAAATAAAAAAGAAAAAAATAAGAATAAGGGCGCAACGACAGATCATGTGTCCTAAATACAAGATTAAATATAATAATAAAATTGAATAAGGGCGCAACGACAGATTGTAAGAAGGGGACATATCTTAGCAGAATAAGAATGACCCCAGATAAAGATGTGTCCTAAACAAAAAAATAAAAAGAAATGATAAAATACAAATAAGGGCGAAACGGCAGATCATAAGAAGGGGACATATCTTATCAGGATAAGAATGACCCCAAATAAAGATGTGTCCCCTTACATTAATAGGAGGTGTAAAAATGACAATAGAAGAGCTTAAACCAGCAATGAAAAAAGCCAAAGCCACAAGAGTTGGTAGAGGTATTGGATCAGGTCTTGGAAAAACATCAGGTAGAGGACAAAAAGGACAAAAAGCAAGATCAGGTGGAGGAGTAAGACGTGGCTTCGAAGGTGGTCAAACACCATTATATAGAAGATTACCAAAAAGAGGATTTAATAATAAATTTGCCAAAACATATACTGAAGTAACTCTTACAATGCTTAATAAATCAGAAGCAACTGATGTTACTGCTGAAACTCTATTAGCAGAAGGAATAATTGGTAAAATCCAAGATGGTATCGTAGTTTTAGCAACAGGTAAATTAGAGAAAAAATTAAATGTAAAAGCTGTTAGATTTACTGCAAAAGCTAAGGAAACAATTGAAAAACTTGGCGGAAAGGCAGAGGTGATTTAGTTGTTTAAAACTATAAAAAATGCTTTTAAAACACCTGAAATTAGAAAAAAAATGTGGTACACATTATTATTAATAATTCTTTTCAGGTTAGGTTGTTATATAACAGTACCTGGCGTAAATGCAGTAAAATTAGCAGAATTAATGGGAGATAGTTCATCTTCTTTAGCAGGAATGATAAATTTAATATCAGGTGGTGCTTATGCAAGATTTTCAATATTTGCAATGAGCATTTCACCTTATATTACATCAACAATTGTTATTCAGCTTTTAGGTATGGTAATACCAGCGTTAGAGCGCTTAACTAAAGAAGGTGGAGAAGAAGGAAGAAAGAAAATAAATAGATATACTAAAATATTAACCTTAGTTTTGGCTTTAGTTCAAGGAACAGGAGTATGTTTAGCATATAAATCTTCTGGAGTTTTTGTTGATAATTCATTTTTAACAGGAGCAATAATTGTTACAGGATTTGTTGCAGGAACTTCAGTTCTTATGTGGCTTGGTGAACAAATCACAAATAAAGGTATCGGAAATGGAATTTCATTGATTATCTTTATAGGAATTATATCAAGATTACCACAAGTTTCAGTTACAATATATAATCTAATTGTTTCAAATAATGGATTTAGTACAATAGGATTTTTAACATCATTAGGAATTATTATTGGTGCTATTATTCTTGTTGCAGCTGTTGTATATGTACAACAAGCTGAAAGAAGAATACCAGTACAATATTCTAAAAAAGTAGTTGGAAGAAAAATGATGGGAGCACAAAATACAAATATCCCATTAAAACCAGTTATGGCAGGAGTTATGCCTATAATATTTGCATCATCATTTTTAACATTTCCAGCAATGATTATACAAATATTTAATAGAGATATTGCAGGTGCAACTGGCTTTTGGGCTATGGTTTATAGATTTTCTATGGCAACATCTTCATCAAGTGTTGGCATAGGCTATACAATAGCAAATGCAACTATATATCTATTATTAATAGTAGGATTTACATTCTTCTGGACATATGCTATGACAAATCCAGCAGAAATATCTAATAATATTAAGAAAAATGGTGGATTTATACCAGGTATAAGAGCTGGAAAACCTACAACTGATTATTTATCAAATGTAATATCTAAAATAACATTATTTGGTGGATTTTATTTAGCAATAATTGCAATACTTCCAATGTTATTAAGATTTACATCATTAAATATAGCATTTGGAGGAACAGCAATATTAATCGTAGTTGGTGTTGCAATTGAATCAATCCAACAATTAGAATCTCAATTAGTAATGAGACATTACAAGGGATTTTTGGAATAGAAAACAAGCTAATTTGGCTTGTTTTTTTGATTTAATGTCCCCTTGACATTTTGAGATTATTAGAGTACAATTACATAGTATATCAAAAAAGAGAAAGGAAGTAAAAAAATGAACATTATTATGATGGGAGCACAAGGTACTGGAAAAGGTACTGTTGCAGGTTTACTAAAAGATAGTTTGAATTTGCCACATATTTCTACAGGAGATATTTTTAGAAAAAATATTAAAGAAGGTACAGAACTTGGAAAAATAGCAATTAAATATGCTGATGAAGGAAAGCTTGTACCAGATGAAGTTACAAATAGTATGGTTAAAAACAGACTTAATGAAGAAGACTGCAAAAATGGATTTATATTAGATGGATATCCAAGAAATATTGCACAAGCAGAAGAACTAGATAAAATATTAAATGAAAAAAATGAAAAAGTTGATTTAGTAGTTAATTTAAGTACTCCAACTGAAGAAATAATAGAAAGAGTTATGGCAAGAAGAGAATGCCCTAAATGTAAAAGAGTATATAATATGATATTAAATAAACCTAAAAATGGTGAAATTTGCGATTATTGTGGAGTTGAATTAACAAAAAGAAAAGATGACACAGAAGAAAAACTTCAATTAAGATTAGACACATTTTTCAAAGAAACTAAGCCAGTAATTGATTTTTATACAAATAGAGGATTAGTTAGAAATGAAGAAATAAGTGTATCAATAAATAGATTAGGTGTAGATGCAGCAAAATCTGTAGTTGATTTTTTAAAAAATGATTAGATAGATGTGAAATGTTTGAGGTGAGAAGTGAGAAGTGAGAGGTGAGAATTTCTTATCCCACTTCTCACTTCCCACTTCTAACATCTATAAAATGTTATATTTGAATTATAATAGATAATAGAGGTAGAATAGTAATGGTTACAATTAAATCAAAAAAAGAAATTGCACTTATGGAGGATGTTTGCAAAATAGTTGCTTGTTTTTATGAAGAATTGGAAAAAAAGATAAGACCGGGAATTTCAACATATGAGTTAGACAAAGAAGCAGAAAAAATTATGAGAGATTTAGGAGCAATACCTGCTCAAATTGGATATAATCCAGGAATAAAAGGAATGCCACCATTTCCGTCTGCAACATGTATTTCTGTAAATGATGAAGTAATACATGGAATTCCACATAAAAACCATATAATTAAAGAAGGAGATGTAGTTAGCATAGACACTGTTGCATTAAAAAATGGATACCATGGAGATGCTGCAAGAACATTTATTGTTGGAAAAGGAAGTGAAGAAGCTCAAAGACTTGTAAAAGTTACAAAACAAGCTTTTTATGAAGGCTTAAAATACGCAAAACCAGGATTTAGAATAGGGGATATTTCTCATGCAGTGGGAGAATATGTTAATTCTCAAGGGTATTCTGTGCTTAAAGAATTTCAAGGCCATGGAATTGGAAAAGAAATGCATGAAGATCCCGGAATACCCAATTTTGGAAAAGCTGGACGTGGTATTAGAATAGAACCAGGAATGACACTATGTATAGAACCTATGGTTATACAAGGAAAACCTGATATTTGGGAAATGGATGATGGGTGGACAATTGTTACAGATGATGGTACTTTGGCTGCTCATTATGAAAATACAATTTTAATTACAGAAAATGAACCAAAAATCTTGACAATAAGATAAATTTGGAGTATAATGGTAGAGCTATTGTGGATAATAGGGTTAATGTGTGCTAAAATATGCATTAAATCTTATATTGTACAAGGCTTTACCTTTTTTTATACTCTAGGAAAGTCATTGTATTTTATTCCTACATAGAAAATAGCTCTTTAAGAAGGAGGCGAGAATTTGGCTAAGGAAGATATTATAGAAGTAGAAGGAACAGTTGTAGAAACATTACCAAATACAACTTTTAAAGTAGAACTTCAAAATGGACATCAAATATTAGCTACTATTTCTGGTAAACTAAGAATGAATTACATAAAAATATTAACTGGAGATAAAGTTAAAGTTGAAATGTCACCATATGACTTAAACCGTGGCAGAATTACTTGGAGAGCTAAATAGTAACAATATAATTATAGAAAGGAATGAGTGAAATGAAGGTAAGACCATCTGTAAAAAAAATGTGCGACAAGTGCAAAGTTATCAAAAGAAAAGGTGTAATCAGAGTTATTTGTGAAAACCCTAAACATAAACAAAGACAAGGGTAGTTTATTGTATATGTTAATTTAGCATATACGCTTATTTTATTTTGTTTATAACACGATTTGATTGCGGCTGAAAATAATCAATTGTGTATATATATCTATTTTATTATTAATAAACCTAAAGATTTAATAAATATGAATAGGCAGTTGTATTTATTAAATGCATTTCACCTTTAGGGTAGTTAATAATTGCAAAAGAAGAATTTTTTAAAACAAATTAAAAATTTGGAGGTGTAAATAAAACATGGCTCGTATATCAGGAGTAGATCTACCTAAAGAGAAAAGAGTAGAAATAGGACTAACATACATTTATGGAATAGGACTAACAAGTTCTCAAAAAATCCTTGCAAAAACAGGAATCAATCCAGATACTAGAGTTAAGGATTTAACTGATGAACAAATCAACTTAATAAGAAAAGAAATTGATGAAAGTTATAAAGTTGAGGGAGATCTTAGAAGAGAAGTAGCACTTAATATAAAAAGATTAACAGAAATAGGATGCTATAGAGGACTAAGACATAGAAGAGGTCTTCCAGTTAGAGGACAAAGAACTAAAACTAATGCGCGTACAAGAAAAGGTCCAAGAAAAGTTGTTAGCAAAAGTAAAAAAGAAACAAAATAGTTTAATTTAATATACACTAAATAGAATATCATAAAAGGAGGTTAGTTAAGATAATGGCTAAAAGTGTAACAAGAAAAACAGTTACAAAGAGAAATAGAAAAAACATAGAAAAAGGATGTGCACATGTTAATGCTAGTTTTAACAATACTATAGTATCTATTACAGATACATTTGGTAATGTTATTTCTTGGTGTAGTAGTGGAGTACTTGGATTTAAAGGTTCAAGAAAAAGTACACCTTTTGCTGCAGGAGAAGTTGCTACTACAGCTGCAAAAAAAGCAATGGAACATGGAATGAAATTAGTTGAAGTATTTATTAAAGGCCCTGGAGCTGGTAGAGAAGCAGCAATAAGATCATTACAAGGTGCAGGATTAGAAATAAGCTCAATTAAAGATGAAACACCAATTCCACATAATGGTTGTAGACCACCAAAAAAACGTAGAGTATAGTTACCAAGTATTGCAATTCACAGTTATAGATAGCAACAGCGGTATTGTACATCTACAATGAAAGCAATGTTGCAAAAATAAAATATCTATGAATTGTAAACAGTGCAATAAAAATAGCTTATATAAAAAAGCAATAAAATTAAATTTAAATAAAATATAAAGAGGTGAAATAATAAAATGTCAAGATCTAGAGATCCTAAACTAAAAAGATGCAGATATTTGGGAATAAGCCCTATGACAATTGGTGTTGATAAACAAACAAATCGTAAAAATGCTGCAGGAGCACATAAAAAGATTTCTGAATATGCTGTACAATTAAAAGAAAAACAAAAATTAAAATTTATTTATGGAGTACAAGAAAAACAATTTAGAAAGTATTTCAATATGGCATCAGCTAAAAAAGGAAGAACAGGTGAATTACTACTTCAAATATTAGAAAGCAGATTAGACAATGTTATTTATAGATTAGGTTTTGCAGCTACAAGACCACAAGCTAGACAACTTGTTAATCATGCTCATTTCGAAGTAAATGGAAAGAAAGTAAATATACCATCATATTTAGTTTCTGCTGGTGATGTTATAACAATTAGAGAAAATAAAAAAGAATGTGGAGCTATCAAACAAGCTATAGAACTTACAAAAACAATGGCAGTTCCTGAATGGTTAGAAAGAAATGTTGAGAAAATATCTGGGAAAGTATTAAGATTATCTAATAGAGAAGATATAGACTTCCCAATCGAAGAGCATTTAATAGTAGAGCTATATTCTAAATAGTAGTTAGAAATTAGATATTAGAGATTAGAGATTAGAATTAGAAATTTCTAACTTCTAATCAAGGAGGTTAAATAATGATAGAATTTGAAAAGCCAAATATTGAATGTATTAAAATTGATGATGAAAATAATTACTCAAAATTTGTATGTGAACCATTAGAAAGAGGTTATGGTGTTACTATAGGAAATTCTTTAAGAAGAATATTACTTTCTTCACTTCCTGGATGTAGCTTAACTTCTGTTAAGATAAATGGTGTGTTACATGAATTTTCAAGTATTCCAAATGTAGTAGAAGATGTACCAGATATAATAGTTAATTTAAAAAATGTTAGATTAAAATTTAATGATGAAGAAATGGAAAAAACTTTACATATTGATTTTAAAGGAGAAGGTGAAGTTACAGCAGCAGATATACAATCAGATGGAACTGTTGAAGTTTTAAATCCTGATTTACATATTGCTCAAGTTGCAGAAGGTGGACATTTAGTTATGGAACTTACTGCAAATAAAGGAAGAGGATATGTTCCAGCAGAAAAGAATAAAAGACCAGATCAAGATATATCAGTTCTTCCAATAGACTCAATCTATACTCCTGTTAAAAAAGTTAACTATCAAATTGAAAACACAAGAGTTGGACAAATGGTTGATTTAGATAGATTAGTTATTGAAGTTTGGACAGATGGTAGCTTAAAGCCTTATGAGGCACTTAGTTTAGCTGCTAAAATATTAACAGGACATTTAGAACTATTTATTGATTTATCAGAAGCTACTAAAAACACAAAAATAATGGTTGAAAAAGAAGAAGACCAAAAAGAAAAAATACTTGAAAAATCAATTGAAGAAATGGAATTATCAGTAAGATCATTCAATTGCCTTAAGAGAGCAGGAATTTCTACTGTTGAGGATTTAGCAAATAAAACTATTTCTGATATGATGAAAGTTAGAAATTTAGGAAAGAAATCATTAGATGAAGTAATAGCTAAATTACATGGTCTAGGATTAGATTTTGCTCCAGAGGAAGAATAAGAATTCTAAATTAAAAAATAAAATAGGGATATACCCATAAAAATAGACAAGGAGGTTGAACTAAATTGGCTAATAGAAAATTAGGTAAAAAAACAGATATTAGAATGTCAATGTTAAAAACATTAGCAACAGATTTAATTATGTATGGAAAAATAAAAACTACAGAAGCCAGAGCTAAAGAGGTAAAAAAAATAGTTGATTCTATTATAGCATTAGCTGTTAAAGAAAAAGATAACTTTGAAATGGTTGATGTAAAAGTTGTTAAAGCAAAACTAGATTCAAAAGGAAATAAAATGACTGAACTTGTAAAAAGCAAAAATGGTAAAGAATACCTAAAAGTTGTTAAAGAAGAAGTTACTGAATCTAGACAAAAAGATATGCCATCAAGACTAAATGCTAGAAGAAGAATAATGACAATGATCAATAAAGTTAAAGATGAAAATGGAAAAAATATTGATTTACCTTCAAAATTATTCAATGAAATAGCATCAAAATATGTAGATGTTAAAGGTGGATATACAAGAATAGTTAAAGCTGAGCCTAGAAGAGGCGACAATAGCCCTATGGCAATTTTAATGTTAGTATAATAAAAAGAGTTTATTTGTAATCAAATTACAAATAAACTCCTTTTTTGAGGTAGGGGCGATTTTAATCGCCCGCAAAATGAACAAAATTATTTATTTTATGGTATATACAACAATGTAATCCTTCTTCCATCAATTTTGATAAAATTTTCCTCTTTTAAATTCTTTAATTCCCTAAACATAGCAGACCTATTAATTGCAAAATAATCTGCTAAATCTTTAAAACTGTTTGGAAGATAAATGAATTTAGAATGAGTTTTTTGATATTGAGTTTTAAAGTATTCTAATAATTTTTCTCGAATACTTTTTTTACTTAAAATTCTTATTCTATCATTTTTTTCTTTTAATTTAGTATTGATTATATCAAACAGATTATTTATAAAAATATTATAGTAATTATAACTAGTAAAATTAGCTTCAGAAAGTTTTTTATAATCAATAACTAAAATCTTACAGTTTTCTATAGCTCGAATTTGATACTCATTATTATTTATGTCTGAAATATTTGTTCCAAAGATGTTTTCTTCATATAAATTTTCAATTATATTTTCTTCACCATTGTAATTTATGTTAATAATTTGAGCAAAACCCTCTAATAATATACAAATTATATTTTCAGTTTTTAAAGTAGGCAGTATTTCTTGCTTTGCGGAATATGTATAAGTATGTGTTCCTAATAACTTAAATAATTTAGTTTTCTGTAACGCAGTCATACCGCTGAAAAGGAGTCTTCATTTCTATCACCGAAAACATTTTAACATATTTTAAAAATAGTTGCAATAGCACCTTTATTTTTTTCTTAAGTTGTTTTTATAATTTATACGTTCAAGAAAGAAAAATTGAATATAAATTATTACTATTCAGTAGAAAATAAAAATCGATAGGAAAATGTAGGGGCGATTTTAATCGCCCGCAATATTGAAATAATAATTGTGAAAGATAAAAAGGTATAAAATAAAAAAGCCAATTTATATATCGTACTGAATTGTAAAATCATAATTGAACAGCAAAAGAAATATAGAAAGGAATGAGGAAAAATGAAAATAGTAAAAAGAGATGGACATATAGTAGATTATGATCCTTCAAAAATCGAAACAGCAATCAAAAAAGCAAATGTAGAGGTTAGACCAAAAGAAAGAGCAACAGAGAATGAAATACAAGAAATAATTAAATATATTGAAGATTTAAATAAAAAAAGAATTCTTGTTGAAGATATTCAAGATATCATAGAAGAAAAATTAATGGAGTTTGATAAATATCAATTAGCAAAAAAATATATTACATATAGATATACAAGAGAATTAGTTAGAAAAGCAAATACAACAGACCAAACAATTAAGGAATTAATTGATGGAGAAAATGAATATTGGAATACAGAAAATTCAAATAAAAATGCTACTGTTGTAACAACTCAAAGAGATTATTTAGCAGGTATAACAAGTACAGATATAACTAGAAGATTTTTGTTGCCTGAAGATGTTGTTAAAGCTCATGATGAAGGAATTATACATTTTCATGATGCAGATTATTTTGCACAAAATGCTCTTCACAACTGTGAGTTAATAAATTTGGATGATATGTTACAAAATGGAACAGTTATAAATGGTGTTATGATAGAAAAACCACATAGATTTATAACTGCAGCAACAATTGCTACACAAATCATTTTAGCAGTTACATCATCTAGCTATGGTGGTGCAACAGTTTCAGTTTCACATTTAGCACCATTTGCTAGAGCAAGTTATGAAAAATATTATAAAAAATATAAAAGCAGAAATTTATCAGAAGATCAATGCAAAAAATTTGCAAAAGAAGACACTAGAAAAGAAATAGAAGATGGAGTTCAAACATTTAATTATCAAGTAAATTCTATGACTAATACAAATGGACAAGCACCATTTTTAAGTGTATGTTTATATCTTGGAGAGTCAGATGAATACAAAGAAGAAATTGCAATGATAATAGAAGAATTCCTTAAACAAAGAATTCTAGGCTTCAAAAATGAAAAAGGTGTATACATTACTCCAGCATTTCCAAAATTATTATATGTTCTTGAAGAAGACAATATACATGAAAATAGTAAATATTGGTATTTAACAAAACTTGCTGCAAAATGTACAGCTAAGAGACTTGTTCCTGACTATATTTCTGAAAAAGTAATGAAAGAATTAAAGAAAAATGAATATGGAGAAGGAGAATGTTATCCTTGTATGGGATGTAGATCTTTCTTAACTCCAGATAGAGCTATGTCATTAGGAAATATAGCTAAAGCTAAAAACTATGTTGAAGGAAAAGGAAAATACTATGGTAGATTTAATCAAGGTGTTGTTACAATAAATTTACCTGATGTTGCTTTATCTTCTAAACAAGATATGGATAAATTCTGGAAAATATTTGATGAAAGATTAGAATTATGTCATAGAGCATTACAATTAAGACATAAACGTTTAAGTAATGTTACAAGTGATGTGGCTCCAATATTATGGCAAAATGGAGCATTAGCAAGATTAGAAAAAGGTGAGTCTATTCATGAGCTACTTCATCATGGATATTCAACAATATCTCTTGGATATGCAGGTTTATATGAATGTGTTAAATATATGACAGGAAAATCACATACAGATAATGGTGAAGGAAAAGAATTTGGATTAGAAATAATGGAACATTTAAATGAAGCTTGCAAAAAATGGAAAGCAGATGAAGACATAGATTATTCTGTTTATGGAACTCCTATTGAAGCTACTACATATAAATTTGCAAAATGCTTAAAAGAACGTTTTGGTGTTGTAAAAGGAATAACAGACAAAAACTACATAACAAACTCTTATCATGTTCCTGTATTTGAAGAGATTGATGCATTTACAAAATTAAAATTAGAAAGTGAATTCCAAAGACTAAGCCCAGGAGGAGCAATTTCATATGTTGAAACTCCTAATTTACAAAACAACTTAGATGTTGTTATTGAATTAATTAAATTCATATATGATAATATTATGTATGCAGAACTTAATACAAAATCAGATTATTGTCAAAAATGTGGATATACAGGAGAAATTCTTGTAGATGATAATTTAGAATGGTATTGTCCAAATTGTGGAAATAGAGACCATAATTTATTAAATGTTGCAAGAAGAACATGTGGATATATTGGAACTAATTTCTGGAATAAGGGAAGGACGCAGGAGATTAAGGAGAGAGTTCTACACATAGACAACAAAAATGCGTGTTAAAAAATAATTACAATTTTGGCTGTGTTAAAATCTTACTTAAAAATGCTCATGTACTATATGTACACTCCGCTTTTTTCGTAAGATTTTGCCTTGCCAAAATTTAATTCTTTTTTAACAGAAAGTAATCAATAAGCAATACTCGCTTTTGATTTGTTTGGAAAATAATAAATTGCCAAAATTTAATTCTTTTTTAACTTGATATTTTGATTTTACAAATCACAACTTAATAAATATATAATTTAGAATGGAGTGCGTAAGCCGCCCAACCGGAGCGAAGCGCAGGGCGACTGGAGCAATTGACAGATATCGTTCAATTATATAATTCATTATATAATTGAACATAAGGAAATTGCGACACCAAACGGAATGATAAAATATATATTTATTAAGTTGTGAATGATAATATTTTGATGTGTTTGATAAATTTTCATAGAAGTGGAGGCAGAAAATGAAATATAATATAGTTAGAAAAATGGACATTTCAAATGGTCCTGGAGTTAGGGTATCAGTTTTTATGCAAGGATGTGAATTTCATTGCAAAAATTGTTTCAACCCTGAAACCTGGAGTTTTGAAAATGGTAAAGAGTTTACTCAAGGTACAATTGATGAAGTTTTAAATCTATGTAATCAAGATTATATAAAAGGTTTATCAATATTAGGTGGAGAACCTATGCATCCTAAAAACATAGACGGAACAACTAAACTTGCAAAAGCATTTAAAGAAAAATATCCAAATAAAAATCTTTGGATATGGTCAGGATTCAAATTTGATGAGGATTTAAAAGATAAAGAAGTTATGAAATATGTTGATGTTTTAGTTGATGGAAGATATGTAGATGAAATGCATAATCCAAATCTAAAATGGAGAGGTTCAACTAATCAAAGAGTAATAGATGTTCAAAAAAGTTTAAAAGATAAAAAAATTTCATTTTGGGAGTGATTCCAAAATGATTTTTTTATTCTAAAGTGTAGATTCAAAATAATTAATATGATAAAATATACAACAAAAGATGAATTATCAATGATGAAAGCTTGATATAAATAAGTTTGAAAGGAAAGATTTTTATGGCATATATGGGTAGAGGAGGATTTTCCTCTTTCGGTGGCGGTCTAGGTGGGGGACATGGATTAGATAATAATGATAATAGACATAATGGTAGAATGTATTATAGAGGAAGATTAATTAGAATGTATTACTATATTCCTTTAGATAATACCTATGTGATATTCCAAATGATAGCTGCAATTATTATTTTTATTATTGCAGGTATAACTTTTTTAACAACATATAAACCCTCTGTGATTGATCCTTTAGAAGAAACAAAAAGGATAATTGTGAACACATATATAATAATAGATTTGGCATTAGTTAGTATTATATTGTTAGCTAATTATTTTTCAAAAAATAAAAATACACTTATAAAAAGGCTGATTGTTATACTATTAGTTGCTATATTTACAATTTTGATATTTTTTGGAATAAAAGCAAACTTGAATTCAACTTATACAGAAAGTAAATTTGAACAAATATATACACAGGAAAATGGTGAGAAAACTACAGATATAAAATCTAAATTTGATGTAGGATTTACTGGTGTGAAAATGAAAACAGAAAAAGAATACTATATTGATGAATGTGTAAAAGCATATAATGTATTTAGTATAAGAATGTATGTACTGGTAGGAATTAATGTTTTACTGATAATTTTATTAATTTATCAAATATCCAAAGCCTCAAAAATTCAAGAAAAACGAGATAGATTAAGTAAAGATGATGCAATTTTATTTGATGAAGAAGAAAATATGAAATTTTAAAAATTTGGGAGAATTAAAAAATGACTGATACAGAAAAAGAATTTGTAAAAAATGTAAACATAGATAAGGCAAAAAATAAAACAAAGGCTTGTATTGGTTTAACTATTATAAGTTTACTTAGTTATATAGTACCGCTTATGTTTGGGGATTTTGATTTTGGAATGATTTTTGAGATTCTTTCTATTGTTTTTATATTTATGGCAAGACATTATATGTCAATTTATGATGAAGATAAATCGAAAAGGTTTACTATTTTCGCTATGATACCAATAGGTTGGTTACTTATATATGATTTAATAACACTTTTATCCAATGTTTCAAATGTGTTAAACCTTACATTTTTAGTATATGATTTTGTTTTACAAGAAGTTTTTACAATATTGGATTTATTAATATTATTATCAATAAACAAGGATTTAAGAAAAGCAGATAATCCCGAAAAATACAAAGAAAGTACAGACTGGTTTTATGAAAGATTAGATGAAAAAGATGTTTTTGGGGATGTTTTTGGGGACACCTTCCAAAAACAGATTGAAAACCAAAAAAGAGAATAAAAAATTAAGAGTGAATAATAGTAGAAGATATGTTTATAAATATCATTAGGGTTGAAAAATTTTTAATGAACAATGAATAATTAAAAATGAATAGTGAATAATTCCAAATGTGCTCTTATTTATTTTATTGAGATTCTTCATTTTTAATTATTCATTATTCATTATTCATTGCGACTTGTAAAGTCGCACATTTGGAGCCTACAACGGGAATCGAACCCGTGACCTCTACCTTACCAAGGTAGCACTCTACCGACTGAGCTATGAAGGCATATACAAACAATTTGTATTATACATAATAATAGTTAAAAAATCAAGATTTTATTGACTTTTTTTATTAAAAATGTTACAATCAGTTACTAGTTAATCTTATAAATATATATTTTAGAGTGGAGTGCGTAAGGCGAGCAGCTACTGCATACTGCCATTGTAACAGGCAGAGCCTTAACAATGGACAGCAAACCGGAGCGAAGCGCAGGACGACTGGAGCAATTGACATATATAGTTCAATTATATAATTTATTATATAATTGAACATATGAAAATTGCGACACCAAACGAAATGATAAAATATATATTTATAAGATTAACTAGTAACTTATATACAGGAAGTAGGATGTGTAAAAATGAAAATTGGAATAGTAGGATTGCCAAATGTTGGTAAAAGTACTTTGTTTAATAGTATTACAAAAGCTGGAGCAGAATGTGCAAATTATCCGTTTTGTACAATAGAGCCGAATGTTGGAGTAGTTGCAGTTCCAGACGAAAGACTACAAGTGTTAGCAAAAATGTATAATACTAAAAAAGTAACACCAGCAGTTGTAGAATTTGTTGATATTGCAGGATTGGTTAAAGGTGCAAGTAAAGGAGAAGGACTAGGAAACAAATTTTTATCACATATTAGAGAAACAGATGCTATAGCAGAAGTTGTTAGATGCTTTGATGATTCAAATATAGTTCATGTAGATGGAAGTGTTGATCCAATTAGAGATATAGAAACTATTAATCTAGAGCTTGTTTTTGCAGATATAGAAACTATTCAAAAAAGACTAGAGCGAGCAACCAAAATGCTTAAAGCTGATAAAAAATATCAAATTGAAATAGATTTATTGAATAAAATAAAAACAGCTTTAGAAGCAGGAATACCAGCAAGAAATTTAGAATATAATGAAGAAGAACTACCAATACTAAAAGATTTATATTTGCTTACAAATAAGCCATTTATTTATATTGCAAATGTGTCTGAAGAACAATTACAGAATATTGAAAACGATGAAAATGTTAAAAAAGTTAGAGAATACGCTAATAAAGAAAAATCAGAGGTAGTAACATTATGTGTTAAGATAGAAGAGGAAATATCAACATTAGAAGAAGATGATAAAAAAGAGATGCTAGAAGCACTTGGAATTCCTGAGTCTGGTTTAGATACATTAATAAAAAGAAGTTATAGTTTATTAGGCTTAATGTCATTTTTAACAGCAGGAGAGCCTGAGGTTAGAGCATGGACAATTAAAAAAGGAACTACTGCGCCAGTTGCTGCAGGAAAAATACATTCGGATATTCAAAGAGGTTTTATAAAAGCAGAAGTTATTTCCTATGATGAATTAATAAAAGAAGGTTCAATGTTACAAGCAAAAGAAAAAGGATTAGTAAGGCAAGAGGGAAAAGATTATATAATGCAAGAAGGAGATATAGTATTATTTAAGTTTAATGTATAGAAAAATGTTAAAAAATAGTAGATTATTTATGAAACAATTTTTTTGTAACAGAAATGAAATGTTATCGTAATCTAATTGTAATGTAAAAAAAATAAAAAAACATTTGACATCTGTTAAAAAATGTTGTAAAATAGAAGATGAGTTAACAAATGGAAGATTAATTCAAATTGATAATAAGGGAGAGATTATTAAAAATGAAAAATGTTAAAATGTTAAAAAAATTATTTATATTGGTAATGAGCATTGGATTAGTGCTTACATTTTCAAATTTAGTTTATGCTGAAGATGAAGATCCATTTTTTGCAATAACAGCAACAGAAGAATCATCAAATGAAAATTCTAACACATCATCAAGTGAACAACAAGCAACAAATACAAATACAGATACACCATTATTTTCAGGTATTGAAAATACAAATACTAATAATACAAATACTGCAAATACTAATAGTATAGGTAATTCATCAATAACAACAAATGATATTCTTAATAATACAAATAATAATGTTGTTAATAGAAGTGTGACAAATACTGACACACTAGCAAAAACTGGTTTATCAGATTCAAAAGGAATGGTTACTTTAATAGTTGTATTATGTGGTATATCAGCTGTTTACTCATATAAGAAAATAAATGATTATAAAAAATTATAAAATATATTACATATATAAAAGAGGCAATAATAAGATGTTATTGTCTCTTTTATATTTTAAAGTATAAGATATACATAAGGAGTAATAATGAAAAAGAAATTTTTTAGTATGATTCTTTTTTTTATATTAGTAATTCTTTTATTGGGAATAATAGTTTTTGGCTATTTTATTTATGAGGAATTCTTTGGAGAAATATCAGAGCCATCAGTTTATACTGTGGATAAAATTTATACAGAAGATCCTGACATAGAAAAAAATACAGTTAATTCTACTCTAAGTATTGGAGATTTGATTTCAGAAAATATTGTAAGAGAAAAGCCAATAAGTCAAATTCCATCAAACATTAATCAAAAGCAGGATACTAATTTTTTTTATAGCCAACTTAATAATAATCAAAAAATAATATATGATGGATTAATGAATAATAAGCAAAATTTAAAAAAAGGTAACTATGTAATAAATTATAAAGATGTTTTCACAGAAACTCTATCTAAAGAAAATGGTGCAGATATACTTGGAGATGATTATCAATCTGCAATAGAAGCTTTTACACATGATAATGTTGATGTTTTTTATTTGGATGTAAATAAAATGTATCTAAATATTGAATCTACATCCAAATTTTTTAAAACATCATACAATGTTTATATATCTGCTGCTAAAGATTCAAATTATTTATCAAATGAATTTCAGTCTATAGAAAAAATAGAGAATGCTTCTTCTTTAATAGAAAACGAAAAAAATAGAATTTTAAGCAACTTAAAAGGAAATGACTATCAAAACATTTTATATTTACATGATTTTTTAATAAATAATATAGAATATGACTCATCTTATCAACAAATAGGTAGTTATACTATATATGGAGCTCTAGTTGGAAAAAAATGTGTTTGTGAAGGATATGCAAAAGCTTTTAAGTATTTGGCAAATTGTGCAGGGTATGAGTGTGAATTGATGCAAGGTACAGCAACAAATAGTTCAGGGCAAACTGAAAATCATGCATGGAATTGTATAAAACTAAATAATGTGTGGTATGAGGTTGATGTAACATGGGATGATCCTATTATAATAGGAGGAAATGGAAGAACTAACAACGAAATCAAATATAGATACTTTTTGAAAGGAGAAAAAACATTTAAACAAGATCATACTTTGGAATATCAATTTTCCGAAAAAGGGAAAAAATGGGCTTATCCAAATATAAATATTAATAATTATTAAAAAATACCCTAGCTATATGCTAGGGTGTTTTGGTGCTCCCTCAAGGATTCGAACCTTGGACCCACCGGTTATGAGCCGGTTGCTCTGACCAACTGAGCTAAGGGAGCATTTATACAACACAAAAAAGTATATAATAATTTTTTATGTTTGTCAATAGTTTTCGAAAAAAATTTGCATATAATTTGGATTTATAGTAAAATAAGAAAAAAAGAAAGGTAAGAAAATGTATACAATTGATGAATTTGATAAAGCAAAAACAAAAATCTTGAAATATATAGTATATAAAAGAAGAACAGAATATGAAGTTAGACAGAAATTCAAAAATGAATTTGATGAAGAAATGTTTGAAGATATTATAGATTATTTAAAAGATGCAAAATATATTGATGATGAAGAATATATAGAAAAAATAGTAAATAATTTTAAAATATTAAAAAATCTATCAAATAAAGAGTTAAAATTTAAATTGATATCAAAAGGATTAGACAAAAATTTAATAGAGGATTTTTTTTATGAAAACAGGGAAGAACTTGAAGAGTATGAAATTAAGTCTGCTATTAATATTATTATAAAAAAGACTAAAGAAATGGAAAAAGATGAAATAAAAATGTATTTATTAAAAAAAGGATATAGACAAAGTTCGATAAATTCTGCATTTGAAAATATTTGATTTTTAATATTGGTAAATTAATATATAACTTTTTTTCGCTCCTCGGCTCAATACGGTCTCTAGAGAGTGTAACATTTAATAAACCGAGCCTCTCGCTGCTCTTGCTTCGCAAGCCATCGCTTCCTCAGTTTATTAAATTAACACTCTCTAACGCGACCTCCAATCACATTCGTCGCTATAAAAATTTACATATTAATTTACCTTATAAAGAAGAAAGGAAAAATCTATGAAAAAAATTTTATTTTCAGCCTATTCAATGGATGTTGGCGGAATTGAAACAGCATTAATTACATTATTGAAAAATATCAAAGACAAATATGATATCACTTTAGTTTTAGAAAAGAAAGAAGGCATATTTTTAAGTGAAGTTCCAGAGAATATAAAAATAATAAAATATAGGCCAAGTACCTTTAAAATAGTCTTAATTAGAAAAGCAATAAATTTCATAAAGCAACAGATTTTTAAATTAAGATATAAAAACAGATTTGATTTTTCCGCAAGTTATGCAACATATAGTTATTCTTCTAGTTTTGTAGCGAGAACAGCAAGTAAAAATTCAGCTTTATGGGTACATAATGATTATTTAAATTTTTACAAAGGAGATGTAGAAAAATATAAAGATTTTTTCAAAAAAGTTAAGATTGAAAATTTCAAAAAAATAGTTTTTGTATCTGAAAATGATAAAAACATTTTTATAAAATATTTTGAAAGTCAAAAAGATAAATGTATAAAGTGCAATAATTTAATAGATTACAATAAAATAATTCAAAAATCAAAAGAACTAGCAGTAGGTTTTGAAGAAAGAGAAAATATAGTTACATTTATTAATTTAGGAAGACATATTGAAGCACAAAAAAAATTAAGTAGAATAATAAGTGCAACCAAAAGATTAAATGAAGAAGGATATATTTTTAGAGTATTATTTGTAGGTGATGGGCCTGATAATAAAGAATATAAAAAACAAGCTGAAGGAGTATCAAATATAGAGTTTCTAGGTGCTAAAAAAAATCCATATCCATATTTAGCAAAATCTGATTGTTTACTCATGTCATCAGACTATGAAGGATATCCAGTTGTATTTATCGAAAGTATGATTTTAGGAAAGCCAATTATTACAACAGATGTATCAGATAGTAACCAAGATGTAAAAGAAAAATTCGGAATAGTTGTAGAAAAAAGTGAAGAAGGAATATATACAGGCATGAAGGAATATTTAGATAAAGGTTTTAATATGCAGAAATTTGATGCTAAAAAATACAATGAAGAAATATTGGAAAAACTGGAAGAAGTATTTTCTTAAAGTGTGTCCCATTTTCAAAATGGGACAGTCCCCAAATAGAAAGTGTGTCCCAAAATTAAAAAAGGAGTTTTTATGATTAGTTTTATTATACCAAGTTATAATAGTGCAAATACTATAAAAAGAGCAATAGATTCTATATTAAATCAAAATACAGACATAGAGTATGAAATAATTGTTATTGATGATGGCTCAACTGATAATACAGAACAAGTAATTAAATGTTATGAAAATGATTTAAGAATTAAATATTATAAAAAAGACAATTCTGGTGTTGCTGATACAAGAAATTATGGTGTTAAGATGGCTACAGGGGAATATCTAATATTTGTTGATAGTGATGACTACATATCTGAAAATTTGTTAAAAGACATTGAAAAATATATATTACAGGGGATAAAATTAATAAAATGGAATGTAACTTTTGTAGATGAAAATCAAAAAGAAGTATTAAAACCTGAAAGTGTAGAATTTGATGTAACAAGTGGAGAACAAGGATTTAACAATTTATTTGGAAAAGATAATTTGATAGATTGCCTTTGGAATTATGCAATAAAAAAAGATTTGATGATAGAATTTCCAAGTGGGACGTATCATGAAGATTTTGCAACTATGCCACTTATTATACTTAATGCAAAATCATTTGTTTCGATAGATAAAAGAGAGTATTATTATGTACAAAGCAAAAATAGTATAATGAGAGAAAACAATAGTGAAAAAACAAGAAAAAAACTACAAGATAAAATAAAACATTTTGATAATTTAATCAAAGAAGTAAATGAAATAGACCTTCAAAAAATAACAAAAGAAAATTTTGAAATATATGCTGTAAATAGTATGTTAACAGTTGTAAAAGACTTGAAAGGAGAAGAAAAGAGATTTTATAAAAAAGAACTAAAGAAAAGAAAAATTTGGAAATATATTAGAATTAGAAATTTGAAACAATTGATTAAGAAAATAATTATTGCAATAAAACTATAATTATGACTTTAATGTTACAAATTTTTAACAATTTTGAAACATCTCTTGCCAGAATGAAAAAAATGTGATATAACAGAAAACATCACAATAAAAGAACAAAAAGGGGAAATTAAAATGCTAGATTCAATGGAAAAAATAGTTAATTTATGTAAAGCAAGAGGATATATATATCCAGGTTCAGAAATCTATGGAGGGCTTTCAAATACTTGGGATTATGGTCCACTTGGTGTTGAACTAAAGAACAACGTAAAAAAAGCATGGATGAAAAAGATGGTTCAGGAAAATAAATATAATGTTGGTCTAGATGCAGCAATCCTAATGAACCCACAAGTTTGGGTAACTACTGGACATGTTGCAGGTTTTACTGATCCATTAATAGATTGTAAAGAATGTAAAACTCGTCATAGAGCAGATAAATTAATAGAAGAATGGGCTGCAAAAAATGGAAAAGATGTTATTGCAGATGGTTGGACAGATGAAGAAACTGTTAAATATATAAATGATAATAACATAGTGTGCCCAAATTGTGGAAAACTTAATTACACAAGTATTAGAAAATTCAATCTTATGTTCAAAACATTCCAAGGTGTTACAGAAGATGCAAAATCTGAAATATATCTTCGTCCAGAAACAGCACAGGGAATATTTGTAAATTTTAAAAATGTTTTAAGAACTACTAGAAGAAAATTACCTTTTGGAATTTGCCAACAAGGTAAAGCATTTAGAAATGAAATAACTCCAGGAAATTTTATCTTCAGAACACGTGAATTTGAACAAATGGAAATAGAGTTTTTCTGCAAGCCTGATACAGATTTAGAATGGCATGAATATTGGAAAGACTATTGTAAAAACTTCTTACTTAGCTTAGGTGCAAAAGAAGAAGATATTAGATTTAGGAATCACACTAAAGAAGAATTATCATTCTACTCAAAAGCTACAGCTGATATAGAATATCAATTTCCATTTGGATGGGGTGAAGTATGGGGAATAGCAGATAGAACAAATTATGACTTATCACGCCATATGGAAGCTACAAAACAAGACTTAACATATCAAGATCCTGAAACAGGAGAAAAATATGTACCATTTGTAATAGAGCCATCTGTTGGAGCTGATAGATTAGTTTTAATGTTCTTATGTAATAGTTATGATGAAGAACAAATTGCTGAAGATGATACAAGAATTGTATTACACTTACATCCAGCTTTAGCACCATATAAAGTTGCAGTTCTTCCATTATCAAAAAAATTATCAGAAAAAGCAATTGAATTACATGATAAACTATCCAAATCATTTATGGTAGATTTTGATGAAACAGGTTCAATTGGTAAAAGATATAGAAGACAAGATGAAATAGGAACACCATATTGTGTAACAGTTGATTTTGATACATTAGAAGACAATCAAGTTACAGTTAGAGATAGAGACACAATGGAACAAATCCGTATTCCAATAGATGAAGTTGAAGATTGGGTTAAACAGAAGGTTGAGTTTTAAAATAATAGAGTAATTTTCAAGGTGGGAATTTTCCCATTTGTAAAATTACTCTTGTTTTTTTCTTTGTGTTATAGTAGAATATAATTGTCTTAAACAAGTGGTAGGAGGTAAATCAAATGAAGAAATTACCAAACGGAATAAGTAATTATGAAAAATTAATAGAGGATGGATATTATTATATTGATAAAACTGCATATATTGAAAAAATGGAAAATTTAACAAATTCAACAATAATGTTTCTACGTCCAAGAAAATTTGGAAAAACACTATTTACAAGTGTTTTGGAAAATTATTATAATTTGTTAAAAAAAGAAAAATTTGAAGAATTATTTGGAGAGACATATATAGGAAAAAATCCTACAAAATTAAAAAATAGCTATTACATACTAAAATTTAATTTCTCAGGAATAAGTACAGATACACAAGAATCAACAATGGAAGGTTTTAAAGAGAAAGTTATAATAGGTATACAGAGATTTGTTAACGATTATAAAATGGAGTTCTATATTAATAAAAACCAAACAGCAGAAGCAATGTTAGGTAGTATATTTGAAGCTTTTAGAGCACAAAAAAATGGACAAAAAATCTATGTAATAATAGATGAATACGACCATTTTGCAAATGAATTATTGGGTTTTCATACAGAAGACTTTAAAAATTTAGTATCTAAAAATGGAAAAGTAAGAAAATGGTATGAAATATTAAAAGAAGGAACAGAGACAGTAGTAGATAGAATATTTATAACAGGAGTAGCACCAATAACACTAGATAGTTTAACATCTGGATTTAATATTTCAAAAGATATAACAAGAGATCAAGAATTTAACGAAATGTTTGGATTTACAGAAGAAGAAGTAATAGATTTAATGGAATCACAAGGAATTACAAAAACAGAACAAGAAAAACTTCTTCCATTAATGAAAGAAAATTATGATGGATATAAATTTAATATGCATGCAGAAGAACACTTGTATAATTCAAATATGTGTTTATACTTGTTATCAGACTATGCTAGGTTAAAAAGAATACCAGATAATTTAATAGATGTAAATATAGCAAGTGACTATTCAAAATTATCACATATGTTAAACACATGCAAAGGTGAAGAAAAAATCGGAATAATAGAAAAAACAATATCAGGAGAAGGAATAACAAGCCCAATAACTGAGAAATTCAACCCTGAAATAGGATTCCGAGACCAAGAAATGATATCAATGTTATTCTATTTAGGATACTTAACAATAAAGGGGGAAGAATTTGGAGAACCAAAATTAGTAATACCAAACAGGGTAATGAGAGAGCTTTATTCTGAATATTTATTAAATACTCTTCAAAAAGAATTACAGTTTAGAACACCACAAAGTGATTACAGCCAAATGGCAAGAGAAATGGCGCTAGAGGGAAAAGTTGATAAGATTGTAGAAGTATTAAAATACTATTTAACAAATTTATCAAATAGAGATTATGAAAGATTTGATGAAAAATATGTAAAAATAATATTTTACTCAATAGCAATGAATTTAAAAAATTTATATTGGGTAAAATCAGAAGCAGAAGTAGAAAGAAGTTATCCAGATTTACTATTAATACCAAGAGAACAAACAAGAGGTTATCATTCAATAATGATAGAATTTAAATACTTAAAAAAGAGTGAAGCGAATTTATTAGAAGAAAAACAAAAAGAAGCAAAAGAGCAAATTGAAAAATATAGTGAATATGAAGAAATTAAAGACATAGAAAACTTACATAAATACACAATAGTTGCAGTAGTAGATAAAATATATATAGAAGAAATATAGAAATGCACCATGTCACAGGGTACCGGAGATTTTTGGCATGAAGCCAAATTTCCCCGGTACTTTTGGTTTTTTACAAAATGTATTGACAAAAAAGTATATGAATAATAAAATAAATACAAATTAAAGAGAAAAGTACACAATAGAAAAAAGAAAAGGAGAATACAAAAATGAAAAAAGCTGTAACCGTTGGGGCTGTAACACACACACACACACACACACACACACAAGGGCTTCTATAAACAGATAAGAAACAAAGGTCATCCGATGATAATATAGAGGTGAGGGGTGAGAAGTGAGAGGTAGGAAGTAGGACGTAAGAAGTCTGACCTCCGACATCTGACCTCATACCTCATATAAGTTAATTAATAAAAATATATTATCAGAGAGGATGAAAAAGATGAAAAATAATAAAAATAAATCAGCAGGTATAACTTTAATAGCTTTAGTCGTTACGATCATTGTTTTATTGATATTAGCAGGAATATCAATTCAAATGTTAACAGGGGATAATGGAATTTTAACAAGAGCTGGAGATGCAAAGGAAAGGACAGAAAGAGCGGAAATAGAAGAAGTACTAAAAATGGAATACATAAATCAAATAGGAAATGATATTGTAAACTATAGCCATGAAGTATCATTAGGAAAAGTAGTAGAAGCAGTTAAAAATCAAGGTTATAAAGTGGGAAGTCAGCCAGCATCTGAAAAAGGAGCCATAGAAGATATAAAACTAAAAAATGGAGATGCATCAATAGAATTAGGAGATGGACAAACAGAATTAGAAATAGATATAGTAAGAGGTACAAATATTGGTGATGTATATTATGCAGAAATAAATGGTACAAAATATGAAATAACAGACAGCACAGGAAATGGAGATATAAAAATATCAAAAACACCACTTACTACAGGAACTGTAACAGAACCAACA
>CADAHH010000003.1 GCA_902787685.1 uncultured Eubacteriales bacterium | reverse complement strand
AGTTAAAGTTTTAAAAACATAGCTATTTCAATGCTTTTTAAATTCAACTTTACATTATTTTTAACTTTACATTGTAACACAACTACAACACTTTTTTTATGCTACCGCAAAAAAGTGTTAGTTGTGGCAGGGAAAAATTTTTCCCCACACCCCATTATTCAAAAAAATATTTCATAATATTTTTTTGATTTATCCTAAATTTGCTTTATCGCAATTTTAGGATAAAAAATCAGCTCCAAAGTAGTTTTCTACTCTAGTAGCTGATTTTATATATGCAAATGTATGTAACTATAAAAAAGCATCAGCATTTGCATATAATTTAGTAAAGTCAAAGCCAGTATAATCTCGCTGTTCAAAGTTAGCTTTATTACTCTTTTTAATTTGTAATTCCTTATTATAATTATTTTTATTTTTTATATTATTTATTATATCTTTGTCGTTTTCACCTATAGGGGGTAGTTCTTTTTGACTACCTGAATAGTTATTTTTACCTATACCCTCTAGGTATTTTTCACTATACCTATTAATACTTTCTGTAATAGGTATAATTTGTCTTTCTTCAGTTTCTTTGGTATCTATTTTATATTTTAGATTAACATCTACATATCCTTTTTCTTTTAATGAACTTACTATTTTTGAAACTCTATCGGAGGTTACATTTACAATACTTGCTATATATTTATTACTTGCAAAGCAACTTCCTGTATCATCACTTAAATATAAAACCATTGATAATACTATTTTTTCTTTGTCTGATAAATTATTATTTAATAAAATTTCCGCTGGAATCCATAATCCTTTTAATTTTTGTTTGCTCATATAACTCTCCTTTCTTCTGTTTTTAATTTTTCTCATAATCAATTCTGCGACATTTTTATTCACATTTAATATAGTTTTAAGGCAAAAAATAAACCCTAAGATTTTTACTCTTAAGGCTTATCTCAAATGTGAAACTTTTTATAATTTTTATATAATTTTGTTTCACATTTTTATATTTACTTATATTCTAATTCATTTTGTTTGCACCAATCAATTGCTATCTCTTTATACTTTTCATCTCTATATTTATACCAATCTTGGATTATATCCATTTCAAAACAATAGTCTTTAAATCTTCTAAATGCTCCTTTCCCCTGTATTAGTCGTTGTAAATTATTCTTTATTTCTAGATTATCTATTGTATCAATAAAATCAACCATCATTTGATATTCATTTATTTCATATTGTGTAGGTAGTATTATTGATTCTTCAAATAATTCATCTATTTCATCTTCTGATAAATCACCATATTCTCCTATATTTGATAAAAATATTTCATCTTTTTCTGGATTATAATAGCAATCATTTATATCATCTATCATTTCTAATCCTTCTATTATTTTAGATAATGTAACCATATTTTACTCCTTTTCAACTTATTTTCTATGCACATATTCATTCCATTTTTTATCATATTCCTTTGATTTTTCCTTATCTCCTAATTTATCGTATATACTTTCTAATCTTTCGTATACTGCATCCATATCTTCTATATCTTTAATTTGTTCTGTTTTTAAAAGAATATTTTTGGCTTTTTCTAGGTTATAGTGTTTTTTATCTCTCTTATTATCATACCAATCTGCCATTTCAATATATCCCCATACCCAATTTTCTTTTTCATTTAAATATTCTTCAATTATTTTAGTTGCTTTATCCTCATTGCCTAATCTAAATTCTGTATTTGCTTTTTCTCTAATTGCTCTTTCTTTCCAATACAAATTTTTTTCATTCTTCAAATCAAATATTTCTTCTACGCTATCCCATAATTCAAGTCTTTCATATAATTTATCTTCTTCATCGCACATTTCCAATAAATTGTCATAATCTTGAAGCCAATTTAACAAACTATCATATCCTTCATATTTTTCATCATATTCACTTATACTCTTAATGTTATTTTCTTTACATATATCTTTAACATCAAACCAAGCCATTCTATATAAAGCATGTCCTTTTTTCGTTTCTTCTCTTTTTAAATACCATTCAGCTTTAGATATACAATGATCTATAAAATCTAATTTTTCAATATCTTTTGATTTATCCTTATTCATGCAGCATTTTTTATATTTCTTACCGCTTCCGCAATAGCATAAATCATTTCTTCCTAAATCATGATTATTTTCTATATTATTTACCCTATTGGATATTATATATTCACAAACTTTATTATCATCAGATTGTTCATATTCTTCATCTTCTCTATATCTAAAGCATTGCCACTCTTCCATTATTCCTACTGTATCATATATGTATTCATAACAAGGCTTGAATGGATACAAATTTTTGTTAATCTTATACCTTTCATTTGCAAATATATCTTTTAATTCTTGTATTTCCTCTTTGTCCTCTATAAGATTAAATATCTTATCTATAATACCCTCTAATTCAATTAATCTTAAATGTTCTGTTTCTACAAAAATCTCTTCATACAAATATGAGTTATCTTCCTCTTTTTTAGCTTCTAGTAATTTCTTAAAATAACTTACTATAAAATTTCTATCTTTTATACCATTAAGATATAAAATTGCAAAAGTTTGAAGTACACTGCTTCTTACAAATTCATTTAAATCCTTATTTTCGATTATATCAAATAATGCTTTATCATCTCCATTGTATGTACTTGCTAAAAGTCTTGGTAAATATTCAGGATAGTCATCTCCTATAATATAATCAACTATATCTTCATTTTCATCTTCATCTCTATTTATTAAATCTATTAAATATTGAAAAGCTCCTGTTTCTTTAAATTCTGCAAGTAAAAATATAGCATAAATATAGCCAAAAAACTCGTCTTCTTCATAATAAATTTTTTCCAGATTATTCTTTGTATATTCTAACATTTCTAGTAATTTTGGTGTTATTTCTTCTTTATGTTTAATTGCTTCTTTTAATGCCTCTTTTGGTAAATCTTCTGTATAGTATTTTAATTGTTCCACTATTTCATTTATTTCCATATTATTTGCTCCTTTTCTATCTACATTTTAAAAAATTTCTTTTATATATTTTTCATCATATTCTCTATAGTCTTTATAACAAGTACATTTTCCATCATTATATGGACTTTCCTCAAAATAGCTTTGATACTTTTCTGGTTTTGCCACATATCTTATACAATCATTTTTTATTGGACAATCTTTTCCAAAACACATTGTTATATCTAATCCCCAAAAATTATAATTCATATACATCTCCTTCTTTTATTTCGTCTATACTATATTTTTATTATTTATTATTTCGTTTAAAGTATTCTTTACTTCACTGATTTCTATTTTATATTTGTCATTTAATACATATTTGCTTTGCATATTTTCATATTCCTTTAGTAAATCTTCATTAAAGTCTTGTTTCAAATATGTAAAATCTTTAATTTTAATATTTGCATCAATTCCACCTTTTCTAATACTTTCTTCTTGTCTTTTATATGAAATTAACTTTTCTAATTCATCTTTGTTTTGTAGCAATTCTTTAATTTCCTTTGTTTGTGCTAGTATTGTTATATCATATAAATGCTTTGATGTATCTTTATACATATTTCTAATATAATAGAACTCTGCTGCAAAAACTTTATCTATAAACATTCTTTCTAGCTTTATAATGTTTATATCAAAATTTGATATTCCAAATTGTTCTTTTAATATTTTTCTTTCATTATCATTAGCAAGTTTATATATAAGTGGCTCTATGTTATATTTTTTATAAGGCTCACTAACAGTAAAAGATGTTGCTTCTACTTGTATAATTCCTGCTCTATGAAGTGGATCTTTGCTAGCATCGTAAATAGAATTATATCTGTATATTCCTGTAACACTTCCTTTGTTATCAATGCACTCTTCTTTTGATAATTCTAATCCTTCTATTTCATAGCCTAAAGCTGACTCCTTTAGTCTATTTTTATTTTTAGTATTTGATTGTTCAGGAATAACTTTAACTGTTAAATCTATATCTTCTGAAAAGCGATTCATTGTGTCTAATATTTTATAAACTGCTGTACCACCTTTAAAATATGCCTTCAATTCATATTGATTTTTAGATAATTCTTTTAATATCGTACATACATAGTAATCTTTTTCAATAATGTCTGAGTCTATACCAGTTCTTGTATTTAAGTTATCTATAAATTCTCTAAATAGTTCTTTGTTTAAATGTAAATTCATTTTCATCTCCTATCTTGCTAGGACAAGTATTTTGTTTATTACAGTTCTACTTTTTGTATCCATAGCATATTTAATTATCTTTTCAAAATCTAACTCGTTTTCTTCAATGAAATTATAAATTATTTCATCTGGATTATCTACTTCAATTCCAATATTGTCTTTATTCTCTATTAAATCAAATAATTGCAAATACTTATAATTCTCATTGTTTATCTTAATTTTTGGTTTTCTAATTATAACATTTAAGTTTTTGTTTTCATATTTATTAAAATTTTTACATTCATTTGTTGCAATGTCTATAATATTTGGAACTTGTGTAGTTAAATGTGCTTCATTAAAAAGTTTTGCTCCAGTAACATATCCTTTTACATTTCCATCTTTGTCCATTATATATTTATATTGAATGATTTGCCTGTTTCCTAATAACATCTTACCAAATATGTTTTCATTCGGAATATAATAAATTCCTTTATATGCTGTTTCTATTATGCCTTCTTTATTCATTCTATTTAAAATTGCTTTGACATTATTGAAAACCTTTTCTTTATCTTTTTCATTATAAAATTTAATAATGTATTCTTTAATTTCTTCAATAAAAATTGGTATTCCTTTTTCATTATTATTTATATATTCTAACACCATATTATAGCAATTCATTTTTCTCACCTCTTTATTACTATTCTATGATTATTTTTATATTTTATTCATAATCTAGTAATATTTTAGCATTTTTTTTGCCAATTGTCAAATGTTTCGGTGCTTTTTTATTCAATTTCAATATGTGTTGTGCTTTTTTTGACTATTTTGTTGTGCAAATTTTGAGTAATCTGTTGTATAATTTCATTACGAATTTTTTCCGTTTACGGAACTTTTTCGTAATATATATGTAAGAGTATCAATATTTTATAGGTGTATTGTTGTTGTGTACATTTTCTTACTTTGGCTTGATTTCAAGCATATTTGCAAGAAAGTGGTGCTAACAACAACACTCATGTGTATATTGACCACCATTTTCTCGAACTCCTGGTAAATATGCTTTTATATATCCTGGGTTTAAATCTCCTTCATTAAAAGGTGGGTCTAGTAATTTAATTATTCCATTTTCTCTGTCTACTAAATGATTTTCTAAACTTTCCATTGCAATTATTTGTTTATCTTGATTTCCTGCCCCTGAAATTATTGCCCAACTTTGTGCAATTGAATCTATTCTACATTCTTCATTTTCTATACTTCCTAAAATTTTCCCATCATCCATATATGCTCTTCTAAACCATCTGCCATCCCAACCATTATTATTTAGTGATATTTGTAAATCTGATAAAATCTTGATATATTTTTCATATCTTTGAGTTTCACCCTTTTGTCTAATATATGGCAAAAATCTTTGAATAACATGATAAAGAAAAAATCCAAGCCATACACTTTCTCCTTTTCCTTTATTACCAACTTCTGAAAAGCCGTCATTCCAGTCACCTGTACCAATTTTAGGAAGACCATTTTCTCCAAAATTTAAAGACTTTTCAATAGCTCTTATTGAATGATAATACATTGTTTCTTTTACATTAGATTCTGGATATATATCATATCTTTCTTCTTCATTATCTTGCAAAATATTTCCTTGTAAATATGAAGTTTCCTCTTCTAAAATTGAAATATCACCTGTACAATCAATATATTCTTCTAAAACATAAACCATCCACAACAAATCGTCTGAAAACCTCGTTCTTATTCCACGAGATGTTTCTTCATGCCACCAATGCTCAACATCTCCCTCAATAAATTGATGTTTTGAATGTTTTATTATTTGATTTTTCATCATTTGCGGATTTATATATTTTAAACACAACGTATCTTGGAGCTGATCTCTAAAGCCATAAGCTCCACCAGATTGATAAAATCCAGTCCTTCCAAATAATCTACTTGTAATGGTTTGATATAATACCCATCCATTCAGAATAATATTTATAGATTCAATAGGTGTATAAACTTGTAATCTTTCAAGCTTTTCCTTCCACATTTTTCTAATATTTTCGTTTTCTTGCCTGCAATTTGATATTTTACTATATTTGTATGCAATATTTTTTGCATCTAAACTAGACTCACCTGCTCCCAAATTTAATAGAATTTCTTTAGAGCTCATACTCTCTAATTCTACTTCTATATGGATTGCAATACAATTTTGTTTGCCAAAACCCGAACTATTATTAAGTCTTACTTTTCTTAATCCATCAGGATTTGATAATCCTCCTTTTCCTAAGAAAAATCTCTTGTCTCCTGTAAAGCTTTTGATTTTTTCTGAACTTGTTACATATATCTTACTTTTAAAATTTGGTTCATATAGGTTTTCAGCTAAAACAATATTTGAATTATCATCATAGCTTATCTTAATATAACCATTTGAACTTACTTCATCTTCTCCAAGAACTGGCTTAATATAATAAACTATCTTTAATTTTTTTCTTTCAATTGTATTATTAGTTAATTTTAAAATATTTATTTTTATTGAATCATCTTTTGGCACAAAGGTTTCAAGTTCTTGTAAAATCCCTTGAGATTCATGAATATATTTTGCATATCCAAAACCGTAAATTATATTATAATCATTTTCATCTGGCATAGGGTTTAATCCTAATGACCATTTTTTATTAGTTTTTAAATCTTCTAAATATATTATTTCTGATGGAATATCTATAAATGCATAGTTTTGCCAACTACTTATTCTATTTAATCTACTATTTTTATACCATGTATATCCTCCCATATTTTCTGTAATTAAACTACCAAACTTCTCATTTGCGAGAATATGACTCCATACAGTTGGCAACCTATTATTCTTATTTACTTTTATTAAATATTCTTTTCCATCTGGTGAAAAAGCTCCATATTCATTGAAATACTTATTATCTGTACTTTTTAAAACATTGTATTCTGATTTATATTTTTCTTCCTCACTATTTTCATCAATATATTCATCTGGAATATTTTGGATACTTGCCAAATACTCTTCTTCTAAGTCATTTATTATATGGCTCAAATCCCCTTTATGAGTATCAATTGTAAAGCATGAAATAAAGTTTAATAAGTCTATATCTTTTTTAGGCATTTCATTTTTTGATAAAATAAATATCCCTGCATTTTGGTTTATCATATATGATAAATGCTTATCTTCAATTTTTGAATTTATTTCTTCTAATACATAATTTTCATAACTATGATACTCTTCATCTAAAAATACTAAATCTATTTTTATGTTTTTACTTCTAAAGAAATCATACATTTTTAAAACTTGTTCTATTACATCTGTATCATTTATATCTCTTATTTTAACTAAAACAATTTTTAAATCCCCAGAAATCCCATATTTCCATAATTCACTTTGTGAATAATTTGAAATATTTATCTTTTTAATTTGTCTTGATCTTATTGGATTATCAAATAACATATACCCCAGAACTTTTTGATATAACTCTATTTCTTTACTTTTTACTTCTAAATATCTACATTCTGCTTCTATATTTGCTTTTGATATTTCAAAAGCTTTTTTGATATTTTCTAAATTCTCATATTTGCTCAAATTTTCAATTGCTTGTATTTTATCTTCATTTACAGAAATAATTTGTGTTATACTTACTTTTTTTCCTGCAGGAATTTTAATAGTTTTCCTTAAGGCTACTTCTGGCTCTTGCTGAAGCCCCAGTTTATTAGATAAAGGAAGTGATTTCTCTACTGCAATAGGTACACTTAAATCTCCTCTTTGTTTTAGTCTTTCCTTCTCTATCTCAAATTCATTATCAACTATAGTTTCTGCATCTGTTGTAAATAGTATCTCTAAATACATCTCTTTTTCATTTTTTCCTCTTTTTTTGCGCTTTATTTCTAAGATATTTTTTTCATAATTAAAAATTAAAAATAAATTATTAAAAGCAGGATGAGCAATATCTTGTGCTTTTGTCGATAATATTGGTTCAAAAATTGTTGTTACCTCTAATTCCTCTTCTCTATTTCCTTGATTTTCTACTTCTAAACATCTAATTTCTACAGGTTCTTCTGGATCTAAAGTTATTTTTAATTTTGTTTTTATGAACTCTAATTTTCCTTCAAAACGAACTTGATCTGGCATAAATAATACTTGTTCATTTTTTTGAGCAACTTCTAATATCTTACCGGATTTTATATTTTTTAAATAAAAAAATATTCCTTGCATATAATCATCTGTTTCTTTAAATCTATTAATATAAATATCTTTGTATTTACTAAATCCATAACCTAATTCATTAATTGCCATCGTATATACTGAATTTGATATTACATTTGATCTGATTATATTATTATTCTCGTTTTTTAATAACATAACAGAATAATTTTCATAATCTTGATATTTAACCTTTTCAGGATTTTCTTTTTCTTCTTTTGTCACAATATATTTTTCTGGCATTCTTTCTTGTAACAAAATATTTACCGCTTCTACTTCTGGGTTTTGTATAAATCTTTTTTGAAAAATATTATCATTTAAAAGATTATTTATTGAAAGCAAAATCAATGCTTCATGATGTGCCATATAAGTTTTTACAATATTTGAATTATCATCTTTTTTTAGTCTTTGATAAGAAAAATCTACACTTTCATAAAAGCCATATTTATTATACATTCCTAGATTTTCAAGTTCTTTTAAATTTTTTATTACTTCTTTTGGTAAATCAGAAATAGCAAGAATACTTGCATAACTTGAAATAACTATTTCATCTGCTAATCCTCTTTTTAAGCCAAGCCAAGGTATTCCAAATGCTTTATATTGATAATTTGAATGTAAATCTTTCACATTAAAAGCTGATTCAGAAATTCCCCAAGGTGTACCTAATCTTTTAGCATACTCTATTTGACACATTTCTGCAAACTTACAAGATTCATCAATTAAACTTCCTTTATATCTTGGAATATTTATATTTGGCATTAAATATTCAAATGCTGTTCCAGACCATGAAATCAACCCTTTTTTATTATTAAGTACAGTAAGTGTTCTATTTAAAGCATTCCAATGTTTTGAATCTATATCTCTTTTTATTATTGCAATTAAGCTTGCTTGCCTTGCTTCTGATGCTAATAAATCATAATATGAATCTGTAAGTTTTCCGTTCTTGTATATTAAATCCAATAGAAAATAATCTATGTTCATTACTATATAGTTTAAAAAAATCCGTACCTTCAATTAAATTATTGACTCTCATAATTAATTCTTGTAATTCATTATTCTTTTGTTCCTCTAAAAAGCTTTTTAAAACATATAAATAACCAACAAAATTTCCACTATCAACAGTTGAAATATATTCAGGAATAAGTGGCTGTAAAGTTTTTATATTATACCAATTATATAAATGACCATTCCATTTTTTTAATTTGCAAATTGTTTCAATAATCCTATTTAATATATTATTTGCCTCTTCTAAGCAAATAAATTTTAAATCATAACCAGCAATAACTGCCATTAAAGAAAGTCCTATATTTGTAGATGAGGTTCTTTCCACATATAATCTCTTTCTATCTTCTTGGTAATTATCTGGAATAAGATAATTATTGTTTTCATTTAGATTATCATAGAAATAATTAAATGTTCTTTTTGCTACATCTGTAATATATACAATTTCTTCTTTATTTAGTTTGTCTTTTGGCTTTGTTTCTTTTATTTCTTTACTTATAGAATACATGATTATTGGTGCTACTATCCAAAAACATGCAAGTATTATACTAAATAGACTTTTACAAATAAGAATTATTGTAGCAGAAAAAATTATATTAAATGACATCATTTTATAATAATTCAGAATACTATCTGTTAAATTTTTTTCCGCTTCTTCAGAAGTCATCCATTCTAATAAATGCTTTTTTGAAGTTGTCATTCTATATAATGTTTTTACTATTGATTTTAAACTTATCCAAGCTTTAAAAGGAAGAACCATTATAGTAATTATTCCTCTACAAATTGCTCCTAAATATCCTTCTAATTTTGGAGTAAAAGCTTTTTGTGTTTGTTCCCCTTCTCTTTTAAAAATAATATTATTTAGTATTTCTAAAAAATATGGAAATACCATTATTATAAATATGCTTGTTAATGGTAGTATTTCTGAATTATTAAAGAATTTATTCATTAAAGAAAAATAAACAATTGCCAATATTTCAGATATTTCAAGTAGGCTTCTTCTTAAATTATCAAAAATTTTATATTTTGAAAGCAAATTTAACTTTTTATTTTTAAGCCATTTAATTATTTGCCAATCACCTCTAATCCATCTTGAAAGTCTGGTGATAAAGCTTGAAAATTTTGTTGGATATCCATCCATTATTAATATATCTGATGCCAAACCACATCTTAAATAATTTCCTTCGAGTAAATCATGGCTTAAAACAGTATTTTCTGGAATCTCATTTTTTAATATTTTTGAATATAATTTTAGATTAAAAATTCCTTTTCCTGTAAAAATACCTTCTCCAAAATTGTCTTGATAAATATCAGAAATTGCATTAACATATGAATCAATTCCACCTAATCCAGCAAATATTTTTGTAAATAAACTTTTATAAGTAATATCTAGATTTACACCTACTCTTGGTTGAATTAACCCATATCCTGAAATAACTCTATCATTTTCAATTTCTGGTTTATTTAGAATATGTGCCATTGTACCTACTAATTTGAATGCTGAATTTAAATTCAAATCTGTATCAGCATCTAATGTAATAATATTTTTTATTTTAGGAATTTCTTTTTTAGTCTCATAAATTGTATTTAAATTAAATTTTTCTTGAATATCATGTTCTCTTAAATTACCAAGTAAAAACTCTGTAAATTCAGTTATTGCTCCCCTTTTTCTTTCCCAACCTAAATATGCTTGTTCAACTTCATTCCATTTACGTTTTCTATAAATAAAATGAAATATTGGAAAATTAAAACTTGGATATTTTTTATTTAGCCTTTCAGTTTCTTCTATACCACGTCTTAATACATCAACATCATATTCTTCAATCTCCTTATCTGATTGTTTGCAATCTCCAAGCAGACAAAAATATAGATTTTGAGATTTATTTGCTAAATAATCTTTTTCTAAATTTCTAAACATTTCTTTTACTTTCTCTTTAGAATCTACAATTGTTGGAATTATAACAAAAGTAGCTTCATTTTCTGGTATTCCGGTTATCAAAATCTAGCTTAGGTATTAAATTTGGTTTAACAATTTTACCTAAAATATATTGTAAAAGCTGTATTACAAATTCTGAAACTGGTAATAACATAATCAAAAAAGTAATGATTCTTATCCACATATTATTAATATGTTGAAGATAATACATAGCAACAATTCCAGATATCAATGTAGTTAGTATTATTATAAAACTAATATATAATTTTACTTTTTTATTTTCATTTAATATTACTTTTTGTTCTTTATACTGTAACTTTTCAAACAATATATTTTGATTTTCTCTTTGAAGATAGTAACCAATATGTGCTTTTTTGCTTTTTCCGTTTTTGTCATATTCATTATTTGCCAGTTCTAATAGCTTTTTTGCAATATACATTTCAGATATTTTACTTTTTTTAGAAATCTCTTTAATAGTATTTCTATAGCTCTCTTTTGTATTATAATCCATTTGTTCATATACTTTTGCAGGATCTGCTTTTAATATTTCCTCAACTTTATTAATTTTTTCAAATATTTCTAGAAAATTAATTCTTTGAAGTTTTTTCATTGTAGTAATTGCGTTACCAATTAATATTTTATTAACTGCTATATCAAAATGCTCTCTTTTGGTAATTTCTGATACAGTAGTCCCTGTTTTTTCAACCTCCTCTTCTAATATCTTCAAATATTTCTCTGTTTTTTTTCCAAATTTCTTTAATTTATAAGATAAATATTCAACAAAAGGATATTTTATATCAAACATCTTTATCTTAATATTTTTAGGTCCTTTATACAGATTATATTTTCTTTCACTTCTAGGCTTTTTTTCTACTAATCTTTCTATTATTGACTCAACTTTCATTTTTTCATATTGTGATATATAAATATTTTCTGCTATTTGCCTTATATTTTCAATAATTGCAATTTGCATAAATATCCCTATATTCCATATTTCATCCATACTGAGATTTTTCTTTGTTTGATATGCTATTAAGCTTTCTTCTAATACTTCTGCATTTATTTTATTTTCTGTATAATTTACTATTTGTGAAGCAAGTACATATATTCTAGCGAACCCTCGATATTTTCCTTTTGAAATTCCTACAAATTTTTTGTATTTTTTTATTGTCATCTCTTTTTCTATAGATTTTACAACTTCTTCAATCGCATAAAAATTATCTAATAACCACTCACCAGCGGGATGAATTTGAACCTTATTTTTCACATGTTCATTTAATAAATTATATACTTCTTTTATTACCATATAATTTTCCATCATTCTTGGAATAGGATAAGTATTTCTATCACTTTTTGACCCAATAACATGACTTGCTGATGTTTTCTCTAAATAACTATAAAGCTCTTGCTTATTTAGCAGAGCTCCTTCAACCCATAACTGTCTATATCCACTCATAGATCTTCCCTCACAAAAAACTCCCATATTTGCATTTATTATTTGCAAATATGGAAATTTTATTCATATCCATTGGGTACATTTGGACCGGTTCTTTTTGTCCCCCTAAAAAATGAATCAAGACCTGTTTTCGGAAGGTGTCCCCAAAATGTTCTTGACAGAGGGAGAGGTTTTTTATATAATGCTTATGAGGTGAAAGTTATGTTAAATTTGGTTGTATTTGCATCAGGTAATGGCTCTACTTTGCAAGCTATTATAGATGCTATAAATAATAATGAATTATCTGCTACTATTAATTTAGTAGTTTCTAATAATAAAGATGCTTTTGCTTTGGAAAGAGCAAAAAAAAATAATATTGATACTTATATTATTGGTAATAAAGAGTTCCAATCTCAAGATGAAGAATTATATGAAGTTCTTTCTAACTATAAAATTGATTTAATAGTTTTGGCTGGATATTTAAAAATGATTGGTCCTAAATTATTAAATAAATACACTATTATTAATACTCATCCTTCTTTACTACCTAAATATGGTGGAAAAGGAATGTATGGAATGAAGGTACATAAAGCAGTTGTGGAAGCAGGTGAAAAGATTTCTGGTGTGACTCTTCATTATGTAAATTCTGAATATGATAAAGGAAATATTATTGCACAGACTAAAGTAGATGTTCTCCCTACTGATACAGCAGAAGATGTTTCTGCCAAAGTACAAGCTGTAGAAAAGATTCAATTAGTTAATGAATTAAAGAAATTCTCTTTAAAATTCAGTAGAATATAAAAACTGTAGAAAAAATTAGGGGTGATTAAAATCGCCCCTACAAATTTACCTTATTATTTATTACTTTCATAGTAAGAATTATATAAATTGGCATAATATCCATTTTGTTTCAATAATTCTTCGTGTTTTCCTTGTTCAATTATTTCTCCATCCTTTAAAACTAGTATTTTATCAACATTTACAATTGTAGATAATCTATGTGCAATAAATATTGCTGTTTTTTCTTTTGACAATTTATTAATAGATTTTTGAATTAGTTTTTCAGTATTTGTATCAATATTTGCTGTTGCTTCATCTAGAATAAAGATATCTGGATTTAAAGCAAAAATTCTTGCAAATGCTATTAATTGTTTTTGTCCTACTGAAAAGTTCTCTCCCCTTTCTACTGCTTCTGTTTCAATTCCATTTGGCAAGGAATTTACAAAGCTTCTTGCTAATGCTAAATCAACTGCTTTTTCCACATCCTCATCAGTTATATTTTTATATAATTTAATATTGTCTTTTACTGAACCAGAAAAAATAAATGGCTCTTGCAATATATTTCCTATATGACTTCTTAAACTATTTATATTTATATCTTTTATATTTATTCCATCTATTAAAATTTCACCTTTTTGTATTTCATAAAATCTGTTAACTAAATTTGTAATTGTAGTCTTTCCAGCTCCAGTTTTTCCAACTAGTGCTATTGTTTCAGTTGGCTCAATTGTAAAACTAATGTCTTTTAATATCCAATTCTCATCATTATCATTATATTTAAACCAAACATGTTTAAATTCAACTTTTCCTTTTACATCTTTTAGTTCAATTCCTGAATCATAATCTTCTAAAAATTCCTCTTGCTCTATTAAATCAGATATTCTGTTTAATGAAACAATTGCTTCTTGGAATCCTTCAACATTTTCCATAGTTTTAGCAATTGGTTCAAATAATCGTCTTACAAATGTAATAAAAACATATATCTCCCCAGCTTTTATTTCAATTCCCCAAATGTTTTTTATTCCAGTTGCTAGTATAATTGCAATTGTAATATTTAAAGATAGTGTTACTATTTGAAAAACTGGAGAATCAATTAAAGCAGCTTTATTCCTAGTCTTTATTAATTTGTCTGTTAAATCAGTTTCTTTATCTTTTATAATATTTTGAATATTGAATATTTTAATTGTTCGAGAACCATATATAACTTCTGAAAAAAAAGTATTTAGCTCTGTTCTGATCTTTTTTGCTTTTTTATAAAATTTATTAGCTTTTTTTATAAAAAATGTAACACCAATTATGCTAATTATAAGTAGTATTATAGAAATTATAGTTAGTTTCCAATTTATACTAAACATTATAATTAACACAACAATTACATATGTAATATCTCTAAATAGATTAATTAAATCATCTTTTAAAAAAGCTCCTATATCATCTGTATCACTTGTAATTCGAACATATAGCTTTCCAGCAGGTGTTTTGTCATGAAAAGATACATTAGTTTTTTGAGAAAAATTAAAAATCTTTTCTCTTAAATCACTTATAATATTTTCACCAACATGTGCTGTAAATTTTACTACTATAAAATCAATTATGTTTTCAAACAATACTATAGTAATATACAATAAACCAATATATACTGCATTTGTTACAAAACTTTTTCCTAAAATTTCAATACTTTTTTCCAACACCTTATTTTGCATAAATTGATCAATTATTGTCTTTACTATAACTGGTCTTGATGCTGATAATGCATTTTCTAAAATCGTCAGAAGTATAATTAATATAATCCATTTTAAATATGGTTTTGCTAAGTTATAGAATCTTTTAATTGTTTTCAATACTTTCTCCCTTTTTATAATAATCTATATTTTATACTGAATCTAATTATTGAGAATAGTTGAATTTAGATGTATGAAGTCGGAGATTAAAGGTCGGATTCTTAATATCAATCTTATAAATATATATTTTAGAATGTAGAATGATAAAATATATATTTATAAGAGTGACGAATCTTCTTCTAAAAACGCCTAAATTTATGACACATTCATCAAACTCTGCTGATTATAAAAATGCCTATATAATCCATCTTGGGTAATTAATTCTTCATGTTTTCCTTCTTGGACAATTTGTCCTTCATCTAAAACAATGATATTATCTGCAAAGTTTACATCTGAAATTCTATTTGAAATAATGATACATGTCTTGTCTTTTAGTACTTCTTTAATATTTTTTAATATAATTTTTTCTGTTTTATTATCTATTGCAGAAAAAGAATCATCAAATATTATTAAATTTTGATTATATAAAAATGCTCTTGCGATTGCTACTCTCTGCCTTTGCCCTCCTGATAATGTAATACCTTTTTCTCCAATAATTGTTTCTATGCCATTTTCCATATTATTTATATCTTCTTCTAAACAAGCATATTTTACACTTTCTAGAATTTGTTCATCAGTAAATTTATCATTAAATAATGTGATATTATTTTTAATTGTATCTGAAAATAAAAAACTTTCTTGTGTTATGTAACAAAAACTATCTCTAAGTTCATATGTATTTATTTGATTTATATCTTTTCCATCTATAAAAACTTGATTATTATCTATATCATATAATTTTAATAATACATTTGCAATTGTAGTCTTTCCGCTTCCAATTGTTCCAATAATTCCAAGAGTTTGTCCTTGTTTTAATTTTATATTAATATTCTTTAATGCCTTTTTATTGTCAATATGTTTAAAGGTTAAATTCTCAATTTTTATATCTCCATTTATTATTTGTCTTGGTTCACTCAAAGACTCTGTAGGCAATTTGTAAAATTCATCCAATTTTAAAACAGCTACTTGTGCATTTTTCATATTAGTTATTAATCTTGGAAACCATATTAAAGGCCAAAACATCTCATTTATAAAACTATTAAATACTATAAATTCACCAACTGTTACAAAATTTGCCGCAACTAATTTAGTTCCATAAATTGCACTAATTCCATAACAAATACCAAAACATGTAAATATTGAGATATATAATAATGCTGAGTAAACTGAGACATCAATATTAGCTTTTTTCAATTTTTTTGATTTCTCTTTAAAAGTTTTAATATTTATTTCTTCTCCATTAAATGCCTTGGTTATTCTTATTGAATCTGTACTTTCTTGTACAAATTCTGATAATTTGGTATATGCTTTTTGAGCTTTTTCCTGTTTATTTTTTATTATTTCTTTTAATATAATAATTATTATGCTATCAATTATCATTGGTATAAATACTAGTATAGTTAATTTTATGTTGATTTGAAGCATTAGTATTAAAAGTAATACTAATATTATTACTGGTCTGATAAAATCACAAACAAAACTTGAAAAACCTTTTCTTATGTCAATAGTGTATTTAGTCAAATAGCTCATTAATTCTCCATTTTTTGTTTTTTGTAAACCAATGGTTTTTAATTTCAAAAAGCGCGAAAAAATTCTGTCTTTTAGATTTTTTTCAAAACTAAAAAACAGTTTTTTTCTAAAATAACTCCAAAACATTCTTAATACAACATCTGCAAATACTATACTAGTGAATAGAAGAAAATACTTAATTATTGCTTGCATATTATCCTTAGCGTTTGGATATAAATCTATAATTTTACCCAAAATTTTCGCAGGAAAAAATCTACTAATATTTACAATAACTATTAGTATTGAAACTCCTAAAATATGCAATTTAAACTTTTTAAGCAAATCTATTATAACCTTTTTCAAAATTTTCTCCTAAAATAATTTTGTAAGAATCGTTTATATTTACGATTCTTACAATGTTTTACACCTTTACCTCTACATTAATATCCTTTATTAAATCCTCATATTTTTGAGTTACAGGATTTACTGAGTTTTCTATATATTCTTCTACCTGATGTGGAGCTCTTCCACATAAGTTGCTTGGATTTAAGGCATTTTCAATCTCTTCTTTGGTTAATCCAAATGATTCATCTTTTTCTATTCTTTCTATTAAATCATTTGGCTTTCCAAATTGTTTTACTTGTTTTGCAGCTTCCATTGAATGAACTCTTATTTTTTCATGTAATTCTTGTCTATCTCCACCTTTTAAAACTGCATTCATTAAAATTTCTTCTGTTGCCATAAATGGTAATTCTTGCATTAAATTTGTTCTAATTACATTTTCATAAACTACAATGTTTTTAGAAATATTTCCATATAAAATAAGTATACTATCAACCGCTAAAAATGCTTCTGGTATACAAATTCTTTTATTTGCAGAATCATCTAATGTTCTTTCTAACCATTGAGTAGCTGTTGTTATTGATGGGTCCATTTTTAATGCTATAACATGTCTTGATAATGAGTTTATTCTTTCTGATCTCATAGGGTTTCTTTTATATGCCATTGCTGAAGACCCTATTTGACTTTTTTCAAATGGTTCTTCTAATTCTTTTTCATGTTGAAGTAATCTCATATCATTTGCAAATTTTGATGCACTTTCTGCAATTGAAGCTAATACATTTAATACTCTTGAATCTACTTTTCTTGTATATGTTTGCCCTGACACACCAAATACTTTATCAAATCCCATCTTTTCAGCTATTTTACTATCTATTTGTTTAACTTTTTCTTCATCTTTAAATAATTTCATAAAGCTTTCTTGTGTTCCAGTTGTTCCTTTACACCCTAGTAATTTCATGTGGCTTTCAACAAATTCTAATTCTTCTAAATCTTCAACTAAATCTTGAAGCCATAGAGTTGCTCTTTTTCCAACTGTTGTTAGTTGTGCTGGTTGAAAATGTGTATATCCTAAACATACAACATCTTTATTTTTTAATGCAAATTCTTTTAGATTATTTATAACTAATATTAATTTTTGTTTGATTAGTCTTAATCCTTGTGTCATTAATATAATATCAGTATTATCAGTTACATAACATGATGTTGCTCCTAAATGTATTATAGGCTTTGCAAGTGGAGCTTTTGTACCAAATTCATAAACATGTGCCATAACATCATGTCTACATTCTGCTTCTCTTTTTGCAACTACATCATAATCTATATTGTTTATATTTTCTTTCATTTGGCTTATTTGTTCATCTGTTATTTCTATTCCTAGCTCTTTTTCTGTTTCAGCTAGTGCTACCCATAGTTTTCTCCATGTTGAGTATTTGCTGTCATTTGACCATAGAGCATTCATTTCTTTGCTTGGATAGCGACCAGATAATGGTGTATTATATATGCCATTTTCCATAATTCTTTCCTTTCTATTTAAAATACTCTACTCCAGATTCAAAGATTTTTTGGTCTTTATTTCCAGGGATGTTCTTTAGTATTCCAGAATAACATCTTTCAGAATGTCCCATTTTTCCTAAAACTCTACCATCTGGGCTTGTTATTCCTTCTATTGCATATATTGAGTTATTTGGGTTAAAGTTAATGTCATAAGTAGCATTCCCATCAAAATCCACATATTGTGTAGCAACTTGTCCATTAGCTATTAATCTGTTTAGTGTTTCTTCATTTGCTATAAATCTACCTTCTCCGTGTGATACAGGAATAATAAATTCTTCTCCAAGTTCAACTTTGTTAAACCATGGTGATAATTTTGAAACAACTTTAGTTTTAACCATTGTTGATACATGTCTTGAAATAGTATTAAATGTAAGTGTTGGACTATTTTCTGTCATTTCAACTATTTTTCCTTCAGGAACTAATCCAAGTTTTATTAATGCTTGGAAGCCATTACATATTCCAAGTATTAATCCATCTTGTTCATATAAGTGTTTATTTATTGCTTCTTTAAGTCTTTGATTTCTAAATACTGTTGCAATAAATTTTCCAGATCCATCTGGCTCATCTCCAGAACTGAATCCTCCTGGGAACATTATTATTTGTGCTTGATTTATTCTTTTTTCCATTTCATAGATTGTATCTGTAATATCTTGAGGTTTTAAGTTTTTAAATACTAATGTATCTGTTATTGCACCTGCATCTTCAAATGCTTTACTAGAATCATATTCACAGTTTGTTCCTGGAAATACTGGTATAAATACTCTTGGTGCAGCAAATTTTGTATGTGCAATAATATTACATTTTTTATCACTTAAGATATTTTCTATTTTTGAAAATTTAGATTCTGCCTTTGTTGGGAATACTTTCTCTAAAGGCTCTTTCCATGCTTTAGTAATCTCATCTAAATCTAATACTTCATTTTCTACAACGATATTATTATCTCTAGTTGTGTATCCTAAAACTTCAGTCTTTTCAACATTTACATCTTTTTCAACTTCTATTATGAATGAACCATAATATTGTTTAAAGTATTGTTCTTTAGTTTCAAATTTGAAACCTATTTTATTTCCTATACATGCTTTTGTGATTGCTTCTGCAATTCCTCCAGCTTTAATTGTTCCTATTGATAATGCTTTTCCATCATTTATCAATTTGTGAACTATTTCATAATTCTCTTTTAAATCTTCAAAATCAATTACTTCTTCCTCACCAATTTTAGTTTTTAATATTAATACCTTTGAATCTGTTTTTTTGAATTCATTTGATACGACTTTGTTTATATCAACTGTTCCAACTGCAAATGATACAAGTGTAGGTGGTACATCTAATTCATTATAAGAACCAGACATACTGTCTTTTCCACCAATTGAACCAATTTTAAGTTCTTTTTGTACAAGATATGCACCTAATAAAGCTGAAAATGGCTTACCCCATCTGATTGGTTCATTTCTTAATTTTTCAAAATATTCTTGGAATGTTAAATATGCTTTTTTGTAGTCTCCACCAAGTGCTACATATTTTGTAACAGATTCAACTACAGCATACATTGCTCCATGGAATGGGCTAAATGTTGATATATATGGATTATATCCAAAAGACATAATTGTTCCTGTATTTGTATATCCTTTTAATGTTGGAATTCTCGCTACCATTCCTTCTGCTGGAGTTAGTTGATATTTTCCTCCAAATGGCATAACAACTGTATTTGCACCTATTGTACTATCAAATCTTTCTACTAAACCTTTTTGAGAACAACAATTTAAACTAGATATTGTTTTCTTCCATTCTTCAGCTATATTTGCTGGATTTTCTTTGTTTAAAGGGCTCTTTGTATAATCAGGTTTTTTAACTTCTATATTTGCATTTTTTACATCTCCATTAGTATCTAAAAACTCTCTAGAAATGTCTACAATTAGTTTTCCTCTCCAATACATTTTTAGTCTTTTCTCTTCTGTAACTTTAGCAACTATTGTAGCCTCTATATTTTCTTCTTCAGCATAATTTATAAATTCTTTTACATCCTTTTCAGCAACTACAACTGCCATTCTTTCTTGTGATTCTGAAATTGCAAGTTCTGTTCCATCAAGTCCCTCATATTTTTTAGGAACTTTATCTAAGTTTATTTCTAATCCATCAGCAAGTTCACCTATTGCAACTGAAACTCCTCCTGCACCAAAGTCATTACATCTTTTAATTAATCTAGTAACTTTATTTTCTCTAAATAATCTTTGGATTTTTCTTTCTTCTGGTGCATTTCCTTTTTGAACCTCTGCACCACAGGTTGTTAATGATTCACTTGTATGAGCTTTTGAAGAGCCTGTTGCTCCTCCACATCCATCACGTCCTGTTTTTCCACCAAGTAAAATAACTATATCTCCAGGCTCTGGTCTAGTTCTAACTACGTTTTTCTTTGGTGCAGCTCCAATTAATGCTCCAATTTCAAGTCTTTTTGCAACATATCCTTCATGATAGATTTCACTAACCTGTCCTGTTGCTAAACCTATTTGATTTCCATAAGAGCTATATCCTCTTGCTGCCTCATTTGTTATTTTTCTTTGAGGTAATTTATTTGGAAGTGTTTCCTCAATTGATTTTCTTGGGTCAGCACATCCTGTAACTCTCATTGCTTGATATACATATACTCTTCCTGAAAGTGGATCTCTAATTGCTCCTCCAAGACAAGTTGCAGCTCCTCCGAAAGGCTCTATTTCTGTTGGATGGTTATGTGTTTCATTTTTGAACATTATTAAATACTCTTCTGGTTTACCATCAACAAGTATTTCAGCTTTTATTGAACATGCATTTATTTCTTCAGATTCATCAATATCTTTTAAATAACCTTGTTTTTTCAAATCTTTTACTGCAATAGTTGCAATATCCATTAAACAAATATCTTTTGCTTTTTTCCCTTCATATACAAAATCTCTTGATTTTACATACTCTTCATATACTTTTGATAATAAGTCCCATTTGATATCTATTACTTCTAACTTTGTTAAGAATGTAGTGTGTCTACAATGGTCAGACCAATATGTATCAATCATCTTCATTTCAGTAATTGTGGGATCTCTTTTTTCTGTATTTTTAAAATAGTTTTGACAGAATTTTAAGTCTTTTATATCCATTGCAAATCCGTATTTTTTATAGAATTTTTCACAATCTTCATCTGTCATATTAATGAAACCTTCAACTACATCAACATCCTCAGGGATTTGTAACTTGTCTTTTAGAGTATCTACTTTATCTAATGAACATTCTCTTGAATCTACTGGGTTTATTAAATACTTTTTTATTTTATCAACTTGTATATCTGTTAGATTACCTTTTAAAAGATATATTTTAGCTGTTTTAGCAGTTGGTCTTTCTCCTTCTGTTAATATTTGTAAACATTCTGATAAAGAATTTGCTCTTTGATCAAATTGTCCTGGTAAAAACTCTATACCAAATACTTTGTATCCTGTAAAATCATATTCATCTTCAAAATAGTCATCTACTTGAGGTTCAGAAAAAATAGTAGTTTTTGCTTTATCAAAATCACTATCTTCTACACCTTCTACATCATATCTATTAAGTATGATAACATCTTCTAATTCTTTTATTTGAAGATTTTCTTTTAAGTCATTTAAAACTCCTTTTGCTTCAATATCAAAACCATTTTTCTTTTTAACATAAATTCGTCTAACCATTTTTTTACTCCTTTCTCACTTCCTACATCTCACTTCTCATACATCAATTTCAATATTCTTATTTCCTTCAATTACTCCTCCAATAATGTATGCTTTTTCTCCTTGTTCTTTTAATATTTTAACTGCATTTTCTGCATCTTCTTTCTGTACTATAATTGCCATTCCAATTCCCATATTGAATGTATTATACATATCTCTTTCCGGAATGTTACCTTTGCTTTGGATAAGCTTAAATATTGCTGGAACTTCATATGAGTTTTTATCAATTTTAATTCCTACTCCATCTCTTAACATTCTAGGCATATTCTCATAAAAGCCTCCTCCAGTAATATGTGAAATACCTTTTACTTCAATTTTATCAATTAATTCTAAAACTGGCTTTACATATATTTTTGTAGGAGTCAATAAACATTCTCCTAAAGTTGTTCCAAGTTCTTCAATATATTGGTTTAAATTTTCTTTATTAACATCAAATACTTTTCTAACTAGTGAAAAGCCATTTGAATGAACTCCTGATGATGCTAAACCTATAACAACATCTCCCACTTGAATTTTATTTGAATCTATGATTTTTTCTTTATCAACAACACCTACAGAAAATCCTGCTAAATCATATTCATCTTCTGGGTAAAATCCAGGCATTTCTGCTGTTTCTCCACCAATTAAACTACATTCAGCCATTTTACATCCATCACTAACACCTTTTACAATTGTTGCAACTACCTCAGGTACATTTTTACCTAATGCCATATAGTCTAAAAAGAATAGTGGTTTTGCACCAACACAAATTATATCATTTACACACATTGCAACACAGTCTTGTCCAACTGTGTCATGTTTTTGCATTAAAAAAGCCAATTTTAGTTTTGTTCCAACACCATCTGTACCTGAAACTAAAATTGGTTCTTTCATCTCTTTAAAATCACTTAAAGAATAAAGAGCTCCAAAGCCCCCTATTCCAGACAATACACTTTTAGTATATGTACTTTCAACACTTTTTTTCATTAGTTCAACTGATTTATATCCTGCTGTAACATCTACCCCTGCATTTTTGTAACTTTCACTGAAACTATTATTGTTCATTATTATTAATCTCCATTTCTTGAATTATAATTATTTAAGAATTTTATATTTAAGGAAAATTTTGAGGTCGGAAGTGGCTAGAATATTCCAACCACATTTCCATTTTCATCAAAATTAATACTTTCTGCTGCAGGTACTTTTGGAAGACCTGGCATTGTAAGAATTTTACCACTATATACAACTATAAATTCTGCACCATTTTTAAGTGCTACATCTCTTACTGTAATTTCAAATGGTTCTTTACATTCTAAATTTTTATCATCATCAGATAAAGAATACTGTGTTTTTGCAATACAAATTGGTAAATTTGATTTTCCAAATTTTTCTATTTTTTCTATATTCTGAATAGCCTCATCTAAATATTTTACTCCTGTTGCACCATATATTTTTTTAGCAACTTTTTCAATCTTTGTTTTTATAGAATCATTGTCTTCATATATAAAATTGAAATTAGTAGGTTTATCAGCTAATTGAACAACTTTTTCAGCAATATCAATTGCACCTTCTCCACCTTTTGCCCATCCTTCAACAAGACTTAATTCAACATCTTGTTTTTTTAATTCACTTCTTACATATTCTATTTCTTCATCTGTATCAGTATTATATTTGTTTAATGCTACAATTACATTAACACCAAATTCATTTTTTATATTATGTATATGTTTAAATAGATTTTCCATTCCATTTGATAAAGCTTCATCATTTTTTTCTAAAATATTTTCTTTTAATGCTCCACCATGATATTTTAAAGCCTTTATTGTTGCAACTATTACAACCACATTTGGTCTTAATCCTGTTTTTCTACATTTAATGTCCATAAATTTCTCAGCACCTAAATCAGAACCGAATCCAGCTTCTGTAACAACATAGTCTCCAAGTTTTAATGCAAGTGTTGTTGCTCTAACAGAATTACATCCATGTGCAATATTTGCAAAAGGTCCACCATGAATAATACAAGGTGTATGTTCTAATGATTGTACTAAATTTGGATTGATTGCATCTTTTAATAAAACAGCCATAGCCCCTTCTGCCTTTAAGTCTTTTGCATAAACAGGAGCATTTTCTTCATTATAACCAATAATGATACTACCAAGTCTTTTTCTTAAATCTGCTAAATCTTTTGATAAGCATAAAATAGCCATTATCTCTGATGCAACTGTAATGTCAAATCCGTCTTCTCTAGGTACAATATTTTTTTCTCCTGATAATCCTGTTTCAACTTTTCTTAATTGTCTATCATTTAAGTCTACACATCTTTTCCATGTTACTTGTTTAATTTTTAGCTCATTTCCAAAATAAATATGATTATCTATTATTGCAGATAATAAATTATTGGCAGCTGTAATTGCGTGGATATCTCCTGTAAAATGAAGATTAATATCTTCCATTGGTGCAACTTGCACCTTTCCTCCACCTGTTGCTCCACCTTTTATTCCAAAAACTGGTCCTAATGATGGCTCTCTTAATGCAAGTACAGCATTTTTGTTTAATCTATTTAAACCATCTGCAACTGCAATAGATATTGTTGTTTTTCCTTCACCAAGTGGTGTTGGATTCATTGCTGTAACTAGAATTAATTTTCCATTCTCATTATTTTTAAGTCTTTCAAATGCTTTTTCATTTATTTTTGCTTTATACTTTCCATATTGTTCAATTTCATCAGCATTTAAGTTACATTTTTTAGCTATTTCTGTAATATCCTCCAATTTTGTATTTCTTGCGATTTCTACATCAGTCATAATAACACACACCTTTCTTTTTTATTTTTTTATATATTAATTATTTTGAACCGTATTATTTAAATCATCAGACTCATTTGTGGTTTCTTTATTTGTATTTTTATCTTTATCTTCTTTTTCTTGATTATTAGAAATTTGTTTATTAGTGTTGTCTTCATTTGTTTCTTTTGGCTTTTCATTATTCGTATTTTGACTTGAATTAGTATTTGTATTTGTTTCTGTTTTTTGGTCTGTGTTTGTAGATGTATTTGTGTTGTTAGTAGTATTAGAATTTATACTATTCTCTGTATTTGTCTCAACTTGTGTATTTGATGATTCATTTTGTTTATTACTTGTTGTATTTTCTTCTTTTATAACAGTTTTTTCTTCAGCTTTTTCAACCTCTTGTACATTTTCTGTTTTTACAGGTTCTACATATCCATTCCATGGATTTTTTGGATCAGGATCTGTTGGATCCCAATTTCTACATTCTACATTTGAAGAAATTTTTCTAGCTGATGGTTTTCCAAGAGGTCCTGGGTCTGATGTCCCATAAAATTCAACATATGTTCCACTTGAGCAATTATTATAAATCCACATTGCATCTTGAACTGTAAGTCTGATACAACCAGCTGATGCCTTTGTTCCCAATTTATCATAAGCTGTATATTTTAAGCTATCAGGAGAATTTGAAGAATATGGTACAGAATGAAACAAAATATGCCCTGTAATTCTTGTACAATATTGACCATATACTCCACCATTTAGTAAATGCCATCTATATTTATTACTCATTTTATATACTCCAGATGTTGGTGTTGCAACTCCTGTTGAACATACTAATGCCTTTACTGGAACAGTATAATTTCCTTCTGCATCTTTTGTATATATTGTAACAACATTTGAAGTATAATTTATTTTTATATAATATTGAGCTGTGCTAGTTGTTTTTGCTTTTTTCTCTTCTTTTTCATCTACTTTTGTATCTTCTGCTTCTTCATCCCAGCTTGTGTCTTCTGGATCAACCATTTCAAACTCAGAATCTTCATCTTCTGCTACATCAGCACTTTCTTCATCTACATTATTTGGCTCATCAACTGTTTCTGAAAAAGTGGACATTATTTTACTATCTTCTGTTTTTTGATTTTTAATTATTTTTTTGGTTGTAATAATAACTAAAGATATTATAACTAAAATTGATATTAATAATACTATAATTTTTAATTCTTTTTTTCTATTCATAATTCTTCTTTTCTTTCAAATATTTTGACATTATTTTATCATTTTTTTCCTATTACGTCAATAAAAAAAACGTGTAAATTTATACAATTTAGTTACATTTCACTAACATATCACTTAAATTAAGAAATCGAATATATTTAATATTAAAATTGAGTTCGACCTACTCGCAGTTCTGAAGCCGTTTACGATTACTATATTTTGCTAAATGTAGAATAAACGGCGTGCATATTAAAGCTAAGAATGTAATTCACAGTTTAATATTCCTCTTGCAATAAATTGTGCAATATCTTTTACCTCTGAAATGGTTATACTCTGCCAATTTGATATTCCTGCTTTTATACTTACATTTCCAATATTTCCTTTATTGTTATTAAAGGCTGTTCCCATTGAAATATATGCATTATTTATATAAATATCATTCTTTAGTTCATTATTAATTGCAGCATCAATTGCAACTATATATTTGTTTTTTAATTTTGGATAATAAAATAATAAATCTTTTTTATCACAAATATTATTGTTCATATCTCCAATTATAAGTTTATTGCTCATCTTTTCTTTTAAGAAACTGCCTACAAATGGCCCAACACTGTCCCACAAAAACCTACTTGAACCTATACATACATATACAGCATTTTCTTTTGTTTGTATTTTTCTTTTTAAAATGCTTACATAATCTCTAAATTTCATTTTACAAACATTCCTTTTTAATAAATAATCTTCTTGTTTTTATTATTATTTGTATTTCTATTAATTTTATTTAAAATTTTTTTAAATATGAAAATAGAGTATGAAATGTAATCTATTTTATACTCTATTTTCATCTTATATTATTAATTGTCTATTAATACTCTCTAAAAAATACATACTTTTCAGATTTTGTATTTTTAGCCTTCATTGTTGTACCTGAATAAATATCATCCAATGGGATATCAAAATTAATTGGACATGAATATTTTTCATTTTTATTATTTATAATATTAATTTTAAACTTTACTTTACAAGCTATCTCTAATGGTGATATTCCTGCACTTTCCAAAATATTACCATCAAATGATATTTTACTGTCCTCATTAAGTTTATAATTTGTCTTAATTCCATAATTTAAATACTCTAAAGTTATTGGATTAGAACAATCTGTAAAAAAAGTTGGTTCATCATAATTTGCATTTTGACTTTCTTCATTTGTATGTACTACATTAAAATAAATATCATTATTGTCTTTAGGCTCTTTAATTTCTTTTTTTAGTCCAAATTCATTAGCTTTTTTATAAGTTAAACTTTTGGAACCTATATTATTATTCCCACTTAGTTCTATATTGTCTATATATAGTTCTTTAATTGTATTTTTATCTGTAAGCTCTTCTCCATTATTAATATATACAGCAATATCTGTATATTGGTATAAAGTTAAATCAGAAAGATTATTTTCTTCACTTTTATCTGTGGCATTTGCGCTACTACAAATAATTAATTTTTCAATTTTAAAAACATCTTCTTCATTGTTTTTAGATAATTCAACATTGCTTCTTGAAAATTGTTTTTTGATAACATGGTGTTTTATTATTATACCATAAGAAACAATTAATACAATACATATTATGCTCAATAATACAATGCAAAAAGTTCGCTTATTTATCTTTTTCATATGCATTTCCTACTTCCTACCTACGACTTCCAATATCAATCCTTCTAACAACGCAAGAAAACACAACGCCAGAAAACACAACGCAAGACGAAGCTTTTCATTCGTTTAATTATAGTCTATTGTATAAATACTGCATATATCCATAAACCTTTTCATACCATCCTTGATCTGAGGCATATCTAGTATTTACAGATTGAATTGTAGTACCATTAAAATATGTTCCTCTAGCAGTAATATCATCATTTATTTTTGTACCATTAACATACAAATAATTTTTAGCTAAAGCCTCTGCGACTGTATTTATTGAATTTTCATAATTTTCAAATGTTGTAGCACTATTATATGGATCTCTATCAAATGCCATATAACCAAATAAATTATATTTTTCTGAAGCTAGTTTTGATGTGCCCCATCCACTTTCATGAATGCCAATTGCTGCTAAGAAAATCCCATTTATTTTATATTTTTGTTCTGCATTATAAAATACCTCTGCATTTTGTTCAAATATACCATTTCTGTCAAATGAAATATTTGATAGCATTGTTTTATAATCACTAAGTGTCAAGCCACTTTTATTTGTTAAATCCATTTCTATATTTAAATTATTTTTTAGTTCTGCAACTCTATTTTTTTCTGTGATTAATGGTGTAACAGTTTCAGATGTAATATTTGTTGTTTTTAAATATCCTTCTTGGCCTTTATAAGAAACTTTTATCCATTCTTCTCCAGCTTCCTTAAGTGTAACATTTAAATATCTTGGAATATTAACTATTGTATTTGAATCATCTTTAGCTTCTTCTTTTAAATCTTCTGCTTCTAATAAATACATATTATCATCTATATGAACATTATACTTTTTCATAAATTCAGAAGTTCCAACATAAATTATTTGTGTTATAACCTCTTCCAAAGTTGTACTTTCAATTATTTCTTCTCCAGTCATTTCTTCATTTTGATATTCTTGAAGTGCTGTAACTTGTATTTTTCCATTTTTGCCTTCTTGTTTTACTTGTTCCTCATCTTTAGGCAAATTAGGGTTTTGCTCATATTCAGTTGTAAATACTATATCTCTTTTTTCATTAACCATTTTTTTGTTTGAATTTGTATTTTTTAGCATAACTTGTACAATATCTACAGCATTTTGATTTTTTTCAAAAGCTACTATTTGCTCTTCTTTTTCATATGTATTTGTTGCAAATATCTTATTTTTGAAAAATGCAATAGCTAGTCCAATAATTATAATGCCTAATATAAACCAAGAAATACTAAATTTTATTATAATTTTGCCTTTAGATTTTAGGTACATAGATTTTTTCTCCTTAATTAGAATATGCCATATATACTATACTACTCTTTTACTTTGCTGTCAATGTAATCATTTACCAGGATTTTTAATACTGCTGCTATAGGTACTCCTAAAAACATACCAATAATTCCAAAGTATGCTCCTCCAATTGTTACTGATAATATAACAAGAAGTGGACTTATTTTTAAAGAATCTCCTATAATTTTAGGGTTGATTACATTTGCATCTATTTGTTGTAAAATAACTACTACTACAAGCATAATAATTGCTTTTGAAAATCCACCTGTAATAAATGTAATAATGCTAGCAATCATAACAGCCACAATAGCTCCAAAGTATGGAATCATATTAAATAATCCTATAGTAAAGCCTAATAGTGATGCATATTTAACTTTTAATATACTCATAGCAATTGTTGTTAAAACTCCAACTACAATTGCATCTATAAATTGACTTGATATAAATTTGAAAAACACTCCATTTGACCTATAAAAATATTTTTCAATATAATTACATGTACTTTCTTTAAAAGTTGCTTTTGATAATCTACCTAAAAAATTAAATATTTGATTTCTCTCAGATAAAATATATATTGAAACTACAACAGCTACAAAAACATCAAATACACCTCTTGCAACTCCTACAGCTCCTTTAATATATTGTGTTATTTTTTCAATATTGATATATTGTTTTAAATCAAAATTTTGTAATTCTTTTAAAGCATTATAAACTTGTTCTGTTTTAAAAAACGAATCATTAGGTAAATTATTATATGTTTCAATTAATCTTGAATAATAGCTTGGAACATTAGATACCAGTTCATTTACACTTGCTATTAAAACTGGGAGTATTACATTAATAATTAGTATTATAATTAATAAAGCTATCAAATAAGTTATTAAAATTGATATTTTTCTAGAATGTTTTCTAATAATTCTTTTTTTATTGTTTTTTAAAAGTCCTTCAATCTTTCTCTCTGGAATGTATAGTAAATAAGCTATAAGAAGCCCAAATAAAAATGGTGATAGTATGCCAATTAATTTTAAAAATCCTGTTACTAAAAACCCAATACTATCTAATGCTTTAAATGCTATAATTAAAACAATTCCAATAGTAATATAAAAAACCCATGCATGCCAATGACTCTTGATTTCATTTTTCATTGTAATTTGCTCCCTTCTCCTTAATATATTAAAATTCAATTTCCAAACCGATTGGACAATGATCACTACCCATTATTTCTGGATAAATTTCTGCCTCGTCTATTTTTTCTTTTATATCATTAGATACTATAAAATAATCTATTCTCCATCCTACATTTTTTTCTCTAGCATGTCCCATATAAGACCACCAAGTATATGCATCTTGCTTTTCAGGATATAGATATCTAAAAGAATCTGTAAATCCTGCATTTAAAAGTTCTGTCATCTTCTCTCTTTCTTCATCTGTAAAACCTGCATTTCTTCTATTAGTTTTTGGATTTTTTAAATCTATTTCTTTATGTGCTACATTTAAATCTCCACACATAATTACTGGCTTTTTTTTCTTTAAATCTAACAAATACCTTCTAATTTCATCTTCCCAAATTTGCCTATAATCTAATCTTTCAAGTTCTCTTTTAGAATTAGGAGTATAAATATTTACCATATAAAAATCTTCAAATTCTAAAGTAATTACTCTTCCTTCTTTATCATGTTCTTCTATTCCAATTCCATATGTAATACTAATTGGTTCTTTTTTCGTAAAAATTGCTGTTCCCGAATATCCTTTCTTTTGAGCACTATTCCAGTATGAGAAATAATTATTAAAAATTGGCATATTCATTATTTCTTTAATATCTTGACTATTTTCACTATCTGAAATTTGCATTTTAGTTTCTTGAACGCAAAAAATATCCGCATCAACCTTTGAAAAGAATTCTTCAAAACCCTTTTTTACACAGGCTCTAATTCCATTAACATTCCATGATACTAATTTCATATACTCCTCACTTTGGGTACATTGGTACCGGTTCTGTTTGTCCACCATTATTTTACTATAAAATGCGCAAAAAAACAAGGAAAAATTGATTAAATTATTTATCGAAGAAAGCCTAAATATATTATTTTGAAATCACGCGTAAGCCGAACAACCGGAGCGAAGCGCAGGGCGACTGGAGAAATCGACATTGTAGCTGAATTTTTCGCAAGAAAAATTACAGGTACATAAAGATTTCGACACCAAGTGATTGAAAAATAATATATTTAGGCTTTCTAACCTTTAATAATGAATTATTGAAAAAAATGCAAGAGTATGTTCTTGCATTTTAATATTTATATTTTAATACCATCCTTTTGCCCTAAATGAACTCCATGCATTTGATGGTGAACCATATCTTGATTTTATATAACTTAATCCCCAATTAATTTGAGTTTTGTAGTTTGTTAAATAGTCTGAACCAGCAGATGACATTTTACTTGCAGGTAATGCTTGTGGTATACCATAAGCCCCTGAACTTCTATTTCTATTTGTTACACTCCATCCACTTTCTCTATTCCAAAGGTTAACTAATGCATTAAAATCTGCATCTGACCAACCATAGTCATAAACTCTTTGTCTAGCATATGCTTGGTATTCTGCAACACTTCCTGTAACCGCACCTCTAACTGGTGTTTCAGATCTTGAAGAAACAACATTAGATTTTACTTGAACAATTTTGTTAACAGGTTCTTCTACTATTTCTTCTGATATTTGAGTTCTTTCTATTTCTATATCATTTTGGTATTTAACTTTATATGTAACTCTTTTTAAACCTTCTTTTCCTTCTTGAATGACCTGATTTCTTGTGTTTCCTTCTCCATCTGAAATATCTTTTGTTATTGTTTCAAATGGGATTGCTTCTTCAATAGTCTCGATTTTTTCTATTATTGTATTATAGGCTTCTAATAAAGAGTCTAATGTTGCATCAATTCCGCTTTCTGAAACTTTTGCAACTTCTACTTCTTGCTCTGATTTTTTTGTTATTTTAATATTTTTGTCTGATGAAATATTTTCATCTTGATTTGGTGAAACTTTTTCATCTTCATTTACTATTATGTTATTATCTTCTAATATATCTTTTACATTTGTTTTTGATGTAAGTACAGTCATTTCATAACCATTTGATAGTTCGATTTTAACACTATTCAAATTTGTTGCAACAGTCATTACTCCAAATCCTGAAAGTAAAATTAAAATCAAAAATGTACATGTAAGTTTTATTATTGTTAGCTTGTTTTTGCTTATTTTATGCATAAAACAAATACCTCCTTTAACAACAAATAATATTATACCAAATTTTACGAAAAATGTCAAATTTGGTAGGATTTGGAAATATCTTTCAAACTCTTTGTCCCACTAATATTATATGCTTTGAGGTAATGTAATATTACAAAAATTTTTTACTGAATAATAGTTTAAGTAGCATACTCTTATAAATAGCTAATATATAATATTTTGAGAATAAATCGAATGTGATTGGAGCATTATTAGAAATTATTATTTAATAAAATGAGGAATGTTCACGGTACTCAAGCGTAGCGCAGAGGGTCTGAGTGAAAGAGGCTCATTTTATTAAATTAGAATTTCTTTAATGTGTATTGAGCCGAGATTTTTCGAAAAATATATATATTAGCTATTTTAAAAGTAACAATCATTTAAACTATTATTCAGTCGCAAAAATCTCCACCCCATAATAACTATCTCTCAAAATTTGTTTCATTTCTTCAACTAATGGAACTCTTGGATTTGCATTTGTGCATTGGTCTTCAAATGCTCTATCTGCAAGCATCTCTATTTTAGACATAAAATCTTCTTCATCTATTCCTGCTTCTTTAAATGATTTTGGAATGTTTAATTTTTCGTTTAATTCTTGAATTTTTTCTATTAATGATTCTATTCCTTGTTCAACCGTATCTGCCTTTAATCCAACTTTTTTAGCAAGCTCTGCATATTTTTCATCTGCAATAAAGTATTCATATTTAGGAAATGATACAAATTTACTTGGCTTGCTACTATTATATTTTATTACATAAGGAAGTAAAATTGCATTAATTCTTCCATGTGGTAAATGGAACTCTGCACCTATTTTATGAGCAAGTGAATGATTAATTCCTAAAAATGCATTTGTAAATGCCATTCCTGCTATTGTACTTGCATTGTGCATCTTTTCACGAGCTATTTTATTATCTCCATGTTCGTATGCTTCAATTAAATATTTTAATACAAGCTCCACTGCTTTTTCAGCTAATCCATCTGTAAAATCTGATGCCATATTTGAGACATAGCTTTCAATTGCATGTGTTAAAACATCCATACCTGTGTCAGCTGTAATTGATTTGGGTAAACTCATAACTAAATCCGGATCTACAATTGCTACATCAGGAGTTAATTCATAATCAGCTAAAGGATATTTTTTATTATTAACTTTATCTGTTAAAACCGCAAAAGATGTAACTTCCGAACCTGTTCCAGATGTTGTAGGAATTGCAACCATTTTTGCTTTTACTCCAAGTTTTGGGAATTTATAAGTTCTTTTTCTTATATCCATAAACTTTAATTTCAATCCCTCTGGATCTGCATCTGGGTGTTCATAAAATAGCCACATTCCTTTAGCTGCATCTATAGCTGAGCCCCCACCTAATGCAATTATAACATCAGGTTTAAAATTGTTCATTAATTCTAAGCCTTTATTTACAGTTTCAAATGATGGATCTGATTCAACATCTGAAAATATTTCACAGTGTACATGATGTTCTCTTTTTCTTAAATGATATATTATTTTATCAACATATCCAAATTGAACCATTCCAGGATCTGTAACAATAAATGCTCTTTCTATATCAGGCATTTTTTCTAAATACTTAATTGATCCTGATTCAAAATATATTTTTTCTGGTATTTTAAACCATTGCATATTAACTGTCCTCCTTGCAACTCTTTTAACATTTATAAGATTTACACTTGATATATTTGCAGTTGTAGAGTTTCCTCCAAACGAACCACAACCAAGTGTTAATGATGGCATATTTGTATTATAAATATCTCCTATACCACCATGAGTTGAAGGTGAATTAACTATTATTCTACCAGCTTTCATTTTTTCTGAAAATTCTAATATTTTGTCTCTATCCTCTGAATGTATTACTGCTGTATGTCCAAGCCCTCCGAATTCAAGTAGGCTTTCTGCCTTATCTAATGCTTCTTCATAGGTTTCAGTAATATAATATGTTAATACTGGACTTAATTTTTCTTTAGAAAATGGATATTCTGGGCCAATTCCTTCTTCATATACAACAATTACTTTTGTATCTTCCGGAATTTCAAATCCTGCTTCTTTAGCAATACTATATGGGCTTTTTCCAGGGATATATGATTTTAATTTAAATCCCCATTCTTCGCTCCATTCAAACATTGTATTTTTTAATTTTTCTTTTTCTTCAGGACTCACAAAATAACATCCTGCATCTCTCATTAATTTTTCAAATTCTTGATATATTTCTTTTTCAACTAAAACAGCTTGTTCAGAAGCACATATCATACCATTATCAAATGCTTTTGACATTACAATATCATTAACTGATGTTTTTAATTTTGCTGTTTTTTCAACAATACATGGAACATTTCCAGGTCCTACTCCTAATGCTGGTTTGCCACATGAATAAGCTGATTTTACCATTCCAGTTCCACCTGTTGCTAATATTAAATCAACTCCCGGATGATTCATAAGAATACGAGTAGCTAAAACTGATGGCTCTGGTATCCATAAAATGCAATTTTCTGGAGCTCCTGCTTTTACTGCAGCATCTCTTAAAATCTCTGCTGCTCTTACAGAACATTTTTGGGCAGATGGGTGGAAGCCAAAAATAATTACATTTCTAGTTTTTGCTGAAATTATTGATTTAAACATTGTAGTTGAGGTTGGGTTTGTAACTGGTGTAACTCCTGCAATAACTCCAACTGGTTCTGCAATTTCAACATAATCATCTTCATCATTTTCATTAATTATTCCAACTGTTTTTTCATATTTTATACTATGATAAATATATTCAGTTGCAAACATATTCTTTGTTATTTTATCTTCATAAATTCCTCGACCAGTTTCTTCAACTGCCATTTTTGCAAGTTCCATATGATGCTCTAAACCAGCCATTGACATTGCTTTTGTAATATTATCTACTGTTTTTTGGTCTAATTTTAAAAACTCTTTAGATGCTATTTTAGCTTTTTCAACTAATTCATCTATCATTTGTTTTACTTTTACTTCATCTTGGTTTTCTGGCATTTGTGTTTCTCCTTTATACTTTTTTCTTTTATTCTGTGCAAATTAATTATATATTATTAATTTTTTTTGTCAATACATATCTTAGGTTTAAAAATAACTGATAATATTTAACTATAAAAAAAGAAAATTAATATAAAATAGTGAATATATAAATATTTTGAGAATAAATCGAATGCGATTGGAGCATTATTAGAAATTCTTATTTAATAAAATGAGGAACGTTCACGGTACTCAAGCGTAGCGCAGAGGGTCTGAGTGAAAGAGGCTCATTTTGTTAAATTAGAATTTCTTTAATGTGTATTGAGCCGAGATTTTTCGAAAAATATTTATATATTCCTATTTCATCTTTTACTACAGCAATATTATTAAACAATTATCAATTATTTAATTAAAAATGTAATCAAGCAATCAATTCCTATAATTAACATCAATATTATAGCAATAGTATTAGTCTTTTTATTTCCTAATTTCTCAACTAGTTTTTCAAACAATGGCTGTAAAATATATAAAAACACTACTCCACCTAATCCAAATCTAATAGAAGGTGAAAGAGCAATTCTTGCTTGAAAATTGTATTTATAGCTACTATATGTTTGCCATGGCCAGCTTCCCATAGTAAATTCACATATATATGATGTTATTAGTTCAATTGTTGTAGCAATTACTATACATAGTAAAAATACAATTGGTATCATCAAATATTTTTTCCATCCTTTTTTATTTCTTATTAACGGATACACAGTAAAAATAAAAGCTAATGCTCCAAATCCATATACAGGACAATATGGTCCAAATAAAACTCCTCTATTTGTAAACCCCCATTTATATACAATAACTTCCAAAAATACTTCATAGCACCATCCAATTATTGCATACAACATAAAAAATATAAAATACTTACTGATTTTTTCTTTCATTTCCAGTATTCTCCTTTTTCGATTGTTAAATAGTATTACAAACATTATATTATAATAGACTTTAATTATCAAGTAAAAAATCAAAACCTTAGCAGTACAGCTAAGGTTTTTGATTTTTTATTAATATACATATCTTTGTGGGTTATATGCTACTCCATTAACTCTTATTTCAAAATGTAAATGTGGACCTGTGGAATTTCCTGTAGACCCTACTGCAGCAACAGTTTGTCCTTGAGAAATTTTTTGACCAGCTGAAACATATAATTTACTACAATGTCCATAATATGTTTGAACTCCATTTGAGTGAGTTATAACAAGTAGGTTTCCATATGAACCTTTCCACCCAGCAAATGTAACTGTTCCTGAAGCTGCTGCTTTTATTGGAGTACCTGTTGAAGTTGCAATATCAAGACCAGTATGAGAGCCTGATCTTACTCTACTATTTGCTCCAAATCTTGATGAAATTCTGCCATTAACTGGTTTTATTAGTGAAACACCAAGTGATATGGTTGATTGTGACATATTTCTTGATGTAGAAAATGAACCAGATCTTGATGAAGTAGTTGCTTTAGTTGATGCAACTTTAACTGATTTTACCTCTACTGCTTTTTCTTTATATAAACTAGCAATTGCCTCTTCTTTACTTACAAAATCTTTTAATTCTGTTTCATATTTTTCTTTAATTGTTAAGTTATCTATATTATCACTATCTTGCTCTTTTAGTCCTTCTATAATACCTTCTGCTGTCGCAAAATCAGGCACATAAACCTTTTCTTCAGAATCTTCTAATACTGCAAAATATTTATAATATGCTGTTCCATCTCCTGTAACTTTTGCATATATTTCATCATCATTTGTTTCAATATTTCTTTTTAATAAGCACATTTTATATTGTGGCATACTATCTACTTGAACAAATGCTAAATTGGAATTATCTCCATTTCCTTTTTCAATATATTCATCTATTCTTGTTTGCATTTTACTTTTACTTGAGCAATATCCTATTAATTCCCCATCTAATGTAACACTATAAATTGGTTTAAAAACGAATGCCATAACTCCTGCTATTATAAATGTTGCAACACTTGCTAAAACAAAAAATTTTGCTGAACTTCTTATCTTAATTAGTACATTTTTCATTCAAATTTCTCCTAATTATTATTCTTCAAATTTCTCTTAAAATGTGAGAATCCGTAAGACTTTTTCTTTTTGTGACTATTTTATTTTTTTATGCCCGTATGTTGTTATCTTATAATATTATTAAATATTTTTCAATTTTCACTATCTACTATAATATCAGTTTTTCTTTTTATATATTTTATTATCTCTTTTTTTCTCGTTTTTTCACTTAATCATTTTTATTCTTTAAAAAAATTCTATTTTTCAAATTTCACGGTTAACTATAGAATCTAATATATTTAATATTAAAATTGAGTTCGACCTACTCGCAGTTCTGAAGCCGTTTACAATTACTATGTTTTGCTAAATATATTATAAACGGCATGCATTTTAAAATTTAGTGCCAGAAATTGCGGTTCAGAACGTTAACATTTAATTATATTATAGTCCGTGGCTATAAATTGTCCCTTTTCTCATACATAAAACGGCTGGAGAACGGAAATTTTAATATTAAATATATTAGATTCCATCATTCTTAACTAAATTTATAAAATTTCCAAATTAGCAAATTTAGCCATTAAGCGTTTATGTCCTACTTTATCAAATTCAATGTCTACTTTTAAATCTTCTCCCTCTGGTTCTGTTTTTGTTATAGTTCCTTCTCCAAATTTCTTGTGGAAAATCCTTACACCTTCTCCGTATTGAGATAAGTCTATTTCCTTTTTTCCTTTATTAGATAAACTACTTAAGAAACTTTCTGCAGACCTTCCAAAAGATGCTTGTTTTTCAAAAATATTGCTTGCAACTGCAACACCTTTATCTAATGTATCTTTTATATTATATGATTTAATTGGTGAAGAACTATTAGAGTTTCCATAGTTCCAAGAATATTTACTATCTTCCAATAAATTCTTTTTAATTTTTGATGTTCCAAATGCATCATCATATCCTTCTAATAAATCACTTGGAATCTCTTCTAAAAATCTTGATGGAGAATTACAACTTGTTGACCCAAACATAGTGCGCATTTTGGTACACGTTAAAAATAAATTTTCTTTTGCTCTTGTTACTCCTACATAACATAAACGTCTTTCTTCTTCTATTTCTTTTGGCTCTCCAATAGACCTAAATCCAGGGAATATTCCTTCTTCCATTCCAACTAAAAATACTACTGGAAATTCTAAGCCTTTTGCACTATGAAGTGTCATTAATGTAACAGTATCTTCACTATCTTCCATATTATCTATATCTGATGAAAGTGTCATTCCTTCTAAAAAGTTTGTTAAATTTGCTTCTGCTTCTTCTTTTTCAAATTCTATTGCAACTGTTAAAAATTCTTCTAAATTTTCAATTCTATTTTCAGCTTCTATTGTTTTTTCGTTTTCTAAAGCTGCTAAATATCCTGATTTTTTAAGAACATATTTTACAAATTCAGATATTTGCATATTGTCTTTTTTAGACCTTGCTTCTTCTATAAAGTTAACAAATTCTCTTGAATTTAAAAATACCCTATTTAATCCATATTTGTCTGCATCTTTAATAATTTCATACATTGATGTTTCATTTTGAATTGCTAAATCTGCAACTTTATCCATACTTGTTGTACCAATTCCACGTTTTGGCTCATTTATAATTCTTGTTAAACTTAAATTATCTGATATGTTTTGTATTAAACGTAAATATGATACAATATCTTTAATTTCTTTTCTTTCGTAGAATTTTAAACCACCAACAATTTTATATGGGATAGCTTCTCTTCTTAAGATATCTTCTATTGCTCTTGATTGAGTATTCATTCTATATAGAATTGCAAAATCAGAATAATTATATCTTTCTTCTCTTTTTAAATGTTCAATTTGTTCTGCAATAAATGAGGCTTCATCATATTCATTATCAGCTGAATATACTGTTGGTAAATTTCCTTCTGAATTTTGAGTCCATAATTTTTTTTCGTATTTTGTTTCATTATTTTTTATAATGGCATTTGCAGCTTTTAGAATATTTCCTGTACAACGATAGTTTTGCTCTAGTTTTATTACAGTCGTTCCTTTGAAGTCTTTTTCAAAATTTAGAATATTTGCAATATCAGCACCCCTAAAACGATATATACTTTGGTCATTATCTCCAACAACTGTTATGTTTTGATTAACTCCTGCAAGTAATTTAACAAGTGTAAATTGAGATTTGTTTGTGTCTTGATATTCATCTACTAAAACATATTTGAATTTTGATGAATAATAATTTAAAATATCAGGATTTTCGTTAAATATTTTTATTGTAAAATTAATTATATCATCAAAATCTATGGCATTATTCTCTTTTAGTCTTTTTTGATATAAACTATATACTTGTCCTATTTTTTCTTTTCTAAAATCTCCATGTGCCTGAGCCAAATATTGATCTGGCTCTAACATTTCATTCTTGGCATTACTTATTTCTGCTTGAACTGCTTTTTCAGAAAATTGTTTATCATCTATTTGAAGCTCTTTTAAGCATTTTTTCACCATTGATTTTTGGTCTGATGTATCAAAAATTATAAATGATGAGTCAAATCCTATTCTATCTATATGTTTTCTTAAGATTTTTACACATATTGAGTGAAAAGTTCCCATCCATAAATCTTTTGCATCTTCTCCAATAAGGTTTGCAATTCTTTCTTTCATTTCATTTGCTGCTTTATTTGTAAATGTAATTGCTAAAATTTGCCAAGGCATAGCCTTTTTTTCTTGAATGATATAAGCAATTTTATGTGTTAATACTTTTGTTTTTCCCGATCCTGCACCTGCAATTACCAAAACTGGCCCTTCTGTTTGAATTACAGCTTCATATTGTTTGTTATTTAATCCTTCTAATATATCTTGCATTTTTTTGCTCCTTTGCTTTTCTCATTTACTCGGCTATTATACTTAACTTTTTTATAAAAATCAAGCGAACAAAATTAATTTGTTTAACAGAATGTTACTAATTAATGGTTTTTAGGATTTCTTTAAAACCAATATTCTGTAATAACAGAATACTTTTTTATTGTTGCAATTTTCAATAAAACTACTGCAATGGACTTGACAATCTATAAGCAAATCTATATAATAATCTTGTAAATTATTAAATTAGGGAGTGAGAAATAAGTGGAACCAAATAACACTTTTAAAAATGAATTAAAAATTTCAGCACCACCTGATATATATGAAATACTAGAAATTGAAGGTGCTATAAACGAAGCACAAAAAACCGAAAAAAATGCCGCATTATTAGGAGGTTGTTTGATTTTGGTTGGCAGTTTTGCAGCAATGCTTAATATGAAAACAATGGGAATACCATATTTACAAGTACTACAAGACGAATTAAACACTTTAACTTTTTCTAGAGATGCTATAATAAAGTATTATAACGATTTAGGACCAGCTTGTATTGCTTTTTTATCATCGGGAATAACAGCTTTAATGGGGAGCTTATTAGAGAAAGTTAGAATTAACGATTTACAAAGTCAACTAACAAAATTAGACTCTGACAATATAGAAAAATTAGGAGGTACTGGCAATGAACCAAGGTGATGTAATAACTTTGAGTGACAACAAGAAATATGTTGTAGTAGCTACAGAAATGGTTGATGAAGTTAATTATGTATATATAATTGATCAAAATGATTATTCAAATTGTATGTTTTGTAAATATTATGATAATAAATTAGAAAAAATAAAAGATAGCAAAACCATCGAAAAATTATTAAATGTTTTTTATGAAAATATTAAAAATATTAAAATATAAATAAAAAGGATATAAATAAATCTTTTACAAGATAAATTTATATCTTTTTTATATTTGTTCTCTATATTTTTTTATTCTATTTAAAAAATATGTTCTTTTATATTTTTGTAGCAACAATTCCAATTATAAATCCTATCATGTTCCCTACTGCGCTTATTCTACCTTTATACAATTTATTAGATTCAGGTATCAATTCTCCTGATACTATATAGAGCATTGCTCCTGCTGCAAATCCTAAAGATATTGCAATAATCGTTTGTGATATATTTCCTATAATTGCTCCTGCTAATGCTCCAATTCCTGTTGTTACGCCAGATAAAAGTACATATAGTAAAACCCTCCAGATTTTCATTCCTCCGTTTTTCATAGGTACTGCCATTGATATTCCCTCTGGAATATCGTGCAAGCAAATTGCAATAGCAAGACCTATTCCAAGTTTCGTAGACACATCAAAACCAGAACCGATTGCTAAGCCTTCAGGAAAATTATGAATTGCAAGTCCAATGCTTATTATAATTCCTGTTTTTAACAGACTATTAGATTTTAATTTTGTATTTCTATTAAATTTATTTTTTACAAATAAATCACAAAAAATCATTGTTATAATTCCATATAATATTCCAATAACTGAAATTAAAATATTGGATAATTGAATAGACTCTGGTATTAAATCAAAACAAATTACTGACATCATTAGGCCAGAGGCAAAAGATAATATAAAACTTAAAAATTTATTTGAAACATTATTAAAAGTACACCCAACAATTCCACCAATAGTTGTTCCAAAAGTACCAAAAAATAAGCCTAAAAGGCTGGTCTTAAGAATTTCCATTTTCAAACTATCACCTTTTAGACTTTATTATTTTATTATAAAATTTAGAACTTATAGTTGATATTTTAATGTTCTACTTTTTAGCGAATAAAAATCGAATATATTTAATAATAAAATTGAGTTCGACCTACTTGCAGTTCTGAAGCCGTTTTAGATTTTTTGATTTTGCTAAAATATTAAATAAACGGCGTGCATGTTAAACCTAAGTGCCAGAAATTGCGGTTCAGAACGTTAACATTTAATTATATTAGAATCCGTGGCTATAAATCTAATCATTTCTCATACATAAAACGGCTGGAGAACGGAAATTTTAATATTAAATATATTCGATTTTTTATCTCGCTAAGAAAAAAAATACTTTAGATTATAATATTTTTCCTAAATTATTAGTAATTTCAGATATATCAGTATATGGAATTAAATGAATTCTTTTATTTCCTCTAATCATAGTAGAAACCTTTTCTACATAGTTTTTATCATAAATAGCTACTATTTTTTTGCCTAGTTTATCCGCAAATCCTAATTCATAACCTACTCCTAAAGATGGAATAGATACCTCTGCAAAAATAATATCTGCACTATATAATTTATTTTCTAAATCACCATAAATTTCTTCATCTTTTTGATATTTTTCATTTTGAATTGTATTTTCATCTGCAACCTGTTTATTTAAAACTTCACCATATTTTTCTAGCTCTTTAACTAAAATCTTATATGTTTCAATTTTTTGTGTTCCACCATATATTGATCCCGAAATATAAATCTTCATTTTAATTATTCTCCCTTCTATATATATAATATTTTTTACCATACAATATACTAGTTTGAAAAGAATTAAATTTTGACAAGGCAAAAACTTGCGAAAAAAGCGGAGTGTACGTGTTGTACATGAGCATTTTTAAGCAAGTTTTTAACACAGTCAAAATTGTAATTATTTTCAAACGAATTTAAGTTAGGATTTCTTTTACAACTTCATTAATACTTCTCCCATCAGCACCAGCGCCAATTTTATTTTTTGCTTCTTTCATAACAGGTCCCATATCCTTCATTGATGTTGCACCAAGGTCATTAACTATAGTTTGAACAATCTCCTTAATTTCTTCTTTTGATAATTGTTTTGGTAAATACTTGCTTAATATCTCAATTTCAGAATTTGTTTGGTCTATTAAGTCTTGTCTTCCACCTTTTTCAAAATCAACTAAAGCATCTTTTTTACCTTTTACTTCTTTTGCAATAATCTCTATTATTTTTGTATCATCAACTTCTATTCCTTTGTCTTTTTCAATTTGAAGTATTGCTGCTCTTACCATTTGAACTGTGTCTTTCTTTACTGTGTCTTTTTCCTTCATAGCATCTTTTAAATCTTGCATTAATTGTTCTTTTAACATTTTCTATTTTCCCTCCTCATTTTTATCATCATTATTATTATCATTTGTTTCATAGCCTTTTCCGGTTTTATTTAAAATGCTGTTAATTGATGCCATAATATCTTCTAGGCTTTCATCAAAATCATCTCTTTTAACTTCTAACATGTTTTCCTCCTTTAATTATTAAAAAATAATTTTTCTGCATTTTTGTATGTAATATCTGCAATTTCTTCAGGTGAAATATTCTTATATTCAGCAATTTTATTAACTATATGTATTAAATTGCTTGAGTCATTTCTTGTTCCTCTTACTGGCTCTGGAGCTAAGTAAGGAGAATCTGTTTCTATTAAAATTCTATCTAATGGTACCATTTCTAATATTCTTTTAGCATTTTTTGAATTTTTAAATGTACAAGTTCCACCAAAACCAACATACAAACCGGCTTCCAAACCATGTTTAACTAGTTCTGGATTAAATGGGCAACAATGTAGAACTCCTGATTTCATTACTTGATTATTCATTATAATTTGTATCATATCATCAATTGCATCTCTTGTATGAATTGAAATTGGTAATTTTAATTCATTAGCCAACTTAATTTGCGCTTTAAATGCTGTTTTTTGTAATTCGTTATTATCTTTTCTCCAGTAATAGTCTAATCCAATTTCACCTATTGCTACTACTTTTTTATTATTGATTGCTAAATTTTTAATTTCATCTAGTATTTTCCACAATTCATCTTCATTTTGTGGAATTTCTTCTGGATGAAGTCCTACAGCAGCATATATAAAGTCTGTTTGATTTGCTATTTGTAATACCTTTTTCGAAGATTGGATATCACAACCCAAGTCTATTGCTTTTGTAACACCTTGTTTATATATTTTTTGTAGCACTTCTTCTCTATCTTGTTCAAATTTACTATCATCAATATGCATATGGCTGTCAAAAAACTCCATATCCTCTCCTTATTACTCATTATTCACTATTCATTATTCAATACTACAACTGCATTTGCTATAGCATATTCTTTACAGTGTGAAATACTAATATCTATATCTTCAATAATATTGTTATTAATATTTGATATTTCAACTCTAGGCCTTCCTTGTTCATCATTAGTAGTTTCAATATCTTTCCAAGAAATTGAGTATTTATTTTCTAGTGTTTTTGATATTGCTTTAAATACCGCTTCTTTTACTGCAAATCTAGCAGCATAATGTTCATATCTAGTCTTTCCTTTTTTTTCACAATATTCAATTTCTTTTTCTGTAAATATTTTATTTAAAAAACTATCTCCTAAATTGTCAATACTTTTCTGAACTCTGGAAATCTCTATTATATCAACTCCACACTTAACTCTCATATAACTCCTACAATTCTAGTAAAATTCCTTATACATACCTATTAAAAACGAGGTAAGAAGCCAAAAATCATACTTCCAACCTCTGACCTCATACATCATTTAAAATACAAAATAAAATTAACAATATTAAAAATCAATGTAACAATTAGAACAAGAAATACAAATCTTGTCATTTTTTCACTCTTTTCAATCTTTAATTCACTATATAATATATTATACTTATTTTTTACTTCATTATATGTTTTTTCAACTTCAAGACTTTCTTTTAAATAATTATAATATAAACTTCCAATATCTTCTGACGTAATTTCTTGTATCCAAATATTTTTTGTAAAATCTATAAATGCCTTTCTACTCTTTTCAATACCTTTTCCTTCTTTAAACTCATAATTTAATTTCTGTAAATATATTTTAAGATATAAAGAAAGCAAATATGAATAGAAATATTGACTTTCAAATTCTACAGGCAACACTGTATAATTATTTAAATCACAATCTGAACTAAGTAGATTCACCCCTAGTTTTGTAATTCCTATTTTAGAAAACTTGGAATTTGCAACTACTTTAGAGCTTTCAATAATATCAATATTCTTATCACTATCAAAAGGTAAAATATTTACATATTTCAAAAATTCATTTTTTATATTGTCAAATGATGTGTTTATATTCCAACTATCCTGTTTAATACATGTAAATGAATATGTATAAAATCTTTCTATATCAATATTGTATTTTAAAGCATCAATATTTTCACCTGTAATACTTGAAATAAAATCTTTTATAGCTGATACATTTTCAAAAGAATCTTCCTGTACCTTTATATTATCATAGTTATTTAAATTATTTCCTTCTTGGTTAATGTCTCTAAATTTATAATTAAAATTTAATACATTACTAAATTCTTCGCTGTCTTCAATATTGGTTTTTAAATAAAGAAAACAAATTCCTGTATTAAATAATACGATTCCTATTTTTTGAATTTTGAAAAATATACTGTTTTCATCAACTGTTTTCCCTTGAATATCTTGTGGTAATTTGTATTCAAATGTAACACATGGATATTTAGCTAAAACAGCAGATTTAGTTTCTAATGGTAATTCATTAAATTTAATTATTTTTTGCTTTTCTGATAATTCAAATGTACTAAAAAGCAGTTCTCTAATTTTAGGCAAAAAATGTGTATATATTTCTAAATCTTTGTTTTTATCAAAAACCCTCAAATCAAATCTTTTATCTTTAAGTAGTTTTAATATATATTTTGAATATTTGCTCTCCTTTATTATAAAGGGATTTATAAAGTATGTATATTGGTACCTCGTCTTTAGCTCCATTTTTTTCTCCTTACCTTTTGTTCTTATATATTATTTATCACAATAGTAGTTCATATTTAAATCTACACCTAAATGCCATTTTCCTATAAAATCAATTTTCAAATTGTTGTCTAAATTATATGTTGGTTCTGCAACTATTTTTCCTTCTTTATCTATTGATCCCCATAATCCATCTTTTTTTATTGCAGCATAACCATATTCATTTATTTCAGTTGCATCATCATAATTATAATCAACAACTACATTTCCTTTACTATCAACAAATCCAAATTTTCCGTCTTTTTTACTTAAATAAATATTATTATTTAGATAAATGTCTTTTATGTCCTTTTCTTCAAATTTATAGTTATAATATTTATATCCATCATCTATCTTTATTTTCATATATCCTTTATCTGTATTTAGTTCAGATAAAATTCCAATCATTTTAGTTTCAAAATTTGAATCTATAATTGTTTGTGTTAAATCTTCATTTTCTGCAATATAAATATTGGCTTTATCATTATAATAAATATTCTTAAAATTAAATGCTACCTTCTCATTTTTTTCTTTATCAATTAATCCAACTTTACCATCTTTTTGTGCTAAAAGCACCCCTGTGTTTACTTCGTTTAACACATCAAATTCTGCATCTAATAGGATATTTCCTTCAAAATCCATAATTCCGTATTTACTATCCTTAATAAATACTATTCCAAATGATGTAATTTGCTTTATTTCATCAAAATTATCTGTAAGTACTTTTTCTTTATCTTTATTAATTAATTGTTGTTTTCCATTTTCAACAATAACAAAATATTTATCACTATATATATTCTCTATTTCTTCATAAGTATTATCAAGTATTGTTTCTCCTGATACATTAACAATTCCATATTTTCCGTCTTCATTCTTTGTGATATAACCATTAATATAATTATCCCCAAAGCAAGTAATATCAGAATAAACTGTATCTAGTATTTTTACACCTTTGCAATTTAATAATCCATATTTGTCATCTTTTTTTACTAAAATACTGTTTTCTATTCCTTTTAATGTTTTTATATCATCATATATAACTTCTGATATTTCTTTACCCTCTAAATTGATTAATCCCCATTTTCCATCTTTTTGGACTTTTAATGCATTTTTTTCATACCAAACATTTTCAGAACTATCATAGTTTTCTAACGCTTCAATTTTATCATAGTTATTCCACAATTCTTCATTATTTTTATTTACTGCTTTTGTTTTATATGTACCTTCTTCCTCATTTATATCATAAGTAAATAAAAATATATCTTTTTCCTTATCAACAACAATAGGTATCTCTTGATACATTGGATTTATTATTATTTCACCATTTGTTCCAATTATTCCCCATTTATTGTCTTGATATAATGCATAATAATTTATTGCTTCTGCAGGTTTTGTATTTTTAGCTGTGATTAATAGTTTTCTAATCATAATAGCCACTATAATTATTACTATAAATACAATAATTACTGCACATACCTTTTTCATATTTATTTTTTCATCTTCATTATATCTTCTTCCTCTACTCATATTGCCTCCAATTAAATCTAATTTTTCAAAATTATTCTACTATAAAAACATCTTGTTGTCAATTGTTTTTTATATGGTAATATATAATGCTTTTAAGACTTAGAAAGTGTAAATATATTATTTTGAAAAATAATATATTTACGCTTTCTTCCATAAAATTAAAGCCATTATCTTGTAACTACTCTTTAAACCCAGTGCCTAGCACTTCTCTAGAATTTGTTATAATTAAAAATGCATTTGGATCTATTTCTTTTATATAACTTTTCAATTCTGCCAATTCTCTTCTCCCAATTGCACACATTAAAACTAATTTATTTTCCTTTGTATAAATTCCTTTTCCATAAATTCCTGTTACTCCTCTTTTTATATTATTTACTATTATTTTTGATATTTCTTCACTTTTATCACTTATTATAAACACCAATTTTGTAAAATAAATTCCTTCAAATATTATATCAATTACTTTTCCCATAAGGTAAATTGTAATTGCTGAATATAAAGCAATCTCAACTTTTTTTAAAAATATAACATTTAATACTACAATTATTGCATCAATTATCATTATCAAATTTCCTGTTCTAGCCATTGGTTTATATTCTTTTATAATATTACCTGCTAAATCAGAACCTCCTGTTGATGAATGTGCTCTTAAAATTAAAGCAGTACCTAAACCAGTTAGAATCCCCCCATATACACATGCTAGTATTTTATCATGAGTAATTGGTGTTAGTTTTTCTAAAATATCAATAAAAACTGATAAACTTAAAGTTCCAAGTAATGATTTTAATAAAAATCTTTTTCCTATTTTTAATGTTGCAAATATAAATAATGGAACATTTAGTACAATTATAGTTGTTCCAACAGGAAAATTAAACAAATAGTATAGAATTGTAGCAATTCCAGAAAAGCCTCCTGATGATAATTCATTAGGAAGCAAAAAAAGAGAAACCGCAATAGCCATAATAAATGCTCCTAGTATGGTTTCTAATATTTCAATGAAATTTATTTTTAATATTGTTATATCAATCATTATAATACCATCCTTTATAATATTTTTCTCTAAAAAACTAATAATATGCATTTTTTAGAATTATTATAAAGTATGGTGCCAACGACGTAGATATTTACAACTCGCCTTGGCTCGCTTGACGATTGATATTAAAATCAATCAATTTATTATAGTATATCATATATTTTATAAAATACAATAAATTTTTTAAAATTTGATATAAATTTATTAATTTCCACCAAAAAAGGAGACACAGGTCTCCTTTCTCGGCATGTTATTCAATTGTACCCGATGTGCTCAGTTACGGATTAGTAGAGAATTATCTCTTTCTTCGAAGCTTCCATTCCCGCTTTGATCAAGGCGAAATTAGCTCCACTGAGAACGCCTATGAGACCAGTTCCAATTGAGATTGACGCAACGGGCTCGTCGCCAGGAATAGCGTCAAAGCACTTGGTAATGACCTCTTTCTGGTTGTTCCAACCATTTTCCAGAGAGTGGCAGCACAGTGCGAAGAACTCCACGCCATCCACCTTTTTTTGTCAGAACTGTACCTAACTGAGTTTCCCCAATGTAAGCCAGTTCAGGCCAAAACCTTCGTCAGATTACACCTGCGAAACCAGAATCGTTTACGCCTTCGGCATTGACTGCGAATACAATCCGAGTTTCATTGCCTTTGAGAATGTCGCCACTTGTTGTTCTGATAATCATAATGTTTCCTTTTGCATTTTGAATAGCATTATTTGAGAAAGAAGTAGTACCAGATACATTTCCTTTTGATACTTTCTTTGCTAATTTACTTTTATTCTTATCACTACCCAAATGAAAAGAATATGCTAATTCTTGTTCCATTAAAAGCACCTCCTTTGAAATTGCTTCATCAAGCAAAAGTGACATGATTTCATAATTTAAACATGCTCAACTTAATATGTCACGTCTTTGCTTGTGCGCCAAATTTTGTTAAAAATTTGTGTGCATTTGTTAGCCGAAGGCTTTGTAAAAATACAAAGTATTTTTACAGGACTTTGACCTTGTCATAAGTCCTAACCCAGTAAGAATTATTTAAGTACACTTTAAAAATTATATTTTTTTAATCAGCTGAAGCGATATGAAATTTAGTTCTAAAAGTAGTGAAATTAAATTTTAGGAGGATTTTATTATGGTAGAGATAACTTATCACAAAGAAGGAAATTATTATATTCCAGATTTATATTTAGAAGAAGATTATAAAAAGGATTATCAAATTGGAAAGTATGGACAACAATATTTGAAGGAGCATAAAAAAGCTGAATATTCTATAATGCTTTTAGATGGTACTTTAAGAAAACATATTGTATATACTGATATACAAGCTAAAGAAGAACTTGAAATACTTATGAAACAAATGTTAGATAAAAATCCTATTGCTGAAAATTTAAAGAATACTGACCCATTTAGATGGACTGGGCTTATGAATAATTATAAGCATTCTGCTGAAGAAATTATATATTCAGAACTAATTTATTGTTAATAATTGTAATAGCAGAGTCAAAAAACTCTGCTATCATCTTTTTATCTAACAAGTTATCTTTTTTTGTATTCCTAATCCATCTCCATTACAAGTTAAAGTTTCAACTTTTTTCTTTAAATTTTTTTCTGTAGTAGTTATTCTCAAAGATTGCATAAAAGTCATTTTTTCATCTTGTTCAATAGAAATCTTTGGCTCTTGTAATTTTTTTACTGTATCTTTATTTATAAATTTATTTTTTATAAATAAAAGTATTTTCTTTATAATATTCATATTTCTTGCTCCTTCTCAGCTACAATTTTCCCAGAACTCTTTGATAAATCGATATCTTCTTTTTCATGCTCTGTATTCTCCCATGGTCTGTATCCGATTATGCTTTTTCAAGTCTTCTTCATAGCATTCAAATCTTTTAATAAACTCTTCTTGTGGTAATTCTAAAAATTCACCATCATTATTAGCAAAGAAAAATTTTGAGCCTAGTGCATTTGAATCAATATAAACAAATAAAATTGGTCTCTTTTCTTTATCCGTTCTATTATATACTCTATTCACAACGCATTTATTAAATTTCAAATTTTCATTACTTAAAAGTACATCACTCAATATACTCATAGTAGAATTTTGGCATGTTGCAAATTCAGGGCAGGTTTGCCTTAATAATAAAAATTGTTTACTAATATTTTTGTCAGGTTGATTAGCATAAAACTCATCTAATTGTTTTGATTTTTCTAATAAATCTTTTATTGGAAATTGACCATCTCTATCTGCTAAACCAACACTTTTAAAAAGTTCTCTTAAACTTTCTTCATCTAAATTAAGGGTAGCATCTTGTAATTGTTCATCATTTTTATGGCAATTATGGTCTTTACCTTCGGCATCAATATCATTTTTTCTTGCTTGTTCATAACTGATACAAAAATTATTAGGTTTACCACCAAATCGGTGGCTTGTTAAATTCCAAGTTGGATCTAATATAGTATTCCCTCGTGCAATTTCTCCGTTTGCAAGTGGAAGCTCGATATCTTTAATTTTTAAAAAGGCGTGTGTACCACTACTTATAATTTCACTTTCTATACCCAATCTATTAAGTATATATTGCTCAGCTCTTGCTATTCCATTGCAAACACCATAGCCAGAACTAATTATTTTCCAGAGTGCTCTACAATTAGCACTATCAAAAACTTCTGTATCAAAATCTGGACTATAACTTATCTTTTTACCTATTTCATTGTCAATAATTGCCATCTTTTGTGCTTGTGAATATTCGGGATTTAATTTATCAATTATTGAAGAAATCCATTCTTCTGCTTCCTTATATTCACTTGCCGTTGAAACAAATTCTACAGAATTACTTAAAGTGCTTACTACTTGTAAATTAGGACAGATTTCACATAGTTTCATAAATTGAGCTCTTTGTTCTTCTGTAAATTCTTCTGGATTAATTCTCATTAAATTATCCAATCCACGATAATCTTCAAATGCTCTTGCAAAATCTATACTAACTATTCCACCATATTCTGTTGTTTGTATACTAAGTGCTGATTTATATTTTTCTGGGAAATTAGTTGTATCAATACTTTGCTTAATTTCTGCTTTTAGAGTAGCAAGTATTTCTCTTTTTTCACTTAATGTTAAATTAATTTCTTCTAATCTGGTTATAAATTCCTTTTGTTGTTCAGCTTCTAATTTACATATAATTTCATATGGATGGATATCATTTTCACTGCAAAAATCTCTATGCTGTTTTAAAAATTCACTTAAATTTTCAATATCTAATGATTGTAATATTTTAATTCTATCATATTTATTAAAATCATCTTGTTTCAGCAATATATCTATTTTAGTGTCACTATTAAGGGTATTTATAATATCAACTTTTAAATAATTTGGTAACTCATATATTTCGAGCATTGTCTTTTTTTCATCTTCATCAGATAATCCCTTTACTAATTCAGCAATTCGATAATCTTTCAAATGTAATCTATTTGCAACTAAATCTGTATCTTGTAAAATTTCTATTCTTGCACTATCAGATAAACTTGAAATGATTTTATTTAATTCATAATCACCAATCTGATGTTTTTCTACATAGTCTTGATTATGCAATAATTGTTTTTTTGCACTATCGTTCATTTTTATAATAATATCAATTAATTGATAATTTTCAAATCCATCCATAATGGTATCATTATTTAATATTTGTAATAGTATATTCTCATTGGAAATAAGTCCAATTATACCACCTTTTATCCAAGGTTTAAATTGAATAAACTCCAACAATCTGAATTTTTCTTCATCATTCAAAAAGTCACTAATTAAATCAAAAAAATCTTTAACAGTAAGTTCATATTTCTCTAATGTTTCAGAACTAGAAAGTATACTAAATTTATCATCAGATTGTTCTAATAATGTTCTTAAATCTTTTGCGTTCATTAATCCTCCTTCATTTGTGATTTTACTTTTTATTATGTTTATATTATCATATTTTCAAAAAAATTAAAATAATTAATAAAAAATTTTTAGAATATTGTCAAGTTTTGTAGTGTTACAATTGATGTGAAACAAAAAATATAAAGAATTGAATAAGTGATTCAATTCATATATAATTAAGTTGCGAAACAAATTATATAAAGGAGATTTGAACCACTTATGGATAATATTATAACAGATAATAATAAAAAAAGATACCTTCCACACGATATTAATACAAGAAAATATGCAGTAGAAATGTATAGAAACTGTGGAGATATAAATTATGAAGTACCATATATCAAGGATTTCATTATGGAGATGGAATAAACAATATGATGGAACAAAAGAAAGCATAATGGACAAATCACATAAACCAAAAAGCAAGCATCCAAATGCACATACAAACCAAGAATATAGATGAAGCAACAAGAGAAATGTATTTGTATTGGTATGAAGAACATACACCATCAAATACGGTAGATTTTATAAGAAGACTAATAAAATATTTTGGATACAAGCCTAAAGAAATTCAAACAGATAATGGAATAGAATTCACATATAACCAAGCAAAAATAAAAAAATACATCCAGTAGAAGAAGCATTAAAGAAATTAGGGATAAAACATCATAAAATACAACCAAGAACGCCAGAACATAATGGAAAAGTAGAAAGAAGTCATAGAAATGATAATGAAAGATTTTATAGTATAGATGATTTATGAGAGCAAGTACAAAGATATTTAAAAAGATCAAACAATATACCAATGGCAGTATTAGGATATTTAACACCGCAGGAAAAACGTTCGGAGCTAGAATTAACAGGAAAGATAGAGTATGCAATTTAATTATAATTTTTTTATATATTTTTGTTTCACATCATTGACACTTATACAAATAAAATACAACATAATTGTAATATAATATAAATTTTTCAAAGTACTCATAAATATATAGCTCTTGCCGAGCAAATATACATAATTAATTGCCTATATTGTATCACGATTTAAAGAAATGTCAATTTTTTACAGACTATATTTTTTTTAAATATTCTTCTAATTCAGATAATCGGATTTTGTTTACTAAATTAGAGATATAAACATAATTTGAATAATTGAAAACTAGAAAAGTAGTGTTTTTAATAATTACTCTATGTGGCTCAATATAAGAGATGTTAGTTTTATCAATCTTTCTTATGCTACCATTGATAAAAGTAGGAGTAACCTTTGAAAACTCACATATAAATTCAAGTCTTTTCTTTAAGTTTTCCTCAAATCGCAATTCTTCTTTAATTATCTTCATTTCAAGCACCATCCTTTCTTTTAAAGATTGGATGACTTTTTTCGCAACAAAAAAAATCAACCATTTCTGATTGATTTCATATCGTCTGTTCTATAAAAAGTTCGAACAGATACGTCATTGGTGCGCCTGGAGGGATTCGAACCCCCGATCTCAAAGTTCGTAGCCTTGCATTCTATCCAGCTAAACTACAGGCGCAAATAATGTACTTATATATTATACTTTGATTTTTGTATTTTTGCAAGTGTTATAGCTATTTTTGTTGTCAAGTAAAAGGGAAAATGTCCCAAAATTTTTCAAACATTAGCACTAAAAATAGTGCTAGTGTTTTTTTATGCTGATTGTCTATATGCTTGTTTTGCTATAAATTCATTAAACGATTTTGCTCTCCATGGATGTAACATATTTGGAATGTTTCTTTTTATTATTTTTATTTCTTTAACTTCATCAAAATTTTTTGATATTTCTTCTCTAATCGGTATTTCTTCAAGTTCAAACAATTCATTTTCTATTGATGCATATAATTTATTATCAAAAGTTTTTATTACTATACATTTTGTACCTTTTCCGTAATAAATGGTATTTCCATTTTTATCAATTGTTTTATATGATTTATTATGATATTGTATTGAGTGACCAGAATTTATTATTCTATTGCTTAATATAGATAATATTAAATTAGTTTTTTCTTCTTCTAGTTGATTTGTGAATACAGATTTGGTATTATTAATTGGAAGAGCAAATTGTTTATTGAAATTTTTTAAGTACTTTGAAATGTACTTATTAGCCTCTTCAATAGTGTGTATTCCATTCAATTCAAAAAGCTTTGGTAGGCGGTTTTGAAATGTTTGGAATACTCTTTCTATTCTAGCCTTAAATTCTGGTACGCTACTTGTTTCAATTTCTATTCCTAATTGTTTACAAGCGTATCCATATTGTGTTAAAACATCATCTTCATCAGATGGTGAATTTTTTCTTTTATAAGCAAAAACTGTTCTATTGTCTGTTTTTATTTTTGTTGGTATTCCATAATTCATAAGAATTTGCTTTGTTATATTATAATAACCATTAAGTGTTTCTTCTTTATCAAAATATGCTCCTACAACTTGCCCTGTGGCATCGTCTATAACTGCATGTAATGTTGTTTTGATTCCATCAAACCATCTATGTAAGCATCCATCCATTTGAAGTTCTTCGCCAAAATATTTACTTCTTGGTTGTGTTGGATGGGCAAATTCTAATGATAACTGTTTTAATTTTATATCAACTTTTTCTGATTTTTTCTTTGCTGAAATTTCTTTGGCTTTTAATTGCTCTCGTATCCTTCTTTTCGTAATTCTATGCGATCTTGGAGAAACTATATTTTCTTCGTACATAATACTAATAATTGTTGGCAATGAAATATTTATATTTTCATGCTCTAATAATAATTCTCTAAAGAAAGTAAAATTACAATCAAAGTATTTTGTTTCATATAATTCAATGATTTTTTGCTTTAATTCATAAGAAATTTTATTTTGTGGAATTTTACTTCTATTTCCATGCATAAAAAATTCTTTACCATATGCTTTGTAACCTGCAATTAACCTGTTTATTTGTCTAATTGATAAATCTAATTCTACTGCTGCTCTTTTTTTATTTCCGTTTGTTTCAACTATTTTTTTAATTACTTCATATTTTCTTTGTTCATTCATTCTCAAATTTACCTTTCTCATGTATAAGCCTCCTAAACATATATTTTAATATGATTAAAAGATTCATACAATTATATTTTATAAATTTGGGACATTTTTGCTTTTAATTACTTAAGACATTATCACTTTTAATTAATATTTTGCAAGTGTTATAGCTATTTTTGTTTGACTTTTTTTAAGGAAATTGATATAATACCTCTATAATTGTTCTCATAGCTCAGCAGGATAGAGCAGTCGCCTCCTAAGCGACCGATGGTGGTTCGAGTCCGCCTGGGAACACCAAAAAGAAAAAAAGGGACGGAGAAAAGTTTTCAATTTTTGCAAAAATTGAAAACTTTTCTCCGTCCCCTTTTTCTCTTTTTCCTTTTTATTTTACACAAAGCTTTTCTTTTATATTTTCGTATTTGCTTTCTCCAATGCCATTAACATTTTTTATATCTTCAACTGATGAAAATTTACCATTTTTATTTCTATATTCTATTATTTTTGATGCTAGTGACGGGCCTATTCCTGGCAAATCTTCTAATTCTTGTTCTGTTGCTTTATTAATATTTAGTATATTATTATCAGATGAATTTTCAAAATCTTCTAAAATATTATCTCCGCTTCCATTGATAATAATGTTTTCCCCTAGATCTCCTATATCAGAGTTACTAGGAATTTTAATTTTGACTCCATCTTCTAAAACATATGCTAAATTGACTTTTGAAATATCTGCATCTTCTGTTAATCCTCCAGCTTTATTAATTGCATCTTCTATTCTTGCTCCTTCTTCTAACTTAACTATTCCAGGCATTTTAACAGCTCCTGTTATATGAATAATAATTAAATCTTTTTCATCAGTTTTATTACCTAAATTGCTATTTGTTTGATTTTCTTCAACTAAAATATCATCCTCTAACTGTGGAGTTTCTAACCTACTATTATAAAAATATATGATTATTAATACTAATACAATTATTCCTACAATTGCTATAATTTTCTTTTGTTTTAAATTTAAACTATACAATAATTTTTCCTCCTTATTATATGATTTAAATAACACAACTACAATTATAAGAAATTTTTTAACCTGATATAAAATAAATGACAATTTAAATAGACTAATATAGAATAATTAAACAATATGAATATAACTTTTTTGATTTTAAAAAAAATTTTAGTTGAAAGTTAGAATATAAATTATCTTCTAACTTTCAACATTTTTTTATTTATAATCTTTCCCAATAATGATTGTTAAATCAACTTTACTTGTACTTGTTGATTTACTTTGTAAATTTTCAGTATGAAGTAGTGTTTTAATAGTGTCTATTATTTCACTAGATACAGAAGTTTTATTAATTATTACAGTTTTACTAACATTGTTTTCTGAAGTTCCAGTTTTTGAGATAGTATATCCTTCATTTTCTAATGCATTTCTTGCTTTTGAAAAAACTGATGAATCTCCACATCCATTAAGTAATTCAATTTTTATTGTGTTATTTTGAGAAACCGTTTTATTGTCGGTATTTTTATCATTATCTATAATGTCTTCTTCTTTTTCTTCATTGTTTTCTTCAGAATAGTTTTGTTCTGTAAGCAATTTATTTACTAGCTCTTTAGTTTGTTTTTCATTATATACGAAGTATGATAAATTATATGGTCCAAAAGATGATGGAGCTCCTGGCAAAGTTTCAGTTTGAATATTATCAATATTAAAATCAACTAAATATGGAATATAATCCTTCATTAATGACCAATTCGAAATATTAGTTTGAACATTTTCTTTAAATATATCAATAAATGTTCCAATTTTTGTAATATTTTTCAACTGAATCATTTGTTTAGCAACTACTTTTAAAAACTCTCTTTGTGTTCTCATTCTTCCTAAATCATTATTTCCATAAGATGTTGGATAAGATGTTCCATTATTATTGTGTCTGAATCTAACAAGCCATTCTGCTTGTTCCCCATTAAGCTTTTGATACCCTTTTTTTAAATGAATATATAAATCTTGAGAACTATCATCATAATCCATATCAATAGGTACATCATATTCAACTCCACCTATTGCATCTACAAGTTGTACCAAAGCATTATTACTAACTACTACATAATATGTTATATTTAACCCTGTAATCTTATTTACAGCTGCTAAAGTTTTTTCTGGACTCGTATCCTTCTCTTTTGTTTTAGTTTGATATAATGCATTTATTTTATCATAAGAAGTAGCCTTATTTTTATTTGCTCCAACAAAAGTGTCTCTCGGAATAGATAGTAAAGTGGCTCTTTGGGTTTTAGGATTATATGATGCTACAATAATTGTATCTGTTAATTTAACAGAAATATCTTCACTTACTCCCATTATTAAAACAGTAAATGGATCCAAATTTTCTAACTTTTTAGGATCTTGTCCCATAGCTGTTTGAATTATCCCTTTAACACCCCATCCGTTTTTATAGGTGCTATAACCAACAAATCCACCTATAAACATTACCATCATTATTAGTATAAATAAAAGCATTTTTAATACAATATGCTTCTTTTTCTTTGTTTTATTATTTTTTCTACTCATTTATTATTTGCTTCTTTCTTTTATTTTTAAATTAAAACTATAGGATGAATTATAACAAATTTTTACTTAAAAGGCAATACTCTTTTTATCACTATATTATTATTGTATAATACTTTTGTAATTACAGACTCATCAATAGCACAAGAAATCATACTATTTCCTTTGACAGATTCTATAATAAATATGATTGTAAGTATAATATAAATTATAATAAGTGATTTTAATAAACCATAAATAATTCCACCTGCTTTATTAAACTGTTTAATAATTGGAATTTCTGATATAAAATCTGACAAAAAACTAAGAATAATAATTATTACTCTTATTAAAACAAAAATTACAATAGCTGCTATTATTTCAATAATTTTGACTGATATTACTTCTGATGTAGTTTCTAATGCTCTGTTTTTTGCTTCATTAGTTTTTTCTGTAATAGTATTCATAATATATTTTTGTATAAAATTTTGATTTTTATCTGATATTGATTCCTCTTGTTTACTATTTTCATTTGATTGCTCTTCATCATCATTATAATAATTATTATCAATAATAATTGCTTTAATTTTTTCGTCTATTTGTGTGTTTTTTATTATCATATAGGAAACCGGCTTAACTAAGATTACTGTTGCAATTAAAGCAATAAAAAAAGCAAAAATACTAAATGCAACCTTTATTAAACCCTTTTTATATCCAAAAAAAAGGTTTAATCCAATAATTGCCAATAGTATTAAATCAATTATAATACCCATATTATATTCATTTCCTTTCAGAATCCTTAATTAAAATTTATAATTCTATGATATGAATTCTATCTTTATATATTATAATTGCTAAATTATCTGATAATAACACATTAGTTATTTCTTGTTTAGATGTGTATTTTTTTATAAGCATTCCCTTTGTGTTAATAAAATACATTTCTGTTCCAACATTAATACCAACAATATCTTTATATGTATACATCTCTTTTATAACCTCTTCTATATTGTATACATTTTTATGATTGTTTGATGTGTTTATGATATTGACAGAAGATTTAGAATTAAAAATCCCTGTATCTTCTTCTCTAATGTATACAATATCTTCTTTCAAATCAGAAGAAACAAAAGTTATATTTTTTTCAATATTAAGTTTATTCTCTACATTATTTTGCATAATAGCTTCAATTGTGTTGTTAAATACACATGTTAAAAATCCTTTTTCTTGATAATTAATATTTAATATCATTTTGGAAGCATCAGCAGTATATGTATATATTATAGCTTCTTCAGGATTTTCCAATGCTTTATCTACTGAAATAATTTTGATAGTTGATTGAATCAATGCACTTGATGTATCTAATTCTGAAAATGCTATATATTTATTGTCATAAGAAATTGTAACATCAGTTACTCTTGCTGAAGATAAATAATTTTTTAAAACAATTTTTCCATTTTGGTCTAGTAATGTTATTATAGATTTATATGTTGTATCTGTTGTAACAACTGCAACATATCCATTTGGATTCATTGATATTTGCAGAATCTCACCATCTAAATGTTGTTTCCATAAAAATGTTTTATCAAAAATTGTACAAATATTTTGTCCATTTTTTTCTGCCATTGCTAAATAGTTACCATTTGAGTCAAAAATGGCTGAATTAATATCAATTGATATGTTTGTAGCTTCTTGACCTGATGAATTATAAATCTTAAGATTTTTATCATTTAAAATACATATGTTACTTCCATAGCAGTAAATCTGGTTGTTTTTATTTGTGTCTAAATCTATACTTGATACATCAGATGTTTTAACATCTTTTCTTAATATATTAATATCAACCCATTTTCTAAATTTCTGCTCATTAAAATATATTACTACAAGTGTAATAATTGCAATTATTATTAACACTAATGTACTAATTTTTATTGCTTTTTTTATCATATTTTCTTTTTCAAAATAAAAATCTTTTAATTTATTTTTCACTTTTGTTCACATTCCTTTCATTTGACATTATTTTATCAAATGATAAATTAAATAGCAAGTCAAATAATTTATTAATTCTTATTTTAAATTAAAAGAGTAAATATAATTTGAAAAATACCGATATATCCAAACATTGGAAATAATACTCTTACCAAATTAGCAAATCCAATATTTGCAACAAGTACACTAACTAAACACATTAAAAAAGCAAAAATTTTATATTCTTTATTAGTTTTACTAACATTATTTAAAAATCCAGCTCCTATTGAAATTGCTGTTGTAAAAATAGCTATAAGAATTATTAATCCATACATTCTACTTATTTTTGTAAAATTGTTTTTTATAACATAAACAACTGGCATATCTAAATTTGAAAAACTTGTGTCTACATTTACCAAAAGAAAAAATATAAAAATTGATATTATTGAAATTATAATTGATGTTGCAATAGATATATTTATTATCTGTTTCCTATTTTTTAAAAAATCTTTAAGATTAATTAAAACAGGTATTAATAAAATCAAATTATAACTTGCATAAACTATTGATTGTATAATCCAGGTCAAGCTTTGTTTTATAATAATATTCTCTCCTATTTGTTTTATATTTATAACTTTTAAATTATAAATCCCAACACATATAATAAATAAAATCAAAATAGGTATTATTATGCTATTTATTTTTGCTATGTTCTTAATATTTCCTAAAAATACGATAAAACATATTATGGCTAAAAATATTGATCCAATTATTCTATTTATTCCGATATTCTTGAAAAAAATATGCTCCAAATCCTGAAACCATTATAAAAAAAGTAATTAATAGAAAAACATTAATAACATTATTAATTATTTGAGTTAAATTGAAATATTTATTCTTTTTTAGTTTTGGTGTTATAAATTCAAGAAATTCTTTATATGTTTTTATTTTTTTTACTCTTATAATATTTAATGTTTTATATATAACTAATCCCATTAAAATATTGCAAACTATAATTCCAAATATTCCCTTTATTCCATATCTGTAAAAAAACAAATAAATTTCTTGGCCGAGATGCAAAACCCGCTCCTATTAAAGCACCAATAATTGTAAAAATAATCATAAAAAACCCTTATTTATTATATTCTATAAATAGGGGTTTTATTATTTATAATTTATTTTTTTCTTCTTCTAACTTGCCATACTATGATTCCTATAATAATAATTACAATTGGCACTACAAATATTATAATTCTAATATTTCTATCTTGAGCTGCAGTTGCAGTATATACTACTGTTCCAGTGCTTTTTCTTGCAGTAATATCTTCTGGTCTATCTACTAAATATGCTATAGAATTTAAAACGACATCTCTGTTACTACCATAACTTATAGCAGGTGTTTTTCCTATTAAACTATCTGATATAAATATATTTTCTCCAAAAATAATCAATTTAGAAACAATTTCTTTTTGATTATTTTCTTCATCAGCTTCTTTAATAGTCTTTTTTAATTCTGCTCCTACTATAAATTCTTTTGATTCCTCATCATCTGCTTTTTCATTTGATGAGTTTTGGAAATTAGTTCTAAAATAAGCTCCTTCTGTTGTTTTTAAAAGTTCTTGTTTTTCTACTTTTTGTTCTTCAAGTTTATCTTCATTAATGTTTATTTTTGTAGGATTTATCAAAACAGCACCAACACTATTATTTACGTCTTTTAAAATACTTGAATATTGTGTTACAGGAATTATTATATCCGGAATTATATCAGTTGAATCTCTAAGCATGTTATCTTGATTAGTTTCTCTTATAACCCCAATATCAAACGGATTTACAGAATACATACTCAATATTTTATTAACATTTGTTAGATTTTTACTTTGTGTTTGTGCTGCATTAAACCACAAAATATTTTTTCCTGAATTTATGTAATTAATAATGGCATCTGTTGCAATACTATCAAAATCTTTTGAAGGAGTTGTAATAACTAATGTATCACAATCTTCTGGTACATTACCTGTAGTTAAGATGTTTAGTGTTTTAACTTCACTAACTTCATTTTCAAAAAAAGCATTTAAATAATTCATATTTTGTTGTAAAGAGAAATTATCACTATATCCATCTAGGAAATATATAGTTGGTATTTTATCACTTATAACTGACATAATAGAGCTTGTTAATTTTTCTTCAGCTATGCTAATTGTTTCATAAGAATTCATATCATATGTTACTAAATCATTTTCAGTTAATACTTTTGATTTTTCACCACACTCAACGATAATCCCTTTTGCATCTTTATCAATACCATACTTTTGAGATAAATCTGGTCTATTATTTATATCCACCGCTTCTGCTATAATGTTCTCATTTGCTTTTTTATATTGTTTAGCTAATTCTAAATTCGAATCTTCGTTGTCATATCCAACAAAATATATTTTAACCTCTTTATTTATATCTTTTACTTTTTCTTTGCTTTCTTTTGTTAAAGAATTTATTTTATCTTGACTTAAGTCAATAGGTGTTAATTCCATTTTTTGCATAAATATATTTACTGTAATAAACATAACAATAATAATTGCAACTAATAAAAGTGTTTTAGTGCCATCAATCAGCCATCTTCTTTTAAGTGCTTCTATAAGTCTACTTGATTTCTTTTGTTTAATTTTATTTAAGCTTTTTTCAGTTTTGTTTTCTTTCAATTTAACTCTCCTCCTATTTCACCATTTTTCTTCTTTGCATTAATATTATTGTTAAAGATAAACACATCAATATAAATGTTAAAAATGTAACTGTATCTGCAATATCAATTTGTCCTCTTGGAAATTTAGCAAATAGGTTTATTAATGATATATTTGCAAAAGAACTACCAAATTGAGGCAAAAACCAATTTAGAATAAAAAATCCAATTGTAATTATACCTGCAACTATTTGATTTTCTGTAATACTAGATGCAAAAATACCAAAGGAAATATAACTCATTCCCAATAATAAAAATCCTAATTGAGTGACTAATGCTGTTGAAATATGGGGTTTTCCAAAATACATTAATATAGCAAAATATAAATATGTGCACACCTCAGTAATTACTAGTATTAATGTTGCTGCTATAAATTTTCCTAATATTAATTTGGTAATACTTAATGGAGATGTAAGTATCAATTGTTCTGTTCCATTTTTTCTTTCTTCTGCAATTGTTCTCATTGTAAGAATTGGTGTTATAAAAGTTAGTATTGTAGCTCCAGAATAAAAGATATATTCAAAATTTGTACTTTTATATCTAAATACATCTGTATAAAAGAATATACTAAACATTATTAAAAATAAACCTATAAATACATATCCAATTGGTGATAAAAAATAATTCTTTAATTCTTTTTTAATAACTGCTCCCATTATTTATCATCTCCTTCTTTAATTATTTCCATAAATGCATCTTCTAAAGTTGTTTCAGGCTTTTTCATTTCTAAAATAGTAATATTTTGTTTAGCAAATTCACTAAATATTAATTTATTAAGATTAATTCCTTCATTTGCTTTTATTTCATATTGTTTTGTACCATCTTCATTTGTTTTTAACAATGTAATTGATGAAACATTTTCAATTTTTATATTATCTACTTTATTGTCAGGATCTTCTACTGTAACATAAATAGAATTATTTGTAGAAACTTTACTTTCCAAATTTTCTGGAGTATCTATAGCTACTATTTTTCCTTTATTAATAATAATTACCCTATCACATATTTGGCTTACTTCTGATAGAATATGTGAACTTAAAATTACTGTATGTTTTTTACCTAAATTCTTAATTAAACTTCTTATTTCTGTGATTTGTTTTGGATCTAATCCAACAGTTGGTTCATCTAATATTACAATTTTTGGATCAAATACTATTGTTCCTGCTAAACTTACTCTTTGTTTTTGACCTCTAGATAAATTTTTAATAAGTTTATTTTGCATTGATTCTAGACCAACTTCTTTAAGCACAGCTTGTACTCTATCTTTTTTTTGTTTTCTTTCTATCTTATGTAACTCTGCCATATATGTCACAAATTCTTTAACTGTTAAGTCATTATATAGTGGAACTCCCTCTGGCATATATCCCATTTGCCCTTTTGCTTTATTTGGTTTTTTAATTGTATCATAGCCATTTACTATTATATGGCCCTCTGTTTGTTCAATATACCCGGTAAGCATATTCATCGTTGTACTTTTTCCAGCACCATTTGGGCCCAAAAAGCCAACTACTTCTCCATCATTAATAGTAAAGCTAATATCATTTACGGCTACAAAGCTTCCGTATTTTTTTGTGACATTTTTTACTTCAATCACAAGTCACTCCTCCTAACCTTTTTAATTTAAGCCTATATTATCATTTTATAATTGCATTGTAAATATATTTCACAAAATATTCACAAAAATTTCCATTGTGCTACTTGACTTTGAGCTAAATATATGTTATTATAGTCTATGTTGATTTGATATGGGTCAGTAGCTCAGTTGGATAGAGCACAGGCCTTCTAAGCCTGGGGTCGGGGGTTCGAATCCCTTCTGGCTCACCATGTAAGTACTTATGCGAACCCGTAGTAGTATGAGATGTTTCAGCACTTATAAAGTGTTTATCCTTATCAGTGATTGGGACTGATAAGGATATTTTTTGTTTTGAAACATTAAATATAACAGTTACTTCTGTTTCAGCTAAATGTATTTCATTTACAAATATGTTTACTAATCTATTTCTGTAATCTGCATCGTTAACATCTTCTGTTTTTAATTGAGTTAAGAAAAATTTGATTTGATCTTCATCAAGAGTCATTATCTTGTTTTTCTCTTTAACTAGTAATATTTGTTTTGCTTCTAACAACTCTCTATTTTTAGTAATTTTATTATTTATCAAATCAAGATTTTCTCCTCTTTCTATTGCTACAAGTAAATTGTCAATACTCTTTTCAATAGTTTTTATTTGCTGTTCATATTCCTTAATAAGTAGAGTACTATTGTTTTCCTGCTGACATTTCTCATATACCTGTTTTGCTATTGTATGTAAATTTTGTATCATATCACTATCATAAATTGTTTGTTTGATTTCAACAATTTTAAGCATACTTGTAGCCCTCTTTTTTTATTTTATTTATAATATTTTACTTATTTTTATTTATATATTTAAATTGTAACAATTTTATGTTATTGATTTTATTTTAGAAATATGCTATTATGCTTATGGGAGGTCTAAATATGTCAGGTACATTGATCATGCCTAAGCAAACAGGGCAAAAAGATGCATTCTATGCTTCATTGCAGTTATATTATGAATCATATAAACGTGGGGAAGAATGGTATAGCAATGCAGATTTTAAAACAAGAATTCAAGAATTATTACCATATTTAAGTAGAGGAGCACAAGATGGTCCTTATTTAGTAAAGCAGTCTGAATTAACAAGATATTTTGGGTTAGTTTACTATGACTATTCTACTGCTACAGGAAGAGCAAAAATTACTGATACTGGTATTAGATTTTATAATGCTTATCTTCAAAATGATACAAAAACACAAATTGATATTATTATGAATTCTATATTTAATAATTCTTTTGGTAGAAACAATACTGCTATAAAATCAAGTGATTCAGATGTAGATGCTCCTAAATTATTTTTAAAATCTATGTATGACTTAAATGCCATTAGTCGTAAAGGATTAGCTTATTTGTTATATGTCACACATGATCTACAAATAGAATATAATGATGCTATTTCTGAATTAAATAAGACTAATGATTTTGATAGAGAAATTCCAATTGAAGTTGCAAACAAATACGGAGACGTTAAATTTACAGTTCTTTTAAATAGTTTAGGAATTGTTGATGAAATAGACAGAATGTATAAGATTTCAGAGTATGTTTCATCTAATTACTCTGACAAAATAAAAAAATTATTTATTTATAATAGAAAACCAGATGTAATTTTAACATTAAATGAAGATGAAACAGAAAATGAAACTGATATTGATGGTGATGTGATACAAGATAAAGTTATTACAGCATTTACTTATGATATAAGTAGTTTGAAATTTTATAATCAAAATAATAGAACACCTGAACCTTTTAAAAGAGGAAATACTATCAGATATAAAACCAATGCACGTATTGCAAAAACAGCATTACATTTAGCAGATTATAAATGTGAAATAAATCCAGAACATACTACTTTTATATCTAAACTTGGTAAACCTTATATGGAAGCTCATCACTTAATACCTATGGCATATCAAAAAGATTTTTCAATTAATATAGATAGAATAGAAAACATTGTATCAATTTGTCCGATTTGCCATTCCGCAATTCATTTAGGTGATATGGGTACAAGATTAGAATTACTAAAAAAACTATTTGATCAAAGAGAAGAGAAGCTAAAAAGATCCGGATTAAATATTTCTTTTGGAGAATTATTTTCAAAATATTATCAATAAAAAATATAAGTTGGGATTATCTCAACTTATATTTTTTATTAATTCTCTAACTAAATTTTGAACTAATTTAGGTGGTATTCCTTCTCCTATAACTCTTCTAATCAAGTTATCATTAGCCCAATCAGGAATATTCCAGTTTGTTGGTAAAGAAAATACAATCAATAATTCATATATTGTCAATACCCTTGCATCTGAATAGATTTTGTCTCCATTATTATCTTCTCCTATATATTTTCCAGGGTGTACACAACAAAGAGATGATATTACACCGTTATTTTGAGTTATTGTTCTTGCTGGCTTATCCCATTCAAATCTTCTATATGTATTATAATGTCCATTTACTTTTTCTCCATTATCTTTTTTAGGATAATAGAATTTATTATTAAAGGCTGTCTCTCCAGTAGGTGTATGCATCATTGCTATTACATGTTTCTTTGAATGAGTAGGTGGATAATGCCACTTTGAAACTTTTAATCCTTCTTCTTTTTTTTTCTCAAAGTCTGGGAATATTTTTAACGTTTCTTCTAATCCTTCTTTCAAGTAAGGATCCACTGAAGGTAGTTCATATAATGCTTCTCTTAAAGTTATTATTTTCTTTTCAGATGGTATTTGCCATATATACTTCATATCTTTTCTAGAAATCAAAAAAATATTTCTTTTTCTCATCTGTGGTACATCATAATTCATAGCACTAACAATACTTTGTCTTGCAAAATTATAGTAGCCTTCTAATTCACTATGAATATATTCTGGTATTAATACTTCTTTACCATCTATATTGATTTTAGTTTTCAATGCTTGAGGAACATTTTCAAGCAACACATATTTAGGTTTAATCTTCTTTATTATTTCAATTGCATAATATATTAACTGATTTCTCTTATCACTTGGATCCATTTTTCCAGCCAAGCTCATTCCTTGACATGGAGGTGTTGCTATAATAAAGTCAATTCCCAATTCTTTAGATTTCTTTATAATTAACTCTTGAATATCTTTTTTTGTAATATCTCCGTTAATTACATCACACTCTGGATATAAATGCTTATAAAATTTGGCTCTAGTTTCATCTATTTCATTTGCGATTAAAATATCTATTCCAGCTTCTTTTAAGTATGTTTCTGCGATTCCAACATTAGAAAACAGAGATAGTCCTTTTAATTTATTCATTTATGTTTATCAACTCCTGCATAATTTTTTTAACTAATAATGGTGGTATTCCTTCTCCTATAACTTGTCTAACAAAATGCTCTGATGCCCAATTAGGAATATCCCAGTTTTTAGGCAATGAAGTTACTAACATTAGTTCATAAACTGTAAGAACCCTTGCATCTGAATATAGATCGTAACCATCTGAGTCTTTGCCTATATATCGTCCAGGATGTACATTATTCTGTGATCCTATAGTTCTATTAAACATAGTTACAGTAAATGCTGGTTTATCCCATTCTTGTCGTTTGTAGGTATTTTTAAATCCTTTTGTATATGTTCCATCTTTTTTCTTAGGTTTAAACAAATCAATATTATTAAAAGCAGTTTCTCCAGTAGGTGTATGCATTAAACTATATATTTGTCTATAAACATGTTTAGGTGGATAATGCCATTTTGAAACTTTTAATCCTTCAGCCTTCTTTTTCTCAAATTCAGGGAATACTTTTAACTGTTCATCATAAGAAATGTCATATATCTCTGGATCTAACGATGGCAATTCTCCGATTGCTTTTTTCATAGTAATTATTTCTTCACTTTTCTGTGGAAAGTCCCATCTTCTTTTAGTATCTTTTCGTGATAATAATATTATTGCCCTTTCTCTTAATTGTGGAACTCCATAATCAGCAGCATTTACAATAAAATTTTTATTAAAGAAATATTCTTCTGCAAATTCTTGTTTTAAATAATCTGGTATTAAAATTTCTGAATCATTATACTTTATATATGTATTTAATTGTTCAGGAACATTTTCAAAAAATACATACTTTGGTTTTACCTTTTTTATTATTTTTACGGCATCCCTTATTAATAAATTTCTTATATCATTCTTATCTTTTTTACCTGCTGTACTCATACCTTGACAAGGAGGTGTTGCCATAATCAAGTCTACTTTTTCTTTTTTAGCTAACTCTACTAACTTGTCTTGTATTGTACTATTAGTAATATCACCTTCTACAATATTGGTATGAGGGTATAAATGTTTATAAAACTTAACTCTTTGATGCTCTAATTCATTTGCTATTACAACATCAATCCCTATCTCATTAAGATATGTTTCAGCTATTCCAACATTTGCAAATAAAGACATAGCTTTTATTTTACCCATTCCTTTTATTCTCCTTCTTTATCTCTTTTCGAATATATTCTAAAATAATATTTTGCATACTTTGTTTTTTCTTTGCAGCAATTATTTTTAATTGAGTATGTTCTTCTTCACTTAATCTAATACTTATTCGGATATCTTTCATATTTCACCTCGTTATTTACGTAACAATATAATATACCATTTTATAAATGAAATCAAGCAAAAACGCCAAAACGCCAAAAACTTAATATTTCTGTAACATTATTGTAATATTTTTGTAATATTTCTAATACTCTTTTATTATTTTTCATTGACAACTATATCTAAAATATTGTACAATATACCAAAATAATGAAAATAGTCTTAATAATGATAGAGTTTTAAATATGATCTTAACTTGCTAAAAGTACAGGAATATCATAGGATACAGCAAATCCACCAACTAAAAAATAAAATTTCGTATTTGTTAAGTTTCGGTTCACCATATAAAATGTGCGAGGCACTTATGTCTCGCAATTAATATTTAATAACGAAAAATTAATAGTGAATAATATAATGTGTAAAAGACACATATGTACTATTCACTATTTTTTCATTAAATATTTAACCGATTTCTTTATACTGTTTAATTCTTGATGTAAGCTCATCACTTATCTTTATATGTACAAACAGTATATCCAGCAGCTATACTTCCAATCTCTTCTGGCGTAAAATGTCTTTCATCATAGCTTTTTCCAAATGAATTAAATCCATTTGGATCTACTACAATAAAATTTCCATTTTCATCAATTCCAGTTATTAAAACATAATGACCTATACTTGTAAATAGCCTTTCTTTTCCTTCTTCTACTCTTTTGTCTTCTCGTTTTCCATCTATTCCTAATACTATTACAGAATTTCCATCTTTTAATATATTTGCTAAATTTTCTGGCTCTGTATAAATCCCTTCTACACTTATTGCTTTCTGATCAATTTCTAAGTCTTCATATAGTTTTTTATCTGTTAATAAAGCAATATCAGTTCCCCATCCTTTTTTTTGTGGTAATTTACTTTTAAAAATATATTTTTCTCCAACTGAATTACGTATGTCATTTGGAGTAATAACCTTTTTAAATAAATTCGAAAGAACCATTGCTCCGCAAGTTAATCCACATGCATTTTCTGATACTGTTATATCTTCTTTTCCATATGTTATTCCACAATAAGGAAAAATTGTTTGATAATATTTTACAAAATTGTCTGGATCAATCCTTTTGCCATTTGAATTAGTTTTTAATATTTTTTCTGCATCTTTTCTTAACTTTTTGTCTAATTTATTAAATACATAATTATAATAATCCGGATATGATGGATCATATACTATTTCAGCTGAGGTATCTTTTGGTTGGTTTCTAGCATTATGTAACTCAAATAATGTAAGCTCTATTAATGAATAATTCGATCCTGTTGTTTCTTTCAAGCATTCTTCTATAGACACTTCTGCATTATCAAAGCCATCTAAATACGCGCTTAATTCACCCCTCATACTATCTAATATGTTTATAGCCTTCTTAATATTTGAGCCTATTTCTTGAATACTACTAGTTGAGATACCTAAGCTATCATTCCCATCAAAAACTGGAATTGTTACACCATATGTATTCTTATTTGCCACTCCTAAATAAGATATTGCTTCTTCTATTGGTTCATTTACCGCTTCTTTATATGCTGTATTTATATCTATGTTACTCATATCTTCTCCTATTCTAAGCTATCAATAGTATTTAGTACATTATTTCTATGAACAATCGCTTGACTTAACTCAGTTTTTTTTGCAGCAATTTGTTCCTTCAAATTAGTAATGGCTCTAACTAATTCTGAAATTTCGCGATTAAAATCTTCAGTTTTTTTAGTAATTGCAGCCTTAATAATACAAATAGTATTTAATGCATCTTGCAAATCTGAAGATGCTGATTTGAAATTATTATATAATTCTTCTAAGATATGTGTTTTTCCAAGTAAAGAATACATACTTAAACTAGTTTGTGTTAAGCTTTGTCCTGAAGAAATATTTGCATTTATACTATCTAATTTGCTACTTAAATCTTCTAGTTTCTTTTTATAATCTACAAGTGTTTGTTTCCTAGTTTCACAGGTTGAAAGATTTCCTTCTAATTGAGTTATTTCTTCATTAAGTCTTTCTATCCTAGCATTATATATATTTAGTTGCTCATAAAAAATGTCTATATCCACTTTGTTAAATTTTCCTTTCCTTCAAAATTAGAAACTAAATTGAAAAATATTAATTATTATTATTGTAATTATTCTGTTTCATAAGCATATCTTTAAATTCTTTTTCTTCTTCATCATCTTCTAGCCCTAGGTGATATATTTTAGATATTTGTTCATGATTAAAAAGCATTGTCGGAATATTCTTTACCATTCCTTCTGGATAAATACATCCTACATAATCAAATTCATCTTCATTAGATTCACTATTATTATCTTGATTTGGCTTAGTTTTAAAACCTATAATCATAACTCTTTTAATAGCATGTTTTAATAATACAACTGTTCCTATAGGAAGATATTTGTTTTTACAATCACTCATTTACTTTTCACCCTCAAATCTATTTATTAATTCTTAAATCTATTAAAACTTTAACAGTATATTTAAAAAATGTCAATATATCTTCTGTTAAATTTTGAAAATTATTAACTTTATAATAATATCAATTCAGTACCATTTTTGATGGTTGATTCCATAACTTTTAAATTGTAATCAATTTGTTTTGCAGAATTTTTGTCATATAAATTCGGCAAATCTTTTGGTTTATAATATCCTCCACTAAATTCATTAATTGCTCTTACTAATAAATCAATAACTACATAAATTCTTTTATTTTTGGGAATTAGCACATCATATTTAGCATCTATTGTAGGTACATACAGCTTTATTTCTATTTTATCACTCATAATCATCACCTTTATCCTTCATCTCAAGAAGCTTAACAAATATTGGAGTACCACCTTTAACTGCATATCCCATACTGCAACCACAATTATTTACAATATCTCTTCTATTTGTAGATATATTTATTAAATATTGATCATTAAATCCATTACCAACCCATATTCCATCTTCTTTACCTATAAATGATTTATACCAAGGATCATATTCATGAAGTTTAATCTTTGATGCACTATCAACTATTATAAAACTATAATTTCCTTTTTCTTCTGCTTTTTTTATTTGGTTAATAAAAAATGTTGCTAATTCTCCTATTGCATTTAAAAATTTATCTAATCCTATAATTATACAAATATTATGGATGTCTTTCTTTAAATTTTTTTCTAGTTCAAAAGTAAAGATTTCATATTCATTTCTGACATTTGCGTTATCATTTGCCCATATTTTTTCAGCATCAAAAACTATCACATTAACTTCATCAAGCTGTCTAATTTCATCAATAATATATCCAGCAAATTCAATTACTTCATCAAAATTTTTAGATGTAATTAAATTAATTATATTTTTAGAAAAATTATAATTTAAAACTCTTAAGTCTTTATCTGTAATTCCAATTGGTATAGAAGCAATTGAATTCAAATCTTTTTTCAAATCATCAAAAGTAACTTTTTCAGGTAATATTCGCACTGGTTTAGCAACTATTTTATTGTTTCTTTTAGCTTCATCTATAGCTGTTTTTATTAAATTATTATATTCAGATGCTTCACATATTTTTGCTGTTTGAAATTCATATAATTCATCATCAACTTTTAAAATTCCTCTACCAAAATTGTGAGATGGTCTTTTTTTGCCAATCTTATCAAATACATTATAATACTCATCATCACTATTTAAGTTTAAAGCTATTCTATATTTAAAATTCTGTATCAATCTATATCTTATATTATTAAATGAATTAACAGTAAAAACAAATTTGATACCACAACTTAATCCCTCTCTTGTAATTGATAATATTATATCATCATATTCTGTCATTTGATATGTATCTGCAAAAGCTCCATAATTATTAATAATTACTATTATTGTTGGAAGTATTTGTCCAGTCTCTTTAACGTACAATTTATAATCACCATTATAATCTGATAATATTTTCTTTCTATTTTTTATTTCTTGAGTAATATATTCAAAAAATCTTTTTATTTTCTCTTCTTCACCTATAAAAATAGTATCTCCAACATGTGGTGCCTCTTTAAATATTTTTAATGCCTCGCTACCAAAATCTAAAATATATGTCCAAACCTCCTTAGTTGTATAGTTTCTTATAAAATCATAGCATATTGTGCTTAATAGAGATTCTTTGCCACTTTCTGCATTTCCAAATATTACCACATTTCCAACCTTATCAAAATCTATTATAGCCGCATCTTGTCTTTGATTGTATGGATCATCATATTCTCCAATTAATGGCATAATTCTTGTTTCTTCATGTTCAATTTTATATTTTTTCTTGATATCATCAAAATAAATATCTTCTGGAATACTATCTAACCATAATTGTGGTAATTTAATTTTTTCTTTATTTGCTATATCATTTAAGTATTGTACTATTCGCGTTAATTGTTCTCCTTCTGCATTAGATTTTCTTTGTAATGTATCATCAATACTTTTAATTGTAGCTCCAATATTAGAAATGAATTCTATTGAATTATCTACTTTCTTTTTAATAACATTTGAAGGTAAGTATTGTGCTCCAGACCATGCTGCCTGTCCTAAATTAAAGTATTCATCATTACCAACCTCTATGTAAAACTGCCCTTCTCCCTTTAATTGAGCTGCATCTGGCTTATTTATTACATCATTACTATCTTGTTTAGTTTGCACTTTTAAGCATACTGCAAATCTACTATTACTTCTTATTTGATCATTTACAATTCCAGCAGGTTTTTGTGTCGCTAAAATCAAATGAACTCCTAAACTACGTCCAATTCTTGAAACACTTATCAATTCATCCATAAAATCTGGTTGCTGTTGCTTTAACTCAGCAAATTCATCACAAATTATTAATAAATGTGGAATTGGTTTTTTTACTATTCCCTCATGATATAGTTTTTGATACTTATATATATCTATAGTTCCCTCATCAGTCATATCTCTTGCTTTATTAAATGCAATTTGTCTTCTACGTAATTCTGATTGAATAGAAGCTAATGACCTTTGTAGTCCAACTGTATCAATATTTGTTATTGTTCCAACCAAATGAGGTAATTTAATATTTCCTTTTTGGAATGCTCCAGCCAGTCCTCCTCCTTTATAATCTATTAATACAAATGCAACATCATTTGGATTATAATTAATTGCCATAGAAAGTATATAAGTTATAATAAATTCAGACTTTCCAGAGCCAGTGCTTCCAGCAATTAATCCATGTGGTCCATGAAATTTTTCGTGAATATCTAAGCCAATTAGTCTACCAGCAGAATCAATTCCTATAGGTGCCTCTAATGATAAAGTTGAATCATTTTTGTTCCATCTTTCTAATACATTTAATTGTTCTATTAATCCTACATCATACATTTCAAGAAAATTATAACTACTTGGCAAACCACTTTTTCCTTGCATATCGTATTTTATAGGTATATTGGCCAATATTGCTGTAATTTCATTAAGTTTCAAATTATCAATTAAATTAAATTTGAATGTTTTTAAACTATCTTCTGTTATTTCATTTTCAAAAATTTGACCTTCTTTATCCTCTAAATTTATAAAGCTTTGATTTTCATTTGGTAATTGGTTCACATTGTCTGATAAAGATAATAATCCAAATCCAATATTTTCTTTTTCTTTTAGTATTTCTTGAATAATTCTTAAATTCTCAATATGCTTATAATCATCTGTAATAATTAAATAATATGGTTTAAAGACTCTATGACCATTATCATATTTTTTTTCCTCTATTTCTTCAATTCGTTGTTTTGCAATTTCTTCTAAATACTTTGATACTTTTTCCATATCATTGTAACTGTCCGCAAAAAATCTAATTTTTTTATTTTCATTCCAAAAATATGGAAGCATTTTAAGTTCTTCCCATTTTTCTTGTTTATCTTCTTTTAATAAAAAAACAAGTTTTAAGTCATCATAGCTTTGCAATGCTATGAGCTGAATCAAAATATTTTCCAAATATTTTTTTCTTAATTCCTCATCATGTGAAATAATTGCAGAAAATCTATGTTCCATTAACGAAAACTTAATAGGTGCTCTTTGTAATATTTTTGATTTTTTTGCTACACTATTTAATATATCTATTAAGTTATCATCTTCCATCATAAATCTTTCTTCTGGATATCTAATATCTATTTCTAATGGCACATCTCCTATTCCTAATCTAACAGTTAAAAAATCTTCATCTTCAAGTTTTCTTTCCCAAAGCTTTTTATCTTTATCTAAAATTAACTTTTGACATTTTTCGGTTGAAAGATTATTTTCTAATAGAATTTCCCTCTGATTATACATAGCTTCATCGATAATTTCAATTTTTGAATCAATATATTCTTTATATCTTTGTTGCCTTTTCTCTTCATATTTTTTCTTCTTCTTTTTATTATATTTAACATTTAGAATCGGTATAAGTATCATACCTAAAAGCATAAGAAGAATAATAGCAATTTGAAATATCATTTGTTTACTAGATTGTTTTGAATTAATCTGACTATCCAATGTCCTTGTTCCTGATATTAAAATCATAGCACCCATTGATAATGTAGATCCAAGAACAAGCATCATTGGGGTCTCTTCTTTGCTTTCTATCTGTGGTGGAGCATCAATTTTAACAACTTCTTTTTTTATTCTGTTTATAATACGTGGTGAACGAGTAAAATAATTATCTTCATATATTTCCTCTTCTTCATCATTAATATTTTTCACAATATCAATGTTGTGCTTATCCTCATTCAAAGATAAATAATTATTATTATATTTCATATTATTTGAAGGATTATTTATAATTATATCTTGTCCCATAATTATAATTGTCAAACCCATAATAAATATTTTATCACCATTATATAATTTGATTATCTCATTTGATACCATTTTATTATTTACACATGTTCCAAATTTTTTATCAAAGTTTTCTAAATATAATTCATTACTGTCAATAAATATACGTGCATGTGTATTTGCTACAAGCTTATTATTATAAACAATATGGTTTTTCTCGCCCTTACCAATAAATATTTCTTGAGTATTCTTGACTGTTAACTTAATTAAATCATTTTCAAATATAGGCGAACAATAAATAATATAAAAATTATCAAATCCTCCAATACAAACCCCATACATGTTGTTTTCTTTTAATATAATTCTTTGTGTAGTTATCTCTGTTTCAGGTGATATTTTAATTATATCATTTTCTATATTTAATGCTTTGGGATTAATGGCCTTAACTTTATTGTTTGTTACAATTTGCCAATTTTCGTCTTTTCCCTCTATATTTATCAGTTTTTTTTCTGTCTCTCCACTTTTATCGCTTATCCAATAATTACCAAGTGGAGTTTGAGGTAGTTTTATAGTGTGTATAGATTTTTTTCCTATTAGAGTTACTAGCAAAATGTACCCTCCTTTATATTTAGATATTTATAATTATTATTAAACATATTATTATTATTTTCAAGCCCTTATTAAATTACTATCAATGGTTTTCTCTATTTCCGCAGACTTAATTGTTATATTACATTTATATTAAATTTTAGTTACATTTTAATAAAAACTTTGTTAAAAAGAACTCTATACTCTATAGAACCTTAATTTCCGTAGGATTTCTATAAATAAAAAAAAAAAAGAATATAAGTTAACTTATATCCTATTATAACGATGCTTTAAGTTGTTCAATTTGTGCACTTAGATTTCTTTCTGCTTCATATAATGATTGTATATGATTACTTAATATTTCTTCTTGTTTTAAATATTTATTTTTTTCCTCTTCAAGCTCTAATTTTTTTTTAGTAGCATTTTTTATTGCTGTTGTTATTGAAGAAATAATTGAACTTATTCTTCCAGAAATACCAGTAATACTATTAGTACATTTTCCTAAACTATTTGATGAACCTAATAAATAAAATATATTTGCTGATAAATTAACATTAGATTGTGCATTATTTGCTTTTGAACTTGCTGAATTCAATTCATTTATCATATCTTCATATTGTTTTATTTTATTTGTTAATTCCTCTATTTTATCTCTTACTATTTTTATTTGACGTAATGATACTTCAATATCATTGATTACTCTATTGAGTTCAGCTTGAAGAGCTGTTATTGCTGTCCACTGTGACATTTTTACCCTCCTTTATCAGTTATCAGTTGCAGGAATGCGAAATGCTCTTACAAAGTCCTTTTCTTTTTTACGTGAATTTGGCCCTTCATCTCGTACCCAATCACCACTTCCTGCATTATATATGATTTTCTTTCCTTCTGCATCTCTTCCCGCATATATTTCAACATGGCTTTTATATCCTAAAATATCACCTGGTTGCAAATCTTCTTCATTTTTTATTTCTTGCCATCCATTTTTTCTTAAAACGGTTTGTAAATTGTCTGCTCCCTCTTGATATTCATCTCTTGTTAGTAATCCCGCATCTTCTAAAACCCATGACACATAAGTAGCGCAACAGGTGTTATGTTTGTTATGTTTTGATTCTTCAAATGTTTTATCAAGTCCATGTTTAATATCATTTTCATCTCTACTATGCTCTTCAAATTCATTATTTCCAAAAACACAATACTCATATGGATGTTCTTTCATTTCCATGTATCTATGAATATATTCCGCATTTAAAATAATTTTTTTTGCTCTTTCATCCATTCTAGCCCAATTATCAACTCCAGTAACTTCAATAACATCCATCAACACTTCTTGTCTATCAATTCCATCTTCTTCACTATATCCTCCAATATCAGCAGAAACATCTTTTTTTAGTTCTTCTTGTAGACTCTGATATCGTAGAGATAAAATTTCTAGCTCTGCATTATCCATATTTCTTACACATTCATCAATTTCTCCTAGTGTATCATTAATACTTATTATAGTCTTTGGAATTTCATCAGTTGCATTATCAATGTCTGCCTTACCAAACTCTGTAGGAATGCTGATATTTGCTAAAAGTGACTTAGCTCCATTTAAATTATCAGTTGAAGATATCAATGGCGAACAAATCTTACCACTATATTGTGTATGAACATCTATTATTTCGTTATCCATAATTTCTAGTTGCTCCTTTATCTTTTTATTTTAGACTACTACCATAAAATGCATTTTCTTCAATATTTTAATATATTGTAGAAAATGCATTTTATCATTATCCTTCAACACTTTCTTCTGCATTAATATTGGTTTTAATTACTTCTTCAAGATTTGCTGTTACATTATCAATTATTCTTTTTAAATTTTCGTCCATTAAATCTTTGTTCTTAAATAAGTTAAGTTTTAATCTTGGTAATGCATCACTTGAATTCCATTCAATATTTAATGCAGTTTGAATTAATTCGTCTCCTAATGTAAGTGCAAATTGTAGGTCGCCAGATAGTTGAGTTAAATCTGTTTGTAATCTTTCTGTATTCATATTTGAAACATTTGTATTATTATCAGGAATAACTTCATCTAAAACTGCTGGTGTTTGTTGTACTGGCTCAACTGGAGCTTTATCTGCAGTTGTATAAATAAAAAATGCATTTGAATTTTTATTGATTGCAACAGACAAATCATTTAGAATTTCATTATTAACTTTCACAGAATTATTCCAATCAGTATAAATCAATTCAAAATTATGACCACTCCAATAAGTTGCCATATTTCTAATTATTGTGTTTGCACTTTCTAGCTTTTCATTAAACCTTGGATATAAGTCCCTCATAGTTTCAAGTCCATGTTGTACTGAAATTTTATCCATATGTAAATCCATTTTTTTCACCTCCTAGTTTTTTTGTATCACATTCAAAAAATGTTGTCAATACAATTTTAATCTTTTTCCCAAAAAGCCTTGTATGCTCTATATGCCTCATAAACATCAAATTTACTTGTAACCTCATATGGTGCATGCATTGAAAGAACAGGAACTCCACAATCTATTACATCTACTCCTTTGTTTGCTAAAATATATGCAATAGTTCCTCCTCCCCCTATATCAACTTTTCCAAGTTCTGCAACTTGATATTTTATATTATTTGTTTCAAATAAATTTCTTACCCAAGCTACATATTCAGCGTTTGCATCTGATGCACCAGATTTTCCTCTAGCTCCTGTGTATTTATTTAAACTAATTCCTTTTGATAAAAATCCCGCATTATTGGTATCTGATACTTGTGCATATAATGGGTCAAAACCAGCATCTACATCAGATGATAACATTTTAGAATAGCAAAATACTTTATCTAAAAGATTTACTCTGTTTTCTCCTGTTTTATTTAAAAGCTCTGAAATAAAATAGTCAAAAACATGTGATTCCATTCCAGTATTTCCCATACTTCCAATTTCTTCTTTATCTGAAAGTATACAAATTGCAGTTTTTTCTGGATTGTTGATTTCCATTAATGCTTTTAAAGCTGTATAGCTACATACTTTATCATCTTGCCCATATCCTGCAACCATTCCATAATCAAATCCTAAAGAACGTGCTTTAAAAGCTGGAACAAGCTCTAATTCTGAACTTACAAAATCCTTTTCTGTAATTCCATATTTTTCATTTAATATTTTAAGAATATTTAATTTAACTTTTTGTTTAGCTTTATCATCTAAAACTGGAATACTTCCAATTAATAAGTCTAAATTTTCACCTTCAATTGCTTCTCCAAGTTTTTTATTTGCTTGATCTTTTGCTAAATGTGGTAATAAATCTGTGATTGTAAAAATAGGATCATTTTCATCTTCACCAATATTTATTGTTATTTTTTCTCCATTTGACTTAACTATAACTCCATGTATACTTAATGGAATAGTTGTCCATTGATATTTTTTTATTCCCCCATAATAATGAGTGTTAAAATATGCAAGTTCTCCATCTTCATAGATTGGATTTGGTTTTAAATCAAGTCTAGGAGAATCAATGTGTGCACCTATAATATGGAGACCATTTTCTAATTTTTGTTTTCCAATAATAGCCATATACATGCTTTTTTCTCTATTAACATAATAAACTTTATCTCCTGGATTTAATTTTTCAACTTTGTTAATGTCTACAAATCCATTTTCTTCAGCAAGTTGTTTTGCATTATATGCAAATTCTCTTTCTGTTTTTGAACGGTTTAAAAATTCCATATAACCATTACAAAAATCAAAAATCTTTCCAAACTTTTCATCATCAGTATCTAACCATCCTGATTTTTTTTCATCAAGTAATTTTTTTTCTAAATTTTCTTCCAATTTCAATTCCTCCCTTGTGATTTTTTTCAAATTATATCACTTTTAATTTTAAAATACCATATTTTTATAATATTTTTTCATTTTGCGGGCGATTAAAATCGCCCCTACATTTTCTATACATGTTTATATTTCTTACTTCTTTCCCAACACCACATTAATTTCATTTTCTCTTTCATTTCTAACAATCTTTAATACAACTTCATTTCCGTGGTTCTTTTCTGTATAGGTATTCTCTTAAATCATTTATTGTTTTTAATCTTTTATTATCAATACTAATTATTAAATCTCCTTCTTTTAAATCTACATTTGATGCTGGTCCATTCGGTAATAGTTGTGAAATATAAATTCCAGATATACCTTTATTTTTTAGTTTCATATATTCAGCTACTTCACTGTCATATGCATAGATACCAAGTGTTGCCTCTTCAAACTTTCCATTTTGTATAAAGCTTTCTACTACTGGTTTTATAACATTAATTGGAATTGCAAAACCAATACCTTCTGCCGAGGTTATTTTTACTGTATTTATTCCTATTACTTCACCTTTACTATTTATCAATGGTCCACCACTATTTCCCGGATTAATAGTAGCATCTGTTTGAATTAAATCTGATATATAACTTTCCTCTTCTCCTTCTTCAATTTTTATTGTTCTATTAACTGCACTTATAATGCCTGATGTTACAGTTCTCTTAAATTCATAACCTATAGGATTTCCTATTGCATAAACTTTATTTCCTACTTTTGTTTTACTTGAATCTCCTAAATCTATTGATTTTAAATTATTTGCATTTACTTTTACAATTGACAAATCTAAATCAGGTTCACTAAAAACAACTAAACCTTTATATGTGTTTTCATCTATTGTCACATAACAAACACTAAATCTATCTCCTGTCACATGACTATTGCTTAAAATATATCCGTTTTCACTTACTATTATACCTGTCCCTAATCCTAAATCTTCACTTGAAATATTTTTTAGAATAGAACCATCTGAACTTTTTAATCTTGAAATTCCTACTACACTTTGGATTGTATTTTCTAATACATCTTCTATTAAAAGGTTATTATTAACACTTTCCACATTTTCTATATCTTCTGTTGATACTGCAATTTTTTCTGTTTTATAATTTGAATTTTGAATATCTATATTTTTATACATATAATACAAATTATATGCAATTATACTTATTAAGCCTATCAACATTAATATTAATACTGTCGCTCCAGTTTTTCTCATTAAAAATCACCCTATGAATATTATTTTCATATAAAAAAAATTTATACTTTTTCTAACATTTTAGAGATTTTTTTTAATTTTTGTGATATACTGGTGTAAATCGCAAATTACATAATATGTTTATAAAGGAGATTATATTGTGTTAAACTTCAAATATTTATCTTTATTGTTAATAATAGCATTCTTCCTAGCTTTATTTTTGTTTTATATTATAAAATCATTTTTACATAAACAAATACTTAAATTGCCTTCACCATACTATCAAGAAATAGATAATATAAAAACTACAAATAAATTAAAAATCTTAGCAGTTATTGGTGAACAGGGAATTTTGGATTCTCTTGATATTTTTTTAAAAAAATCCGGCTACTATTTTGCAGGAACTCCAAATCCAATATTAGCACTTAATAATTTAAAACAAGAACATTTCGATATACTTATATTTGATTATACAACTTCATTACAATATGAAAGAAATATTATTGAAGAAATTAGAGATATTGATAATGATTTATACATATTATTACTAACAAATAATAATCAAATTACTCCTTCTTATGATTTTATAAAAAAATTTAACATTCAGGGATATTGTGAAAAATGGAATAATTTTAATCAATTAATTTTACTAATTGAATCTGGAATAAACTATGTTAATCAATTAAATAGAATAAAAGAGATTAATAATAATTTAGTAAATGCTAATCAACAATTAGAGCAATCTTATTTAGATAGTATTCAATTGCTTAGACATACTGTTGAAGCAAAAGATAGTTATACAAAAGGTCATTCTGATAGAGTTTCAGCATATTCAGTATTAATTGGTAAAAAGCTTGGTCTTTCTGATGAAGATCTTAAAAAATTGGAGATAGGTGGACTATTTCACGATATTGGCAAAATTGGTATTCCAGATTCTATTTTACAAAAAAACGGACGTCTTTCTAAATATGAATACTCAATAATAAAAAAACACCCTGAAATTGGTGCAAATATACTTTCTACAGCTTCTATTTTTCAAGACATTATACCTATTGTTAAATATCATCACGAAAGATATGATGGAAAAGGATATCCAGATAGAATATCTGGTAAAAAAATACCTTATTTAGCAAGAATTACAGCAGTTGCAGATACTTTTGATGCAATGACTTCTAAACGATCTTATAGAGATGCTTTACCATTGGATTGTGTTATTTCAGAAATTCAAAAATGTAAAGGTTCACAATTTGATCCAAAAATTGCAGATACTTTTATAGAAATATTGAAAAATGAATATGATGTAATAAAAGATATACAAGAAAAGAGACTGTAAATAATTAAAATTACTAGTAGACCTATAAATATATATTTATAGGTCTACTAGTAATTTTACAAATTTAAATTTTCATGCTCAATCCAACTTTATGTCTTTCCTGGTCGATTTTTATAACCTTAACCTTCACAACATCGCCCACAGATACAATCTCAGATGGATTTTTGATATATTTATCACTCATTTCTGAAATATGAACTAATCCATCATATTTTACTCCAATATCAACAAAACATCCAAAATCTATAACATTTCTAACGGTTCCAGTAAGCACCATTCCATCTTTTAAATCTTCAAATTTTAATACATCTGTACGAAGCACTGGTTTTGGCATATCATCTCTAGGATCTCTTCCTGGTTTAGAAAGTTCTTGTATAATATCACTTAGAGTCATTTCACCAACATCTAGCTCTTTTGCCATACTTGGAATATTTACAGTTTTTAATTTTTCTCTTAATTCTATAACTTTTTCTTTGTTTCTAATATCTTCAATATTAAATCCCAAGTTATTTAATAGTTTTTCAGCTACTTCATAGCTTTCTGGATGAACTGCTGTCATCTCAATCGCATTTGTTCCATCCATTATTCTTAAAAATCCAGCACATTGTTCAAATGCAACTTTCCCTAGTTTAGGAACTTTAAGAAGCTCTTTTCTTGTTTTGATTTTTCCGTTTTCATCTCTATATTTTACAATATTTTTTGCTAAAGAAGCATTTATTCCAGAAACATAACTTAGTAGTGATGGTGTAGCTGTATTTACATCAACTCCAACTTTATTAACTGCATCTTCAACAACACCTGTTAAGCTTTCAGCTAATCTTTTTTGATTAACATCATGTTGGTATTGCCCTACTCCGATTGCTTTTGGATCAATTTTAACTAATTCTGCAAGTGGATCTTGTAATCTTCTTGCTATAGATATTGCACCTCTTATTGATACATTTATGTCAGGATATTCTTCTGTCGCAAGCTTTGATGCTGAATATACAGATGCACCTGCTTCACTAACTATTACATAATTTACTTCATGATCTGCTTCTTTTATCATATCTGAAACAAAACTTTCAGATTCACGAGATGCTGTTCCATTTCCAATAGAAATCATATCAATTTTATCTTTTTTTATAAGTTTTAAAAGTTCTTTTTTTGCACCTTCTACATCATTTTGTGGTGCTGTAGGATATACTGTTGATATATCTAAAACTTTTCCTGTTTCATCTATAACTGCAATTTTACATCCTGTTCTATAAGCTGGATCAAATCCCATAACTGTTTTTCCCTTAATTGGAGCACCTAAAAGAAGCTGTTTAGCATTCTGTCCAAATACTTTTATTGCCTTTTCTTCTGCTTTTTCCGTAAGGTCTGAACGTATTTCTCTATCAATTGATGGTTCAATTAATCTTTTAAAACTATCCAAAATTGTATCTTTTAGCATCTGAGTAAACTGTGTTTGTCCTTTTATTATCTGCCTTTCAAGATTATATAAAATTTTGTCTTCTTTTTTATCAATCTTTACTTTTAAAAACTCTTCTTTTTCTCCTCTATTAATAGCAAGTATTCTATGACTTGGAATTCTGAATACTAATTCACTATAATCATAATACATTTCATAATTTGATTTTTCTTCTGGATTAGTAGCTTTTGTAGATATTAATCCTTCTCTATAGCAGATTCTTTTAATTTTCTTTCTGAAATCAGCATTATCTGAAATATCTTCAGCTATAATGTCTAAAGCTCCTTGAATTGCTTCTTCTGCAGTTTTTACAACTTTATCTTTATTTTTTAAATCCTCTTCTGATAAAGAATCAATATTTATATATTCTTTAGCAATTTCATTTATTGGTTTTGTTTCTTCTTGTTTAATAATAATTTCTGCCAATGGTTCTAATCCTTTAGCTTTAGCAACAGTAGCTCTTGTTTTTTTCTTTTGTTTATATGGTCTATATATATCTTCAACTTCAGCAAGCGTTGTAGCCATAGCTGTTGCTTGTAGAATCTCATCTGTAAGCTTTCCTTGCTCATCAATAGATTTGATTATTTCTTCTTTTCTTTGTTCTAAATTTCTTAAATATGTAAGTCTTTCTCCTAATACTCTTAATTGCTCATCAGATAACCCTCCTGTTGCCTCTTTTCTATATCTTGCAATAAATGGTATAGTATTTCCTTCATCTATTAATTTTATTGCATTTTCAACTTGAAATGTTTTTACTTTTAATTCTTCAGAAATTATGTTGATTATTTTGTCCATTTTTACTGTCCTTTCTTGATAGATAGAATACATTGTTTATTCTTTAATAATACTATTTTTATCAATTTTTCATTCTATCGTAACTTTTTATTTGCTATAATATATCACAAAACAAAAAAAAATAAAAGAGGTATAAACAATCAATTTTAATAAATTATTGTAATTGAAAAACAAATGTATAAAAAAAAATCATAGGTAATTCATTTACATAATAATTATCATTTTTCTAAATTACTTGTTTTTTTATAAAAAGTATTATAATATATATATATATACTTTAATTATTATATTAAATTCAGAAAGGATAATTTAATTATGCGTACACCTTTACTAAACCTATCACTACCTATACAAGTAAAAAATAAAGCATTTCAACATACCATAAAAAATGAATTAATTGATGCACACGAAATTTCTTCTTATGTTCAATCTGCATCCTCAGATAGCAAAATTGCTCCATTATTTAAATCACCAAAAATATTAAAAATTATAGAGTTAGCTATAAAATATTATACTGAAAATTATGTAGCTGATTATAAAACCATGATGATGTTAGAAACAAGAATATCAGATGAAAAAACAGCTACAAGAACTTCTCACATGAAAAACACAGAAGATATTGCCAGAAGAATTGCACGTGGTCTAGGATTAAATGAAACTTTAGTTGGTATTATAGCTAGATATCATGATATCGGTCATACTCCACTTGGGCATAACGGTGAACGCTATTTAACAGATATTAGAGAAAACCTTGGGCTAGGACCATATTATCATGCTTCTCTTGGTTCATATAGATTGATTTATGAATATAATATATATCCTAAAATTCTGTCTAATATAAAAAAACAGTGTCCTGAGTTAACATTCACCGACTTGAAAGAAATTCAACATTCTCTTTGGATTATTATGGATGGTATTAATTCTCACACAGGAGAAACTGCCAAATTAAAAGCTAGATATAATCCAAACAAACAAATAGAAGATTTTTTAGTAGATCAAATTTTAGGATTTGTTGTACCTGATTATAGGGCCATTCCAGCTACCCCTGAAGGTCTTGTTGTTCAACAAGCTGATAAAATTTCTTCTATTATAACCGACTTTGCAGATGCAATTTATGAAGGATTTCTTCCTAATCCAGGTCCTGAATATTTTGATATTCTAAATAAACTTGGAGTATCAAAAGAATTATATGATTATTGTATGGATAAAAAAGATTGTACTCTAATTGTTGAAAGAGTTCAGGATTTCTTAATTCAAGATACAATAGATTCAACAAAATCCTATTTAAAGGCTCATTATTTAAAAACAAAAGAACCTCTTCCAAGGGATAAATTTATTATCGGCAAATCTTCCAAAGTAACTACTTTATTAAATGAACTCAGGAATTTAAATTATAAAGAAACTGTTGCTAATGTTGTCTTACAAGAAGATAAAGAAGTATATACAAAAGGAATTCAAAAATTAGTTGAATATCTTAAAGCTTTTACATTAAGAGATGACATTACGGCATTTCTCAAAACTAAAGCATCACCTAACTCTTCAAAACATATCTCTGGTATTAACCTTCCTAGTGAACAACAAAATTTTGAAGATTATGCCACTTTTTTACAACAGTATAATAGACATTTACATAAATTTTACACAATAATAACTAATGAATCTTTAAAACATTGTCAAAGTGATGAACTAGAATTATCCAAGAAATTGTTTTTTACTGATAGAGGAAAATCTTTTTCTGAAAGTAAATCTTTTTCAATTCCAGTTGGTGAAAAAGGAAAAACAATCGATAGAGAGTATTATAATACTAAATATTCTCGAATACAATCAATGATTAATTATTATTCTGAACATAATCTTCACAAAAAAATTAATCCTCAAACAAAAAAAGAAGAACTATTTATAACAGATGCAGATTGTAACGATATTCAATATTCCGATTCAGATTTAATTTCTTATTGTGAAAATAAGCATTTATACCCATCTAAACGTGAAGCTATTGCATATCAATTATCTACAAGTTATATTGCAAGTTTAAATGCTGAACAACTTTTACGATTATTTATAACATTTAATATAATAGAGCAAAAGCAATACAAAAGCTTAAAGAGAAAATATCGAGAAATGGATTTAACTGCAATTCTATCCGAGTCTTATAATGACCCATTTTTTCAAGATTTAACTAATCAACTACAAAAAGAGACATTAGACGGAAAAAAAATGCCTACTGGAAGATAGTTTTCCATTAGGCATTTATATTAATTATTCAATTCCTAAATACTCATTATATGTTACTTCTCTATCTACTAACTCTCCATTAGCTTTTATATCAATAATTCTATTTGCAACTGTTTGAGTTAATTCATGGTCATGAGATGTAAACAAAATATTTCCTTTAAATTTTTTCATACCTTCATTTACTGATGTGATACTTTCCATATCTAAATGGTTTGTTGGTTCATCAAATATTAAAAAATTTGCACCTGAAAGCATCATCTTTGATAATACACATCTTACCTTTTCCCCACCAGATATCACTCTTGCTTTTTTTAATGCCTCTTCTCCCGAAAATAACATTCTACCTAAAAAGCTTCTTACATAAGTTTCATCTGGATCTTTTGAATATTTTCTAAGCCATTCTGTAAGATTTTCATCTGTTTCAAATAAATAGTTGTTATCCTTAGGGAAATATGTATGAGAAATAGTTTGTCCCCAAATGATTTCACCATTATCAGGCTCAATTTCTCCTTCTATTATTTGAAATAAAACTGTTTTTGCAAGTTCATTATCTGCTAAAAATGCTATTTTATCATCTGGCTTTACTGTAAATGTAATATTATCTAATATCTTTTCTCCATTAATCGTTTTAGAGATATTTTTAACCTGTAATATATCTTTTCCAGGCTCTCTATCTGGCTTAAAATCAACATATGGATATTTTCTATTTGAAGGTTTAATCTCTTCTAATTGAATTTTTTCTAGGGTCTTTTTTCTAGAAGTTGCTTGTTTAGATTTAGACGCATTTGCGCTAAACCTAGCAATAAACTCTTGTAATTCTTTAATTTTTTCTTCTTTCTTTTTATTTTGTTCTCTTGCTTGTCTTAATGCAAGTTGACTTGATTCATACCAGAAATCATAGTTTCCAGGATATACTGTTATTTTTCCAAAATCAACATCTGCAATATATGTACAAACTTTATTTAGAAAATATCTATCATGTGATACAACAATAACAGTATTTTCATAATTAATTAGAAACTCCTGCAACCAATTTATACTTTTTAAATCTAAGTCATTTGTAGGCTCATCTAAAAGCAAAATATCAGGATTTCCGAATAAACTTTGTGCTAACAATACTTTAACCTTGTCTTTTGCTTCTATTTCTTTCATTAATTTATAATGTAGTTCAGGTGCAATTCCTAAATCATTTAAAAGCATTGCGCTATCTGATTCAGCATTCCATCCATCTAATTCAGCAAATCTCTCTTCAAGTTTTGCAGCTTTCATTCCATCTTCTTCTGAAAAATCAGGTTTAGAATATATAGCATCTTTTTCTTTCATAATATCATATAATTCTTTATTTCCCATAATTACAGTATCTATAACTGTATATTCTTCATATGCAAAGTGATCTTGTTTTAATACAGAAATTCTTTCACCTTTATCTAAAGTAACATCACCTTTACTTGGCTCTAGCTCTCCTGATAAAACCTTAAGGAAAGTTGACTTTCCAGCTCCATTTGCACCAATAATTCCATAACAATTTCCTTTGGTAAATTTTATATTTACATCTTCAAATAATACTCTTTTTCCAAATCTAATTGTAACTCCATTTGCTGATAACATATTTCTTCCTCCTTTGACTTTACTATTTTACTATAAAAACATTAAAAAATCAAGCAAAATGAATTATATCATTTTGCTTGGTTACTAGATAATAGTTTACATTAGTTGAACAAAAGAAATAGTGATATATAAATAATCTTCAAAGCGAGCCTCTCGCTGCTCTTGCTTCGCAAGCCATCGCTTCCTCATTAATTTATATTAAAGAAATGATTATCCCTTCTCCAATCACATTCGAAACTTTTTATCTTATTTATAAATCACTATTTCTTATATATCATTTCATTTTAACCATTATATAGTAACTTTGCTTGATTTGATCTTTCATTATTTATAAGACTGACTTATTTATTGTAAATCATAATGTTATTTAATCATCCACTAGTAAAAGCTTTATTCCCCATAATCCTGAAATACCAACTAAAGCATAAACTATTCTTGAAAGCACACTCATTTCCCCAAAAATAGTTGCAACTAAATCAAATTTAAAAAATCCTATTAAGCCCCAGTTAATTGCTCCTATTATAATTAGCACAAGTGCAATCTTGTCTATTATTTTCATACAAATCCTCCTTAAAAATATATGTTCATTAGTATTATATTCAAGTTTTATTATTTTATACTATTTTGATTTAATAATAGTAACAGTTCAATATTATAATTCTTTTATGAAATCTAATATATATAATATTACTATTTTGAATTATAAATATTTTTGTTATTTTTATTGTAATATTGTTTTACTTATTATATAATTTGTTTATAATATTTATACTGAAGAAGGAGATGATTATTTTGTCAAATAGAAGACGTCGTTTTCAGCCAAATTACAATTTAGATAATCTTACAATTGTTAAAAAAGTCTTACAAATTCTTATTTTAATATTTTTATTAATTTTTATTTTTTCTTCTATCAAAATGAAAAAGAATTTATCAAAACAAAATATATTAGCTAATAATATAAATAATTCTGAAACTAATGAGAATACTCAAATAGCTACAAATAATGAAAATAATCTCAATCTTGAAAGCAATTCCAATTCTGAAGATAATCAATCACAAGAGCAAAAAAATGAGTCTAAAGACACAACAATAAACATGGCTTTTACAGGTGACATTATGTGTCATAACACTATTTATAAAGATGCCTATAATTCAGATAATGAAACTTATAATTTTTCATATCTTTTTGATGAAATTAAATATAATATTCAAACTGCAGATGTATCTGTTGGTAATATAGAAACTACTTTTTCTGGAAATTCTAAAGGATACAAAGGTTATCCCAAATTTAATACCCCTGAAAATTTAGCTTTAAATTTAAAAAAACTTGGATTTGATGTTCTTACAACAGCAAATAACCATTGTTTAGATTACGGATATTCAGGATTAGAGAGTACTATTAACTTTATAGATGAGGCAGATATTGCTCATACTGGAACTTTTAAAACTGAGGAAGAACAGAATAAAATTTTAATACAAAATGTAAAAGGTATTAATATTGCATTTTTAAGTTTTACTTATGGTACAAATGGAAATACCATTCCATCTGATAAATCTTATTGTGTTAATATTATTGATAAAAACCTCATTCAAAAACAAATTACACTCGCTAAAAATCAAAATCCTGATTTAATATGTGTTTCTATGCACTGGGGAACAGAATATCAAACTTCACCTAACAATGAACAAACAGATTTAGCTAACTTTTTATTTGAAAATGGTGCAGATATTATTATAGGAAATCATCCTCATGTATTACAGCCTATGGAAAAAAGGAAAATCACTTTATCTGATGGAACAACTAAAGATGGGTTCATAGTATATTCATTAGGAAATTTTTTAGCTGATCAATCAAAAAAGTATTCTCGCAGTTCTGTAATTCTAAATCTTAATATTTCAAAAAATGAAAACGGAAAAATTTCTATTAATACTGCTAAATATACTCCTATATATATGTTTAAAGATAGTTCTAAATCCACAAATAAATTTAAAATTATTAATTTAAAAAACACAATTGCAGCATATGAAGCAGGCTATACGGAAGGAATCAACCAAGCAACATACTCAACTTTAAAAACTGAATTATCAAATGTTCAAACACTTCTTGGAGATGAAATCAAATAAAAAAATAAAAGTAAGGTTTTGTTATGCATACAAAAACTTACTTTTACTTTATTTATCTCTATAATGAGAACCACATTGAATAATCGTTATTACATCATTATTAATTTTATACACAATTCTGTTTTTGTCATCTATTCTTCTACTCCAATATCCAGACAAATTACCAGTTAATCTCTCAGGCTTTCCTATGCCAATATTTCCATTTCTATCAATATCTGCAAGTATTTTGTTAATTCTTTTTAATGTTTTTTTATCATTTTGTTGCCAATATAAATATTCTTCCCACGCATTATCTGTCCAGTCTTTATTCATTTTCCTCCTTTAATAAATTGTGTCTAGTTACTTTCCCTTCATTTGCTTCTTTCATTGCTTTCTCTAGTCTTTTCATATTTGTTTCGCTATAAAATGGGTCTGTTGATATTTCAAAAGGGATCTTCTGTTCCATAACAACCTTTTTGGCAAATATACAGAAAGCTGTTGTCATTGTCATTCCGACAGCTGAACAAAATGTATCAAATTCTCTTTTTAAATTTTCTTCCATTCTTATATTTATGTTTGTTTGAGCCATATACAATACACTCCTTTTTTATATTATTATATGTATTGTATCAAATTTTATTCACATTGTCAATAATTTTATTTACAAAGTCTTAAATCTTCTCCAAAAAAATAATAAATATTATAAAAACCAGCTATTCTAGAGCCAATTCTTTCCTCATAAACTTCAAAAATCTTCTCTATACTTAAATTGCTTGAAATAATTGTTCTAGTTAATTTATTATTTAGATTTAATGCTCTTGTATTAAGTATAGTAAACAATTCGCTTAGTTTAAGACTATTTTGATATTCAGTACCCAAGTCATCAATTATTAATAAATCTGCTGTTAAAACTTGGTTATAAAAATCATTTGTGTCTGTAGTTTTGTATTTTGTAAATTTATTGTCAATAATTGTTTCTAATAAAACAGGTGCTGTTTGGTATAAAACTATTTTCCCATGTTTAATAAGCTCATTTGCTATACAATTTGTCATATATGTCTTTCCAAGTCCAGTATTGCCGGTGAAAAACAAGTTTTTAGTATTTATATCATCAAATTTTTTTACAAAATTCATACTTGCATTTTTAATGTTTATTATATTATCTCTAGGTGAAATGTTCATTTTATATTTTTTTTCATTAATTTCAGCTGAAAATATATTTTCGTTAAAATTATCAAAATTTTCTTTTTGTAAATTACTTAGATTTGATTTATTATATGAAATATCAATTAGTTTTTGTTTTAAACAAGTACACATTTGAGTTTTCTGATTTTCAAATTTAATAAAACCTGTATCATTACATTTTGTACATTTATATTTAGGCTTAAGGAAATCTAAAGTTAAATTTTCTTTTTTTAATAATCTTACTTGTTCATCTTTTAATTTATTTAAATCATTATTAAATTTAGCTTCTGCATCATTTGTCATTTCATTTAATAAAATACTTTTTGTTTTATTTATAGATATTTTATTAATTTCATCTTCTATTTCTAGAAGCCTAGGTTGTTTATTGTATAATTCTTTTTTCCTTTTTTCCAAATCAACCTCAGCTATCCTACGTTGTTGTTCATATTCCACAAGTATATTATCTAAATCTCTATTTGGCATAGACAGTCCTTTCTTTAACCAACCTTTTATTATGCATTTGAGGTTTCAGATGGTTTGTTTGCATACAAAAAGCTTAAATTACTGTATTCTCTTTGTTCAAAATTTTCTTTCTTAACCTGTTTATTAATTTCTTTTGTTTTCTTATTTTTTTGTTTTCTTTCTTCTAAAAATTGACTAACTTGTGCAGGTGTTCTTAAGTTTCTTTCATTCCAATCTTTAATAATATTGTTTATATATTCAAAACTTGCATTTGCACGTGAGGTAGTTTGTTTTAATGCTATTTCTATAATTGACATATCATATTTATATTCATTAACCCATGTTTCAATATATGCTTCTTCATATTGAGTTAAACCGCTTCTTCTTCCAAGTTTTTTAGCAATATCTTTTTTCATTTTCATTAGTTTTTCTTGCTCTCTATAATAATTTTCTAAATCATCTAAATTTTTGACTTTATTTAATCCCCAACTTTCAGCAACAACTTGTACATAATTCTTATGAAGTGCAGATTTTGAATAGCAATAATCAAATAGGTTAATCATAACTTGTTCATCAAAACCATACTTATCCATCCAAGTATCAATATCCGTATACCAAGTTGGCCCCATTATTCCTTGAAAATATGTGTTATTCAAATACTCCATTAATTTAATTCTTTGTTTATTTTTTGAATTTTGAGCAATTTTTTCTTGACTACTTTGCATTTTTAAAATATATAAATCATGTAATGTTTTTTCTTGTAAATCTACTACTACAAAGCCAGTTGGCTTTCTTAATATAAAACCTTCTTTTTCAAGGTATTTCATTCCTTCATTCATTACATTTATAGAAAGCGCAAGCTTTTTAGATAAATCATTTATATTAATATCCATATTATATTTTGATAAATACACAAGATATAAATATATTTTTAAGTAATCTCCAGGCACACTCCCAATATTGTTTGATAAAAATATATCTGGAATCTCTGTTGTAGAGAACATAATAGATTTGTCATTTTGTTCTAATTTCATATCCATCACCTTGACAAATTATATCATTTTTTTACAAAATTTCAAGATTAAATTTTGATTTTGTAAGTTACAAACTATTCTTTTGGTGGAAACATCTTTTTCTTATATGCGCTTTCTGATAAATACACTGCACCTAAAGGATTATGAGCCAAAACTCTATCTTTAACAGCTAAAACTGTAACTGGTGCTTCTGAATATTTAAAAAATAATGAATCATGACCTATGCTTCATTGTTTTTACATGCCTTAATACCACACATTGCACAATTCATATATTATAATCTCCTTTTCATTTATTACTTATAATTGTAATGACCTTTACATTGAACAATCTCTATGTTATAGTCTTTTATTCTATATACAATTCTATTTTTCTCATCAATTCTTCTACTCCAAAATCCACTAAATTCATTTTTTAAAGGTTCTGGCTTTCCCATACCATTAAAACCATTTCTTGCAATATCTGCAATTAATCCGGTTTATCTTCTTTAATGTTTTCTTATCTTTAGTTTGCCAGTAACAATATTCTGCCCAACCTTTTCAGTAAATAATATCTTATTATTCATCTACCATCTCCTGTAATGTTTCAATAGATTTTTTAACAACTTTACCTTCTTCTAATTGTTTTATTGATTCTTTTAAAGCTTCTATATTACTTTCAGAATAAAAAGGATCCACAGAAACTTCAAAAGGAATTCTCTTTTCTCGAATCATTTTTTTTGCAAATATATTAAATGCTGTACTCATATTTATTCCTAACTCTTTGCATATTTTTTCCATACCTTCTTTTACCTCTTTATCTATTCGAAAATTAACTAGTGTTTGAGCCATATAAATCACCTCTTTCTAATAATCATTATATTACTTAATAAAGATATTGTCAATACAAATTCTTTACACTATTATATATTATATTCAATTTTTAATTTATTATTAAAAATTGGTTATATCACTCAATCAAATATAAAAAAGTTCTTTCACCGTTCTATCTTTATTTACTATAAAACATAATTCTTCTCCTCATCATAAATTTAGTCATATATATTGCAACATTAATTATATTTTCTCCATTAACACCAACTATACTAAAAATAGCAACTGGAAAAACTGTTATTATGAATACACAAACTTTAATATATAAACTTTTAAATAAAAGATTTATAATCAAATACATTATTCCAGCCCATATTGCACTTACAACAGCGGTTTGAATGTCTATTAATCCAAATAACTTACTATTAAATTTATAATTTTGCGGAAAAATAAATTTCATTATCTTCTCCTTCCTACTTCTCACTTCCCACCTTCAACCTCTCACCTCTCACTTCCCACCTCCAATTTCCAACCTTCCATCATACAAATCATCATTTGACTTTCAATCTCGAGATCCCTGATTGTACAGCTGTTGACATTCCTCCAAATAATTCTCTAACAATGGAATTTGATCTTATTAATGCATAAATACCACCCAAATAAATAAATTTGTTTAATAAATTTGCTTTTGAATAATCCATAGAAAATAGTAATAATAATACAATTGCTACCATTATCTGAACAAATAATAAAGAAAACAGATTTCTATACCATGATTTAAAAAAATGAGCTGTATTTTCCATTGTTAAAGATAAAAAAGCAAATGGAGCCAGTAAAATAAGAATTTTTACCATTACATATCTTAGTGAATATGAAAATACAAGATTTAATAATGATACAGTTATAGTCCCTTTAATTATGCCATCTAGAGAAAAAACATTTATACTAATTGTATCCATTGATAAATTTTTATTTATTTCGTTTATCAGTTCAGAAAAGCAAATGTTTTTTCCGAAACATATCTTCCCCTAGGCTTCTAATCAATGAACAAACATTAAAATTCAAATTTATAATTTGCTCTATTATAAAAAAGCTACTATTCATACAAATTCCAAATATAATGCATTTTACAACAAATTGTGCAGGATTCTCTGTTCTTTGATACGTAAAATTCGACAACATAAGCCTTGCTGAATAATACAAAACAAATCCTACTAATAGTGAATTTGCAATTAGTAATATTCCATTATTAGTTGATATTCCAAATATATTACTAAAATATTTATCTTTTAAAACATTATTATTAATAAAAACAAGATCATCTAGAATTTCATATAAACTGCTATCTACTGAAGAAAAAAGATTTCCAAATATTGTGTTAATTGTATTAATGATATTATTTGTTATTTCACTTGTATTTTCCAATTAACCACATCCTATATTAAAGATTGAATAGCTGAAAGAACAAGATCTATTGCTAATACAAACGCATATGAAAATAATGCAGTTTTTACAAGTTTTTTCCCAGTTCTTATTTTTTCCTCATCTCCAAAACTAAATTTTTGCATAAACAAACCAGAGCCGACTGCTACGGCAGCCATTGGTGTAGCTAGTTTTATAAGCCAAGATTCTATATTTTCAAATGCTTTTTCCATTGTACTTACAAGTTTAGGAGTACCAAGTCCAAAGCTTGTACTAAAAAGAGTAAAACTAACTAATATAATTGATAATATCAAAATAAATTTTACAAAAAATCTAATTTTTGTCTTTTTCATAATTTATATATCTCCTTTCCATTAAAACACTTACATATTAATTAGAATTAAAATATGGAAATAACCCTATTTTTCTTGGTTTTAATATTTTATTTCCATCAGATAAAAATACAATAGCTGTAAATGTTTGTAATTCTTGTGTAAAATAATTTGTTTCATAAATATAATCATTTTGTGTATAAAGATTTAAGCTCTCAGAAATACTTGAGTCTTTATTAATAAAAGATTTTGTAAAATAATTATATTTTGTTTCTTTTGCATTTTCTGAAATATTTTTTGATGTTTTTTCTTTTTCTTCTTTCCCTAGCTGTTTTTGAGCTTCTTCAATTGTTAAAATATCATCTGTTCTAAACCAAATCTTATTAATTAAATTTTGACATATTACTTTTACTGATGTTTCATCTTTTAGTGTATTTTTTATTGATGAATAGCTTTGTGTACTAACTATATTAATACATTTTGCTTCTCTACTTAAAGAGAAAAATTCACTATCTGTTTTTGTTACATATTCTGCATATTCATCACATATAAATGCAGTTGTTTTTTGCTCTCCTTTTGATAAATTAAGCATTATTTCTGTTTGAAAATCTAATTTTAAATAAGCAGCAATTATTTTAGATAAATTTCTATATTCCGCAGTATTCATATTTAAAACTACAATTTTCCCTTTTTTAATAACTTCTTCAAAACCATTAAATGTTAGTTCTTCTTTTTGGGGAGAAAATGTTTTTAATACAGAATAATCAGAAACAAAAGTACTCGTTATTCTGGTAATTTCAGATTTTAATATTGATACTGTTCTTTGATCTAAATTAGAAAATTCTTTTTGAAAAAAATCTAAAGCACTATTTAATTCAAATATTTGCTCTTGATTAAATTTTGAGGTTAAAAATCTTTCTTTTAGAATTTCAATTTTTTCTTTATAATAATCTTCAATAGTAATTAATTTATGAATCTCTTGAAATGTAACATATCCATCATTATAACATCTACATAATTTAATACTTTCCTGTAATACTTGCTCTGCTTTATCTAGCCAATAACTCTCAGAATTATTTTCTGAAAATAATTCTAAAATTGTTTTTAATCTATTAGCTAAAACAGATGGTTTTAAATTAGGCTTATCTAAAGGATTGTATTTAATATTTGAATTTAATTCTATAATTATTAAATCATCATTTAAATTATATTTATTAGCATATTGTTTTACTTGGTTATAATAGTTTCCTTTTACATCTAAAATCAGCATCCCAATTTTTTTATCTTGATTTAAAAAATTGTATTTTATTAACTGTTCTGTAAATGGATACATTGCAGAGCTTGTTTTTCCACTTCCTATTGTTCCTGTAATTAAAAAGTTTTGGTATAATGCATGTTCAGGTAAAATAATATTTTCATGTGTCTCAAAATCATATCCAACTAGAAGACTTATTTCATTATGTTTTTCATTAATATTTATAATATTCTTACAATCATTTGTATCTGATTTTTTATACAGAAATTTTTTATAAAAAAAATCACTTATAATATAATTTGAACTAACAAATACTATTATATATAATGTTTTTATAAACACCCACAAATTATGACTTTGATTTGAAATATCTATTGGTTTTAATCCATATGAAATAATAATTTCTTCTGAAAAGAATACAGGAGATAAAAATTTAAAACATGATAAAAAAACTATTATTACAAATAAGGTACAAAAAATAAATCTTTTTATCTTTTATCCTTCCTTTCTATTCCCATAGTGTTTTTTTTAATATTTAATTTTAAACCTTGCTTTTTTTGAAAAATTTTAAAATCAAAAAAATAATAAATTGAATATAAAGTTATAAAAATATTAATAATAAATGTTATAAAGAAAAAATTAATTAAATTTTTTATGTCATTCACCACCTTGCAGTTTCATAATATATCATCTTTTTTACATTTTGTCTATACTTTTTTGAAAAAATATGATAAAATTAGTTTTATGATATAATTTAATTTTTAGTTATATAAGTATATTTGAACTAAAAACTGTCTAAAAGGAGGGTAATATGTTTAATAAAGATACTATAATTGGAGACATTTTAGAACAAGCTCCAGAAAAATCAGAAATTTTGTTAGAAGTAGGTATGCACTGTCTTTCATGTCCTGCAGCACTTGGAGAAACTCTAGAAGAAGCTTGTGAAGTACATGGAATTGATGTAAATGAAGTACTTGAAATGTTAAACAAATAAAAAAAGTCAATATTTTTTCAAAAAAGTATTGACAAAAATATTAAAACATAGTACAATAAGTAATGTTCTGTGTGTATACAGACTGGTGACGGGCTATTAGCTCAGGTGGTAGAGCACTTGACTTTTAATCAAGTTGTCCCGCGTTCGAGTCGCGGATAGCTCACCAATGGCCCCTTGGTCAAGCGGTTAAGACATCGCCCTTTCACGGCGGAGACATGGGTTCGATTCCCGTAGGGGTCACCAACATTTTAATTTAATAAGGAATACGCCACTTTAGCTCAGCTGGTAGAGCAACTGACTTGTGGGAGAAATAAAAATATTTATTTTGAACTATCTTGCACCTTTATAAGGAAACTTATAAAGTGGACATCGCTAATTCGGGGAAGACTAAATAAGAAATTATATGTTAATCCCGAGCTAGAAAAGTAATTTTCGAGTGTAGAGACTTTATACGATGTACCTAAGGTTATCAAACTATGGTAAAGAGAAAGTCCAGACCGCAAACATAAATTATTTATGGCAATGAAAATTGTAGTGGTATGAATCAGTAGGTCGTCCGTTCGATTCGGACAAGTGGCTCCAAATTGTCAATAGTTTTGAGAAAGCTCTTAATTGTTGGCTTTTTTATTTTATTATAATGAGGTTTTATATGTATTGTTTAAACTGTAATTCACTTATTAAATCTAAAAACAAGTATTGTTCTAATAAGTGTCAACAAGAATATCAATATACTAAATATATTAACGAATGGAAAAATGGTTTAAAATCTGGAATGCGTGGAGATTATTAAATTTCTATGTATATTAAAACATATTTATTTAAAATATTTAATTATAAATGCTCTAAATGTGGATGGTCTAAAACAAATCCATTTACTGGCAATATACCACTTGAAATAGATCATATTGATGGGAATTATAAGAATAATAATGAAGATAATTTGATTTTGCTTTGTCCCAATTGTCATTCATTAACCGAAACATATAAAGGCGCTAATTTGAATTCTGGAAGAAAAAGTAGAAGTAAATACTATATAAATGGAAAGGATACATAAATGAATACTAAAATTATTTTAGTTACTGGTGCTTCTCGTGGCATAGGTAGAGAAATTGCATATACCTTAGCAAAACAAGGACATACTGTTATTGCAAATTATAATAAAAGTGAAGACCAAGCTCTATCTTTAAAGGAACAAGCAAATAAAGAAAATTTAAACATAGATATTTTTAAAGCTGATGTATCAAAGCGAAACGAAGTAAAGGTTATGGTTAATTATATCTTAAATAATTATAAAAAAATAGATGTTTTAATTAATAATGCTGGAATTGACCAAGAAAAACAATTTCAGGATATTACAGATGAAGATTGGACTAATGTTATTAATGTTAATCTTTATTCTGTATTTTGTGTAACTCAAGAAATCGTACCATATATGATTAGTAATAAAACAGGTTGTATTATTAATATTTCTTCAATTTATGGAATAATAGGCGGTTCTTGTGCTGCTTTATATTCTGCATCTAAAGCAGGTATTGATGGCTTAACTAAATCTTTAGCAAAAGAATTAGGTCCATCAAACATTAGAGTTAATTCTATTGCTCCTGGTTATATAGATACAGATATGAACAAACATTTTTCAACTGAAACAGTTGAAGAAATAAAAAATGAAATACCTTTAAACAAAATTGGAACTCCTCAATCAATTGCTAAATGTGTAAAGTGGCTTATTGATGATGATTATACTACAGGACAGGTAATTGTTATTGATGGTGGTTGGTCGATCATTTAAAAAAAAGATATCCACAGATTGTACTTAATCTGTGGATTTTTTTTCTTATTAATTATTATTATTATTTTTTGCTTTTTTTGTATAATTTCCTGATATAATTTTAGGTAAATATGTAATTAATTTATATACTGCAAGTTTTATCTTTTTACTCCATAAATATGTCTTTCTAAGAGGTCTTGCTACACCTATTGATTTTGGCTCATCTTCTAGAACAATTAATTCTTGAGAAACTTTTTCCAATGGGAAAACATAATTTTCTCCATTATTATTGTCCCATTCATCATTTTCATTTTTGAAGCAAAGACTAAAAGTTTCACCTTCTAAAAGTTTAATTTCACATTGAAATCCTAATTCTGTTTTGTTCATTTCTATATCATTAACATTATCCCAGTTTTGGCCAAATCCATAATGAACTGTAACTTTTTCACAATTATTTTGGTAGAATTCACCTGTATATGATATTTTAACTTCACTATTTTCAACTAATTTATCTGTATTAAAAAATATATTCTTTGTTAATTCCATTATATTACACTCCCTCATTTTTTTGTCTTTAGCTTTAAAAATTATATTACATTTTTTTACAATAATCAATATTTTTTTTCAAAAAATATATTACATTTTTGTTACAGAAATATTACTTTACAATTACAAGGATATATGGTAATATTTTGTTATGTGAGGTAAACAAATGAAACATATAAAAAAAGGTTATATATATGCATTACTAGTCATTTTCTTTTTATTACTTATTTTCTCAGTAATGTTTTCATTAATTAATTTAAATAATAATAGAATTTTAAATAATATATCAATCAACAATATAGATATTTCTAATATGACAAAAGAAGAAGCAAAAACTCATCTTTACAATACTACTCAAGATAAATCATCACAAAATATTAGTTTTATTTATAATGGTGAAACCATTTCTACACATTCTTTTGATAGTTTAAATATTGAATATAACATTTCTGAATCTGTAAATGAGGCATACAATATTGGAAGAAACAGTAATATTTTTAAAAATAATTTTGAAATCTTTAATCAATATTTAAATAAAAAGAACATAAATATAAACATTACTATCAATCAAGATAAGCTTGCCCATATCATAGAGGATTTATCTTCAAGTCTTCCTGATAAACTAATACAAAGTAGTTATTATATTGATAACAATAATTTAGTATTAACTTCTGGAACAGCTGGAAAAACTATTGATAATGAATCATTAAATAAAAATATATATTTATGTCTAAATGATTTAACAAATAACGAAAACTTAATACAAATAAGTGTAAAAGAAGAAAATCCTAACAACTTAGATATTGATAAAATCTACTCTGAAATACATAAAGAAGTGGTTGATGCTCATTATGAAAGCAATCCATTAAGAGTATACCCAGAAATTATTGGTATTTCTTTTGATAAAGAACAAGCAAAAAATGCTTTAAATGAAAAAAAATCTGAATACATTATTCCTTTGCAATTTACTTACCCTTCAGTTAAAATTAATGATTTAGATATAGATTTTTTTCAAGATACTCTAGCTATTTTTACAACAAAATATAATATTACAAATACTGATAGATCAAATAATTTAGAACTTGCTGCTGAAAAAATTGATGAAACGGTTCTTTCTCCAAATGAAATATTTTCTTATAATAAAACAGTAGGTGCTCGAACGATTGAGAAAGGTTATACTGAAGCAAAAATCTATTCTAATGGTCAAGTTGTTGATGGAGTTGGTGGTGGTATTTGTCAAATCTCTTCAACTTTATATGATACTGCTGTAATTGCTAATTTAGAGATTGTAGAAAGACACAATCATCAATTTATAACATCTTATCTTCCAGCTGGAAAAGATGCAACAGTAGTATATGGTGCAAAAGATTTAAAATTTAAGAATACTAGATCTTACCCAATAAAAATAGTGTCAAAAGTTGAAAACGGTATTGTTACTTGCAAAATATTAGGATTAAAAGAAGATACTGAATATTCAGTAGATATAGAAACTGAAGTATTATCTACAACAGAGCCAGATACTCAATATGAACAAGATTCTAATTTAGAAGTTGGAAAAGAAACAGTAAAACAACACGGTGCAAATGGTGCTGTAGTTAATGTATACAAAATCACTAAATTAGATGGTAAAATAATTAGCAAGGAATTACTGTCTCAAGATACATACAAGGCTTTAAATAAAATTATTTTAAAAAACGAGTACCATCCCTAACAAGATAATTCCATAACTATTCGCTATTAAATATAAGTGTTTAGAGAAATGTAGGGGCGATTTTAATCGCCCGCAAAAATATTATTCTAGTTTAACTATCTTTAAATTTTTTATTTTACATTTATTATAAATTGTATTAATTTTTGTTATATTTCGGGCGATTAAAATCGCCCCTACAATAACAATTTCTGTATCAATTCAACTAAATCTATTGACAAATTAACTCTTAAGCGCTATACTATAATATGTGCTTGGGTGACTAGCTCAGTTGGTAGAGCAGCAGACTCTTAATCTGATGGTCCGGGGTTCGATTCCCCGGTTGCCCACCAAAATAGATAAATAACCACATTCAGTTGAGAATTAAAATATAATACTGATGTGGTTATTTTTGAATTAAATTATTAACATAATTGTATCACATAATATCATAAAATCCTGTCGAAATCTGTCTTAATTCTCAATTTTTCATAGACATTTTTCGACATCTTATTTTGTATTGTTTCAATAAAAAATAAGATAATTATCGGTTTTCCGGGCGATTAAAATCGCCCCTACACATTCTTTATATATTATCATTCTTACAGAACAATAATCGCTATTCCTAATTAAAATTTATAAAAATTATTTACTTTTTTCTAAAATTTGCTATAATAAACTTATAAACAATAAAACTTAAAAAAAGGAATTATTCTATGGACAATAATGAAAAAACTGATAATACTGTTATAAATCAGATATTAAGCAGTAACGAATCTTCAGATACAACTGATGCAAATACTGAAAATATATCTAATGATTCTTCTACTGATAATATAAATACTGAGACTGAATTAAATATTGTGGAGAAAACAGATTCTAATACAGAAAAAATTATAGAGTCTTCTTCTCAAGATTCTAATTTCGAAGCTAAAACACTTGAAGCAAATGTGTTTCCTACTACAAATTGTTTAGCTTTAACAATTAAAGAAGAACATAAATTAGTCGCAGTTAAAAATGTATTTTTTCACTCGTTAAAAGTAAGTTGGAAAGTAATTGCAAGTACTATTGCTTTGCATATTTTAAAAATATTTTTTTAAAAGCTCTTGGTTTCTAATACCCAAGAGCTTTATTAATTTTGAAATACTAAACTTTTAAAATAGTTTTTTATTTTATTATAAACTTTTGTAAATCTATTTTCTTTAACAACAATTAATGCTTTATTTATATAACTTTGTTCTTTTTCTTTAATTTTATCTTGCATATTTTGAAAAAATTCTGAATATAAAACTTGACCTTTGTCTGAACCCACATATTGTCTATATTCTACTAGTTTAGTGCTAAAATCTTTAAGCTGTTCTGTGTTTTTTATCTTTTTAAACTGATTACTAAAATATGAATTCATTATTTTACTTTGTGTATCAATATAAACCTTTTTTATTAAATCAACATTTTTATCGAATATACTTTGATCTGTGTCTTTTAATAATAAATTCTTTGTTTCTAATATTTGTTCAAAGCTTTTTTCTATAGAATTATATACATCTTCACCTAATATATCAATTGTTTCATATTTGAATTCATTATTTGAATTTAAAGTACTATCTATTAGTTTATCATCACCAACTAAAAAAGCAATTTGCTCAATTAGATTTGTAAGTATTGGATAATAATTTTTACTAATTGTAGGAATTCTCATATTATAAATGTCAACAATCTCAACATTTCCATTTAAAACTTTTTGAACTATATACTGAATTGCGGCCTCATTTAATGCTAATCCCTTAATTTTTGTTTCCTTAACATCACATAATCCAAGCTGAATTAACTTTTCTTTTTTGTTCCTATACTCTTGAATTCTATGTATTACTTCGTGTAATACATATTCATTATTACTATCAAGATTTATATTATCAGATATATATATTTTCATATCTAAATATGAATAATTAACTGGAGATAAATTCTTAGGTATTTTGGCAATATACATTCCAGTATGTTGTAATATATCAACAATTCTTAAATAATCCAAATTGTAATCAATTAGACTATCTGTCATTATCATGGCAACTTTATTAGCAAATTCACATTTTTCTTTTACTCTTATTTCTGATATAGGTTCAATATTCATTTTTTTTAAATATTTATTAATATACATAATTTAAGCATTTATTAGCTATAAAGCTATCTTTCCCTTCCTGCCTATAAGTTAAAAGGCAAATATCTTATGTATTTCTTATACAATCTTAAATTATATTATACACTATTTATGTTACGTTTATGTTAAAACAATATTACTTTTTTGTTACAAAAAAGTAAAAGAGATTTAAGTAAATACCTAAATCTCTTTTTCTCTTTATAATGTAGAATCAACATTTATAGTTATTGTAACTGCCCTTGTAATTCCTTTGATGTTCTTATTTGTAGCTAGTTGTTTTATATTAATTGTTTTAGCTGTAGCATTATAATAATTTGTAAACTCTGTCCAGGTCATCGTAATTGGTTGTTCAATGCCATCATCATTTGGTATTGTTATTTCTACATTTTTTACATATCTAGAATCTATTGAAATACTATCTGATAAATGTAAGATTCCATCTTCAGTAGTTCCTGTAACATGTAGTTCTGATAAAACTTCTGATACATTTTCAAAATAATCTACTAATGATTGCATATCTTCAGCTGATTTTGCTAATTTATTTCCATTTTCATCTTCACTTGCCATGTTTATTAATCTATTAGTATATGTTGCATTTTCAGCTCCAACTGATAAAGCAACTGTATATAAAGTAATTCCACTATTTTTTAGAGCTGTTGCTTCACTAATTGCTCTTTCTACATGGTCTCCGCTTCCTGTTGGATTTCCATTTGCATCAAGAGATCTATTTGCCTCACCATCTGTCATTAGTATTACTTGAGCTCCTTGAGTATCTGATCCTAATACCTCTGAAGCTTTTCTTAATCCATGTTGTATATTAGTTCCTGAACCAAGAAGAGTACCTGTATTTCTAGCAGTTAAATTATCAACATCATTCTTATCTTCACCTGTAATCATGTTGTATTGTTCCTTTGTGAATACATTTGAATATGATGCTTTTGCTGTTGCAAGACTTGTTGTATTAGTTACTAATGGTGCTTTTGCTTCATTATTATATCCAATTATTGTAACTGTATTTTCTGCAAGATTTCCATCTTTCATATAAGTATTTAAGAATTTGTTTAAAGCTTGAGTTAATGCATACCATCTAGTCTGTTCATATGTGTCTGCCATAGGATCTTCTGATCCATGATAATTTACATCTTCTGCCATACTTAATGATAAATCTATAACTAATACTACATGTTGAGGTTTTAATAATTCTTTATTCAAATGAATTGATGCTTCAATATCATTTTGTGTATGTGTATTTTCTTGATCTGCTAACCTATTTACTATAGTATCACCTGGTAAAAGTTTTCCAACTTTTACTCTAAATGTTATAACTATTGTTTCCCCATTATCTATTGATGGAATCTCATATCCATCAGCTAATTGATTAACATTTATTTTTGTTGATCCATTTTTGTTTGATGTAACTGTAATACATTTTGTTGTTAAACTATCTCTCTTGTTTAATTCTGTACCATTATTCATCATTGTAATTTTGTCGCTATTGATATTGTCTCTTAAGTCTGAATCTTTAACTGTTGTACTTCCTGAAATATTTCCTTTATTTGCAACAGTAATTGTATACTCTATAATGTCTCCTGTATAAATTGTTTTGTCGTTTTTACCAACAACTACACTTTCTTTTTCTTGAGTAATAATTGCTTCTTTATTTTTTTGTAATGTATCATCATCTGATTTTTCTGGAATTTCATTTGTTGTTATAGTTGCATTATTTATAATTTTATCGCCATTTTCAGATTCTTCATCTATTTCGTTATCTGGAACAACATATGTTACTGTAATTATATATGTTGTATCTGCTTCTAAAACATCTTTTCCAAGTAAATTTTCAGATGTTGCTGTTCTTACTAAATCATTTTGATTTGTTCTTGAACCATCATCATTTAATTTTTCTATTTTATTAACTCTTACATTATGATCATCTGTAACTTTTACACCTGTTAAATCAACATTTCCTAGATTAGAAACCTTGATTTCATATGTTATTACATCATCTTTTCTAAGTTTTATTGTTTCCCTGTTTTCATCTGTAACTGTTGTATTTCCAACTTTAACTGAAGTTTTTTCTATACTATTGTTTATAACTTGTGTTACAGGTACTTTTTCGTCATCATTGTCTGTTACATCTTCATTATCTGCTCTAGCAGTTATTTCTGCAATATTGTCTATTGTTGCAGTATTATTAATATTTTCTACAACATATTCTATTTCAATAATATATTTTTCATTAGGTTCTAATTTATATTCAACTCCATCTGGTAAATATGATAATAAATTATTTCCTGCTGTAATGTTTGCCTCTTTTCCTGTATCTTCGTAAACATCAGTACCTTTTGTTATTTTTAGAACTTTAACATTATGGTTTTGATCAACAATGTTAACATTATTTAATACTTGAGTACCATCATTTTCTGCAATGATTTCGTATTTAATAATATCTCCAACACTATTTACTTTTGTTGTTATATTTCCTTGTTCATCTTTTATTATATCTTCAAAATTATTTCCATCAACAGCTTTAATTTTTTCAGCATTTTTTTCAATATTAACTGATGGATAATCTATTGTATTTGTAATAGTAACTACTCCATTTTCTGTTCCATATACTGGTTCTTTATATCCTGTAATTCTTTCTTCTATAATGTTATATTTTATTTCTGTTCCTTGATCTTTATATTTGCTTAAATCATTAAATGTAACTTGCCAATTATTGCTTTCATTTGCAGTTAATTTTTGATTTGATACAACTCCATCAATTACAAGATTAAAGTCAACACTTTCTGGTCTTAGTTTAAGAAGATTATCTTTATCTTCCCATATTTTCTTTGCTGAAATACTTGTTGTTTCAGGATTATGTGTATTTGTTAAATTATATCCATCAAAAGATTTTGTATATCCATCAATATTTACTTCTTCTAAAACATAATTGATTTCATTTCCATTTTCATATTTAGGTAAATCTTCAAAAGAATATAGCCATTTTCCTTCTGAATTAGGAGATATTTGTTTAGATGTTATAAGTGTTTTATTATCTCCAACCTCTTTATATAATTTAATTGTTATATATTCAGGTCTTTTTCCATCTCTATTTTCAGCATCTTCCCATGTTTTTTCTCCACTAATTGTCATCATCTCTGGAACATGTGTATTTATAATATCTGTACCTACAATACGTTGTTTATATCCTTCTACCGGATTTTCTTCTATACTGTATTTAATTTCATTACCATTTTCATATTTTGGTAAATTTTCAAATTTATATGTCCATTTTCCTTGAGAGTCACTTGAAACTTCTTTACTTGATACCTCAATTTTATTGTCATTTTCACCTTTAAGCAATTTTACTATAATACTTTGTGGTCTTAGACCATCTTGATTATCAGCATCAACCCATGTTTTTTCGCCTTCAATTGTAAGTGTTTCAGGTATATGAGTATTTGTAATATTATAACCATCTATGATAGTTTCATATTCTGGAACTTTTTCTTCATCAATAGAATACTCTACTTTTTTACCTTTTTCATAAACAGGTAAATTTTCAAATTTATATGACCAAGTTCCATTTTCATCAGGCTGAACTGTTTTTGTTGTTACTTGAGTTGTTTTGTCTTCAATCTTTTTATTTAATACTACTTTTATGCTTTCAGGTCTTTTTCCATCTTGATTATTATTATCTTCCCAATTTTTTGTTCCTGAAATATTTATTGTTTCTGGAATATGTGTATTTATGATGTTATTTCCATCTATTTGCATTGTATAGCCTTCAACAGCTTCTTCACTAATTGAATATGTTAATATTTTTCCAGATTCATATACTGGTATATTTTCAAATTTATATGTCCAATTGTCTTCTGCAGTAATAATTTGATTTCCAGCTTCTTGTATTTCTCCATTTTCAATTTGCTTATTTAAAATAATTTTAATGCTATCTGGTCTTTTTCCATCTTGATTATCATTATCTTCCCATTTTTTATTTCCTGTTAAGCTTGTTGTTTCTGGAATATGAGTATTTGTAATAGTAATTTTATCTTTATAATCTCCTGTTATTGTTGTTTCATATTTGTCAACTGCAATTTCTTTTACTGTGTAATTTATGTCTTTTTCATTTTCTTTTTTAAATAATTCTGTCCATGTATATTTCCAGCTATTTTCATCATTTAATGTTACCTGTTCTCCTTTTTCTTCTCCATTTGCTAGTAATTGAACATTAATTGATTCTGGTCTATATCCATCTTGGTTATTATTATCTTCCCATATTTTTTCTACATTAACACTAATGTATTCATTAACTGGATCTTCTTGTGGGTTTGAAGGTTTAGGATCTTCGTTTTCCACCTCTCCTGTAGCAACATTTATAACTTTTGTAGCCTCTACATCTTCAGCAGTTACTATATGTGTAAATTCAACATTTTTTGTTTCTCCAGGTGCAATATTAATTGTTACTTCTTTTTCTTCTGTAATTGGGTCTTTAACTTTAACATCTAATGTAATATTTCCTTTATTTGTAACTTCAACATCATATATAATTTTTTCTCCTAAAACATAGAATATATTGTTTTCAGGTTTACTTTTTGTTGATTTTTTTAATTCAAAATCTTTACTAATATCTGATGTTGGAACTTCTTTAGAATCTTCTTCTTTAACTTTATCATTTTCAACTGTAACAATATTTTGTACTATTCCTTTTAAAACATCTTCTTCTTTAACTGTATAAGAATATTCAAAATATGTTTTTTCTCCAGCTTCTAAATCGAAAGAAAACTCTGAAGTATTTTCAATTTCTTGAATTACATTGTTGTTTTCATCTACTTGAGACATTTTTGTAATGTCTTCTCTATCATTTATCTTGTCTGAAATTTTAAGCTCAGTAAGTTTTACATTACCTACATTTGATACTGTAATTTTGTAAGAAACTGTTTCTCCTAAATCATATTTTCCATCTTCATTAGCATCTGTACTAATTACTTCTTTAATTACACTAAGCTTATATTTGTTAATATCTAAGTTGTTAGCAATTCTTGCAACAACTGGTACTGGAACTGCTTCAGGCATCCATCCTACCCAGTCATCTTTAGATACTAAACGTTCTTCTCCTTCTTCGTATTCTGTAACTACATTTGCATCTGTTGTTTGAGATGCAATAGTTCCATCTGGATTTCTTACTGTTGTTGTAGTTGTTCCATCAGTATTCATTCTTATTGTAGTTGTTGTGCCATCTGCATTTGTTGTTGTTCTTGTTCTGGTTCCATCATCATCTGTTGTCGTTCTTGTAGTTGTTGTGCTAGTAGTTGGTGCTGGTGTTTCTGCATTTCCTACAGTTTCATTTGGATTCCCTGTAGTTTGACCATTATTTTGATCATTTGAAGTTGATTCCGGATTGTTTGAACTAGTATCAGCATTAGTATCATTATTCTGTTCAGTTACTTGTTCAGTGTTTTCTGTAGCTTGTGCAGATTCGTTACCTTTAATGTAGAAATATGTACCAACAGATGCTGCTGTGAATAATGCTACTGCTGCTGCTACTCCAATTACAATCCTTTTGGCCTTGTAACTCATTAAATACTCCTCCTTAAATAATTATTTTACTTCTATTGCTTTATTTATTAGTCTATTTGCTCGACCATTTGTGCATGTAATAAGTGTAACTTCCCTTACACTTTTATCTGTAGTACGTAAAATTGATACATCATCAGGATCTGTTATAAAAGTATCATATATTTTATACTCTATTGTTGTTCCTGTTAAATCTGTAAGAAAAATGCTATCTCCATTTTTTAAATTTTTATTTTTTCCAAACATTGTTAATGTAATTTTGTTATTATGCCCTGCTAGAGATACATTTCCATATGAATTAATATCTCCACCCCAATATTTGCTTATTGATACTTTCATTGCTTCATCAGTAGTTTGTTCAAGTATAGGATATTCTAAATTAATTGCTGGTATTTTTATTAAACCTATTACTTTAAACCCTTCAAATTCAATTAAACTCATCCCATTTTGATCAATTTTTTCTTCAGTTCTACTAAAAACTTCAACTATTTCCTCATTTTTTTCTTCATATTTTTCTTGAGTCCCATATTTTTTTACTATTAAAATAACAGTAATAATTAAACTTATTAATAATACACAAAGAAAAGCTTTATAAAATAATAATTTATTTTTATTCTTCATTCTTATTTAATTTTCTAATCCTTAAAATTACTGCTATAGTTGTAATTAATATAACTGCAAGAACTACTAATAGTATAATGCTATCAAATGTACGAGGAAGTGCTGTCGCTTTTTTAATCTCTTTAACTTCTTTAACAACTTCTTGTTTATGTCCTTCTGTACAAATTAAAAATTGAATATCTTCTCTTATTACTTCTTTTCCAGAAAGTTGTTGTAATAGAACTAAATATTTATCACCTTCTTTTGAATCTTCAGGTTGATAAATAACATAATCATTAACTTTACTATATACTGCTTCTTCTCTAAGAGAGAAATATAAATCTCTAATTTCTGCAGTTTTTAGAATTTTATTATAAGTTGATAATGTTGAATAAGTAGATTGTAGACTATCTACTAAATTACTTAATTTTGTTGCTGTTTCTGATTCTGTACCATCAATTTTAATAAGGTTATATTGATATTCATAATCTGTATAGTTATATTCTGCGCTTTCTATAATGTTAACTTGCCCAACTGTTTGAGTTGTAACTACTCCATTTTCATTATCTGAAGTAGTAGTTGTTTGAGTGGTATCCACATCAATAATTGTTGTAATTGCTTCAACACTCGCCATATCTGTTTTAGAAATAGCTTTATCTAAATCTAACTCTGTAACAGATAATTCTTCACCAACTTTTACAATCATAAAAACTGGTTCATTTAAATTTAAAGATGTGCCTTCTTCTAGACATGCTATATTAACTCCATTATTATCTTCCCAATTAGGAATTAACTGAGATTCAAACGAAGTTTCATCTTCTGGATTCTGATTTGTAAAAGCAAATTTAAAATCTTTGTTTTCTAAGCCATCAATATAAATGCTATAATCATTTTCTACTTTTACAATTGCTACGGATTGTGTAGCTGCAAAAATCCTTGTTGGTAAAAGCATCATTAATAATACTAACAAAAATACCAACATGACTTTTTTGGATTTAAATGTTTCCATCCTTTTTATCTTTCCTTTCTAGAGGCTCAATTTAGTTTTCAGAGTAAACTCTAAAAGCTTCTCCTCTTAAAATATTTCTGGCCACATTATATTATAAAAACCCTATTTTGTAAATACTTTTTTGTTAATTATGTAAAGTTTTTCGACTTTTTTTTACATTTTTCTTTTTATTTTTTATGTATTTTTTATCTTACGGAAAAAGCATTTAGATTTTTTTTATTTTTAATTTAATTTTTTATTTTATAGCTGTTTTTATTAACATAATTTGTTGATGCTGAGTTGGCTTATTATTAATTATTTGATATAATTTTTATTTTTTACCTATATAAAAAACCTACCAATTTTTACTTGATAGGTTTTTATTTATGAAATTATTTCTCCATTCCCATTTTTCATATTGAATTTCCTGTTTTGGAAAGGTGTCCATTTATTCATTCTTTCTTTCTACTATTTGCCTTTCACCTGTTAAGTCTTTTGCTTCTGTTGCTCTTTGCAATATTCCATTATTTCCAGATAACATTGCAATTGATATTCCTGCCAAAATTAAAAGGACTATAATAAAGCTTTTATTTTACTTATTTATTATGTCATACTTACCATTTTCTGCTGGTGTATCTGATACTTTGACAGTTGAGGGTAAGCATACTACAGGGCGTACTCCAATTTCATTATGATAATAATGATATTTATATATACCACCACCATAATAAATCCACATTTGTTGTGCACTACCATTATTTGATGGCGATGCTAACCAATATCCATAACATCCTTTTGTAGATGATTTATGAGGAAAATACAGTGTATCATTATACCCATCCAATTCTTTGTCCAATGCAATTGAATCATTATTTGTTGGAACACTACTGGTCCCAATTCTATATCCAGTAGCAGTTACGTTATTATAGTACAATTGTTGCTTTTTTGTATCATTTGACAGTTCTCCATGCTTCGCATTCCAACTTTCCACCCATAATGAAAGTGTTGCTCCTCCAATTGCATAACATTTATCTGCATTATAGTTACTAGCTGTACTTACTGTACTTGCCACAAATCCACTCCAAGCCTTTGTGTCCATTAAACAAGCTGTCATTTTTGCATTAGAATTATAGCTTGTTTTTGTCTTTGCCTTCCAAAAACTTAGTAGTCCTCTATTTGTTAAATATGCAGTTCCAGCTGGTCTATTTGTAAAAATATCTGCTGCTCCATTTGCTGCACTACTGCTTTGAGCATTTTTAAATGTTTTAAAAATGCCTGTTGTATCAGCCCATTTTATATCATAATCTCCAGTTCCTGCTATAGCACCTATATTTGAAAGTGCTCCAGCTAATATTGCATTACTTCTTTTTACATAATCTGATGCTATTAAATATACATTTGTTCCGTCATCATAAAAAACTTTCCATGTAAGTGATGTATTATCTACTCCTTTTCCTAAGTTAATTCCATAGTTAACTTCTCTTCCATAGGTATCTGGATTTATTCCTTCATCAATTTCTGAAGTTGCTTCTTTGGTTGTTATGGTACATGTTGCCGTTTTTGTAACTGCTCCTATGCTTGCAATTGCTGTAATTGCTGATGTTCCTCCTATTGTTGCTCCTGTACTTGGTACTTTAACAATTGTAGAAAATCCTGTACTCGGATTTAATGTTGCATTTGCGGAATTTTCACTTGTCCAAGTTACTGTTACTTTGTCAACTAACTCTGCTGGATTAACAGTTACGTTTAATTCTTTAGTTTTTCCAATGGCAACTGTAGCCTCTGTATAATTTAATGCAATACTCTCAAAAGCTATTACTTTTACTTTTGCCTTTCCTGTATATGCTTTTCCAACGTAATCTCCTCTAGCCTGTATCTCGGCCTCTCCTTCTGATACAGGTGTTATTGTTCCTGCACTGTCTACTGTTGCAACATCAGGATTTAGAGACTCCCATGATATATTTGCATTTATATTTACTTGCTGAGCTACAGCGTGTGTATTTATACCTGAATCTAGTACTAAAAATGGATCTTCTATAGTTACCAATATCCCATTTGCTTCAATTATAGAACCACTCTCTATTATTTCAAATACTCTATTTCTATATGTTATTTTTCCTATTGCTCCATTTACAGCTGTTTCAGGATATTCTTCCACATCTACTTTACTTTCATCAACGCCTAATGCTTTTGCTAATCCTGCCTTATTAGATAATACATATCTTCCAAATTTCATACTTAATCTTATATTTTCATCATTCCAATAATCTACTCCTAAGCTGTTTATTCCTAAAGTTAATTCCTCTTTTATTTCGATTTCTTCATTTTTTATTTTAGCTTCTGTTGCTCTTTGTAATATACCATTATTTCCAGATAACATTGTAATTGAAATTCCTGCCAAAATTAAAAGGACAATTATAGTCACTACCAATGCAATTAATGTAATACCACCTGACATTTTTTTATTATTTTTCATATTTGTTTCCCCCTTTTTTTATTCTTGTGTGTTATTCTCTTTAATTAATATTAATTAAATTATTCTTGTGATTTATTACCAAGCTTTTTTCATTGGGGACTGTCCCCAATGAAAAAATTTTACTCCTCTTCTTCATTGTCTACAAGTTCAATGCTTACTACTTTTCCTCCATCATTGGTTCTCATTAAAGTTACACCTTGAGTAGATCTTCCTAATATACTTATTTCATTAACATGCATTCTAATAATTGTTCCTGTATCAGAAATTAGCATAACATCTTGAGAATCATCTGCTATACCTACTCCTACTAACTCTCCTGTTTTTGGAGTTATTTTATAGGTAATAACACCTTTTCCACCTCTTTGTTGAACTCTATATTCATCAAGTTCAGTACGTTTTCCAAATCCATTTTCTGTAATTGCAAGAAGTGTAGCCTTTCCTCCTGAAATAATTGATTCCATACCAATTATTTCATCATCTTGAGCAGTTCTCATTCCAATTACACCTTGTGAAACTCTACCAATAGGTCTAACATCTTTTTCATCAAATGTAATACATAATCCCTTTCGAGTAACTAAAACAACATTATCTTGTCCATCTGTTAATTTTACAGATATAAGTTCATCTTCTCCTTTTAAAGTTATAGCAAGAAGACCTGTTTTTCTTTCTGTATTATATTCTGTTAAAGCTGTTTTCTTTATTAGACCATTTTTAGTTGCCATAAGTAAATATTTACCTTCAGCAAAATTTTGAATTGGAATAACTGCTGAAATTTTTTCTCCAGCATCTAAGCTTAAAAGATTTACAATAGCTGTTCCTTTTGCTGTTCTACCAGCCTCAGGAACTTCATATCCTTTAAGTTTATACATTTTACCTTTATTTGAGAAGAATAGTATCAAATCATGTGTTGATGATGTAAATATTTGTTTTACAAAATCACCTTCACGTGTTGCAATACCTGTAATGCCTTTTCCACCACGTCTTTGGCTCTTGTATGTATCTATTGGCATTCTCTTAATATAGCCAAAATGTGTTAGGGCAATAACAACTTGCTCTTCTTTTATTAAATCCTCAACATTTATCTCACCTTCAGCAGGAACTATCTTTGTTTTTCTATCATCACCAAACTTATCTCTAACCTTAATTAACTCTTCTTTTATAACTTCAAATACTTTATGCTCACTATTTAGGATCTCACGTAAATATGCAATAAGCTTCATTAGTTCTGCATATTCTTCTTCAATCTTTTCTCTTTGTAAACCTTGAAGTGTTCTTAATCTCATATCAAGTATTGCTTGTGCTTGAATATCTGATAGACCAAAGCGCTCCATTAATCTTTCTTTAGCATTATCATAGGATGATCTGATTATTTGAATTACTTCATCTATATTATCTATAGCAATTCTTAATCCTTCTAATATATGTGCTCTTGCTAGTGCCTTATCAAGCTCAAATTGAGTTCTACGAAGTGTTACATCTTTTCTATGTTCCAAATAATAATCTAAACATTGTCTTAATGTAAGTATTTTAGGCTCTCCATTAACTAGGGCTAGCATTATTACCCCGAAACTAGTTTGCATTTGTGTGTTTTTATATAGTTGGTTTAATACAACTTGTGCATTTGCATCTTTTTTAAGCTCTATTACAATTCTAACTCTTTCTTCTCTATCTGATTCGTCTCTGATTTCAGATATTCCTTCTAGTCTCTTTTCTTTAACTAGATTTGCCATGTTTTCAATAAGTTTTGCTTTATTTACTTGGTATGGTAAAGAATGAACTACTATTTTTTGTCTATTTCCAGCCATTTCTTCAATTTCTGCTTCAGCTCTTAATGTGATTTTTCCACGACCAGTTCTATATGCTTCTTTTATCCCTTCTATTCCAAGAATTAATCCTTCTGTAGGGAAATCAGGTCCTTTTATAATCTCCATTAAAGCCTCATCAGAAACTTCATCTTCATCAATAATTTTAATAAGTCCATTTATAACTTCAGTTAGATTATGTGGTGGGATATTTGTTGCCATACCTACGGCTATCCCTGATGAACCATTAACAAGTAGAGCTGGTATTTGTGCTGGAAGTACTGTTGGTTCTTGTAGTCTATCATCGAAGTTTGGCATAAAATCAACTGTGTTTTTTTCAATATCCGTAAGCATTAGCTCTGCAATTTTAGACATTCTAGCTTCTGTATAACGGTAAGCAGCAGGTGGATCACCATCTATTGAACCAAAGTTTCCGTGTCCATCAACTAACATATATCTCATTGAGAAATCTTGTGCTAAACGTACTAAAGCATCATAAACTGATGCATCTCCATGTGGATGATATCTACCTAAAACGTCTCCAACTGTTGTTGCAGATTTTCTGTATGGCTTGTCTGGTGTTAAGCCATCTTCATGCATAGTATATAAAATTCTTCTATGAACAGGTTTTAAACCATCTCTAACATCTGGAAGTGCACGAGCAACTATAACACTCATTGCATAGTCAATGTAGGCTGTTCTCATTTCCTCCTCAATGTCTCTTTCTATTATTTTTCCGTCTGTTCTTTCTGCCATGAATTATTACCTCTTTTCAAAAAATTTGTTTTGCTTTTTTGCTGTTTTTATTTACGCGTGCTTTACTTTTTGTATTATACTAAAGATAAAAAATTTTTGCAAGGAAATTTTTAAAAAATGCTAGAAAAGTTACAGTTCTGTTGTAAAAACTAGAAGTCCGCGCAGGGCGATACTTTTTATTTTTAACGATGGCCTCGGGGGGACCGCTGAGGGCTGTTAAATGCGTTAGCATTATTACAGCCCCAGTGGGAAGGCCTGAGAAGAAAATAAAAAGTTTTGCCCGTTGCAAGACAAGTATAATTATATTCTGAACTGTAACAAAAAAACTTCGTACAATTTTACGAAGTTTTAATCTTGCATTAATTCTTTTTTAGAATACTCTTCTGGCTTTTTTCCAACATATATTCTGCTTTTTCTTAAAACAAAAATAAACAATACTAAAAATTGAACTCCGAAAAAAGCAACTATGTATCCTTCATAAATAAACTTAGATGCTATTGAAGCATATAACAAGCATAATCCAGTAATAAAATCTTCAATAAATATTTTTGCTCCTGATATTTGTGTCCTTTTCTTAAAATTGGTAAAATTCTTTAGATACTTTTTGATTAATACATAATATGGGCCTTTACATACAAAAGTAACTATAATCATTAATATTGCAATAAACCTATTTAATCCTATAAATCTATTCATTAATAATATTATTCCAGAGATAAAGAATGCATATGTATATGGCAAAATAATTTTTTCAAGTGTTTTATTTCTATATTTTTTATGGATTTTTCCCGAATACCTTGTACTTATTGCAGAAATAAATGTTCCGGATTGCAAAAATTACACCAAAATATTTTTCCTCAACACCTACTCTTAATAACACTATATTTTTTAAGGTATTATAAACATATAACATTCCAATAAAAAAGCCATTAATAATCAGTAAACTCATTATTCGTTTTGATTTACCAATAGACTTTAATGAATTTTTTAATTCTCCAAATTCAGTTTTTAAAGTCTTAACATTTTTATCTTTCTTTATATCTTGAAATTGAGTTGATATTATCAAACATAGTATTGTTATTACTATACATAAACAAATAGGAAGATATGGATTTAAAACATATAAAAAACCTGATAATAAGCAAGAAATTGTATCTATAATATAGAATTTTGAATTTGCTTGAGATTCTATTTTTGAAAAATTATCACCTCTTCTGTCAGTTTTTATTATTGAATCATAAAGCAAGTCACTTTCACACAATTCTTTCAAATCAAATCCTAGTGCACAAAACGCTGATGATATTAATAATGCTATAATATTTTTAAAACCAAGTAGTATTATAAGACTAATTATAAGAAATACATTCCCTAAAATTAGCATTCTTCTTTTTCCATATTTTTGTACATACATTTGACAAAAGATATAAAATAATAGTTTAAACAAAATATAGCTAGTTTCAATTAAAAATATTTGATAATTTACTAATTCTTTTTGATTTATATAAAACAAAAAAATAGTTGCATAATAAAACAACAAGTCTAGTGCAATAGCTTCATATATTTTATAAATTCTAATATTATCTTTTCTCTTCTGAACGTCTTTTAATTCTTCATAAGTCAAATTCTTTTGTTTATCTTCCATATTTACCTCTTCTTTTTCTTTATCATCAACAATTTCTATACTATTTTTATACTATATCATAAATTAAAATTTTTCAATATTTTATTGCTAATTTACTCTTCTCTTAGTGTTATACTATCTTCTACTTTTTCATCATATCTATACTTATTTTTCTTGTTATTATCAATTGGAACGACCTTCAATGTATATCCCATAGGATAGAGTAGCTTGATTAAAGTTGTTGTTTGTGGTATTTTATTCATATTTTCAAGATTTGCAATTGCAGGTTGTTTTATTCCACTTTTTTTACTTAATTCTTGTTGTGTTAAGTTCTTTTTTTGTCTAATTTCTATTGTTGTTTTTATTAATTCTTCTTCAAATCTAATTTGTTCTTCTTCTTCTGGAGAGAAATTTAATTCTTTTTTTATTTCCTCCCATGTTCTAAATTTTGTTTTACTCATCTTTTACTCTCTCCTTTTTAAATAATCTATCAACAACCTTTTTGCCTTCTCTATCTCTTTTTTGGGTGTTTTATCTGTTTTTTTTACAAATATACTTAACAATATTATATTATTATTATAAAAATTTGCAAATAATATTCGATCTCTTAAAGGACGTAATTCCCAAATATCGTCTTGTATATGCTTTATATATGGTTGACCTAAATTTAATCCCTTTTCAGATAATTGATTAATATATGATGTGATTTTTATAAGTTTAATTCTTGCATCTTTATTATTTTTATATCTTAATTCCTTTAAATAATTTATTATTTCAGAATTTCCTCTTTTATCTTCGTAAAATTCAATATTATATACCACTTCTACTCCTTTATACATTATATCTTAAAAGTTATATTTTGTCAATTTTAATTCAATTTTTTATTCAACTCAATTTCTTCTTCACTTATATCAAAATTTTGACCATTATTTCTAATCAGTTGATGAATTACTTCAACCTGCCTTGCATTTTTTAATGTGTTTTCTAAAGGAACTAATTCTTTTAAACTACTTTCAATTTTTTTGTATTCTTTCTCCATTCCATTAAAGTCTTTATTATTATAGAACTCTTTCCAATTATTTATATATTTATCAACTAAATTAACTTTTGAAACTTGGTTGTTTAAAGTAGCTTCAATATTTCTTTCAACACTATTTAAAATAGAGCTTTTTCCATTTTTTAATATATAACTAAAAGATGAATTTATTTTACCAGAATTTTCACCCTTTTCAATTATAGTATCAAAAACATCTGATATTTTATCTATAATTCCACCATTTTTTATAACTCTCTGAACTTGTCCTATATCTTCAAAATTTCCTGATAATATACCTATAGCTTGTTTTCCTGTTTCAACAACATTGTCTACAGACTTTTTTATCCCATCTTTTAAACCTAAATTTATTAAGTTATTTTTTAATTCAATTATTTCATCTTCTACTAAATCTGGTAATAAATATCTTAATCCAATATCTATTCCATTATTAATTGTCTTCCACAATGTTGAATTTAAAAAATTCTCTCTTCTATTATTTTTTTCTAAATTTAAATTAATACTATTTGTTAATTCCATTTTATTTTTCATCCTTTCCTTTAATTATTAATTATTTATTATTCGATATTCACTATTCATTACATAATTCATCCCACCTCTTCCTCTCACTTCTATTTAAATATTTTATTAAAAATTTTATTATATATAGTTTTTAACTTTTTATTTTCCTTAACAAAACCATTTTTTTCATTATTTATAAAATCACAATAATTATCAAAATTAATTTTTCCAATTATATTAAATTCTTTAAATAAATTTTTAGAAATATTTATATTTGGAGAATATTTATTTATTTTATTAAAAATAATATAAATATTATTTGAATTAATTTTATTTTCATAAATTAATTTATTAATTATTTTTTTATTTCTTATCATTTTTTCTGTTTGTGTTTCAATAATAAAAATTAATTTTATATTTAAATAATTACATTTTTCTATTTCTAAATAATTATTAATATTAATTTCTTTAAAATTAAATAATTCTTTATTTTCAATTATATTTTTCAAATTATTTATAATTAAAGTCTTACCAGAAAATTCTTCACCTATAAATGCAATATTCTTATTATTAATATTTTTTATATCATTTTCCAAAAAATTATTATTTTTATATTTTAATATTTCTTGATCTTTTTCATTAATTATTTTTTTTAATTTAATTATTTCTTCATTTAATTTGTTTTGATTATTAATTTTTATATTTTTTATTTTATTAATTAAATAATTAATATTTATTTCATTAATATAAAAAATATCATTTATATTTTCCAATTTTAATATTTTTTCTAATTCGTCATTTTTATTTTCTAAAATAAAAAATATAATTATTTCATTATTAATTATTTTTATATTTTTAATTAAATTAATTAAATCTATTTCACCCGATATTTTTTCATAAATAATTATTAAATCAATTTTATTATTTTTTTCTAAATATTCTAAAATCCCTTCTCTATATAAAATATCATTTTCTACTACTTCAAATTCACTTTCATATCTTAATGTGTTATTTAAATTTTGATCACCAATTGCTGTTAGTATTTCTACTATATTACATTCCTCCTTTTTATAATATTAATTTCTTTTCATAATCAGATGCTTCAACATTAACTAATATATGTTCGTCACCAATAAACATTAAGCTTTCACCTCTTTTTAAAGATTTAATTTCTATTTTTTCTTTTTCTGACAAATTAATATTTTCTGATAAAATTTTTATATTTTCTTCTTCTAATGAAAAAAATGATTTAATACTTGAATTATTTAAAATACTTTTTCCGTAAATACCATTTTCTAAACTAAACAAATCTGAAATATCTTGAGTAATAGCTACAGCGCTTCCTCCATATTTTCTAATTGTTTTAAATATTTTATAAATAAATCCTGCTACATCTTTATTTGAAGTAACTCCAATTAATCTCCATATCTCGTCTAAATAAATAGCTTTTTTGTTTTTTCTATTTATTTTAATCTTGTCCCAAAATAATTCTACAAAAACAAAGAGTCCAAATTTCAAATTATCTTCACCTAATTCATATACATCTGCAATTATTAATTTATTATTTAATTCTACATTTGTATAATTATTAAAAAAATTTAATGACCCTTTTATAAAAGGAATTAATTTTATTGCCAATTTTTTAGTTTTTTCATCTTTATTTAAAATGTTATACAAATCCTCTAAAATTGGCATATCTTTGCTTGACTTAAATTTTTTTGAAATAATATTTTCTTTATCATAAACAAATAAACTATTATCATCAAAATTAATATTTTTTAAGTTATATAATTCAATTAATTTTTCTTCTAAAATTGCTTTTTCTTCTTCATTTAAATTTCCAAAAATTAAATTAAAAAATCCAATTAATTTTGATATTTTTGTTGCTAAATATCCTTTTTCTCCTTCTTCAAGAGATTCTTCCCTAATATCTAAAACATTGATAAATTCACTTGAAGATGGTCCTATTTTTATTACTGTTCCTTCCAAAGCTTTAGTTAAACTAATATATTCTCTTTCTGGATCTATTACATATTGTTCTATCCCTAATAACCTATATCTTAAAATTAATAATTTTGTATAAAAAGATTTTCCTGCTCCAGATGTCCCAAATATACACATATTGGCATTTTTATATTTTTCTGTATTATATCTATCCACAAATATAAGAGAATTATCATAAATATTTTTTCCAACAAGAATTCCATTTTCATCAAAAATATTTGATGAAATAAATGGATATGTTGAAATAATTCCTGATGTTAATATATTTCTTCTTGCAGAATTTTTTATATCTTCATTATTTTCAAAAATAGGTAAACAACTTTTAAATAATTGTTCTTCCCTAAACGAAGCTCTTCTTGTTTGCATTCCTTTGCTTTGCAACATTCCCTCAATATTATTAATATTATATTCTAAATCTTTTAAATTATCTGAAAATATATTAATATAAATATATAAAAAATATAAATCCTCATTATTTACTTGCATTTCTTTTCTTATATACTTAGCATCATTATAAGTAAATATTGCAATATCAATATCTTCTCTATTTTGATTATTATCTTTTATATCGACTCCTACATTTCCTATATGATATGTTAAATCTTTTATAGTTTTATACTGATCTTGTTTTTCATAAAAAATTGATATATTCATATTTATATTAGTTTCTAATATATTTTTTAATAATAAATCATTTTGTTCTCTATAATAATTAACAATAATTAATCCTGAATAATACATATTATCTATTTCTATATATTTTGGATTATTAATATTAATATAACTTGGGGCAATTTCATCTTGTAAATTTCTTGTTCCTATATAAAAATCCAAATTATCTTGAATTTTATTATTTTTAATTTTTTTATAATTAATTAATTTTTTTATTTTATTAAGTACAGTATTAATTTTTCTCACCTCTCACATCAAATATAATCTCGTATTAAAAAAACTATTGAAAACCTCTTTCACTTGCTCTTTTGAATTTAACTCTTTAACTGTATTTCCGCATCTAAATAAGCATTCCTTTATTTTAAAATATTTTTCATTTAATTCTTGAAAAATATTTTCTTCTAAATTTTCTTGGTTTTTATTTGAAATTATTATATAAAAATTTTTGCAAGATGAATTTTTTATTGAATTAAATTTTAGAATAAAATCAAAATAATTTTCTGATAATTCATTTAAAAATTTTTTATTTTCTTTTTTTAAATTATTTTTTATATTTTCAATATTTTTATTTAAATCTTGTTTACAACTTTGAATTATAATTTGAATATCAAAATTACAGGTTTTTAAAAAAATTTTATAAGAATTTAAAATAGCTTCTTTTTCTAAATTAGATTTTAATGAAAAATTAATAGGATTGACTTTAATTATTTTAATATAATTTTTATTTTTTAGTTTAATAATTCCATTATTAAATATTTTATCTAACGGAATCCATTCTTGTGTTGTAATTTCTTGTTGTTCCATTTATCCTCCTTCTAAAAAAATTATAAGTCCAAAGTCGCCAAATGTCAAGAAAAATCGTTCGACATAATTCGACTTTTATTTTCAAAAAAGAGTAAATATATTATTATGAAATCCCGCGTAAGGCGAACAACCGAAGCGAAGCGTAGGGCGACTGGAGAAATCGACATTGTAGCTGAATTTTTCGTAAGAAAAATTACAGGTACATAAAGATTTCGACACCAAGGGATTGAATAATAATATATTTACTCTTTAATACTAAAATAAATAAAATTTTTGTATAAAAAAAATATTTTTGTTAATAATAAAATTAGTAAGGTTAATAATAGTTGTTCCAAGAGAATTATTAGATCAAATAAATTTGGTTTATTATTTTTCGGGCAAAGATATATAATGGTTCTCGAGATTATTATATGTCGGCGATAAGAATGTATTATGTGTAGGGAAGCTTTTATTATAGAGGTTACAATATATATGGTATATTCGAGATAAGATTATTTTTATATTAGATATGGTCTTTAGTAGTCCTAATATGGTTGAATAAGGTTATTAATAGTGTATTCATAGTCGAGCAACTGATTTATAAATTTGGTTGATAGCTTATTTATACAGAATCGTATATTAGGTTAAAAAATTAGATTTATGAGTTTGAGTAGAGATTATTATTAGCTTTACTCAAGAAAAACGCATACAATTTTTATGCGTTTTTTCTTAAATATGAGAAAACAAAAATCCTGTTTAACCGCACATCATTTTTTAAAATCCTATGGTACCCCCTTTAGGGATACCCACCATACGGATTTAAAAAAACGAAATGCTGACGCGGATTTTTGTTTTTTATTTATACATCTAAATTTTTAACAAACTTGGCATTCTTCTCAATAAAATCTCTTCTAGGCTCAACTTCATCACCCATAAGAATTGTAAAAATTTCATCTGCTTTCATAGCATCTTCCATAGTAACTTTTACTAATATTCTTGTTTCTGGGTTCATTGTTGTTTCCCATAATTGTTCAGGGTTCATTTCTCCTAAACCTTTATATCTTTGAAGCCCTAATTGATCTCTTGAAATTCCTTTTTCTTCTAATTCTTTATATGCTTTATCTAAATCATCATCTGTATAGCAATATACATCTTCCATACCTTTTTTAGATAATTTATATAATGGTGGCTGTGCTAAAAATACATTTCCATTTTCTATTAATGGTCTCATGTATCTAAAGAAAAATGTTAGTAAAAGTGTTCTAATATGAGCTCCATCAACATCTGCATCCGCCATAATTATAACCTTACCATATCTAATTTTTGTAATATCAAAATCATTTCCAATTCCTGCACCTATTGCTATAATAACAGGGTTTAGTTTGTCATTTCCATAAATTTTATCAGCTCTTGCTTTTTCAACATTAAGCATTTTTCCCCAAAGTGGTAAAATTGCTTGGTAACGCCTGTCTCTACCCTGTTTTGCACTACCTCCTGCTGAATCTCCTTCGACTATATATACTTCACATTCTTCTGCAACTTTGCTACTACAATCTGCAAGTTTTCCTGGAAGTGTAGTGGTTTCTAGTGCTGACTTTCTTCTTACTAATTCCCTAGCTTTTCTTGCTGCTTCTCTTGCTCTAGATGCACTCATACACTTTTCAAGAACAGCTTTTGCAACTGATGGATTTTCTTCCAAAAATGCTGCTAATGATTCATTCATCATACTCATTACAACACCTGTAACTTCACTATTACCAAGTTTAGTTTTAGTTTGTCCTTCAAATTGAGCTTCCTTAACTTTTACTGATATAACTGCAGTTATACCTTCTCTAATGTCTTCTCCTTGTAGATTTGCATCTTTTTCTTTTAAGATATTATGGCTTCTTGCATAATCATTAAATACTTTTGTAAGTGAACGCTTAAATCCTTCAAGATGTGTTCCACCCTCTACAGTATTTATATTGTTTGCAAAAGCATGTATATTTTCAGAATATGCAGTAGTATATTGAATTGCAATTTCTACAGGAACATCTCCACTTTTTTCAATATATATAGGTTTTGCATTTATCTTTTCTTTGTTTTTATTTAAGAACTCTACAAATGAAACTAATCCACCTTCAAAACAGAAATCTGATTTTTTAGGTTCTTCTTCTCTTTGATCTTCTATTGTGATTCGTAGGCCTTTCGTCAAAAAGGCTATTTCCCTAAATCTTGTTTCTAGTGTATCAAAATTATAGTCTGTTGTTTCAAATATTTTACTATCAGCTAAAAACCTAACTTCTGTTCCTGTTTCGTTAGAATCTCCTATTTTTTCAAGTGTTCCAACTGTTTTTCCTCTTTCAAATCTAATTTTATAGATTCCACCATCTCTTTTAACAGTAACTTCAGTCCATTCAGATAGAGCATTTACAACAGATGCTCCAACACCATGAAGCCCTCCTGCAACTTTATATCCACTATCTCCACCAAATTTTCCACCAGCATGAAGTACAGTATAAACTGTTTCAACTGTAGAAAGTCCTGTTTTTGGGTGCTTTTCAATTGGTATACCTCTACCATTATCTGTAACTTTTATTATATTTCCTTTTTCTATTACAACATTTATTTCTGTACAATATCCAGCTAAAGCTTCATCAACACCATTGTCTACAATTTCGTATACTAAATGATGAAGGCCTCTAACTGATGTACTTCCTATATACATTCCTGGTCTTTTTCTTACGGGTTCAAGCCCTTCTAAAACCTGTATTTGTTCTGCTCCATATTTATGTTCATATTTTTCCATTCAATTTGTCCATCCCTTCATAAGATAAAAATTCTCTATTTATTTCTTTTTATATCCGCAACTTTGCTTTCATTGTATATGATTTTTTCTTGACTAAAGCTCGAAAAAATATATACAATGTCGCTGTTGCTACTCTATAACAATCAATTTAGATTTTTAATTGTATTAAATCTTTATATATAATAATTGTTATTTTAAAATTTGTCAAATAAAATTTAAAAATTTTTATTCAATTTTCCCATCTTTAATATTAAAATATTTCACATTTTCATTATTTATCTCAAATTTATCTGTACAAGTTATTATAACTTGTGTATCTTTGATATTTTCTATAAAATTACTTCTTCTATTTTCATCTAATTCTGACATAAAATCATCTAATAATAAAATTGGATTTTCGCCTATTTCATCATTTACAACTTGAAGTTCAGAAATTTTTAAAGATAAAATTGCAGTTCTATGCTGACCTTGCGATCCGTAAACATTTACTAAAATATCATTTATAAAAATTTGAAAATCATCTCTATGAATTCCTCTAGTTGTATAGCCTTTTATAATATCTAATTTTCTTCTTTGTTTTAATAAATCTCTATAATTAATTTCATCTAAACAATCTGTTAAGTATTTTATTTTTAATTCTTCTTTTTCTCCTGTTATATTTTTATGAATTATTTTTATTTTATTTTTTATTCTATCAATAAATTCTTTTCTATATTCTGAAATTATTTTACCATAAGAAATTAATTGTTCATCCCAAATTTCTAATAATTCTTCACTTGCATTTTCTTGTTTTATTTTTTTTAAATAATTATTTCGTTCTTCTAAAGTTTTACTATATAAACTCAAAATGTGCATATATTTAGGTCTTAACTGACTTATCATAATATTTAAAAATTTTCTTCTATTTTCTGGTCCACCTTTTAATATATTTATATCATCTGGAGTAAAAATCACTGTATGGATATTTCCTAATAATTCACTTAATTTTTTTATTTTTATTTTATTTATAAAAATATTTTTTTTATTTGAAATATCTATTTTTATATTTCCATCTCTATCTGATTTTTCATAATCTATTTCTACATTACAAAAATTTTCATTAAATTTTATTAATTCTTTTTCTTTATTTGTTCTAAAAGATTTTCCAACACTAGATAAAAAAATTGATTCTATAATATTTGTTTTACCTTGTGCATTTTCACCATAAATAATATTTATATTTTTACAAAAATCAATTTCTTGAAATTGATAATTTCTAAAATTGTTTAATTTTAATTTTTTTATCCACATATTGTTCTCCAATTGTTTATAATTTTTACTTTTTTTGCATATTTATTATATATATTTTTTTTTATTTGTCAATCAATTATTTTTTATTTATTATTTATAGAGTAAATATATTATTTTTCAATCCCTTGGTGTCGAAATCTTTATGTAACTGTAATTTTTCTTACGAAAAATTCAGCTACGATGTCGATTTCTCCAGTCGTCCTGCGCTTCGCTCCGGTTGTTCGGCTTACGCGGGATTTCAAAATATTATATTTACTCTATTCTTAATACTTTATAATTATAAAAATCTCTTATTTTTAATTTTCATGCTTCATTTTTTTTAAATCAAAAAAAATAATCCACAGTATTTTAACAAACTGTGGATTTATTATATCATTTTAATAACTTTTTGGAAAAGGTAGAAAAAGAATTAAATTTTGACAAGGCAAAAGCTTACGCAAAAAGCGGAGCGTACTTTGTGTACGTTGCTGAGGCTGTTCGAACATTAGTGAGTTACAGCCTCAGTATGCCTTGTGCTGAGCATTTTTAAGTAAGCTTTTAACACAGTCAAAATTGTAATTATTTTTTAACCCTACTCTCCTTTAAGTCTTATTGGCAAAATCATATACACATAATCATTATTTTCAATTGATTTAATTAAACAAGGAGAAACATTGCTACCAAATTCTATATATACTTCATTTTCATCAATTGCTTTTAAACTATCTAAAAAATATCTTGGATTAAATCCAACTTCTAAATTTTGACCTTCTGTAGAAATAAATACTTCTTCTTTTGCATCTCCTGTTTGGTTTGTACAAGAAATTGTTAATTTTCCAATATCAACTGTAACTTTTACAGGATATTTTTTTTCTTTTTCAATGCTTGATGATGCAATTAAACTTATTCTTTCAAAACTATTTAATAAACTTTCTCTTTCTACTCTAATTCTTGTTTGCCATGTTGTTGGAATTACTGTAGAATAATTTAAAAATTCTCCATCTAAAATTCTTGTTACAACTTTACAATTTTCCATTTCAAAAACTGCTTGATTTTTTGAAACTCCAATTTTTATGTTATCAAAAGAATCTGTCAAAATCTTATTTACTTCATTTAAAGTCTTAGCAGGAATAACTGCTTTAAAGTCATTTACTGGAACTGGTATATTTATTGTTCTTAAAGCTAATCTAAATCCATCAATTGCAACAATATTTAATTTATTATTATTAATTTCGAAAAGACATCCTGTAAAAATTGGTCTTGTTTCTTCTTGGCTTACTGCAAATATAGTTTTTCTTATCATGTTTTTTAATGCTGATTGCTCTAAAGTAACTGAATTTTCTACTTCTATTTTTGGTAATTCAGGAAATTCATCTGGATTCATTGTAGCTAATTTATATAAAGCTCCTTCACAATCAATTGTTAATAAATTATTTTCATTTAAACTTATATTAATTTCAGAATCAGGTAACTTTCTAATTATTTCTGTAAACATTGTTGCATTTACAACAATACTACCTTGTTCTTGAACATCACATTCCATTTTATATTCAATTCCTAATTCTAAATCATATGTTGTAAGTTTTATTTCATTATCATTAGTTTGAATTAAAATTCCTTCAAGTATTGGCATTGTTGTTTTAGAAGCTACTCCTTTTACAACTGAATTAAGAGCTTTCATTATTTTATCTTTATAACAGACAAATTTCATTTTTATCATCCTTTCTATTTTGAAAACATACGGAACTATATGATTGTTTAAAATTTCCGTTATGTTATTTATTATAATATAAAGTAAATATATTTAGTAGTAGTAGTAGTAGGTATTGTGGATAATGTGGAAAACCTTATTTAAAATTGTTATCCGTAGAAAAACTATTATGGATAAGTATGTGGAAAAGTGGTATGTGTTTTCCACATGATTAACATTTTAAAGTGGATATTTGGTTATCAACAGGTTATAAACATGTTTTCAACAAAGTTTATGTGGATAACCAATCAAGCTATTCCGTAAGAAGAGTTGTACATTATTTATAAAACAATTTATTTATAATAATATTATTTTAACTAATTTAATTTTTTATTATAATATAAATATTTTTTATTCTTCAACTTTTAATATTATATTTTTCACACTTTCCACAATTAATTTTGTATTTGTTTTTTCTTTTATTTCTTTTCCTATTTTTTTATAAGCATGCATAACTGTTGAGTGATCTCTATTTCCAAAATCTTGACCTATTTGAGGAAAGCTCATATTAGCAACTTCTCTACATAGATACATAGCAATTTGTCTTGGAAAAGCAATATCATTTGACCTTTTATCTCCTGCTAAATCTTTTTTCTCTATGCTGAAATATTTTGCGACAGTTTCCTGTATATATTCTGAAGAAATAACTTTTTCTTTTTTAAATATAAACTCATTAATTACATTTTCAGCAAGTTCAATTGTTATTGGACTATGTGTTAGAGATGCACGAGCTACTATTTTGTTAAATACGCCTTCTAATTCTCGTATATTAGAGTCTATTTTTGTTGCTATATCAGCTAAAATATTATCATCTATTATAATATTTTCATCTAATGCTTTTTTTCTTAATATTGCTACTCTTGTTTCATAATCTGGATTTGAAATATCTGCAAGAAGGCCCCATTCAAACCTTGATTTTAATCTATCTTCTAAAAATGGTATATCTCTTGGTGGTTTATCACTTGTAATGATAATTTGTTTTCCGTTTTCATATAGAGTATTAAAAGTATGGAAAAATTCTTCTTGTACTCTCTCTTTTTTTGCTATAAATTGTATATCATCTATTAAAAGTGCATCTGTATTTCTATATTTATTTCTAAAAGGATCGTTTTGCCCATCTTTTATTGAGTTTATTAAGTGATTTGTAAATTGTTCTGAAGTGACATATACTATTCTCATTTCAGGATTATTTTGAATTAATCTATTACCAACAGCTTGCATTAAGTGAGTTTTACCTAAACCAACTCCACCATATATAAACAAAGGATTATATGTTTTTGCAGGATTATCCCCAACTGCCAAAGCTGCTGCATGAGCAAATCTATTATTATTTCCAACAACAAATGTATCAAATGTGTATTTTGGATTCAGATTATTTTTAACATTAATTATTTCTTCTTCCTTTTTTTGTGGATGAATTATTTTTACATTGCTGAAATCATTGGATTCGATTACTAAAGGTGATTCATTGATATTAATATTTGAAGATGGAATTGCTTCTGTGTTTTCTTGAGGTTTTCCTTCTATATCATGTACTGAAAAAGTAAAATCCCTATTAGTTATATAGCTTATAGTACTTAATATTAATGGAGCAAATCTATTTTCTAACATATCTTTAATAAAGCCACCTTTACAAGTAAAAACAATATTATTATTTGAAATACTTTCTATTTCTAAAGGATTAATATATGTATTAAATGAAATTGGTGTAATTTCTGGAACTAATAAAGATTTTATTTTGTCCATAAGCTCTTTTTTATCTATATCATAATCCATAACACATCCCCTTCCTGTAATTAAAATAAAACTAATTATGTATATTAAACATAATAATAAACAACAAAAAGTTATCCACAAAGTTATCCACAGTTGTTGATAAGTTTATATTGATTTAATAAAAATACACAAACAATTCGAACATTTTTTTATATCATGAAAACAAGTATGCGAAGCACTTTTGAGGTTTTTGAATTTTAAAAACTAAATCATTATATATCATTTGTGTAATTTTCACAGTTTGTGGATAACCTGTGAATAACTTAATAAAACTATTAAAAAATTCAATAATTATTAATAAAATTGTTATACAACATTTTTCAAAAAATTGCAATATAAATTTTAAAAATACTTTAAAAATATCGGAAATATAATATTGGATGTAAGAAGTAGGAGGTAGGAGGTTGGAAGTAACAGGTAGGAAATTAGATGTAAGAGGTCGGATGCGTATTATATGAGTCTGAAAGACAAATTATATTAAGGATTTTACGACCTCTGATCTTTGACCTCATACCTGAATAGGTGTTTTTAGAAAAAATGGAAAATGTGATATTCCGTAAAAGTTGAAAAAAATCTTAAAAATCCATTGACTTTTTTTACTTTTTAGAATATAATATTTGAGCTTATGTTTTATGAAATATGTAAAATCATATAAAATTAATTAGCAATAGGGAGGTGTTTATAAATGAAAAGAACTTATCAACCAAAAAAAAGACAAAATAAAAAGGTACATGGTTTTTTTGCTAGAATGTCAACAAAATCAGGAAGAAATGTATTAAAAGCTAGACGTGCTAAAGGTAGAAAAACTTTATGTGCATAAGGAAGTGATTTAATATAAAAACTACAAAAATGTTAAAAAAAAACTATGAGTTTAAAGAAGTTTTAACAAAAGGAAATAAATTTTCAGGAAAATATTTAAATGTTTTTATTTTAAAAAATCGATTTACTTACAATTTATTAGGACTAGCTATTAGTAGTAAAGTACGGAAAAGCTGTTCAAAGGGTTAAAGTAAAAAGATTACTAAGAGAAAACTATAAAAATATTGAAGAAAGTTTAAAAAAAGGATATAGCTTTGTGTTTTTAATAAAAAAAAATTGTGATGTATCAGATTTAAACTATAATAAAATTAAATTTGATATCTATGGTATTTTTGAAAAAGCTAGTATTATAAAGAAATGATGGTAATTATGAAAAAAATTTTTATTAGTTGTATTAATTATTATCAAAAAAATATTTCACCTTGGATGGAAAATAAAAACATTAAATGTAAGTATTATCCATCTTGTTCTGAATATACAAAACAAGCGATTGAAAAATATGGAGCTATAAAAGGATCCTTACTTGGATGTGAACGAATTATTAGATGTAATCCCTTTTCTAAAGGTGGTTATGATCCTTTAAAATAACAACATAAAGGAGGATTTTCTGTGAGTCTTATGAATTTTTTTGCAAATTTATTTGGATATATTTTAAATTTTTTATATGGGCTTATTGGAAATTTTGGCTTTGCAATTATTTTATTTTCAATATTAATTAAAGTTTTAATGTTACCTATATCATGGGCACAACAAAAAACAATGAAAAAAAGCCAAAAAGTAAATGATGAAATGAAGCAAATTCAATTTAAATACAAAAATGACCAAGAAAAAATGAACCAAGAGATTATGGCTTTATATAAGAGAGAAAAAATGAATCCTGCTTCTGGGTGTTTAAGTGCTATCATACAAATTGTTTTATTAATATCAGTATTTATTCTAGTAAGATCACCTCTTACATATATGAAAAAAATAGACTCTGAAATTATTAATAACTCTATTAAATATGTTCAAGAACAAGGATTATTAACTAATTATAAAGAAATTGCAGTAATTAATTATATTACTAATCTTGAAAATCAACAATCCGTAGAAAACAACCAAGAAGAAACAGAACAACAAGAAGAAAATGTTATTAAAGATGAAAATATTAGTAATGAAGAAAATGTAAATAATGAATCAGACAATAATTTTAATATTAAAGATTACAAAGATGAATTATATATTAATATGAATTTCTTTGGTATAGATTTAAGTAAAGTTCCAACTGAAGATTTAACAAATATTAAAGCTTTAATAATACCTATTTTATATGTAATATCTTCTTTTATTTCAATTAGATTATCTACAAATATGAATAATAAAAAAGAAGAAAAATTAATAGGTGATGGTTTAGATAATAAAGCGGAAAATGTAAATGATGAAATAAATGAGGAAGATGAGAAAAGCGAGGAAAAAGCACCTGATCTTAATGATGCAATGGCAGACACAAACAGAAAAATGTCTTGGTTTATGCCAATTATGTCAATATCAATTGCTATGGTTGCACCACTTGGACTTGCTTTATATTGGCTTATGAACAATATATTAATGATTTTTGAAAGATTAGTATTAAATAAGATTATAAAAGAAGAAGGAGAATAAAATGCCTAATAATAGTGTAATATCAGAAGGTAGTACCACAAATGAAGCAATTGAGAATGGCTTAAAAATACTTAAGGTTTCTAAAGATATGGTTAATGTTAAAGTTTTAGAAACAGAAAAAAAGAGTTTTTTTAGTATTTTAGCACCTAGAGTTGTAAAAGTGGAATTAACCTTAAAAGATGAAAAAGAACTTGCACAAATATCTAAAAATGACAAATCAAAAGAAGATTATGTAAAAAAAGAAATAAAAGATATAACACCTGAAAAGCTTGAGCAAGCTGAAAAGAATGTAAAAACATTTTTTGAGGCTATTATAAATAAGTTGGGGAATAATATTAATTATTCTATAGAAAAAAAATCTAATGGATTGGAAATTAGCTTAAGTGGTGAGGATGCTGGTTTCTTAATAGGGTATAGAGGAGAAACTATGTATGCTTTTCAATCTATTATTTCAACTATAGCAAATAAAGGAATTGATGAAAAAATTAGAGTTTGGCTTGATATAGAAGGATATAAAGAAAAAAGAGAAAGGACTCTACAAGATTTAGCAAATAGAATAGCTAGAACTGTTGAAAGAACAAGAAAATCTGTTACTCTTGAGCCTATGCAAGCATATGAAAGAAAAATAATACACTCTGTATTACAAGATTCTAAAACTGTAAAAACTGAAAGTATTGGTGAAGAACCAAGAAGAAGAGTTGTTATTAGTTTAAAATAATTAAATAAAAATAAAATCAGAAGTCAAAGTTCCGATTTTAATCTAAGGATAAGATTAAAGGAATTTTGACTTTTTTAAATTAATTATTTTAGTTTTTAAAATAAATTAGAATATTAAAATATTAATTATCTTCAAATTTTCTCGGCTCAATTCATAATTGTAAGAAATTCTAATTGGATTTTTTGGCACCCTTTCACTCAGACCCAAAAGCTAAAGCTTTTGTACCGTGAACATTTTCCAAAAAATCCATTAAGAATTTCTAAAATTATTCCAATCACATTCGAAAATTTTCATATAATTAATATTTTAATTAAAAAAATTTAAAAAGGAGAATTATTTATGAGTACAATAGCTTCAATCTCTACGGCTCCGGGCATTGGAGGAATTGGTATAATTAGAATAAGTGGAGAAAAATGTTTTGAAATTTTAAATAAAATATTTTATCCGAAAAACAAATATAATATTGATGATATTAAAGGATATACAATAAAATATGGTCATATAAAAGAAAAAGAAAAAATAATTGATGAAGTATTAGTATCCTTTTTTAAAGCGCCTCATAGTTATACTGCTGAGAATATGTGTGAAATAAATTCACATGGTGGAATTGTTATCATGAGAAGAATACTAGATTTGTGTTTAAAAAACGGGGCAGAACTAGCTCAACCAGGGGAATTTACAAAACGAGCTTTTCTAAATGGTAGAATAGATTTATCACAAGCTGAAGCAGTAATAGACATTATAAATGCTAAATCTGATATAGAAGCAAAAGAAGGTATTAAACAATTAGAAGGTTTTCTTGCACAAGAAATAGCAAAAATTAAACAAAAGATTTTAGACTTGATGACAAATATTGAAGTTTCAATAGATTATCCAGAATATGATGTTGAAGAGTTGTTAGATAAGGAAATAGCTGAGAAGCTTGAGAATATCAAGAATGAACTTCAAAAATTAGAGAAATCGTTTTATAATGGAAAAATAATTAAAGAAGGAATAAAAACTGCAATAATAGGTAAGCCAAATGCTGGAAAATCTTCTTTATTAAATGCTATATTAAAAGAAGATAGAGCTATTGTTACAGAATATGAAGGAACAACTCGTGATACAATAGAAGAATTTGTTAATATAAATGGTATTCCGCTAAAACTAATAGATACTGCTGGTATTAGAGAAACTGAAAATGAAATTGAAAAAATAGGTATTGAAAAATCTAAAAAATTAGCAAAAGAAGCTGATTTAAGTATTGTAATAATTGATAGTAGTAAAAACATAGAAAAAGAAGATGAAGAAATACTTAAATCTGTTGATTGTAATAAAAGTATTGTAGTTCTTAATAAATCGGACTTGGGGTCAGTGTTTAATAAAAACATAGAATTATTAAATAGTTTTAAATATGTTATTAATATTTCAGCATTAAAAAGAGAAGGGATTAACGAATTATATGATACTATTAGTAAAATGTTTAATCTAAATGAAATAAATTTAGATAATGAAATTGTAATAACAAATGAAAGACATAGAAATATTATAAAAAAAGCGATTATTAATGTTGAAAAAGCAGAAGAGAGCTTAAAAAATGGTATGCCTATAGACATAGTTGCAATATCTATAAAAGATATTTTGTCAAATTTAGGTGAAATAACAGGTGATGTTGCTAGTGAGGAAATAATTGATGAGATTTTTGCAAGATTCTGTCTAGGAAAGTAGTCAGTTTGAAAAATAATTACAATTCTTTTCCAAACCTCAATGACATAAATTTTAGTTTAAAAATATTTTTAAAGGCACGAGAATCAAAAATAAAGACTTTAAATTATTAAACCATACAACTTGTCGCTGAAGAATAAAAAGCGCTTATTTTGTTTTTTTGACAGATGATATAAAAGAGTAGAATAATTAGTATATCACAAAACCAAAACACTTGTTTTTGTTTCACAAATAACATATAGTTATATTTATTATAATATGTAGGGTGAAAAATAAGATGTTGGAGTTCTGACTTCCAACCTAAAAAATTTCTTTAAATAAAAGGTAAAAATAAATTGGAAATAATGAAAGGATTAAAACAATGAAATATAATGCAGGAGATTATGATGTTGCTGTAATTGGAGCAGGACATGCAGGATGTGAAGCAGGATTAGCATGTGCTAGAATGGGAATGAAAACACTTATTTTTTCAATAAGTTTAGAAGCAGTTGCTAATATGCCATGTAATCCTCATATTGGAGGAAGCTCAAAAGGTCATTTGGTTAGAGAAATAGATGCACTTGGTGGAGAAATGGGTAAAAACATAGACAAAACCATGATACAAATAAAAATGTTAAATACATCTAAAGGTCCAGCTGTGCATTCTTTAAGAGCGCAAGCTGATAGAAAAAGATATCAAATGGAAATGAAACATACTTTAGAAAAACAAGATAATCTAGAATTAAAACAGGCTGAGATTACTAAAATTAATGTTGAAGATGGAAAAGTAGTTTCCATAGAAACAGATGTAGGGGCAGTTTATAATGTAAAAGCTGTTATAGTATCTACTGGAACATATTTGAAAGGAAAAATCTTTATAGGAGAATTTTCAAAAGAAAGTGGTCCAGATGGTGTATTCCCTGCAAATAAACTATCAGAATGTTTAAAAGATTTAGGCGTAAAAATAGTTAGATTTAAAACAGGCACACCTGCTAGAATTAATAGAAAAAGTATTGATTTTTCTAAGATGGAGGTTCAAAAAGGTGATGAAAATATAGTTCCATTTTCTTTAGATGATGAAATTAAAGAATTTGAACAACAAGATTGTTATTTAACATATACAAATGAAGAAACACATAAAATAATTAGAGCAAATTTACATAGATCACCATTATATGCAGGAATGATAGAAGGAACAGGTCCAAGATATTGTCCATCTATTGAAGATAAAGTTGTAAGATTTGCAGATAAAAAAAGACATCAAATTTTTATTGAACCAATTGGATTAGATACTGATGAAATGTATGCACAAGGAATGAGTTCATCACTTCCTGAGGATGTTCAAATTGCAATGTATAGAACTTTACCAGGATTAGAACATTGTGAATTTACCAGACCTGCTTATGCAATAGAATATGATTGTATAGATCCATCAGAATTAAAACTATCATTAGAGTATAAAAATATAAGCGGATTATTTTTTGCAGGTCAAACTAATGGAACATCTGGATATGAAGAAGCAGCATGCCAAGGTTTAATAGCAGGAATAAATGCAACCCAAAAAATTAAAGGAAAAGAACCAATTATATTAGATCGAACACAAGGATATATTGGGGTTTTAATTGATGATATTGTTACAAAAGGAACAAATGAGCCATATAGAATGATGACCTCACGTGCTGAATATAGATTATTATTAAGGCAAGATAATGCAGATTTAAGATTAACAAAAATAGGACATGATGTAGGATTGATTTCTGATGAAAGATATGAAAGATTTTTAACAAAAAAAGAAAACATAGAAAAAGAGATTAAAAGATTAAAGCAAACTATAGTAAAACCAAGTGATAAAGTAAATATGTTTCTTGTGGAACATGGAACAACTCCTCTACAAACAGGCTCAAAAATGTCAGAATTATTAAAAAGGACAGAGCTTACTTATAAAGCACTTAAAGAAATTGATGAATATAGACCTGAACTTGATATAGCAGTTCAAGAAGAAGTAGAAATTCAAGTTAAATATGAAGGCTATATTAAAATGGAAGAAGAGCAAGTTGAAAAATTTGAAAAGATGGAGAACAAAAAACTATCAGAAGATATTAATTATGAAGAAATAAAAGGATTAAGAATCGAAGCAAGACAAAAGCTTAATAAAATAAAACCAACATCAATTGGACAAGCATCAAGAATCTCGGGAGTCTCTCCAGCAGATATAAATGTGCTTTTGATATATTTACAAATGGGGAAGAGTGTGGTATAATTTCTTCAAAAGTAATGAGGGGGAAAAATAATGAGTAAAAATAGTGATGATTTTAGGTCAGGTCAAAAACTATATGATAAATTTGTAAAAAGAAGTGTCCCTATAATAGTACAAGAAATTTCAAAAATCCAGCTTCCAAATGGTCGTGAGGTTAGAAACATGGAGGCAGAAAGTTGGAGAAATCTTGGACTTGCTTTAAATGAACTTGGTCGCACAGATACAGAAGAAATTGGGCATTCCTTAGTACGAAGATTAGGAGAAAAAATAAAAGCTCCAGAGATGTGAATTTTTAATTTGATTTATAGAAAATATGGATGATGAGTTAAGATAGTAATTAAAAAGGAAATTAAATTAATTATAAATGTATAAGAAAGATATAAACAGGATGAAAAATGATAAAGTGGTTGAAGAGTTTAAACAGTTATTAAATAGATTAAATATCAAAATAAGTATTAATCAAATAGAAAAATTTCATAAATACATGGAACTTTTATTAGAATGGAATAAAAAGATTAATTTAACAGCAATAACAGATGAAGATGAAATAATATTAAAGCATTTTGTGGATTCTCTTACAGTATTAAAATATATTAATGAAAAGGACAACATAATTGATGTGGGAACAGGAGCAGGATTCCCAGGAATACCAATTGCAATTATGATGCCAAATGTTAAAATAACCCTATTAGACTCTTTAAATAAAAGAATAAACTTTTTAAATGAAGTGATAAAAGAATTAGATTTGAAAAATGTGGAAACTATACACTCTAGGTCTGAAGACTGTGGAAAAGATATATTATATAGAGAAAAATATGATGTTTCAATTGCAAGAGCTGTTGCAAATTTATCCACACTTTCAGAATATTTACTTCCTTTTGTTAAAATTGGAGGAAAGATGATATGTATGAAAGGTAGTGAAATAGAAGAAGAATTAAAAAATGCACAATATGCAATTAAAGTGTTGGGTGGCAAAATAATATCAAGAGATGAATTTACATTACCTGATTCTGATATTAAAAGAAATATAATTATAGTAGAAAAAGAACAGTACACACCTAAAATGTATCCAAGAAAAGCTGGATTACCTGCAAAAGAACCAATAACAATAAAATAGTTTTTATTAAGGAAAATTTCATTCGGCTTTATTTCTATAGGAGCGCAATGTGCTCCATAAAAAAGAGAAAAAATATAATAATAGAAAGCTACTTTTTGTGGCTTTTTATTTTTGTCTTTTTTATATAACTTCACGTGGAACAATTGTCGAAAAAGCCTAATGTAAATAAAAATTACATATTTTTTAATAAAATAGTAAATGTTATTTAATAATTCTTTCATAGTTAATATATTAATATTCTGAAAACAAATCGAATGCGATTGGAGCATTATTAGAAATTCTTATTAAATAAAACGAGGGATGTTCACGGTACTCAAGCGCAGCGCAGAGGGTCTGAGTGAAAGAGGCTCGTTTTATTTAATTAGAATTTCTTTAATGTGTATTGAGCCGAGATTTTTTGAAAAATATTAATATATTAACTATGAAAATATAAATTAATGTAAATAAAAAGAACTATCGTATTATGTGTTACTTAATTAAGCTTTATAAAACTATAACCAAAAAAATCATACGAAAAATATTGACATCTAACAAATATTTGTATATTATAATTGTGACAAAAAAATAATTCTATTGGAGGGAGAAAAGTGGGAAAAGTAGTATCAATTGCTAATCAAAAAGGCGGAGTTGGAAAAACCACTACAGCGGTTAATTTAAGCACACTTTTAGCAAAAAAAGGTAAAAAAGTTTTATTAATTGACACAGATCCACAAGGTAATGCAACAAGTGGTTTGGGAATAGATAAAAATGTAGAATTATCTACGTATGATTTATTAATTTCTGATGTTACAGCAGAAGAAATCATACAAGATACAGCTATTAAGAATCTAGATATTTCTCCATCAAATATAAATCTTGCAGGTGCTGAGGTTCAGCTTGTTTCAATGATGTCTAGAGAACAGAGAATGAAGGAAAAAATTGATGTTATAAAAAACAAATATGATTATATTATAATAGATTGTCCACCATCACTTGGATTAATTACATTAAATGCGTTTACAGCATCTGATAGTGTACTTATACCAGTTCAGTGCGAATATTTTGCATTAGAAGGATTAGGACAACTTTTAAATACTGTTGAACTTGTAAGGAAACATTTAAATAAAAACCTATATATTGAAGGAGCTTTACTTACAATGTATGACATAAGAACAAATCTAGCGAATCAAGTTGTAAGAGAAGTAAAAAAATTCTTTCAAAATAAAGTGTATAAAACAGTAATTCCAAGAAATGTAAGAGTAAGTGAAGCACCAAGTTATGGTATGCCAATTTCAGTTTATGATCCAAAATCTAAAGGTGCAAGAAGTTATGAGAAGTTTACGAGAGAGTTTTTGAAGTATAATGAAGCAGAAGCTAGAGGTTAGAGGTGGAAAATGAATAATAAAAAAGGAGGAGATATTATGGCTAAAATGACAGGACTAGGAAAAGGCCTAGATGCATTGTTTTCAATGCCAATAGCTGACGAAGAAAAACAACAAGAAAATGATGTTTTGAAAAATTTAAAAATTACAGATATTGAACCTAATAGAGAACAAGCAAGAAAGAAATTTGATGAAGAAGCTATTTCAGAACTTTCAGAGTCAATTAAAATGTATGGAGTTATACAGCCAATAGTTGTTACTAAAAAAGACGGATATTATTCAATAATTGCAGGTGAAAGAAGATGGAGAGCTGCTAAAAAAGCGGGATTAAAGGAAATACCCGCAATTATTAGAGAAGATGATGATAAAACAAATAAACAAATTTCTTTAATAGAAAATATTCAAAGAGAAAATTTAAATGCGGTTGAAAAAGCATATGGTATCAGGGCTTTAATGGATGAATATAATTTAACACAAGAAGAAATAGCAAAACAACTTGGAAAAAGTAGAAGTGCAATTGCAAATTCTGTAAGAATTTTAAATTTGTGTCCTGAAGTGCTTGATTTAGCAAAACAAGGTAAACTAACAGAAGGTCATTGTAAAGCATTACTTGCTATACAAGATCCTGAAGAACAGATAAAAACAGCTCTAAGAATAGTTGAAAATGGAGACACTGTTCGTATGGCAGAAAAAAAAGCACAGCATAAAAAGAATAACTCTAAAATAGCAAGAAAATATGAATATGTATATAAAGATATAGAAGATACTTTCCAAGGATTTTTTGGCACAAAAGTTAAAGTAGATGCAGGAAAAAGAAGTGGAAAAATTATAATAAATTATACAAATAATGATGATTTAGAGAGAATTTTAGGATTAATCAAAAATTGAAAAAAGATGTGAGAGGTTAGATGTGGGAAGTGAGATTGGAGAAATTAGATTTTACTTTCCATTTATGAAATAAAAAAATATTAAAAGTGTATAATTATTATTGACTTGCATATAATAATATGGTACAATATTAAGTACAATAATTGTAACATAAATGAAAGGTGGTGTTTAGTATGGTAGCCGTTAATTATTCAACAATCAGAAGAAATTTAAAAGATTATTGTGATAAAGCTACAGACGAAAATGAAACTGTAATAGTAACAAGAAAAGATGAAAAAAATGTTGTTCTAATTAGTCTTGAACATTATAATGAAGTAATGAGAGCATTAAAAAACGCAGAATATTTAGCAATGATAGATAAATCATTGCAACAGTTAAAAGAAGGAAAATATGTTTCAAAAACAATTGAAGATTTGGAGGCTATGACAGGTGAGCAATAATTTTTCTGATGAAGCATGGTACCAATATACAGAGTGGCAATTAAAAGATAGGACAATTGCAAGAAAAATAAATGATTTAATAAAAGATATTAATAGAAACGGATTAAATAAAGGAATAGGTAAGCCAGAGCCATTGAGGCACAGAAAAGCGTGGAGTAGAAGGATAACGCAAGAGCATAGACTTGTTTATAATTTTGATGAAAATAAAAATCTTATGATTATATCTTGTAAAGGACATTATGAGGGATAAGTAACAAAGATTTCAAAATAAAACAAAAAAACTATTGACAAACTAATAATTTATATGTTAAGATATCTTATGTTGCTGATGAAAATCACAATACATGGAGAGGTGGTCGAGTTGGTTTATGGCACCAGTCTTGAAAATTGGCGTGCGTGTGAGCGTACCGTGGGTTCGAATCCCACCCTCTCCGCCAAAACCAAAAACGTAGAAAAATTGCCACAAACAATATTCTACGTATTTTTTATAAAAAATGTAGGTGTACCCAAGTGGTGAAGGGGGCAGTTTGCTAAACTGCTAGGTCGAGTCATCGGCGCGGAGGTTCGAACCCTCTCACCTACGCCAAATAATTATAATGCATTAGTAAAAGTCATATAAAGCTTTTGCTAGTGCATTATATTTTTTTATAAAAATATAAGATTAATTATACATAAATATAAGGAGCAGATTATGTTTGAAAAAATGAAAATTAAGCACTTAATAAAAAAGAATAGAAAAAAATATCAAGATTATTTTGATGAATTGAAAAAAAATGAAAATTATCTATATATAAAAAGAAAATCAGATTTTAAAGTTTTATATTTAGTACCTAAATATAAAGGTATAGCTTTAGGGATACAACATAATGAATTATTTGATAAAAAATTAATAAAAAAAATAATTGAGTATTTTTCTAATACAGATATTTTTTTATATGAAAAAGAAAAATTGTTTACTAATGAGGATATTAAAGAATTATATAATATAAATAGAAAAATAATAGTAGATACACAGTATTTTGAAAAGGGAATAAATTCAAAAAATGAAATATATCATTGTGATATAAATACATATATTTTAATAATAGAAAAAATAGAATTCTTAACTAAAATTTGTAAGGATAATTTTATATTACAAGAAGAACAATTTATGTTTATTTTGACTCAAATATTAAAATATATAAAATATGTCGATTATCATGATTATAGAACCTGTATGGCAAATTCGGTTTTGTTAGGAACAGGAGTATGTATGGATTTTGCAATAACACTATATAAGTGTTTAATAGATATAGGAATAGAATGTGAAATAATACGCGGTATTGGCAAAGGTACAGAGGAGGATATTAATTCAATAATTAATATAACTAAAAAAAGAGACCATGCATGGAATCAAGTAAAACTGAATAACAAATGGTATAATGTAGATATAACATGGTTTTTAGGAGATAATAATTTTAATTGGATATTATCTGATGACAATACATTTACAGAGGAAAATAGACACATTACACAGCAAAAATATCATTATTGTAGAGAAAGCTATAATAGAGACAAAATAAAAGAGCTATATAATAGGTTTATGAAATTAGATAGCTTATGGAAAAGGTATGATAGTGGAGATAAAAGAGCATATTTATAAAATAGTATAGAATATTTAATTGTAAGTATGAAAAAAATATATTAAAAATATGCCAAAAATCTCCGGTACCAGTGACAAAATTTTTCAACAATTTGCTAAAATCTTAAAAAAATGATATAATTATATTATCAGGGAAATTACCCTTTGCAGGATAAGAGTACCTTTCTTTTAAGCAACCAGCCCACACACAATAGGGTGTGGTGTGGCTGTTTAGTATAACATTATAAAAGAAAGGAGGTGCCCCGAGATGAGAAGACAAAGAAGAGGCACCTTAACGCGAATCTCGGCCTGGATTCGCGGCCACTGGAGAGAAATTCTCCGAGTGGTAAGATGGGCATTACTGTTGGGACTGGCCATCCTGGCAGTAAATGAACCACGTGGCTGGTGGTCCATCCGGACCAAGGTCGAGTACTTTGGTACGGCTATTCTCTTTGTAATTAACAGCGTGATGCTGATAAGAGCATGGAGAGGACGGACCACGAGCACCACGAGCACGGCCCCGACAACAGCCACGGGTGCGGGTAGCGGAATGACAAATGGCATCATTGACATTTGTTTTCCTTTTACTCGGGTGTCTATGCCGAAACGGTTTTACCAGATTCGGCTAGACAATATGGGGATGGCTTACTGGATTATACCAACATATTTTGTAAAAATCAGGAAGCCGTCCGACCTCACAATCTGTGCCGACCCAGACATAAGCTGGGAATGGACCCAGTGGTTCGGCACAGCGAGGATCGTCATTAAGCGGGAGAAAAAGCTCGTTCCTCTCGTATTCTGGGTGCGAGAGGAGCATGCAATGAGTGTGATTTCGATCCTGGTCGGACAAATCACACTGGCGTGCGCGGCTAATAACAAAAAAAGGTTCGTGCCTCCCAGCTAAGTGGAGACACGAACCAGGCCAACCAGGGAGCCTACTTAAATCCCTGTTTCTAATAGAAAAGGTCTGACATTAGGAGAGTTCTTATTCCTTCTGTCAGGCCTTGCTTTTTTGCGCAAAAAAAAGCACCCTTGCGGGCGGGCACGGAGCCGAAGCTCCAATGCCCTAGTCTTTTTTTCGGAATGGGTACATCACGAAGCCGAGTAGTCCCACCCCAATGGCCCAAGGGACCATATCCAGCACAACCAGGAATACACAAATTCCTATTGTACCGAAAACCCATAAGATTATACCAAGGAACCGGCCAATTTCCTTGGCATGGGCAACCAAAAAGCGGATGCCCAAAAAAAAGATGACTCCGAGTAAAAACAGGTATCCTAACATGTTTTTACTCCTTTCTGCAACTGCATCGCAGTTGCCACGGCTAGGTCACGGGGGCTGCACCCCTTCCCAGCTTCAGCGTGAATCTATTTATATTATACCACACACTCCCCCAAAATGCAAATTTGCAAAAAAATTCATTTTGTGGTATAATAAAAGTTGGAGATTTATAAGTAAAAATATGAGGTGATAATATGGAATTATTTGATAATGTAAAAAGAATAAAAAGAATATTTGCAAGAGCCACTTTTATAGCTTTAGCAGCATTAATGGTAGGATGTGGAAGAAACACAGATGATGTTATGGAAAATATTTCAGGTGCAGTTACAGGATTAGAAAATGGAGATACAACAAATGTAGAAAATGCTACTAATACTGCTGAAAAATATATCGATGAAATAATAAAAAAAGCAGAAGAAGAAGGAAATACAGAAGAAAGATATAAAGCGGAATATATGAAAATGCTAAATTATGCAATTGAAAATTTAAGTGAAGCACAAAAAGGGTTAATAGGACTTCAAAGTGCAGAGAGTACAGGGGTCTTTGCTATGATAAAAGATGCAAGAGATAAAAGCAAAGATTCAGATCAAAAAAATAATATTAAAAAAGAAAGAGCATACGATTTAAGTATAGGAGTTATTGAAGATTTTATAAAGGCAGTTGCAAATTGCAATACAACTGGAGAGTTAATAGAAATAGCAGAAGCTGGTAACATTAGTGATATCGATTATACAACAGCTTTGAATGATGTAGAATCAGCACAACACATAATTTCAGATCAACTATTTGATGAAAATAATGGTTACTTTATAAAAATTAAAACAACATTTGGATTAAGTGATGCTGAAATAATGGAGCTATTGAAGTTACATGCAGAACCAGGATACAATTCAGATGAGTTTAAAAAAGATGTACAAGAATTAGCAGAAGCAATAGTTGAGGAAGCTTTTAATCCAGAAAAAGACAATGGTGAATCTGAGAACGATAAAAATACTAAAAGTTCTAATGATTCTAAAAGCTCTGATGATTCTTCAATTCAAAGAAGATTAAAAGAAATTGAAGAAAAATTGAATACAGCATGGAAAAAATTTCAGTTAAAATTTTATGAAAGAATAGAGAAAATAAATACACAAGTAGAACAAACAAGTCAGGAAGCAACGAATTTGGCATGGAGAATTGTTGAAGAATATGGAGATGACGAACAAAAGAAAGAAGCAATACAATATCGTGAAGAACAAGAAGGAACAGAACCTGGAGAATAATTATGTTCACTATTGTTGAAAAAATAAGAAAAAATTGACAAAGTGTGTATTTTAGTGTAAAATATAAGTTGAGGTGATAAAAATGGGATTAATTGGTAATATAAAAGATTATTTAAAAAATAGAAGAGATACTAAAGAATTAATCGAAATTGAGGCAATGGCTAGTAAATTGACTGATGTTGGATATCAATTACATGATGCCACACCGACTGAACTTTTAGGAGAATATCAAGATAGAAAAACAAGAATTACAGATGAATTGATTGAGTTAGAAAAGAATTTTAGAAAAAAAGACTCAGAAATTGAGAAGTATAATAAAGATATAAAAGAGTGTAAAGGAAAACAGGCAGAATTAAAATCAAAACATCCTTTTTTACTTGGAATGCCAGGAGCTATTATATCTAGAATAGCACCAATTGCATTAGGTATAGGAGCATCTGTAGCATTACCTTTCTTACCTTTTCTTGCGGGTGCGCCTGCTTTACTGATGATGGCAGCGCAAATTGGTGTTCCTATATTATCTTCAATAGGAGCAATTTCAGGAGTGGCTGACTTTAGAAAAATAGGAAATTTGTTTAAGTCTCAGGATATTCTAGCATACTATTCTCTTGAAAGACAAATAAAAGATGACAAAAGAGCTATACCACCATTAAAAGCAGCAAAAAAGGAAATGTTAAGAGAGATTGAAGAAAAAGGAAAGAAAGAACTAGCAGCTGAAAATGATTTTGCTATAATAAAAAGTGCAATTAAAGCAAAATACGAAAAAAATAAAAACAACATAGAGTGTCTAAAATATTATAAAGAATATCAAGAAGAAATGAAAGCAATGGCTTCAAATGCTGGAATACCGGAGCAATTATTTGCAAATATTGAACGAGGAAAAAACAATTTGCTAAATGGAGCCACTGAACCATTTGCTGGAGTAACTACAAAAGAGTTTTTTGCAGGATTAAAACAATTAAGAAAAAATTTAATGTTATATCAGACAACTAGTATTGATAGAAATACACTCTTAGAAAGAATAGCAGATTTACGAAAAACATTTGAATCAGGTGTGGAAGAACAAACAAATGCTTCTACTAGAAGAAGACCTGAACCTAGAAAAACGAGAGAAAGAAGAGAAAGAAGACAGGCTAATCCTGAAAATGTTGTAAATAGAGATGATGATTCAGAAGAACATACTAATGTAGATGAAGAAGAAATAGCTAAAGCAGATGAAGAAATAGTTGAAGCAGATGAAGCTGAAGTTGAAGATGATGTAAAATCACCTTTGATTGATGCAGATAAAATAAGAGCATCAATTTCTGATAAAGATAAAGGACAACGAGGAAAATTCTATTCTGCATTTAAACCAGATGGATTAAACAATGATGCTTTTACCGCAGTTGCTAATAAATTAAGAGCTGATGGAAATTTTATTTCTAATGATGATTACACTGTTTTTATAGGAGCTATAGTATCAGGAGAATTTGTTAAATATTTAAGTGAAAAAGAAATAGCAGATATCGAAAATAATATGGAAAGTCAACCTGATAGAATCAAAAAACTCGTATTAGCAATGAGTGACAATTTGCCAGAGATAGTGGAAAAAGGAGACAGTATAGTTTATAAAAAATGTGCTGAAGAGTATTTTAAACAAACAGAAAGCTATCCAAAAGGAAGTTTATTAGATGTTTATAGACAAGAATTAAATAAATTACAAAAAGCAAAATCTAAAGCTGACGCTCAAGCTACTGCACAACAAAATTTAGGGCCAGTTGCAGGACAAGTTGCAGAAGAAACTAATGATGATGAACTTACTGCTGCTTAATTTATTTAATACTGAAATGTATATATAAACAAATTAAAAAAAACCATTGACAAAAAACAACATTATATTTATAATAAGTATAATGTCTCTAAAATTAAATAGAAATGGAGATGATTGATATGAAAAATATAATAGTATTATCAAGAATAGTTTTATGTTTATTCATTATTAATATGATTTGTTTTGTATCATATCAATCTCAAGCTTCATTTTTATATACATCTGAAGTTAATGATAGTACAGGCTTAAATTCTCCAAGCATTTTAATTAAGGGGATTGCTGACAATAATTCTAAGAAAAAAGATACTAAGAAAGAAAATACAAAATCAACATTAAAAACTGACATCACATCAGATGATTTTATTGACTCATTTAATCCTAAAAAGGATGGATTTAATGACCTCTCAGAACCTTTTATTAATGTTATAGTACCTATTGTAAATAATGTTATTTCAATAATACAAATAATAGGAGCAGTTGTGTTTGTTTTATCTCTTGCGGCAGCAGGACTAAATGGTATTATCGCTACATCAGATGGGCTTGCAGAAGATTTAAATTTAGGTTTAGGAAATACAGTTAACGAATATGGTGCAACATTGAAAGGAGTAGCGCAACCTTTAAACAGAAAAGCTGTTCAAAAAATAATAAGAAGAGTAACAATTGGTTCAATATTCCTTATGCTTAGTACAACAATTGTTAGAATAGTATTTAATGTTTTTGCACAATTTTAAGCAGGTGATAAAAATGAAAAGTAGAATAATAAATATATGTTGTATTTTAATTGTATTTTTGATGATAATCGCTATACCTAATCAAAGCTATTGCGGAAAAAAATTATATGGTGAAGATCGAGATCAAGGAACTTTTTATACACCGACAAATACTTCTACAAAAAGCAACAAAAGTAATTCTACAAATAGCACTAGTGGCACTGGAAAAAAATCAACAAAAGGGAGTAGTACTGAAGTTGATGAGTCTTCGTGGGTGAGTGAAGCATTTAAAGCTACCAAAAACTTTTTCACAGATTCTGAAGTAGTTGATGAAATTGGAGTATTAGAACCATGGATGATTATTTTTACAGATATTGTCAGGGCAGTCAATAGAGTTCTAACTATACTTTTAGCTGGATTATCAATTATATCGCTTTCAATAGTTGGTGTCAGATATATAATGTCTGCGTATAAACCCTCTGCAAAGGATCAGGCAAAAAAAGATTTACATTTAGTATTTACAGGTATGTTCTATGGATTTGGTGCATTTGCTATTTGGAAAATTGTAATGTCTATTGTAAAGGTGATTATTCAAAATTTTTAATATAGTTTTTAAATTTTTAATAATATATAATATATAATATATAAAGGAGGAATTATTATGAAAATAATGAGAAAAATGTTAATTGTTTTATTAGTTGTAATATGTGTTTCTTCAACAATGCTAGTAAAACCAACAAATGCTTATGATGTGGGGCAAGTAATTGGCAATATGACAGGCAATGGAAATGTTGACGCAAATAGTGTTACAACATTTACTAACCTAGGTGATACAATTCTTACATTCTTACAAATTTTATCAGGTATTACAGCTGTTGTAATGATTGCTATCACAGGTTTTAGGTATATAGTTGAAACTCCAGAAGTAAAAGGTGAACTAAAAAAGAATATGTTACCTATCGTTATTGGTATTATACTAGTATTTTTTGCAGCATCTATTGCTAAATTCTTCTTAGGAATGTTTAAGGCTCAATAAAAATGGACTAGTATTACATTAGTATTACAATATTATTACAGAATTATTAAAAATACAATTTTTGTTAAAAAATATCAAAAATTGTATTTTTTTTTGTGTTTATTTATGTTATAATAAAAGAGTATAATTATATTCGAAAGGAAGGTGTGACTATGGCAGGGGGACCATATAATATACCGAGAAATACAAAAGGAGAAGGAAGATTTTTCTATATTTTTTCAACAAAAGCACTTATTGTTACTATTATTTTTGGGATTATAGGAATAATGTTTGCATTGGTTGTATATGCATTTTTATTGCTTGCAAGAATAAGAACAAGTTCAGCCCTAGTTTGTCTTATTGGGGCAGTTATTTTTGGGGTTATTGGTTTTGCGATTTCATCTTTTAAAATACCAGATTCAAATAATTTTGAAATAACTAGAAAAGCTGGTGGAGAATATATAGATCAAATTATTCTAAGATTTATAAAATTTAAAATGAGAAGAAACAAAATATATACTTTTTTTACGGAGGAGAAAAAGAATGAACGATAATATGGTTAAAATTATTACACTACTAGCAGGATTGGTAATCTTATTAATTCTAGGACTTTTTGGAGCATTATTTGTAATTAGTTTCAAAGAAAAAAAAGAAGAGGAAAGACGAAAAAATAAAGAAAATTTAGATAAACAAGTAAAAAAAACATCAACTGTATATACACCTGAATCAATTATAGATTTTATGGATTTTGAGAAAATAGAAGACAATATGATTATACAAAAAAATGGTAAATATCTAATGGTTGTTGAATGTCAAGGAATTAATTATGATTTAATGTCTGAAGTTGAAAAAGCAGCTGTTGAACAAGGGTTCATTGCATTTTTGAATACATTAAGATATACAATTCAGTTATATATACAAACCAGAACTATAAATCTGGAGAGAAGTATTGATGGATATAAAAAGAGACTAAATGAAATAGATAAAAGATACACTACTGCTCAAATTGAGTATGAAAATTGTTTGAAAAATAAACAGTCAACTAAAGATGAAATTGATAAACTAAAATACGAGTTAGTTAAACAAAAGAATTTAAAAGACTATACTGAGGATATTATTAAAGATATTGAAAGACAAAGTTTAAATCAAAGTATTTTAAGTAAAAGATATTATGTAATAATACCTTGTTATAGATCTGAAATGGTAGCTGGAGATTTTGATAAAACTGAACTTGAAAACATGGCATTTTCAGAATTATATACTAGAGCAAGAAGTATAATCAATTCATTATTCTCTTGTCAAGTTATGGGAAGAGTTTTGAATTCTGAAGAATTGGTTGAATTATTATATATTGCGTACAATAGAGATGAGGCCGACATATTCTGGATGGATAAAATAAGGCAAGCAGGATTTGAAGAATTATATTCAACTGCTCCTGATGTTATGGATAAGAAATTAAAATTATTAGATAAGCAAATAGAAGAAAAAGCTATAGAATTAGCAAATAAAAAAATAACTGAAGCTCGTAGTGAAAAAGATATTATTTATGAAGATAAAGTTAAAAATGAAAAAAAATTAGTTGAAAAAAAAGCAAAGGAATTAATAAAAAAACATTCAAAATACATAGGATCGGAAATAGCAAATAAAGCTATAGAAAAATTAAATGATAAACCAAACAACAAAACAACAGAAAATAAATTAATTAAGGAGGAAACAGTAGATGTCAATATTGAGAAAAAAGCCACAAAAGGTAGACCAAGAAAAAATCAATAAAGAAGATGAATATAAAGTTTTGCATAAAAAATCAATTAAAGAAATAATAGCACCAGCTGGAATAGATGCATCTAGACTTGATTACATGGAAATTGTATCAAATGTTACTAGATATGCCAGAAGCTTTTTTGTATCAGGGCTACCAAGATCTTGTATATTTCCAGAATTATTTAGAAGTTTATATATGTTTGGAGATATTAATACATCTATTTATATCTACCCTGTTTCAGAAGAATCTTCACAAAAAGACTTAAACAAAACAATTGTTGAACTAGAAACAGAAAGAATAATGGCTAGTGAAAAAGGAAATATAAACAGAGAAAGTGATATTTCTCAAAAAAGATATGAAACTGAATTGCTAAGAGATCAGATTGCTGCAGGTTTTAATAAATTATATGAAGCAACTATTGTTTCAACATTATTTGCTTATAGTTTACAGGATTTAGACAGATTAACCAAACTGCTTTCAAATGAGATGTCTAAATCATTAGTTAGTATAAAAAGTGCATGGGCGATGCAAGAGGATGCGTTTAAATCGTGTTTACCACTTATGGAAAATACGGTAGACAAAAAACAAATGTTTGATAGGCCATCGATGGGAACTATATTTCCATTTTTAACTTCTGAAGTTGGACATCCAACTGGTGTTCCATTAGGAATAAATAAGCAAACAGGTGAGCCAATCCTATTTGATAACTTTCATCCTTCACTTACAAATTATAATATGGTTATATTTGCAAAATCTGGTGCTGGAAAATCAGTTACAATGAAAACATTAATTTCAAGATCATCAGTTTTAATGGGTATAGAGAGTTTAGCATTAGATGCTGAAGGAGAGTATTATGCCGTTGCAGAAGCTTTAGGCGGAATTAATATTATTGTTAGTCCAACATCAAATACAATTATTAATGTTTTTGATGTGGAGATTGAAAGAGCAAAAGATGCGATTACAGGACGTGAAATTGAAACATTAAATATTGAAAACAAAATTGAAGACGTTACACAAGCATTAATGACAATGGCAAAAGGTAGTACCAAAACAGAACAAGTAAATGAAATTACAAAACAAATAATTTCTGAATCTGTAGCAGCAGAATATGCAGCACGTGGTATTACATCAGATCCATTAAGTATTTATGAAAATGAAAGAAAAGTTGGATCATTTGGTAAGAAAAAGAAAGAAATGCCAACTATAGGTTCTTGGTATAATAGACTTGAAATGTTATCTGAAAAAAACACAAATGAGGATTACAGATATCACTATAGTTATCTATTAAAAGTTATGAAACAGTATATTAGGGCATTTGGCGGACAAATGGCGTATTTTGATGGACAATCTTCTTTTGAGCTTTTAGATGGATCACCATTTATAAATATAGATATTTCACAACTTGAAGAAAGATTTGCAAGACCTCTTGCACAACAAATACTTCTTTCTTGGATTTGGGAAAAATTTGTTAAGAAGAATAGTGAGGATAGGAAAAAAGCAAGACAAAAAAGAGTTATTGTTGATGAGGCTTGGATGTTACTTCCATTCCCAGAGGCTGTTGATTTCTTAAATAAAATGGCAAGACGTGCTAGAAAAAGAAATGTTTCTCTTGCAATCATTTCACAAAGATTCCAAGATTTTTATGAAAAACCAGAAGCACAAGCAGTTCTAACATCATCTGATACAAAATTGTTTTTAGCACAGGATAAATCAGAGATTTCATTATTACAAGAAGTTTTTAAATTAAGTTCGGGAGAGGCTTCATACTTAGTTACTTGCACTAGGGGTGAAGGATTACTAAAAGTTGGAAGTGAAACTGCAATACTTCAGATAACTCCTACAGAAAAAGAATTCCAATTTGTTGAAACAAACTTAAATAAAATGGCTCAGAATGCTCGAAAATTATAATACGATAGATTATTAATATTTGTTAGAAAGGAAGTGGAAAATGAGTAAAATAATAAAAATTTTAATTACAGTTTTAATTATTTTCATCATTGATACAACTTCAATTTCTAACAAAATTGTTTTTGCAGATAATTCATCAAATGGACAAGATAATATTGGATTTGTAGAGTTCATTCTTGATTTATTTGCAAAATATATTAATCTTCCATTAGGAGATACAATACAAAAAACACTAGATCAAGCATGTACAAATATAGATGAGGATGAAGCAAATGTACTATTATACTCAAGGCAAGAATTTGAGTCATTAAATAATTATTTTCATAATGATATACAAGTTGACAAAGCAGATTCTACAAAAAAAACAAATACATTTGCAAAAGAAGATGTTTCAAATACAAAAGAGAATAAAAGTGGAGTAAGTGAAGAAATATTTAATGCAGGCACTAGTATTCCGGCAATACCAATTGATGCATATACAATGACAGCATCAAATCCTAGGCTATTTAATATAGATTTTTTAGGTGTTTCAGAAAAGGAAAATAAGAATTTCGGCGATTTATATAGAAATTTTATTAATACTTTAAGCCATATTATTCTTTATGTATGTGCAGCCTTATTAATAATTATGCTTATTTGGAGAAGCATATTACTTGTTACATCTATATATGGTGATAATACAGAAACTGCAAAAAATTCAAAAAAAATTATTGATAACTATTTTACAGCTGTACTAATTTTAGTAGGAGTATATTTATTTAGTACACTAATGGTTAATCTATATACTTTGGCAAATAAATTAATTACAAATGGAGTTACTACATATTTCCCTATAAGATATAATGTAAAAGATGTATATTCTTTTAATACAAACATTATTAGTGCAGTTAGATATAATACATTATCTACTAATATATTAGATGAATATATGTGGAGTTTAGTATATTTAGGCTGTGCATTTATTAATCTATTTTGGTTTGTATTTATGTTTTTTAGAATGATAATAGTTGGAGGATTAATTGTGATTGCACCAGTAACAGCTGTTACAACAATGACAAATACAACACAAAATGGGCAAAATCAAGGAAGTGGTTTATTTTTTATTAATGGTTGGATAAAAATTTTCCTGACAGTAGTCTGGGTACCATTTATTCTAACTGCATTAATAAGTTTAGCATTACGATTGTAAAGAAAGGAAGGATATAGATTGAAAAATAAAAAAATCTTAACTCTAGTTTTAATAATAATAATATCTTTCCAAGCGATATTCCATAGTGTAGTTTATGCTGTTTATACATATGAAGAGGTTGGGGTTGAAGAAAATGATGAGTACGCAGAATATTGCGCTATTAAGTCTGGAAAAGCTAAACTATATAAAAATACTAATTCAAACAAAAAAAATATAACTGTAACTGTAAATGCAGGACACGGAACTAGTGGGGGAAGTAATAAACAGGTTCAAAGCCACCCAGATGGTTCTGGTAAAGTTACAGGAGGATCTACACCAATTGGAGCTACAATGGCTACTGCAGTTTCAACAGGAATGGATTTTAATAATGGAGTAGAAGAGGCAACAGCAACAAAAGAAGTAGCCATAAGATTAAGGGATTTATTACTTGACAATGGTTATAATGTATTGATGATAAGAGATAGTGATGATGTTCAATTAGATAATATAGCAAGAACTATTTTGGCAAATAAATATGCAGATTTGCAAGTTTCATTGCACTTTGATGATTCTCCTGGTATAAGTGGTGCATATTACACTATGATACCCACTAATGAGAATTATAGAAATATGGAACCTGTAAATTCAAATTATGAAAGATGTAATGAACTAGGTAAAGCTCTTATTGAAGGACTGAAACAACGAGGAGATATTGCTATAAATAATGAAGAAGCTATAGAGATGGATTTAGTACAAATTTCTTATGCAAGAGTTCCTAGTATGGTTGTTGAGATGGCAAATGGTGCATTTGATACTACAGATGAGAACTATCAAAAATTAGCAGAAGGTGTATACAAAGGTATCGCTATATTTTTAAATCAAAATCCGGATTTAATTAATACTAAGAAAAAAAGCAAAAAAGGAATTTTAGATTCTCTATTCAGTAGCATTATGCAATTAGCAGGAGATGTAATTGATTTTTTTAAGTTTTTGTTGGGTGATGTACCTCAAATGTTGGTACATTTGATTGTTACAATACCAGATGGAACTTGGAAAGATTTCAAAATTACATATAAATACGATGATTTAAAAGCCGAGGGTAATAAAGGAGTCAGAAACAAATATACAAATGTAAGCGAAGATAAAAAAGAAAGTACATATTATACTACTATAGATGGAAAGACAGAAGAACTCTCGAAAGATACTGAAATACCTGTTATCAGAGTTGATTTATATCATTTTGCATCTGGAACTCTTAAATTACTTGATATGGATTTTTTTACGTATAAAGAAGGAATCTTAGCATTTATATCAGCTATACTTCATATAACGATTTATTTGTGTTCGGCTTTCTTAATAGTTTCATTAATATGGAATGCAATTAATATTGTAAGAGCATCTATAACACCAAAAGAAAAAGTCAAACATAAAGATAATTTAAATATATTTATTAAATCAGTATTCATGTTAGTCGGCACTATTTTGGTTATGGCATTATGTATTTATTTAAGCAAAGTATTTTTCTTAAATATGAAACTCAATGACATAGATGAGCTTCCAATTAGAGTTAATGTTGAAAGTGATAAAAATGTTTCGTTTAGTACTAGTGTTATAGGATATCTCAGATATAAAAGTGATTTAGGCAATACTGACATGATTGAACAAAAATTTTCATATTCAGCTTTTTATGTAATATTAGCATTAGGAAATTGTGTTTTATTAGTGTTTATGATTATAAGATATTTGATGCTTGTATATTTATCTTTAATAGGACCTATTGTTGCTTGTCAAGAAGCTATACGTGAAGGTGGCTTTATAAAAATGACATATAGAGATTGGGTGATTAGATATATAACATGGGCTCTAATGATACTTATAATTGCTATTCCATATAAAATAGTATTGGAGATGTATTTTAAAGAAGGCGTATAGGAGGGAGATAAAGTGAGGAAAAAATTATATTTAGCTGTTATAATAACTATTATAGTTATTATATTTAACATAAATTATACTCAAGCCTATACTTGTTCTATATCTTCACGTCTTGAAACAATACAAAATATAAGTAATAAAGATTTAGAAAAATATTTAAAATCAACATATGGCTCTAGTAATGATACTGTTACTATAAATTCTAGTCCTACAAGTTTAATATCCTTGAATACAACTTTAAAATGTTTATCAAAAACACAATCAAGCTATACGTTAAAGGTTGGAAAGCGGAAAAAGTATAACAATACCATTACGAAAAGTAATAAATTTATTCAATGGAGAACCAAAAAATGGTGATAGTATTAGTATAACGTTAAGAGCGTTTGTTATAAATAAAAGTCAAATTACTAAAAAAAGCAATAGCTTTGATGTAAATATATTGGAATTGATATCTAAAGAAGATTCACAGCAATCAAATTTAAATATATATCTTGATACTATAAAAAAACCTACTAAAGATGAAGCACAAGATCAAATAAAATCTAAATATGGTACAAATACGGATATGGTTAAATTATTTCCGAACGGAAAAAGTGTCGCAACTTTAAATACGACTATAAAATGTATTTCATCTGATAGCAACAATTATCAGATACAAGTTGGAAATGGAAATAAGGTAAGTATCCCAAAGAATTATTTAAATAAACATATTAATAGAGAACTAAACAATGGAGACAGTATTAAAGTAATAATAGGTCTAGCAATAGAAGAGGAAAAAGCAAACGAATATAAATTAACTCTTAAAGATGTAACATCAGGTTTAGCTATTATTCATACAACAGAAAACGAAAATAATGATGATGACAGTGAAAGTGATAGTGAAAGTGAAAGTGATAGTGATAGTGATACAAATACAGATTCTGATGAGGATCATACTACGTGGTGGGAAGATAAATGGGATGATTTAACCAACATAATGGGACATATAAAAATAAAACTGCTAGATATATGTTTAATTCCATTTGATGCATTACAAAGCAATATTAATTCTATTCAAACATCTAAATATAACAATAAAGATAAATTAGCAAACTGGAATATATTAATGGAACCAGAGGAAATTTTAAATGATTCAAATAAAAATAAGTATGCATACTATTCAAAAGGAACGGAAAATTTAGGAAAAAAGGACAAACAAAAAATTAAAAACATAAATGTTAGAGATGAAGGTCTGGAAGAGGTTACGACAATACCTATTATTCCAGTTGAGTTTTATACGTTCGCAGAAGGAAAAGTAGACTTATTTGATATTAATTTTCTTACAGGTCAAAATGACAAAGAATTACACTCTACTTCTTCTAGTTGGTTAATTGTAAGAAATTTTGTTTCTGGTGTGATTCATATAATTATTTATGTTGGGTCTGCTTTATTGATAATTACTTTGATTTTACATGGAATCGCCATAGTACAAGGAACACTTACACCGGATGAAAGAAAAGAACATATAGGTGGAATAAAAGAATTTGCAAAGTCAACAATTATGCTTGTAGCAACAGTTCTTATAATGGGTATAAGTATTTTTATGGTTCAAGGAATATCTAGAAGTTTTATTGCGACAGATGCAGATGAATTACCGATTAGAATTAATGTTGGAGAAGGAAATTTAGATGGTAAAAATAACGACTACAGTTTTAGCACAAATGTAATGGGGTATTATAGATTTATGGCTCAAATAAATCAACCAAAATTAGCCGATTTTAAATCACTTTATGTAGTTATATATTGTTTACTAGTTCTAATAAATGCGATAGCAACTTTTGCAATGGTTCTCAGATTATGTATAATGGTAGTATTATCAATTTTAGGACCAATTATCGCTATTGCTTCTGCGTTTAATATAAAAAGCATCTTTGGCTTTTCATATCAAAGATGGACTATTACTTATGTATTAATAGCTTCTATTCAGATAATATTGGCTTTAGTCTACACGATTGCTTTAAGATTAATATTTTAATTAATAAGAAGGAGGTAAATGTGATTAAAAAAATATTAATAGTTGTGATGTTTATATATATTTTTTTTAATATATTCTTTTACCAAACAACTTCTTATGGTGCAATAATAACAAAGGAAGCTAATAATTTTGAGCTTACATTGTATTCAAATGAAGGAGCTACAATAAATAAAGAAGAAAAAGAAAAAGCAATTTCAACACTTCAAAAAACATTTGGTTATGCAGGAGACAAATTATCAAATGGCGAAAACACAATGAGATTTAGAACTAAGATAAAGATTACAGAGGAATCTAAAATTAAAGAAGGAAAATATATTATTCAAATAGGTGAAGACAAAAGAAATAATGATAAAGAATATAAGCCTATAACGATGCCCACAAACGGATGGTTTGATGTTGTTTATAAAAAATATTATTCTTATGATCAATTAGTATCTACTTATGGTTGTCCAGAGAAGAAAAATGCTTTAACAGTTGGATCTACATGGGATGTATTATTAATAGGTGGAGGAAGCCAAGATAGTTGGACATCTGGATCAGGAAACCATGAAGCTAACCAAAAAATAGTTATAAAAGCTACAAAACTATATTCAGGAAAAGATTATAACACAGGAGAACAAGAACAATTAAGAGAAGGTACAAATTTTATTGAAGTTGAGAGTATTGGGGGAGCTATAAAAGAAACAATAGAAAAAGCTGTTGGAAAATTATTAATGATGGTTTTAGATTTATTTAGAGGATTGATTGCTGATGGCCCACAGATGATTTTAAATTCAATTGAAACAAGTAATTATTCAGAAGGAATAGATAAGATTAAACCATGGGCAATAACATATGAGCCAAAAAAGATTTTACAAGATAAGAATAAAAACCTTTACGTTAACTTCAGCGAGGATGGAGCAAATGAGGGCTCAAAAGAACAAATACCTAAATATGAAGAAGCTAAATCTAATGGATTTGATAAAGAAACAGAAATACCAATAATACCAGTTGATTTATATTCAATAGTTACTGGCCAATTGGAAGAGTTTGATGCTAATTTTTTTTCAAAACCTAAATCAAAAAATATATCAGAATGGCAAAAGATAAGAAACAGTTTTGCATCTACTTTAGTGCATATAGTTATTTATTTATCATCAGCAATTTTAATAGGTGTGATGATATTTCACGGAATTTCATTAGTAAAACAATCACTTACTCCAGATGAAAAAGAGAAACATGTTTCAAGAATTAATGAGTTTGTGAAATCAATACTGATGTTGGTAGGTTCTGTAGTTATTATGAATTTATGTATTTATTTTACTAATATGATTTTTAATAACTTAAAGGTTTCAGAAACAAATGAACCGCCAATACGTGTAGTTTTACAAAATGATGATAAAATATATAGTTTCAGCACTAATATAACAGGATATACACGATATATGTCCAGTATTTCTAAGGTTGATAAAATAGGGAATAAATTAACATATACATTGTTTTATATTGTACTAGTGTGGGTAAATATCATTGTAGTAATAGCTATGTTTGTTAGATTAATAGTATTGATTATACTGTCTGTTTTGGGACCTGTTTTCGCAGTAATGCATTCACTGGGTAAAGAAGATTCTGTACAGAAAAAGTATCAAAATTGGATAATACAATATGTTATATGGACATCAATACCAATTGTTTTGGCAATTATTTATAAAATTATGTTAATTGTAGCATTTTAAAGGAGGATTTATTAATGGGATTTATGGTTATTATTTTAGCGATTGCTTCAATAGGAGTTGTTGCAATTGAAATTCATGAAATTAAAAAGGTCACAGGGGATGTCGCAGGGGTTGCGAAGAAAGCTATAATGCAAGGGATTGCTTTGAAAACAATAGAAGCTGCAACAGGAGTAAATGCAAAAAGCCTTGTGAAACCATATGCCTCAGATCCAACAAATAATTCAGAGACAAAGCAAGATTCTAGTCTAATTGGTAGAGGAGGAAAATTCATAGCTGGATTGGGATTAAAGACTGCTGGGACGGTACGTTCTACTGGGGAAATTATAGATGGACTTACTGGGAAAAAAATGTCAGGATTTGCAAATAATGTTGGAAGATTTGCTAAAAATTATGTAAATCAAACTAAAAAGGATATAAAAGATACAGCTGGTTTATATGGAGATGCATTTAAGCAATTGATTCCTGAAGGCGCTAGAAGAAGTATAAAAGGATTTACTTCAAATGTAAAAAAAGGTTTTGAAAATAAAAAACGTTGGGTAAGGCAGAAAAACACGGAAATTTCAAATGTTTGGAAGAGTACAAAAGGATATCAGATGCAAAAAAATGGTGATCAACTGATAGCAGAAGCATTTGGAAGAAGACATCCAGGACTGGCTTTAAAAGAACCTACACTTGATCTTTTACCAGTTCACCTAACAGATAAAGGTAGACAAATAAGTAATATAATTGATAAGACAGCAAATCTGAATAATATGGCAAGATCAGCTAATATGTTAAATAGAACAAATGATAGACTGATAAATACTGACCGTTTAAAACAACAAATTGCAGATAAAAAAGAAATTAGTTTAATAGATGAGTATAAAAACATAAGAGGAATAAAAACAGCAAAAGATACTATGAATGCAAAAATATATGCACAAGCAGTAAAGGAAATTAAAGGAGGTCATAATCAATCTGAAAATGAATATAAACATCAAATCATGAGACAACTAGTTAAAAATTCATCAATAGAAATGGATAAAGAAAAACTTATAAATACAACCAATGAAACATATAAAAAATATTATAATTCAAGTATAGCATCAATGGTGGAAACAAAAAAGAACGAGGGAATTGAAAAAGCTGCAAAGAGTTCAGCTGAGAATGTTATGGAAATATTAACTGGCGAATCAAACGATATAATGAATGAAGATATATGGAAGAATATAGTAAAAAAAGGTGAAAAACTGGGAGATGTTGATCAATATGTTGAATTACTTTCTCAAAAAATAGCAGATAATCCAATGGGGTCTGAGGCTATAGCATATTTTGGAAAAGAAAAAGCTGAAAAAATCAAAACACAATTAGAGAATAAACAAAATTCTATAATAGAACAAACTATTATGGATGCAAAAGATGACATAGCAAGCCAGTACATGAAGGAGAAAGGAATGTCAATGCAACAAGCAATGGAACATGTGGATAACCTTGCAAATGGAGCATTTGATAAAGATAAATTTGACAAAGTATTGCAAGAAACTATCAATTCTATCAATTCTGGAAATTATAATTCTTTAAGTAATATAACAGCAAATTCTAGTGGTGAAAACATCCAAGTAAATGTTCAAAATAATGTATCTACGCCAACGATACAAAATCAAGGACAAACTCAAATTTCAACTTCAGCACAACAACAAAATCCAGAACTAGTTGTGGATTCACTTTCATCACAAACTGCACAGTCAGTATCAAGCCAAACTGACCAACCTGTTCAGGGACAACAAGTACAACAAGGACAACATACACAAACAGTAACAGTAGAAGCTACTTCACAAGCAGGTGCATCAAGAAAAGATGCTTCATCAATTGAAACATCAGCAACAGCAACTAATGTAGATTCAACTAAAGAAGTAATTAAACAAACAACAGTAACAAAGGAAAATGTTGTATCAACTGTTTCAGCTGATGGAAATACATCATCAATAGATTTAAACACTTTGGAGGACATAACTGATAGAGCTGCTCAAAAGGCAACGGCTCCAATTGACGAATTTTTTATGAGATATGGAGAAGGTTCTAGAACAGAAGGAATAAAGAAGCTTGTGAATACCTTGAATGGCGGCTCTAAAGCAAATTTAACAGATGAAATAAAAAAAGAGTTGGCAGAAATTGGTCTAGACTCTCAAGAAAAAATTAATGGACTTATTCAAACCATGAAACAGGAATTGAATGTAAACTCAAAAAATGATGTTATGAATGGAACGAATAGTAATATAAATGTACTAGGAGCAGAAAATGAGCAAAGTGCACAAATATTAGACTTTAAAGCTAAAAAAGGAAGAAAAGGAAAATGGAAAGCAACAAGCGAAGCAACAAGCGAAGATATATTTAATAATCAAGAAGATGAAACATTTAAGGATGTTTCATAAAGGAGAAATAATATATGAAAAAAATACTTAAACTAACTCCATTTACTATTTTAATGATTATTAGTATTATAATAATAATGGTCCTAATAGTTTTACATGAAATTGAAGTTATAGATTTAAAAGATTTGGTACCAGTTATGACATTACATGCAGATGATAGCGTAAGTATTAAATCCCCAACAATAGAACATATGTTACAATCTTGTCAAGAAATAGCACAGTTTTATTCAGATAATGGTTATACATATAATAAAGATAATCCACCTTGGGATACTCATTATAAAGACGCCCAATATAGGACATCATGTTGTTCTATTTATGTATTACAAGTATTTGTTGACATTGGTTTAACAGACAGTTTAGGAGATTTAGATGCTGCTTATGTAGGGGAATTTTGTAAATCGCATCCAGAGGATTGGGACCAGTTTTATGCTACAACTGAAAGAGATCTCGAAAGAGGCGATGTACAAGTATATGTACACCATACCAATATTTATGCAGGTTGGAACGAAGAACTAGGAATGCGGAGAATATTGGGATGCAGGAGATATGTCAGCACAATCAGGAGCTTTTATAGGACAAACTAAAACTAGAAGTGGTCAATTGGGAAGAAGATATATATGTTCATATCGTTTAAGAAAATAATAAATGCGAAAGGATTAAACTAATATGAAAAAAAATAGAATCATATTATTATTAGTAGTAAGTATATTTGTTTTGTGTATATTATTAACATATTATCTTTTTAGAAAGAAGGACATAGAAGATAATGATTTTATATATGATGAAAACACAGTTGAAGATATAATAGAAAATGATATTGAAAATATCGAGTCTGATACTATAGAATCTAATAATGGTGAACAAGAAAATCAAGAATCTAGCCAAAAAAAAAGTTTAGATGTATATGATGATGATTTATATGAAGAATTTGAGCCAGTAAAAGAAGAAAATTTGATTTTGGAAAAAGAAAATGATAAATCTTCATATTTTATAATTAAGTATTGTTTGTCAAATTTTTATAGCTCTAAGGAAAATGCATATAATTCATTAGATTATAAAGAAAGGAATTATGACATCAATAATTTTTATGATGAAGGAACATCGTTTTGTGTTGATGAAATTTATAAAGCTTCAATTAAGAATTCTAAGATAATATATTATGTATATTATAGAATTTCAAAAGGTGAAAAAAATACTATAAATAAACAGATTATGATAAAAATAGATTCAAGTAATGCTGCATTTTACATTTACCCTTATGAATATTTAAAAAGTATTAATTATACAGACCTAAAAGATGGAGACAAAATATCATTAGATGTAGTAGATGATACTGAAATAAAGAGAACAAAATATAATCAATATAGCTTAATGAAAATAAAATATGATGAACCTACATGTATAAAAGAACTATTTGCAAGATTTGAATTTGATGTTAAATATGATTTAATTCATTTATATAATTCATTAGATGAAGAATACAAGACAATAAGATTTGAAAATAATTTTGAAAAATTTACAAATTTTATGAACAACAGGAGACAAGTCTATACAGAAGATATTATAAATGGATATCAAAAATATGAATTGAATTGGTATACACAATATATAATTATATGTTTTAATGACGATAATTTTGTAATTAATATGGTTGATTTAATGAACTATTCTATTCAACTTGATTATTATACAACAGCTTTGCCAGCATATTCTGAATTATATAATTCAATGTTTATACATATTAGACCTAAGTATTGTATGGATAGGATTAGAAAAGCAATTAATGATGAAAATTATGAATTTATATATCAAAAATTAGATGAAGTTCAAAAAAGCAATTATTTTAAGAATTTCGATGATTTTGTAACATATATAAAACAAAACTTTTATCAAAAAAATATTTTTGAATATGGAAAATATAAAAAAGTATCTGACTTAGTTTATATGTATGATGTTAAAGTCAAAGATGAATCTAATGAAAGTATATATAGAACATTTAAGATGACAGTAACACTAAACGCAGAATCAGAAGATTTTACAATAAGCATCTCTAGTTAATTTAGATGCAGTAAGGAGCACAAAATGAAACAAAAAAAATGCACATGTATTATAGTTGGATTTATTATTGTTTTATTATTTTCATTGAATTATACAGTATTTGGTGATACAACATTCTCTCATAGAGATACAATTACTCCTGGTACAGAAATAAAAATACCAGATAGAATTAAACAATATCCTGCCCAAGTTGAATCATATGGGACTATAGATATAAGTAAACAACCAGGACGTTCGACAGGAACAGCGCAATATGATGTTAGGCAATTACTTTGGGAAACACAAAATAGACCAGTAGCTGATAATAATATTGCATATGTAGAAGTAGCAGGGCAAAAAAGATATGTAGTTGCACTTGCTACAACATTTGGATGGAGTGGAGATTATGTGGATATTGAACTAAGTGATGGAACAGTTATTCCATGTATTATTGGTGATTCAAAAAGTGAACATACAGATACACCATATTATGATGAAGAAACAAATATTTTTTATGGACATAAATATGGTGATAAATGTGATATTGTAGAGTTTATAATGGGAATTGATGGAGGAGGATCAAATTACCCGAATGCACCATCAAAATTTTTAAATAGATTTGACAAAGTAAAAAGTATAAAAAATGGAGGTAGCTATTTTTTACATGAAGATGGACCAGTGGGATTGAAGAACGACAAATATGAAGCTATAACACATGGGTTCTATGCTCCCGCTTCAAATAGTAACGGAATATCTTCAAATAATAAAAATGATGATGATGAGCAATCCTTTTCATTAAAAAGATTGTTAGGACGAGTTATAAGAAATGGATGGATAGCTGTAGCAACATTTTTTGAAACAGATCGTACAGGAATTAATGTTTCAAGTATAATGATTTCTTTATATGATAATTAGGGGGATATAGTTATGAAAGGGAAAAGAATCATAGAAATATTAATAATAATATCAATTATTCTTTTTATTTCTTTATTAATAATTTTATTTAATATTATTAATAATACTAATAATGATGATGATACTCTAATACAAGAAGAAACACAAAACACTATAGATAATATAGATTACAATGATTATGATAATTCTGTTTATTATGAACAAAATGGAATTTTGTATTCAACAAGTGGAGAACCAAAAGATGGAATAGATTTTGAAATAATAAATGTTCCAGATGAAGTATTTAATTATATTAAAAATGAAAAAGCTTTTTATGCAACAATAAGAACATATGCATTTACATATAGATTTTATAAAAATGCTAATATAGCAGAATTTAATAGATATGAATATAATAAAGAGTTAGATAAATTAGCGATAGAGTTTATTTTAAATGATGATAAAAAAACAAAATTCATATCGATGGTAAATTTAAAAGATGAAACAATGGAAATTATAAAATAATATAGAAAGGTGTGAAAAAATGAAAATAAAAATGAGGTTTAAAAATAAGCTTATTATAATTTTATTTGTGGTTTTTATTTCTTTTTTTTCACTAAATAAAAACTATTCAAAAGCTTTCTCATCTACGGATTTAATAAATCAAGTAAAAAAAGTATATGAGATGGCACATAACAATAACTTTAAATATGGAAGTTCAGGTAGCTTACCACCTTGTGAAGATGGAATGATTTCATGTGATAGATTAGTTTGTAGAGCAGTATGGGATTTGGGGTTAACTGATCAACCAGCAGGAGGTTATGGATGTGATAAAATTGGTGAGTTTTTGGAATCTAATGGGTTTAATAAAATTCAAAACACTGATGATTATAAGCCTGGAGATATAATCTCTGTGGCACAAAATGGCGAACCAGTACATATTTTTGTAATTGAATCCTATGATTCAGAAACTAAACTATGTAGTAAATATGATATGGGTGGGCAGGATAGAATTGACGGAAATCAACCATTTATGAATGTACCTGTTAATGAATGGGAGAATCTTGGGAGGACAATATATGCTGTATACAGGTTGCCAGAAGATAAAATGCTTTCTAATTTTTCTGAAAAAGCAGAATATATAAATAAACAGATAAATTTTAGTGAGGGAATTCCAGAAAAATATGATGTTTTTATTGATGGAGATATGTTAGATGCTGAAGATGGATTTCAAGTACCTATTATTCAAACATCAATTGACTATTTATTATATAATAATGGGCATTTATCTAATATAGATTTTTTTGGTATTAATTCTGCTGTTGATAATTTCACTTATAAAAACCAAAATGCAACATTAAAAGAAAAATTAAAGACAAAATGGGAAAGAATTAGTTCATATGTAAAAAGCACTAATAAGGTTTTGTTATATATAGCTATTGCACTTATGCTGACTTCATTTATATATATAGGTGTTTTGATAGTAAATAAAACCATTGTGGGAGATAAGTTAAATAATATTTTAGGTATTAATACTGTAGAAGATAAAAGTGTAACAGAAGAATATAAAGAAAAAAGTTTAATAGAGCAATGGTTTAAAAGCTTATTTACATTGATATTTAGTATGTTAGTAATTACACTTACTATAGGACTGTCTTTTTATATCTCAAATTCAGTAAATATGTATAATATAGATGGAAAGATTATAGATTCAGTAGATGTGTATTCAAAAGCAGTGGTTGATTCTAGTAATTCATCTGGTATAGCAGGATTAGGAACAAAAAAAGATATAGATTCAAATACAGTAGATAAAAATGGTAATAAGTTAATTGACAGAATAAAACCATCACTTCATGGTAATAGTCTTGATAGTTTGGTAGATAATGATGGAAGTAAATTGACATTATCTTATTTAGAAATACCATATTATGATATTAACGATCAGCTTCAAACAGGTGAAATGATTGTTCATCAAAAGCTCGCTGATGAAGTATTACTTATTTTCCAAGAATTATATCAAATTAAGTATCCAATAGAGAGAATGGAGTTAGTAGATAATTTTGATGCAAATGACTGGAAATCTATTCAAGCAAATAATACATCTGCATTTAACTATAGAAAGGCAAATGATGGACAAAGAGATTTAGATAATTTATCTAACCATGCATATGGAAAATGTATAGATATAAATCCATTAGTTAATCCATATATTATTAATTATCATAGTCATAATGCAACTCCATATACTACTCATAGACCTGAAGATGGACCAAATGGTACAAACAGTAGCAATAATCATGATGATAAATTCATTAAAAGAGATACAATGGAAGGATGGACAAAAGTAGAAAAAAGAGAGAAAATTGCAAAAGATACAGAAATATATAATATTTTTATTAAATATGGTTGGACATGGTTAGAAAAGGCAGGATCTGGAGAAAAAGATTTAGATTCACAGCACTTTCAAAAACTGGATGCATCTAATGCTAAAACAATAGATTGGAATGCAATAAAAAGTTCAAAAAGTCCAACACCTAAAGTATCGGGAAATGATGCAACTGGTATTATTTTTATTGGTGATTCTCGTACAGAAGGAATTAGAGATAGTGTAACAAGTAATGCTACATTTATATGTAAAGAAAGCCAAGGACACAAATGGATGGTAGAAAAGGCATTTCCTGAAGCTGATAAAATAATAAATATGGGGAATAAGGTTATTATTTGGCTAGGGGTAAATGATATTGATGAATCTGGTAGTTATATAAATAGTGTAAATACCAAAGCATTACAGTGGACAGCGAGAGGTGCAAAAGTTTATTATGCGGAAGTAGGTCCATTAAAAAGAGATGATCAATATGCAACTAATGAAAAAATCAAAGCATTTAACCAAAGTTTAAAAAATGGATTATCAGATAGGGTAACAATTATTCCATTATATGATAAATTAGTAAATGAAGGATTTGAAATGGTTAACTCTACTGATACTACTCACTATAATAAAGAGACTAATATAAGAATTTATAATCATTTTGTTAATGCGGTAACATCTGGTATAACTGGAAGTGGAAATTCAAGTAAATCAACAACTCCAACACCATTTATTAAATATCAGCTGACAGACCAAGAATTAACTGGACTTGCAGCAGTAGCCTATTCAGAACAAGGTTCGTTAGAAGGAGCTGCAGCAGAAGCATCACTTATGGCAAACCTTTTTGAATTACACCATAATGGGCAATGTCATGGAGTTACGGGCGGAGCAGGATTATATAAAATGGTAGGTGCTCCAAGATCAGACACAGAATATTTTTGGTTTGATAGAGCAAGTACATTCATAGATACAGGACATTTAGCTGAATATGCAGGAGGAGGTCCAGTAACACCAGAAATGAAAGCAGTTGTAAGAAGTGTCTTAGTGGATGGGAAAAGAACATTGCCAGGATATGTTGATGAACATGCATCTACTAATTTGGTACAATATATTACAACTAATGGAGCAACCTATGACGATACTGATAAAAGCAAATACATTCCACATGTAACTATAGTACATCAACCAAGCAGTTCGTATATATATTATACTCATGTTGCAGATAGTTCAGACCCTTTTGGATATACAAGTAGAGAAAATAGAGAGAAGATAGGTGATTTTCATTATGATTTTGATGGTAATGCAGTAGGAAATTCTGGACAACAAATCGACTTTTATTTCACTACTAATTTTGAAGGATTATATATGATTTTATCAAATTGCAGTTGGGATAATAATTTAGGAATAAATCTATTTTATATATTATGTGGATTTATATTAACAATTTTTAAAGCAGGGTTACACTATATACTATATTTTAGAATGATTCTATTAGGTATTATTATCGCAATTACACCTTTAATAATAATAGTAGACGAAATAATGAAATTTAGAGGAAATGAAGGAATACTAAAAAAATGGTTAGTCTTTTATTTAAAGATCCTTGCATTTAGACCACTATTACAAATTGTATATACAGTGCTGGGAAAACTAAATAAAACACCTATAGAAGAGAATCCATTTTATATAATGCTAATTGTATTAGTATTAACTGCTATCTTTGTAGTATATATGTTTAGTATGTTTAAAGGAAAAAATAAAAAAGCTGAACAATAAATAAAGAGTAAGAAGTAGAGAATTTAAAATCCCGCTTCTTACTCTTTTCTTAATGAACATTGATATTATTTCCGATTTTCTAAATTTTACTTTCTAATTTAACACTGTTTGAATTATTCTCATTTTCATTCTTTAATGCTATTTTTTCATTTTCTTTAATCTTTAAATTATCCTTTGCAACTGTCATCAAAAGTTTAATTCTATTTGCTTGGTTTGTTTCACTAGCTCCTGGGTCATAATCAATAGGCGAAATATTTGCAAATGGATATTTTTGCCTAATTGTTTTAATTACACCTTTTCCTACAACATGGTTTGGTAAGCATGCAAATGGTTGTATACAAACTATGTTTTCTATTCCGTGTTCAATATATTCTGCCATTTCAGCAGTTAAAAACCAACCTTCTCCTGTTTGATTCCCTATGGACAAAATACCTTTTACCTTGTCTTGTAAATCCCAAATATCAGTAAGTGGCAAATAATCTTTTTTTGATTTAGATAGAGCTTCTCTAATATCTTTTTCCATAATATTAATAAGATTTAATGCAATTTTGCTAATTGTACTTGCTGTTTTATTAGTATTTAATAATTTATTAAATGTAATTTTATTTGTAGCCATATATTTTATAAATCCCATAAAATCAGGAAGAACAACTTCTGCACCTTCTTTTTCTAATAAATCAGTAACATGATTATTTCCAAAAGGATGATATTTGACTAATATTTCTCCAACTATTCCAACTTTTGGTTTTTTCCTAGATAAATCAAGTTCTATATTTTCGAACTCTTCAACTATTTGGTATACAGCTTGTTTAAAATCTTTGCTAGATCCTATTGTTACCAAATCTTTAGATTTTTCCATCCATTGATTAAATATCATTTGAGATTGACCTTTTTTTACTTCATATGCTTTGTTTTTATATAACATTTTTTGAAGTAAATCTCCTAGCATAACTCCTCTTAATAGTTTTTCTATCATATGTGGAGTTAACTTAAATCCAGATGACTTTTCCATACCAACAACATTTAAAGATATAACAGGTACTTGTTCAAAACCAGCATCTCTGAGAGCCTTACGGATAAAGCCAATATAGTTAGTTGCTCTACAACCCCCGCCTGTTTGAGACATAATTAAAGCAGTTTTATCTACATCATATTCGCCAGACTCTAAAGCTTCAATCATTTGACCTGTAACTAAGATAGATGGGTAACAAGCATCATTATTAACATATTTTAAACCTGTTTCTACAGTATGCATAGTACATTCTCTAAGTAAATGCATATTATAACCACATGAATTAACAGCTGGTTCTAATAGTTCAAAATGTATAGGTAGCATCATAGGAATTAATATTGTATAATCTTTTTTCATCTTCTTAGTAAAAATTTTTTTGTCTATTTCATAATTGCCATTTAATTTTTCAGTTTCTCTTTTATTCATACTTGCAATTAAAGAACGTATACGAATTTTAACTGCCCCAAGATTATTTACTTCATCTATTTTTATTAGAGTATACATTTTTCCAAAACTTCTTAAAATCTCTTCAACTTGGTCAGTTGTAACAGCATCTACACCACATCCAAATGAATTAAGCTGAACTAATTCTAGATTATCATGTTTACCAACAAAGTCTGCAGCAGCATAAAGTCTAGAATGAAACATCCATTGGTCTACAACTCTGATAGGTCGTTTAACTTCTACTTCATTTGAAATACTGTCTTCTGTAAGTACGGCTAAACCAAGAGATGTAATTAAAGTATCAATTCCATGATTGATTTCTGGATCTATATGATATGGTCTACCAGCTAAAACGATACCTTTTAAATTATTATCTTGCAAATATTTAACTGTTTTTCTACCTCTTTCTCTAATATCTTCCTTACATTTTTGATATTCATTTTCTGCTTTTTCAGCAGCATTTATTAATTCTTGTTTTGAAAAATTATATTCTTTAAATTCTTCAAGTTCCATTACTTTTTTTACTAAATTAGGCATATCAAAAGGTAAAAAAGGATTTATGAATTTGATATCATCTTTTTTAAGATTTTCTACATTATTTTTTAACACTTCTGAATATGAAATAACAATTGGGCAATTAAATTTATTATCTGCTTTTTCTTGTTCTTTTCTAGAATATGGCATACAAGGATAAAATATAGTTTTAATTCCTTGCTCTATCAAACTTTCAATATGACCGTGTGAAAGTTTGGCAGGATAGCAAACAGATTCTGAAGGCATTGATTCCATGCCTTTTTCATAAGTTGCTCTAGTACTTTTTTCTGAAATAATTACTCTAAAACCTAAATTTGTAAAAAAAGTAAACCAGAAAGGATAGTCTTCATACATGTTTAAGACTCTAGGGATACCAATTGTTCCACGTGTAGCTTGTTTTTCATCAAGAGGTTTATACTCAAAAATTCTCTCATATTTATATTTAATAAGGTTTGGAAGTGATTTTTTATTTGAATCACTATTTCCAGCACCTTTTTCACATCTATTTCCTGAAATGTGTTTTTTACCATTATTAAATGTATTTATTGTAAGTTTACAGTGATTTTCACAACCATTACATCTTGTATGAGTAATTTTAATATCTAATTTATCTAAGTCTTCTTGTTTTGAAATACTTGAATAATACTCCATATTTAAATTTGTTTCATATTGTTCTTTTGCAATTAAGGCTATTCCGTAAGCTCCCATTAAACCAGCAATATCAGGCCTAATAACATTTTTACCAACTATTTTCTCAAAAGCACGAAGAACTGCATCATTATAAAAAGTTCCACCTTGTACTACTATATTTTTTCCAAGTGTTTCAAAATCACGTATTTTCATAACTTTTTGTAATGCATTTTTTATTACAGAATATGAAAGCCCGCTTGAAATATCACCAACTGTGTAACCTTCTTTTTGAGCCTGTTTGATTTTTGAATTCATAAAAACTGTACATCTTGAGCCTAAATCAACAGGCCTTTTAGCTTCAATTGCTTGTTTTACAAATTCAGATATATCTAAATTTAAACTTTTGGCAAATGTTTCAATAAATGAACCACAACCAGATGAACATGCTTCATTAAGCATTATTGTATCTATTGCACCATTTTTAAGATGTATGTATTTCATGTCTTGTCCACCAATATCTACAATGCTTGTAACTTCAGGTTCAAAGGTTTTAGCAGCAGTATAATGAGCAATAGTTTCAATTTCTCCAATATCAACATTTAATGCAGTTTTAATTAATTGTTCTCCATAACCTGTAACTCCGCTAAAGCGAAGTTTAGCAGTTTTAGGAATAACAGAATATAACTCTTTAAGCATTTTAATTGTGCTTTGAAGAGGATTTCCTTCATTACTTCCATAAATAGAATGTAATAGTTTACCATCTTTATCAATTAAAACAAGTTTAGTTGTTGTAGAACCAGCATCAATACCAATAAAACAATCACCTTTGTAATTATTTAATTTATTTTTTGCAATAGTAGACCCACTATGTCTTTTTTTAAATGACTCATATTCTTGTTTACTTTTAAATAAAGGTTCTATTGGATGTGTCGTGTTATCAATTGAATTCTTAAAACTCTCAATTTTTTTAATTAATTCCTCATTTGTAAAAGGAGTTTCTTCAAAAGAATCTAAAGCTGCACCTGTTGCAACTAAAAGATGTGCTTCTTCAGGAATTATAATTTCATCATCTCTTAAATTTAGTGTTTTAATAAATCTATTTCTAAGCTCTGAAAGATATGTAAGTGGTCCACCTAAAAAAGCAACTTTACCTCTAATTGGTCTACCACATGCCAACCCTGATATTGTTTGATTAACAACTGCTTGAAATATAGATGCTGCAATATCTTCTTTAGCAGCTCCTTCGTTTATAAGTGGCTGTATATCTGTTTTTGCAAAAACACCACATCTAGAAGCAATAGGGTAAATTGTTGTATGATGTTTTGCCATTTCATTTAGGCCAGCAGTATCAGTGTTTAGTAAACTTGACATTTGGTCAATAAAAGCGCCTGTACCACCAGCACAGGTTCCGTTCATCCTTTGTTCAATAGATTTATCAAAATAGATAATTTTAGCATCTTCTCCACCGAGCTCAATTACAACATCTGTTTCAGGTATATATTTTTCTACTGCTCTTTTGCATGATACAACTTCTTGAATAAAACTAACACCTAAAAATTTAGCAGCAGACATAGCCCCTGAACCCGTAAGTGCAATTGTAAATTCTGAGTTTGGATATTTTTCGTTTAGTTCATATAACATAGTGCAAATTGTATTTTTTGTATCTGAAAAATGTCTTCTATAATCTTTATATATTATTTCTTTGTTATCATTCATTACTATAATTTTTACTGTTGTAGAGCCAACATCTAAGCCAACATGTAAAATACAATGTTCCATACATTTACTCCTTAAATATTATGTTAAATTTAATTACTACTTACCTATTTTACAACATTTTAGAGCAATTGTCAATTAAAAAAAGCGACTATTTGTCGCTTTTAATGTACTTTATATGTCGAATTAGCAATTTTTTCTGTTTTAATAGTTTCGCCATTTAATTTTAGAGTTCTATAGGTGGTTGCTTTTATGTAAGAAGCTGTTCTTGAAACATTTGCATAAACACTTACATCATATTCAGTTGGTTCTTTTACACCCCAGATTTGAAATTTTGCAACTCCACCTGAAACTGAACATGTAATTTTAATGGCATATTTGCGAGAGTTCTTAAATTTGAAATCTTTTACACCATATACAACTGTAGCATCTCTCCCGGCTGTAACATAAGATGGTACAAATTGATGATTATATAATTCTACCATTTCTAAATTAGCAAATAATGCAGCATTGTATAGTGTTGTAGATATTTGACAAATTCCGCCACCTAAGCCATCTACAACTTCACCATTTTGATAAATAGCAGCATTTTTATATCCAGCTGAAATAGTTCTTTCACCGACAATACCATTATATGAAAATACTTCACCTGGCATTAGAACTGTTCCATTAATCTTATTTGCAGCCAAACGTAGATTTGTTGTTCTATCAGGGTTTGAAACATAATTTGTAGAGAAAGAACCTAATAAATCAGGAAATGCTTCTTGACCTATCATATTTGTAGTAACATTTGGATATAAGACTTTTAAAGGTATTTCACACTCAGCTTCAGAATTTTGTACTAATTGTTTAGCCTCATCAATAGATATTTTAAAATCAATACCATTTTCAGATGGGGAAATATTATAAGGATCTTTTGTATAATAGGCATCTTTTGGTTCTCTATGAATATCTTTATATATTTCATCTACATTAATTTCTTTTGGATTTTGTGTTTTAACTTCAATAGTTATAGGATTATTTATGTATGATAAATTTGTAAGTTGTGATTTTATAATATTTGTTGTTGATTCAATATTTACAACATTACCTGGAGTTCCCTTTGTAATAATCAGTTTATTCCCATCTATGTAATGGCTACTTTCAACGATTGCTCCTGGCAATTCTGTAGAAAGACTATTTAAAAATTTGGTTAATAATTCCTGATTTAAGGTGTATATTGGAATTATGTTTTCGTTTTTTATTAAAGATGCAAGTATATGATAGTCATCTTGAAATACATTTCCGCTTTTTCCGTAAGAAAAAGCATAATCCACAGCTGAATCAATATTATAATTAAGCTCAATTTCAGCAGTTTTTATAAATGTTTTGTAATCATTATAAACAAGAGTAATATCATTAGAAAGTTGTTCTGTATAATATTTATTAATTTTTTCTTTTGCTTCATCTTTTGTACAGTATGATAAATCAATAGAATTAATAGATACTCCTTTTGCAATTACATTTTTATTTTTATAATTATAAAATGTTAACGCTCCAAAGCATATTAATACTAGTACTAAAAAGACAGATAAAATTATGAGAATAATAGAAAGAATACTTTTTGATTTATGAGACTCATAATCTTCATTAATTTCATTATTGTCTTCTTCACTTAAAGGTTCTTCTGAAAATGTTTTTTTAGTTTCAGTTTCAGTAGTTGTATCAACATTTGCATTTGATTCCACTTGTTTGTTGTCTGAAATAGGTATATCGGCAGTATCAAGTGTATTTTCTAATATTTGATTAGCAGATTTGTTTTCATTATTAGGATTTTCATCATTGTTTTTCAAATCATTTTGTTCATCAACTTTATCTTTAATAGCAACATTTCCATTAGAGTTTTCTGATTCATTTTTTTTCTTTTTTGTTTTTTTGCTTTTTTCTTTTGATGAAGACATATTTTCATCTTCAACAATTTCGACTTTTTCTTCCTCAATTATCATTTTTATACCTCTATAAATTCTTGTTTAAAACAATATATCATATCTATATTACAATATTATTAGGTGTTTGTCAATGGGTAAATGTGTCAGAAAAAACGTCACTTTTTTCGTTATTTATCAAAAATTCGATAGAGTTTACTTCATTTAATTGAGTGAGAGTATTTAATATACTATTTATAATATTATATTTTTGATCTTCATTTTCAAAATTTAATAATTCTTCCGAAAAATCTAAAGTTACACAGTTGTTTTTTATATAGGTATCTAATATTTGTGTATTTTCTGGAAATACATTTGCTAAATTTTGTGATTTTGGACCTTGAATCAATAAATTTACTAACTCTTTATATGGATTTTGAATTAGGGAAGCAGAATCTATCAATTTTCCTTCTGATTTAAGTGTATTTGATTCTTTATCTAAAAAGTAGAGAGTAACTACTGTTTCTCTTAACTGATTTTCACTTATTTCCTCCTCAGGAGTAATTTCTTGTGTAATGCTTTTGTCAGTTGAATTAAAGTTTTTTACTATGTAAAATAAAAGTACTACAATTATTGCAAGTACAAAAATAAGCAAAAATAGAAATTTTTTATTTTTCATAAATAATTATATTCCTTTCATAAATGATTGCTATAGCTAATTAAGAGTATTATTCCTTTGTCCTTTTTAGAACTTTATTTTAAAATTTTATATAATTTAATATATTTTTTAAACTTATGAAAATCATTTAAAAAATTTTCGACTTCATTAAGTGAATTTAGTGTATTATTTTTCAATTGTTTTATATCTATTTTTTTCTTTGCAGTATTATCACTATTTGATGAAGGTAAAGTAGGAGGTTGGTTACTAAATATTATGTTATTCATTGAAAAATCTCCTTTTTTATTGTATAATATGATGGAATTGTATAATAAGTGAATTATAGAGGTATGAGGTCGGAGATAGAAGAGAGAGATTTTTTAACAATTCAAAATTATAAATATATATTTATAAGTTTGAATTGAATCGAGATTTAATCTGAGTTTGGAGAATTTAAATGAAATTTGAATTAAAAGAAAATGAAAGAATTGATGATTTAGAGTATAAAGGTCTAAGGATAATACAAAATAAGGAGGGCTTTTGCTTTGGAATAGATAGTGTTTTATTAACAGATTTTGCAAAAGAAATAAAGCCTAGTTCAAAAGTAATTGATTTAGGAAGCGGAACAGGAATAATTCCAATTCTGTTATCTGCAAAAACCAAAAATACAAACTTTATTGGAGTAGAAATACAAAAAGATGTTGCGGAAATGGCAAGTAGAAGCATAGAATTAAACCATTTAGAAAATAGAATAAAAATAGAAAATGATAGCATTTTGAATTTAAAAGATAAATACGAAAAAGGAAGTTTTGATGCTGTTACAACAAATCCACCTTATAAACAGCTAAATACAGGAATTGTTAATGAAAATAGTCAAAAATTAATATCCAGACATGAAATAACCGCTTCTTTAGAGGATTTTATAGAGTCGACAAGTTACTTATTAAAAGATTTTGGAGAGTTTTATATGGTTCATAGACCAGATAGGCTGGTTGATATTTTGTATTTAATGCGAAAACATAGTATTGAGCCTAAAAAAATCAAGTTTGTTTATCCAAATAAACAAAAGCCAACTAACCTTATCCTCATAAAAGGAGTAAAATGTGGAAAACCATTTTTAAAATTTGAAGATAATTTGTATGTATATGATGAAGATGGAAAGTATACAGAAGATATTTTGAGAATATACAATAAATAGATGTGTAGGGGCGATTTTAATCGCCAGATATAATAATATAAATAAACAATGAAAGGAATTAAAAATGAACGGAAAGTTATATTTGGTTGCTACACCAATAGGGAATTTAGAAGATATCACACTAAGAGCATTAAGAGTGTTAAAAGAAGTTGATTTAATAGCAGCAGAAGATACTAGAACAACTTTAAAACTACTTAATCATTTTGATATAAAAAAGCCATTAATTAGTAATCATAGACATAATGAAGAAAATAGAGAGGATATATTAATTGCAAAATTGAAAGAAGGTCAAAATATAGCAGTTGTTTCTGATGCAGGAACACCTGGCATTTCTGACCCGGGAGAAGTAATTGCCAAAAAAGCAATTGAAGAGGGAATAGAAGTAATACCTATTCCTGGAGCTTGTGCTGCAATTTCTGCATTAATTGCTTCTGGATTAGACACAAAAGAATTTGCATTTTTTGGATTTTTACCATTAAATAAAAAGCTAAGAAAAGAAAAATTTGATGAAATAGAATCTGAATTTAAAACTGCAATAATTTATGAAGCTCCTCATAAATTAAAAGAAACACTAAAAGATTTATCTGATATTATTGAAAACAGGCGTATTGTTTTGGCAAGAGAATTAACTAAAATTCATGAAGAATTTATTAGAGGAAGTATTTCTGAAATTATAAACAAAAGCGTTAATTTAAAAGGTGAAATGATTATTCTAATTGAAGGAGCACAAAAAGCAAAAAAAGAAAATTTTCTAAATAATTTAGACTTAAAAGAGCACTATAAATTTTATGAAAATCAAGGATTGGAAAAAAAAGAAATAATAAAAAAGATTGCAAAAGATAGGGGAGTAAACAAGAATGAGGTTTATAAGGAGTTTGTGTAAATTAGAGGGGGAGAAGTGTAAGGTAGAATTTAAGAGGTTGGAAATCTGACTTCCAACCTCTTAAATTCTATTTATATAATTAAATCTTGTTATTACATTTCATTTTTCAAATCTGAAATCTTATCTAAGCACTTTTTACAAATAAGCTTGTCTTTATATACTTGTAAATCTTTGGAATTATTGCAAAATATACATCCTTTTTCATATTTTTTTAATACAACAGAATTACCATCAATATAAACTTCTATTGGATCTTTTTGATCAATCCCTAATTTTTTTCTAATTTCCTTAGGAATAACAATTCGGCCAAGTTCATCAAGATTTCTTACAATACCAGTTGATTTCATAATAAATCCTCCTCTTTTTTATTAAAGATATTTTTAGAATTATTTGAAACAATATTACCATATTTTTACAATTAAGTCAATACTATTTGTAAAAAAATTCCATAAAAAACAAATATAAAGATTATTATAGTCGAATTTTGTCGAAATATGTTGTACGATTTTTCTTGACAAATTATGTAAAATGAGTTAGTATAATTTTAACAGGTTAGTAAAAAATTGTGAATATTTATTGACCAATGAATTAATATAATCAAATGAGTAAATTGAAAATCTATTTAAAATTAAATCAAAGGATGTTTTATGATTCTTAAAATTTTAATATTTGTTTTAGTATTTTTATTAATTTTTATTTTTATTAAATCTTTAATTATAAAACTTTTATCAAAAAAATTAATTAAAGAGTCAAAATAATAGAATTCAAAAATAAAAGACTTTAATCTTGTAGAGAAAATAAAGCCCCTTAAACAACCAAAAATGAAAATATAAATTTATATCCCCACCAAATTGAACAAATTTACATCTCCATTTTATAATAGAATATTATTTTCTCTACAATTGTATATATATGAAATTAACTAATTTTTATTATTTCACCTGGATAATCACGTTTTGCAACAGACAAGTTGAATCCATCAATATTAGTACCATTTGAAATTATTTCATCCATAACTGTTTGATATGCAAGTTCAGGAAAATTGCTTTCTTTGCTTAAATGTCCTAATACAGCTTTTTTCAACCCCGAATTAATTAAATAATTAATTGTTTGTCCGGCAATTTTATTAGATAAATGACCAGTAGGACCTGCAATTCTTTCTTTAAGCTTAAAAGGATATTTTGTATATTTTAAAACATCAGAATCATAGTTTGATTCCAAAAGGATAAATTCACTTCCATCAATTTTTTTTATAATATCATTTGTCATATGACCAATATCTGTTGCTATACTTATTTTTGTATTGTCTGCAAAAAAAGTGAATCCGCAAGGGTCTGCAGCATCATGAGGGATTTGAAATGGTAAAATCTCAATATCTCCAACATAAAATTTTTCATTGATATTAATATTATTTTTATTTATTTCAGAAATTTTTTCTGTCTGTTTTGGCATTGCATCAAATGTGCCAGATGTTGCAAATACAGGTAAATCAAACTTTTTTGATAGATTACCTAAACTTTGTATATGGTCAGTATGTTCATGTGTTACAATAACAGCATTTAAATCTGAAGGTTCAACATTAATACTTTCTAATCCTTTTTCTATTTTTTTTAAGCTAACACCTGCATCAATTAAAATTTTTGTGTTTTGTGTTTCTACAAATAAGCAGTTTCCGCTACTACCACTATATAAACTAGTAAAATTTAACATATGTATTTCCTCTTATTATTCTTCAATTCGTTCGATTTTTGCACCTAAATCTCTAAATTTTTGTTCAATATTTTCATATCCTCTATCGATATATTCTAAATTATATATTTCGGTGGTTCCTTTGGCAATAATACCAGCTATAATTAAAGCTGCACCGGCACGTAAATCAGAAACAAACACTGGAGCACCTTTAAGTTCTTTAACACCCTCAAAAAAGGCGGTTTTTCCTTGAGCATTAATTTTTGCACCCATTTTGTTTAATTCTTCAGTATATTGGAAACGTGATTCCCAAATACTCTCATTTATTGTACTGTTTCCGGTCTGCAATTGATAATAATACCCCCATTTGAGATTGCATATCAGTAGGGAATCCAGGGTATGGAAGTGTTTTAATATTAGCTTTTGATGGTCTTTTATTCATATATACTCTAATAGAGTCACCATAATCTTCAACCATTGCCCCAACTTCAAGCATTTTTGCTGTAATTGATTCTAAATGCTTTGTAATACAGTTTTTTAAAGTTACATCACCTTTTGATGCAACTGCAGCAACCATAAATGTACCAGCTTCTATTTGATCTGGAACAACTGAATAAGAAGTTCCGCCTTTTAATTCTTTTACTCCAGTTACTTTAATAGTATCTGTTCCTGCACCTCTAATGTCAGCACCCATTGTATTTAAAAAGTTTGCAACATCAACAATATGAGGTTCTTTTGCGGCATTATCAATAATAGTTACACCATCTGCAAGGACACTTGCTAGCATTACATTTATTGTTGCACCAACTGAGGTTATATCCATATATATTGATGTACCAGTTAATTTTTTTGCTTTAGCAACTATTTTTCCACCAGTAGTTTCAACATTTGCTCCTAATGCCTCAAATCCTTTAATGTGTTGATCGATAGGCCTTGCACCTAATTTACACCCACCTGGCATTCCAACTGTTGCTGTTCCCATTCTACTTAGCAAACTACCAAGTAGATAGTATGATGCTCTAAATTTACTTGTTAATTCTAAAGAAGCTTCTGTTGTAGTAATATTTGATGTATCTATTGTAATTTCATGTTTTGAATTCCATATTATTTTTGCACCAAGAGTTTCTAAGATTTCACAATAGATTTTAACATCACTAATATTTGGCAAATTATTTATTGTACATATACCATTTATTAATAAAGTTGCCGGTAAAATAGCAACTGCTGCATTTTTTGCTCCACTTATTTGTACTTCTCCTTTTAAAGGAGTCCCACCTGTTATAACTAATTTTTCCAATTGTATACCCCCAATGAATTTTTATATTTCTTTTAGTAATATAACATAAAGTTGGTAATTTTACAACTGTTTTTTTAAAATTAAAAAACTGATGAAGGAGGTAGGAAGTTTATAACCTCCGATCTCCAACCTCCAACTTTAAACCTTATTTTTACCTAATATAAAACTATTACTAAACAATTCAACTAATTTAAATTTAAAATTATATGTTGGAGTGTTTTCTGTAATAAGAGCATATTCTTCACTAGTTAGAATGTTTTTCAATTCTTCTTTTGAAGATTCAGGTAATATTCCAGAAGAAGCATCAATAAAACATAAACTCGGATAAAGAACACACCACCAGTTTTGACCAGAATGTGAGCCAATTTTAATTTCTAAAGCATCATAGTAGCCGCTTGGAAGAGATATATCTTTATATTTCTTTGTTGGAAATTCGTAGTTTCCAATTTCAACATTTGATGAATAATTAAAACTATTTTCTATAATTGTGTAATCTACTATTTGTTTGAAGTCATTAATATGTTTTTGGGATAGTTTTATGACATCTTCTTTTGAGGATGCATCTTTACAGATTTCATTCATATAGGAAATAATATTGTCCCTAACTTTGTATTTTAGATCTTGATCTTCTTTTGAATTACTATTTGCAATAATATGTAATCTAAATACTTTATCCTCAATATTATTTAAAATATTACTAGCATAACAATAGAAATTTACAAAAATATATAATGTAAATAGAAGCATTAAAAATAAAATTCTTTTTTTCATAAATAAAATTACCTTTCTTTATTTAATGAGGTAGGAGGTAAGAGGTAAGAGGTAAGAGGTATTAAGGATTAACACTATAATCTTAAATTTCCGACATCCAACCTCTGACATCCAATCTCCAACTTCTAGTTATAGTAAATTATTTACAAAAAAACTAAATTTATACATCAAGTCTAAAAGTCGAAAAAAGTCAATGAAATATAATTGAAATATTATTGACATATTATTGAAACAATGGTAAAATTTTCCATGTGAGAGGAGGAAAAAGAATGATCACAAAAGAGCAAAACATAAATAAATATTGTTGCTTATATGTGAGCGAATATCACTTAGAAATGATATTACTTCCATTTATTAAAAATAAATTAAAAGAATCAGAAATTTTAATATTTACACAGAATAACTTATTAGAAACACTACATACCTTATTAAAAAAATTAAATTTAAGTAATGAGAATAAAAATAGAATAATAGATATAAAGAATTGGAATACAGAAAAAATAGATTTAATTAATAATGAAGATGTAAAAGAATACACAGTTATTATTAATGGAAATAAAGAATATAGAGATATTATAAATAAAAAAATAAGAAAATATAAAATAAATGTAAAAAACATCGTTGATTGCTATGATGTAAATAATACTAGTATTAAATCAAATTATATACAAAATAATTATAAGGGAGTCCTAAATACAGAGAGTATATAGAGGTGCAATTATTTTTACAAGGGGTCTTGCCAAAAAAACAAAAATAGTGTATAAAGATGTTAAACATAATTTATCTATTTCAATAATAAATAAAAAATATTTAAGGAGGGTTTTAAATGGAACACAATATTGAAGAGATAAGACATACTTTAAAAAAATACAATCAAGAACATCTTTTAAATTTTTATGATAATATGGAAGAAAGTAAACAAAATAAATTATTAGAACAAATTGAAAATATTGATTTTGAGCTTATTAAGAGTCTATATGATAAATCTAAAGATGGAATCAAAAATGAAGATTCTGAAATAGAGCCAATAGATTTTATGGATAAATATAAATTAAATGAAGATTACAAATATTATGAACAAATAGGAGAAAAAGCAATTAGAGCAGGAAAACTAGCTGTAGTTACAATGGCAGGAGGACAAGGAACAAGACTTGGACATAATGGACCTAAAGGGACATATGATATAGGTTTAGATTCACATAAATCATTATTTGAACTTTTATTTGATTATATAAAAGAACAGAATATAAAATATAATGTACAAATACCATGGTTTATTATGACAAGTAAAGAAAATAATGAAGCAACAGTTAAATTCTTTAAAGATAATAAATATTTTGGATATGAAAAAAATATATTCTTTTTTATACAAGGTCAATTACCAATGATAGATACAGAAGGAAAAATATTAATTGGAGAAGATTATTTAATTAAAGAAGCAGCTGATGGCCATGGTGGAGTATATGAATCACTTGTTAAAAGTGGAATGGTAGAAAAGATGAAACAACTTGGAGTGGAATGGGTATTTATTGGCGGAGTAGATAATTGTTTAGTAAAAATGGTTGATCCAGTTCTTATGGGAATTGCAATAGATAAAGGAGTAACTGCTGCTGGTAAATCAGTTGTTAAAGCAAATCCACATGAAAAAGTTGGAGCTTTTTGTAAGAAAAATGGAAAACCTAGTGTTGTTGAATATTCAGAAATTACAGATGAGATGGCAGAGGCAACAGATGAAAATGGAGAACTTTTATATGGAGAATCTCACATTTTATGCAATCTATTTAACATTTCTGCAATAGAGAGAATGGGAAGTGAACCACTTCCATATCATTCAGCATTCAAAAAAGCAACTTATATTGATAAAGATGGAAATAAAGTAGTTCCAACAAGCCCAAATGCATATAAATTTGAAGCATTCTTATTTGATGCTTTTGGAGAAGTGGATGATATGGCTATTTTAAGAGTTAAAAGAGAAGAAGAATTTGCTCCTGTAAAAAATGCAACAGGTGTAGATAGCCCAGAAACAGCAAGAGAATTATATAATAATTTTCATAAAAAGGAAAAATAGGATATGAAGTAAGAAATGAGAGATCACTTCTTACTTCTTTTTTATAATCCAATTACAGTTCAGAAAAATATTTAAATTGTAGAAAAAATTGCCCCTACAGTATCCATACATAATAATATGTTATTCTGAATGGTAATCTGATTTAATTTAATTATTTATTATACTTGTTTTTTTTATTATTTATTGATATTATATGTTTATAAAAATTGAAAGGAGAGTGAATGTATGAATTATTTAGAGGAATACAAAAAATGGTGTGAAAGTGATGAATTTGATGAAGCCACAAAACAGGAATTATTGAAAATTAAAAATAATGAAAAAGAAATTGAAGATAGGTTTTATCAAGAACTAGAATTTGGTACAGCTGGGCTTAGGGGAATAATAGGTGCAGGAACCAATAGAATGAATATTTATACAGTAGGTAAGGCAACACAAGGTTTAGCAAATTATATTATAAAAAGAGGAACTCAAAGCAAAGGTGTTGCTATAAGTTATGATTCTAGACATATGTCACCAGAATTTAGTGAATTAACAGCATTAATCTTAAATGCTAATGGAATTAAAGCATACGTATTTGAAAAGTTAAGACCAGTTCCTGAATTATCTTATGCCGTAAGACAATTGGGATGTACTGCAGGAGTTATGATAACTGCAAGCCACAATAAACCTGCATATAATGGATACAAGGTTTATTGGGATGATGGGTCTCAAATAATAGCCCCTGTTGATAAAGATATAACAAGTGAAGTAAAAGCTATTACAGATTATAAAATGATAAAGAAAATGGATAGAATAGAAGCTGAGCAAAAAGGTTTATTTAACACAATTGGAAAAGAGATAGATGATAAATACATTGCAGAATTAAAATCAAGAGTTATAAATCCAGACATTGTAAAAAAACAAGGAGAGAACATAAAAGTTGTATATACACCTCTACATGGTGCTGGAGGAGAAACTGCAAAAAGGATTTTAAGTGAAATTGGAATAAGAAATTTATATGTTGTTCCAGAACAAGAATTCCCAAATGGAGATTTCCCTACTGTTGACTATCCAAACCCTGAAGCAAAAGAAGCATTTAAATTAGCTTTAGATTTAGCTAAAAAGGTTGATGCAGATATAGTTTTAGCAAATGATCCTGATGCAGATAGATTAGGGATTTATGCAAAAGACTCTAAAACTGGAGAATATATGGATTTTACAGGAAATATGTCAGCTCTATTAATTGCAGAATATAGAATATCTCAAATGAAGGAAAAAGGAATATTGCCACAAAATGGTATGTTTATTTCTACAATAGTTTCATCTAATCTTGCAAAAGCAATAGCTAAAGAATACAATTTGGACTTTAGAGAAGTGTTAACTGGATTTAAAAATATTGGTGAACAAATCAAAATTGAAGAACAAAAAGAAAATGGAAAAAAATATGTTTTTGGTTTTGAAGAAAGTTATGGATGCTTAATTGGTGATTATGCTAGAGATAAAGACGGAATCTCTGCTGTAATGAGTTTATGCGAAGCGGCATGCTTCTATGCTGAACAAGGAATTACTTTATGGGATCAAATGATTAATATTTATGAAAAATATGGTTATTATAAAGAAACTCAGGTTGCTATTGTTTTAGAAGGAGCAAGTGGTGCAGAAAAAATCAAACAAATGATGGAAAATATGAGAAATAATTTACCTGAAAAAATAGGTGAATACAAAGTTTTAGAATTTAAAGATATCAAATTAGATATTGTTAAAAATATGATTACTGGAGAGGTATCTAAAACAGGACTTCCTACATCAAATGTATTATATTATGAACTTGAAAATGATGCTTGGTGCTGTGTAAGACCTTCAGGCACAGAGCCAAAGATTAAGCTTTATATGGGAATAAAAGCAGATACAAATGATAAAGCTGAGGTAGATTTGGCAAAACTAAAAGAAGCCATGAAAGAATTGGTTAAATAGACTAAAAAGGATGTAATTTATGAACTTAAATATGATAAATGTTTATGATTATTATAGAAATAAATATCAGGCAAATATAGATTCACTTCAAATGGATGTACATATTTATGGGATTGCAATTAAAGATGGAAGAGTATTAATTTCTCCACAATTTGATGGATTTGATTTCCCTGGTGGAACTGCTGAAAAAGGTGAAACTCATATTGGAACTTTAAAGCGCGAGATAAAAGAAGAAACAGGATATTTAGTTGAACCTATTGAATTAATAAATGTCTATACATCTTTTTTTCATCATCCAAAAACACAAAAAAATTATCAAAGTTATATGATTTTCTATCTAGTAAGTATCATTGATGGTGAAATTTCTGATAGTGGATTTAGTGAAGAAGAGAAAGAATATGCAAAAAAAGCAAAATGGGTAAGTATTAATGAATTAAAAGATATGAAACATATATGTTCTTTAGACATTAAAGATGAATTATTGGAAATGGCTTTGGAGAAAATCCACCTAAATAAAATTTAAAAAACATTGAAAGATGAAATTTTGTGTATTTAATTAAAATAATTAGAGAAAATGTGTCATACATAGTTGGAAGTGGGAGTTTAATAGCAAGAACTCCTACTTTTTTGATACAAAAAAAGTTTGTGTAATTGCGGGACACATAGGAACAAATAATATAACACAACCTGAATTACTATACATTATTATGATATTTAAATAATAATATATATTTTTGTTTTTTTGTCAAAAAGTAAACCTCATATGTAAACAAAAACATGTAATGCTTGACAAATCAGCATTTAAGCGATATAATAGATAGCAGTAAAAAATTACAACTAATAAAAAAGAAAGTATAATCTATGGAGGAATAATTTATGAAAAAAAAGTTGTTTACAATGGTGCCACTTGTAATTATAACTATATTAATAACAACAAAATCATTTGCTACTGCAACAAATTATAATTGGAAAAAAGGAACAAGTTGGAATGACAAAAAGATTTCAATAGGATCAAATTACCAATTACTATCTCAAGCAAATGGCTCAATAACAAAAGTAGCAAGTTATGATTCGTCTGATGGAAAAATGGATGGTTCGACTGTAGCAGG
>CADAHH010000002.1 GCA_902787685.1 uncultured Eubacteriales bacterium | reverse complement strand
TGAAGTATGTAGTGCATTAATATATGTATATGATTTAGAAGGAAATTTCATAAAAATATTATATATATCAGGAAAAAATTTAGATTATGGAGAAATAGAATCAATATCATTTGATGAAAAAGGAATAATGTATGTTGGAGTTTATGGGGCTAATTGTAACAATAAGAACACAAAAAAAAGTGTAATAAATTTCTATAAGATAAATCAATATATAAATGCAGATACAAAGAAAACAATAGATTTTAAACCTAATACATATAGTTTATCAGTAAGATCTAACCCAACAAAAACGACATATAAAGTAGGTGAAAATTTAAATTTAAGTGGAGGAAAGCTTACAGTAACATATAAGGAAAGAATAGTAAGTTGGGATAATAATTTAGTAAGAAAAGTAACAGATCCAAAAACAATTAAGCAAAAGGAGTTAAAATAACAGGATATGATAAAAACAAAACAGGAACACAAACTATAACAGTAGAATATGATGGAAAAAAGACAACCTTTAAAGTTACTGTAAATTCAAAATAATCACAATTGAAAGTAAAAATATATAAAAAAAATACTCTCTTGAAAAGAGAGCGTTTTTTATGATTGAATTCTTTTCACTGTGAGCTGTTTAAGTTCGCACATATGGAGGCGAGTATCGGAGTCGGACCGATCATCAGAGTTTTGCAGACTCGTGCCTTACCGCTTGGCTAACTCGCCATAAATATGAAATTTGTACTCACGAATGACTGTGTCTTACCAGCGACTCACATTCGTTCGTTGCATACTGAGGCTGTAACTCATATTCATTCGAACAGCCTCAGCAGCTTGGCTAACTCGCCATAATTATTCAATTTTTTGGAGCAGGTAACGGGAATCGGACCCGTAACTTAACCTTGGCAAGGTCATGTTTTACCACTAAACTATACCTGCAATTTATAATGGATTAAAGTAACTATTACATACTAAATCAAGATTAATTAAAAAGCTAATGCAAGAGTTACTTATCTATATTAGCAAAAAAAATCTAAAAAGTCAAGAGTGAAAAGTAATCTTTTAAAAACATAGTTGTATAATAATATATGTTTTTCTTTTTAATAGTGCTACTACTTAATATATCAACTGAAAAACTTGAGTTATTTGGCAATTGAATATTAATACTTCCTACTTTATTACCTGATAAAACAGGGGCTTCAAGATATGAATTAACATTAATTAATATTTTAATACTATCTATGTTGGAATTATTAAGTGCAATATTGGCAAATGGAATTTGAGAACCATCAATTTCAACATTTAGATTTTGTTCAATACTTTTATTTATTTGAAAATAATTTGTATTATTTTTTTTCCAGTTGTCAAATTCTGTTTTAATAAGATTTTCAATATTTACCATTGTATAATTATTAAAAACATAATTAATAAGCATTAAACTATCTTTTGTTCTATCTTTTTTAGTATCACATCCTAAAACAACACAAATTATATCTAAACTTCCACGTTTACAAGAAGTTACTAAACAGCGATTTGCACCATTTGTAAAACCTGTTTTAACACCATAAACCCCATCTAAATAACCTAAAAGTTCATTTGTATTATTTAGTTGTTTAGAATGATTGTTGATAATTATTGAATAATTTTGTGTTTTAACAATTTTTGAGAATGTATCATTTTGTAAAGCATAATCCGTAAGTAAAGCTAAATCATAAGCTGTTGTAAAATGCTCATCTTGGTCTAATCCGTGTGGAGATACAAAATGAGTGGAGGTAAGGCTAAGGCTTTGAGCTTTTTCATTCATTAGATTAACAAAATTGGGAATGTCTCCACCTAGAAATTCTGCTAAAGCAACAGCAGCATCATTTCCTGAAACCATCATTAAACCATAAAGCAGGTTTTCAACAGTTATTGTATCATTTGTGGATAATCCAAGTCTTGAACCTCCCGTTCCGAGAGGCTTTTTTTGATATAGTAACTTGTTCATTAAGATTTGAACAATTTTCCAAAACAATAATTGCAGTCATAATTTTTGTTGTAGAAGCCATTTTACATATTTCATTTTCTTTTTTACCATACAAAATAGTTTTAGATGCTCTATCAAGTATTATTGCGTGTTTTGCATTTATAATTGGAATAGTTGAAATATTCGAAGAAACTTCGATATCATAATCTGAATTATATATATATGATTCTTCAATAATGTCATCAGCTAAAGAAAAAGTTGGAATTATAATCAAAAATAGTATAAAAATAAAACATCTGTATTTTTTCATTATTGCCTCCAGATTATTTGTATAAGTATATTATTTTTTATGAAAAATATTACTTGTTTTGAGAACTGAAGTGAGAAGTGTGAAGTGAGAGGTAATATAATACTATAAATACTGCTAAAAGAAATAAATTCCATAAATATTTACATAAATACTTGATTTTGTTAAAAAAATGTAATATAATTGTAAGGAAAATGTAATAATTTCTAAAGCCTACAAGCTGTAGGCTAGCAAAAAAGTTTCATAATTATTTATTTTACTGCCTATTGAAAAATGTTTTAATTAATAGTAAAATAAAATATAGCGAAATATGTGTAAAGGAAGGTATTTATATGAAAATGAAAAACACAATTTTAAGAACTTTAATCGTAATAATGGTTGCTATTTTGGGAATAGGAATTGTCCTACCAAGTTTAGCATATACAATAAAAGAAAATGACTTATCATTATCATATTTTAGATATGTTAATGGTAATTATACAAATGGATATGGATTAAATACAGTTGGAAATTCAGGAATGTCACATCATCCAATTTATCAAATTATGTCAAATGACAAGAAAACAAATTTTTATTGCTTAAATGCAATTGTAGGAGATAGTTGGAGAACAGGTCATATTGGAGAAAACGGAGAACAATCAACTTATAATTTGGTATATGATTTGAGTTCAGATGATGAAATTACAGCATTAAAAGGTGATACGAATGTGGCTTATAAAAAAATCGGAGATAGTGCATATTTAAAACAAATATTATGGATACTAGATAATATATATATTCCAGACACATCAGAATCAGCTAATGATAATCTAGCTAAAAAAAGAGAATTACTTTCTAAAGCGGGAATTGTCTATGATAATGTTATTGAAACTGCTATAAATGGGCAACCAATTCCAACAGAAAACAAAACATATAAATATGTACCACAACAAGGGTATGATTTTAGAGAACAATTATTTAATATAAAAGATAGCAACAATAAGTCAATATATGATAGTAATATAACACCAAATGGATGGTTTTATAATGATACTTCAGCAAATTTTCACTATGTTGAAATGCCTGATGAATTAGTAGAAGTTGCTCAACAAGCTGCATTATGGTATTTTACAAATTATTTAGATACACAAAATAATGAAAACTTAAATGATCAAACATTTAATGTAAGAGAACAAGGATTAAGACTTATATGTTCGAATGGAACAACCGATACTAGTTCACTTAACTGGCCTGTTCTAGAAGGAAACACTTTTGATGTTGAAACAGATGAGGCAGGATATTCAGCACATGTTGGAAATTGGCAACAAGAAATGGCAACTATTCTTTGTTGGTATTTAATAGATGCTGCTAATAATAATGCTTCATCAGCTACACCAACATCACAAGGAGTACCTGTAACAATTGCACCAGAAACAGCCAATTTAGCAGAAAAAACCGTTAACAACACAAATTATTATGTAGTTGGACCAATTAAAATTGATGAAACTAGAGTTGCAGTATATTCATTAAACAATACAATTTCTGTAAATGAAGATACTTCAACAGGTGCATATATTTCTAATGCAGAAGGAAAGAAAGATTCAAATCAAAATCTTTCAAATCATATCGGACAGAATTTTTATATAGCAATTCCTAAATCAAAGGTTAACGGAAATAATATTAAAATTACATTTGATGGATCATATAAAACTAATGAGAAGAAACTATTAGTTGCTACAAATAAAACAGAACAACCAGTTGTAGAAGTTACACCTAAAAATGAACCATTTGAATTAATAGTAAATGCACCAATACAAAAAGAATTTGACTTAGCATTAAGAAAAGCAATAACGAAAATTGTAGGTTCAGATGGAAAGACTAAAATGGTTATAAACGAAAAAGGAACAGATGCTACACGTAAAATTACAGTGGATAGTAGTACAATACCAAATACTGCAACATATAAACACAGAAAAGACCCAGTTGTTGTTGAAAAAGGAGATATTGTTACATATTCAATTACAGTATACAATGAAGGAGAAATGGATGGATATGCTAAAACAATAGTGGATAAATTACCACAAGGTTTGGCACTAAAAGGATATACAGCAAATAAAACTACAACAGGAACATATAAATCGGGAAATATAAATTATTCTTACGTTTATGATAATACAAACAATACTATAACATTTACAAATGTTAGTAACAATACTTTAGCTGCTTATGCAGGACAAAATAATTTAGCTAGTGAAACAATTCAAATTGAATGTGAAGTAACTCAAGAACCTTCAAGTTCAACAAACACTTATTTAACAAATATTGCATATATTTCTGGAGCACACAATACTGAAACAAATCAAGATGTTGTACAAGATAGAGATTCAAGAACAGATAGAAATCCATCTGCTAATCAAAATACAACAGGAGATAAATATACAGGATATCATGGTGGAAATAACAACAATGGAGATAACACAAAAAATGTTTATAATGATGGAACAAACAATGATGATTATTTCCCAGGAAGAGAAGATGATGATGATTTTGAAATAATTGTACTAAAACCAGCAGTATTTGATTTAGCTTTACAAAAATATATTGCTGATATCTATTCTGATGCTGAAATGAGTGCTACTGTCGTAAGGGGTAGAAAAGCTCCAACTATAGATACTACAAAATTAGCAAATGGAACAGCAACAACAGCTACATATATACAAGATAAAACACCAATAAAAGTTAAATCAGGAGATTATGTTTTATATAATTTTACAGTATATAATGAAGGTCAAATTGATGGATATGTTAAAAAAATAACAGATAATATTCCTACAGGATTAGAATTTGTTTATGCAAAAGAACCACAAGATGGAAAAACAATAATTAAATGTGATTCACAAGGAAATATGACAGAAGTAGAAGTTCCAAGTAGAATTTATCAAAGTGTAATAACTCACAATGCTTTTTGGTCAATTGATGCTACAAATGATACACTTAAAAAAGATACATATAATGGAGAATCAACTGTAAGTATTACATGTGATATAGAAAATGCAGTTCCAAAAGCATCAGGAGGAATAGGAACACCTATTGGAGGAGGCTTCCTAAAAGCATATGATAGTAGTAAAGACAATAACAATGATGGTTCAGGATTAGATAGATTTAGTGTACAAGTTTTATTAAGAGTTAGTGCACCAAATGGAGCAGGAATTACAATTAGAAATGAAGCTGCTATTACAGAAGCTACTGATAAAGATGGAAATATCCAAGATGTAACAGATTTAAAAGATAGAGATTCTCAAACAAATCAATGGCCAGGAAAAGATGGAGATAAGAATTACCAAGATGATGAAGATTATGATAATATAATACTTGGTAAAGTAGATTTAGCATTAACTAAATTTATAATAGCTGTAGGTGATAAATATCCATTTAAAGATGGAGACTATTTAACACAAGATGGAACAAATAAAAATGCAGGTAGTACAACAAATCCATATACAAGACAAACAGCAGTAGATACTACTCCACTAAAAAATGGTGGACATGATGCAAAATATACACAAGTTAAAACATCTTTAGTTATCCCTGAAAATTCTTATGTTTTATATAATATAAGAGTATATAATGAAGGTGAAGTAGATGTATTTGCTGGAGAGGTTAAAGATTATTTACCAAATTATTTAGACTTTGTTGAAGGCGAATTTAACAATTCTTATGGATGGAAAGTAGCGTCAGATGGTAAAACTGTTACAACAAACTTATTATCTAAAGCTAATGGTACAGATAAAATGTTAAAAGCATTTGATAAACAAGGTGATAATGGTAAAGGATCTAAATTAGATTACAAAGATTTACCTATTTTATGTAGAATAAACACAAAAACTCCAGATAAAACAAAATTAGTAAACTCATCTGAGATTACAAAATATGAAGATGAAGATGGAAATGAAATTGACAAAGATATAGATTCAGAGCCAGATAATTTACCAGAAGACAAAAAGAATAAAGAAGGTAAACCAGAAGGTAGATATGACCAAGATGATGAAGACTACGAAGTAGTTGAAATCAGAAAGAAAATAGTTGATTTAGCATTAACAAAATTCATTGTCGCAGTAAGTGCTGATACTGAAATTTCAGATGGAGAGTATTTAACAAATGATGGTAAAGTTGGAGGCAAAGAAAATCCATATATTAGAGCTACAAAGGTAGATACTACACAATTAAGAGATGATCCTAATTGTCATGATGCAACTTATGTAATGGTTAAAGATCCATTAACAGTTCCAGCACATAGTTATGTATTATATAACATCAGAGTATATAATGAAGGTGAAACAGATGTATATGCAGGAGAAGTAACAGATCATTTACCTGAATACTTAGATTATGTTGATTGTGACTTTAACAAAAATAAATTTGAATGGAAAGTAGCATCAGATGGAAAAACAATTTCAACAACATTTTTATCTCATGATAGAAATGCAGACAAAATATTAAAATCATTTGATAAGAAAAATGATAATGGTGAAGGATCAGGATTAGATTATCAAGATTTACAAGTATTGTGTAGAGTAAATGATAAAGCTCCTACAAATACAAATATAGTGAATGTTGCTGAAATTACAAAATATGAAAACAAAGATGGAGATTCAATCCCAGAAGAAGATATAGACTCTAGACCAAACAATGTAAATGAGAAAAATGAAGATGATGATGACTACGAAGTTATTTTAATTAAAACATTTGACTTAAGTTTATTAAAATATGTATCTGAAGTATATGTTACAGAAGATGGAAAAACAACTACAACTAAAACAGGTAATACTGGAGATAATAGCAAAGACATAATTCCAAAGGTAGAAATAAATAAGAAAAAACTAAATTCAACAGTTGTTAAATTTGGTTACACAATAAAAATAACAAACGAAGGAGACATAGAAGGTTATGCAAAAGAAATAACAGATTATGTTCCAGAAGGATTAAAATTCTATGCAGAAGACAATAATGGATGGAAAGATGAAGGAAATAATGTTATTTCTACAAGATTACTTGAAAATACATTGCTAAAACCAGGAGAGAGTGCTGAAGTCAAAGTAATATTCAGATGGATAAATGGAAGTAACAATTTAGGATTAAAAACAAATGTTGCAGAAATATCAGAAGATTACAACAAAGAAGGTGTTCCAGATAGAGATTCTACTCCAGACAATAGAAAAGAAGGAGAAGATGATATCGATGATGCAAAAGTAATACTTTCAATTAAAACAGGTTTAGTTTACAACATTGTAATGTATGCATCTGCTGGATTAATCATATTAATAGTTTTAGGAATGGGAATCAGTATAATTAAGAAATATGTTTTATAGTATAAAAAGAGGAAATCTAAAAATTTCCTCTTTTTCTTTGTTTAAAATTATTTACAATAAAAAAATGTTATGTTATAATCTATATTGAATAATTAATGAAATATAGCGTTTTACGCTTTATTAATAGGAGATATTAAATGAATCAAATATTATCTGTAGAAATTGAAAAAAAGAAAAAAACTAAAAAAGCAAGTATAAATTCAATTATTATTGTATTTTGCATTTTTTTAATTATATTTGGAATTGGTACAACATGTACAGGAGCATTTTTATATTCTAAAACTTTATCAAATAAATCAAATGAGAATTTACCAATTAATAATATTTCAAAACCTATAATTACTATTGAAAGACAGAGTTCTAATAGAATTAATATAGTAGTTACTCATGATAAAGAGATTGCATATGTATTATATGGAATCAATGATGAAGATGAAGTTGAAATTAATGGAAATAATAAACTAGAAGTTGTAGAAAGCATTAATTTGAATGCAGGAAATAATATAATAAAAATAAGAGCAAAAGATATCAACGGAATTTCTTCAGAGTATGAAACAATTATAGAAGTTGAAGAAGGACCAACTATTTCTTTAACTCCAATAGAAGGAAAAATTAAAGCTGTTACAGAAAGTCCAATTAATATAGATAAAATAGAATATTATTGGGATTCTGATACAGAAAATACAAAAGTTTTAACTATTAATGATACAAAAAATGAAACATTAATAGATGTTACTCTTGAAGGAATTCATACATTAAACATAAAAGCAACTGACATTAATGGAAATGAAACCAAAAGAGATCAGAAGGTTATGGGTGTTAATAAACCTAAAGTTCAGGTAACAACAGATGGTCAAAGCTTCTTTATTAAAGCAGAAGATTCTCAAGGATTGTCAAAAGTAGAAATTACATTAAATTCTAATGAAACAATTACGGAAAATATAGAAGGTACTGAATATAGGAAAAAAATCCCACTTGAAAATGGAGAAAATAGATTAACAGTAAAAGTTTATAATAAAGATGATGTATCACAGATATCAAGAGTTAAATTTACTAAATAAAAAAGGTACAATCTGAACAACAAGGAAGGATATTAATAATGGTTAACGAAGTATATATAATAGATGATGATGATACTTCAATAGTAATATTTAGAGAATTATTTAGAGAAGATGCTGGTTACAAGTTTATTAGTGTAAAAACAAATCAAATAGATATTGCGTTGAAAAGCATACCTTCACTTATAATTATAAACGAAGATGCTATTGATAGAGATGTAATCGAATTATGTAGAAAAATTAGAAAAGATGAAAATAATACTATAACACCAGTAATTGTTGTTTCATCAAATGGTTCAAGAGAACATAGAATGAAAATATTAAACGAATCTATTGAGTATTTTATAAAAAAACCTGTTGATGAAGGATATTTATATTATACAGTTAAAAATCTAAGCAGATTGTTGTCAACAAATAGAAGAATGAGTCCACTAACTGGGCTTCCAGGAAATGTACAAATTCAGGCAGAATTAAAAAAATGTTTATTAAAAAATGAAGATTTTTCAGTTTTATATTTTGATTTAGATAATTTTAAAGCATATAATGACAGTTATGGTTTCTTAAAAGGTGATGAAATTATAAAATTTACAGCAAATACAATAACTAATTCAATACATAATTTTGGAGGAGGATTTGTAGGTCATATAGGTGGAGACGATTTTATTGCAATAGTAGAAAGTATCGATGTTGAGCGAATTTGTAAAGAAATTATATTCTATTTTGATCATAGTATAAAAAAGTTTTATACAGATAAAGATGCAGAAGAAGGTTATATAGAAATTGAAAATAGAAAAGGTATGATTGAAAAATTTCCACTTACATCAATTTCAATTGCTGTTGTAGTTGCTGAAAAAGGTAGATTTAATAATATTTTAGAGATTGGAGATGTTTCTGCTCAAATAAAACATGCTGTTAAATCAGTTATGGGAAGTAGTTATGCCATAGACAGAAGAAGAAAATAATAAAAAACGTTATGAAATTAAGAATTATTGGGTATAATAATTTTTGATTTCATTTTGTTTTATTAATTTGCAAATATGAATTTTGGGGGTAATACTAATGTATGAAAGAAATGCAATTATCATAGAAAGATTTTTTAACAATTTATTTGGATACGATATAAAAAATAATATTAAAGCAAATTATGAATATTACTGTGAACTTATAGATGTTTCAGAAAGATATAAAACTGTTACGGAAGAAGAAGAAGAAATAATAATTGAATATGATATAATTGCAAATAAAATTAGAGATATACAAAAAAAACAAGAGATTCTTAACAAGAAAAATAGCCAACTTCAACAAGAAAGAAACGAAGTATTTGAAAATATTGAAGAAGATGCAAATTTAATACAAAAAAAACTAGATAAGGTTAATAATGCTATAAACAATCTTGATGAAGAAATCAAAGAAAATGCATCTAATTTTACAAATGTGGTAGCTGAATTTAATGAAAAGAGCATAGTTAGAGACAAATGTGGAAAAAAGAGAAGAGTAATTGAAAAAGAATACAATAACAAATTAAATGATACATTAGAAAATTATAAAAACATTGATATTAATTTAGCTAAAAGAGCGAAGCAGTTTATTGAGTTGGATTCTACAGAGTCAGAAAACGAATTAAAAAATAAAATACAAAAAAATGGAGAAAAAGAAAAAGTACCATTTAATAAAGAAGTAATAGAACAAGCAATTAATGTTAGTATAGATACTCAAAAAAGAGAAACTGATATTTTAGCTAATATATATGAAAAAACTAATAAATTGTTTTCTGAAATAAAAAGCAATTCAATTAAAATAGAAAAACATAAAAAAACAATTGTAGATTCAAAATGTAAACTTAGTTTTATTAATGCTATAAAAGAATATATAATTCAATTTCTTGATAATGAAAGACTAGCAGCCGTAAATGGAGAAGAAGAATATTCAAAACTTATGGAAGAAGCATGTAAAAATATAAATGAAGATTTAGTTCAGATTAATAATTTATATGCATTATTAATTAAAGAAATTACTAGAAAAGCAACAAAAAAATCATATTTAGATTTATATAATATTGAATACTTAAAAGATTTGGAAAAAAATGCTGAAGAATTTGAAAATCAAGTAAAAAAATTAAAATTACCTGTAGCTGTTATAAATCCAAATCATTGGAGAATTGATGGAATGAAAAGAATATACGAGGTATTCAATAAAAGTGTTATAGAAGAATATGGCAGAGACTTAAAAGAATTTATTAATATTAATAACGAAGAGGATGATTCAGATGAAGATGAATCTTCTGATGAAGAAATAAAGATAGAAGAAAATAATAAAATAGAGAATATTGATATTAATAATTATGAAGATGATAATAATACAGAGTTTGAACAAGAAGATAATGATAAAGAAGATGAAGATAATATTAAAAGTGATATTGATAAAAAAATAGATGTTATTCTTGGAATAACAGAAAATGATGAAAAAAATTCTAAAACTAATGATAAAAATATTGATAACAAGGATGATATAGATGAATTTGATGAAGATGAATGGGATGAAGATGTAGATATTTTTGATGAAGATGAAGATTTTGAAGATGAAGAATCAACTACAGATAAAGCTGTAGATGATTTATTTGAAAATGATTTAGATGATTCTAATGAAGATATTTTAGAAGATTTAAATATTGATGATTTTGAAGATGATGAAGATATAGAAATATTTGAAACTGATAATAAAGAAGATCAAGAAAATGAAATTATAATTAATAATAATAATGATAATGAAGAATTTGATGATTTTGATGAAGAAGCAGACTATGATATTTGGGGAAATAATATTACTAATAAAAAGAAAAAATCTCATCATAGACCAAATAATGAAAGAAAACCAAATGATGATTGGGAAAATGAATTTGTTAATTTTGACAATAAAGGAAAAAATAAAAAAAGCACATTTTTTAGTAAATTTAAAAAATAAAAAAGCTTTGGAATAATAGTTCCAAAGCTTTTTGTATATTATCTCTTTGAAAATTGTGGTGCTTTTCTTGCTTTTTTAAGACCGTATTTTTTTCTTTCTTTCATACGTGGATCTCTTGTTAAATATCCATTAGATTTTAAAGCAGGTCTAAATTCTGAATTAGCTTCATTTAAAGCTCTTGCTATACCATGACGGATAGCTCCTGCTTGACCTGTAGATCCTCCACCATTTACAGAAGCAATAACATCATATTTAGCTAAAGTATTTGTAGCTACTAATGGTTGTTTAACTATTACTTTTAATGTTTCTTTTCCAAAGTATTCATCTAAATCTTTGCTATTAATTGTTATTTTTCCGTTTCCTTCAATTAATCTAACTCTAGCAATAGCTTTTTTTCTTCTACCAGTACCATAATAATATTTTTTTTCTGCTTTAGGCATTTAATGTTCCTCCTTTATAATTTAAAAATTCCAAATTTCTGGTTTTTGTGCTTGATTTTCGTGTTCACTTCCACTATAAACTCTAAGTTTTTTAAGCATTTGACTACCTAAAGTATTATGTGGTAACATTCCTTTAATTGCAAGTGTCATAACTTTTTCAGGATTTTTATCCATCATAGTTTTTGCTGTAACTTCTTTCATTCCTCCAATATATCCAGAATGATGTCTGTAAATTTTTGAATTTAATTTGTTTCCTGTAAATTTAATGTCTTTACAATTGATAACAATAACAAAATCACCAGTATCTATATTAGTTGTATAGATTGGTTTATGTTTCCCAGCAAGTAATCTAGCTGCTTCAGTAGCAACTCTACCTAAAGGCTTATTTGCTGCATCAATTATATACCATTTTCTTTGAATTTCACTTTTTTTAACACTATATGTTGCATTATTCATAGTAAAATGTACCCTCCTATTTTTTAATATATATGATAATTAAATAAAAACCACCGGGGAGAAGTTTTAATTTAATTCATATTTTTACTTTGTACCGAATAATTTTAATACAAAAAAGCGAAAATGTCAATAGTTTTAGGAAAATTCATAATTAAATTAAGTACAGTTTAGTATGTAAAAATTATAGAGAAACAGTAGGGGCGATTTTAATCGCCCGCAATATTAATTCAGCTAAAATGTTCACGGCATAATAAAGAATTAGAAAATACATGAACAATAATTTAAAAATAAACACAAACAAATAAAGAAATAAAACATTTAATTTTTAAATTTGTTTAGGAGCATATCATGTAAAATGAAAAATATAATTAACATGGTAATATCTTTAGTCGGGCGATTAAAATCGCCCCTACATTTTTCTGCAACTTTAAATATCTATTAAATGGTATCTTTTATTATTAAATTACTGAACTTTAATATTTAACTATAAACTATAAAGAAAGGATAGTATAGTGAAATATAAAAAAGAAAGTTTTTTTAAAGGAATAGCATATTTATTAATATCACAGATTTTTGTAAAAATAATAGGTTTTGTATATAAGTTTTATTTAACTAATAAGGATGGTTTTGGAGATACCGGAAATGCAATTTATAGTAGTGGATTTCAAATATATGCATTACTTTTAGCATTTTCATCAACAGGAATACCAAGTGCAATTTCAAAACTTGTTTCAGAAAGATTAGCAGTAGGAGATTCGAAAGGTGCACACAAAATTTTTAAAATAGCTTTTGCTTCATTTGCTTTAATAGGTGGAGTAGTAACGATTGTTCTATTTTTAGGTGCAAAAAAAATATCAAACGATTGGATACAAATACCTGAAGCAGAAAAAAGTTTAATATGTCTTGCACCATCAGTCTTTTTTGTTTCAATTATTTCAGTATTTAGAGGGTATTTTAATGGTAGACAAAATTTCTCATTAACAGCAAAGTCACAGGGCTTAGAACAAATTTTTAAAACAATATTAACTGTTTTATTAGTAGAAATTACTTCATTTACAACAAATAGTAATGTAAGTAATATGGCAGGTGCAGCAAATTTAGCAACCACTATAGCAACTATGTTATGTGCAGTTTATATATGGTTAAACTATATAAAAAAAAGAAGAGAAATAGGGCAAGAGATAAATCAATCCATTAATTATAAACCAACAAGAATAAGAAAAACTATAAAGACAATATTTAAACAAGCTATTCCTATTTCATTAAGCAGTATAATTTCATCATTTAATAGAATAATAGATTCATTTACGGTTGTAAGGCTTTTGAAAAAGAGTATTGATGAGAACAATGCAAGAATACAATATGGAGTATTAAGTGGAAAAATTGATATATTATGCTCTTTAGCATTATCTTTAAATATTCCATTTGTTACAGCTTTTATACCGCGTATTACTAAAACAGTTGTAAAAGGAGATTATCATAAAATATATGAATCTATTAATGCATTTTTATGCATAACTTTTTTAATAGGAATACCAATTACAATATTATTTTTTATTTTTCCTGATAAAATACTAAACATTCTATTTCCTAATGCTAATTCAGGAGCTTTATATTTAAAGATATCAAGTATATGTATTATATTTTCTTTATTAAATCAAACAATAAATGCAATTCTTCAATCATTAGGGAAAGAAAATGTACCTCCATTAAGTGGCAGTGTAGGTATTATTATTAAGTTAGTTTGTAATGTTTTTTTAATACCTAATGAAAAATTAGGTATATTAGGTGCTATAATTGGAAATATTATAAGTAATATTATATCTTGTCTTACAAGTGGAACTTTTTTAATAACACAATTACGTAAACAAACACAGCAACAACTATAAAAATAAAAGAAAAACAAAGATGAACGTTTGCTGTAATCCCTGAAATAGGCTTGAAATAAGAAAAAACTAAAAAAAATAATAAAAAAAGGAGGGATTTTATCGAACTTTGGCGAATAAATAAGTAAAGTAGATTACGAAATGCTTTATTAGCACGATTTCAAGTAACTACATAAAAATTTTAGGAGGTAATTATAATGAACAAAGCTGAATTAGTAGCAGCAATAGCTGCAAAAACAGAAAGCACAAAAAAAGTAGCTGAATCAGTTGTTAATGCATTTACACAAGTTGTAACTGAAGCATTAAAAAAAGGAGAAAAAGTTCAATTAGTTGGATTTGGATCTTTCGAAGTTAGAAAAAGAGCTGCTAGAAAAGGAAGAAATCCACAAACAAAACAAGAAATCAAAATACCTGCATCAAAAGCTCCTGTATTCAAAGCTGGTAAAGCATTAAAAAATACAGTTAATAACAAAAAAAATTAATTTAAATTAGTTAATATAAAAAAGACTTTTACAGTTATCTGTAAAAGTCTTTTTTATGGTCTCATTATATATAAAAGCTAGCATCAAAGGTTCATACCTCGTACTTTTAATTTCTAATATCTCACTTCCTATTTTCGACTTCCATCCTCCAATTTCCAACCTCCTACTTCTGACCTTCAACTTCATACTTTAAATTATTCTATAATTGTAATAAATAAATAATTAATTAATATAAATATATAGAAATTCTTAAAACTAGGAGTAAGATATGATTATATTAAATAAAAAGAGATTAACATTTATTATTACAAGCATATTTATTGCTATTTTTGTTTTTATTTTTACTACAGATGATTTACAAAAACAAAATAATTACATTTCTACAGTAAGTCTACCAGTTACGGAAAAGATAATTGTAATAGATGCAGGACATGGAATTCCAGATGAAGGAGCTCAAAGTTCAAAAGGTACCACAGAAGCGGAAACTAATTTAAAAATTGCATTAAAGCTACAAAATTTGTTAGAACAAAGTGGATCAACAGTAATACTTACACGTTCAGATGAAAATGCTATATATGATATTGATAGCAAAACATTAAGACAGAAGAAAATTTCAGATATTCATAATAGAGTAAAAATTGGTAATGAATCATCAGCAGATATTTTTGTGTCTATTCACTTAAATAAAATATCTCAATCACAATATGATGGATGGCAAACCTTTTATAAGGAAGGGAATGAACAAGGTGCAAAACTGGCAAAGGAAATACAAAATAGTTTAAATGAAAATATAGAAAAGGATAATAATAGAATTGCAAAAAGTATAGATAATGTTTATATAATTAAACATGTAGAAATTCCAACAACAATAGTTGAGTGTGGATTTTTATCAAATCCTGATGAAGAACAATTATTATTAAATGATGATTATCAAAACAAACTTGCTTGGGGAATATATAATGGGATAATTAATTATTTTTATAATTAGTATGCTATTAGTAAGAAATATATGAGGTAAGAGGTAGGAGGTTGGAGACAAGACTGTGGAGGTAGGAATTGTAATATTATATTTTACTTCCAATCTTCTACTGCTTAATAAATACATTTATATTCAATTGAAAAATTGAATATATTGACATCTTTTAACAAAATCTATATAATCTATCCGTAGGTGATATTATGGGATTACGAATTGTATACGGAAAATCAGGTTCTGGTAAAAGTAAGTTTATATATGATGAGATAAATGATATAATAAATTCAGGGGAAAAAAATAAAATTTATATAATAACTCCTGAACAATTTTCTTTTACAGCTGAAAAAAAATTAGTTGAAAATAAAAAAGCAATTATAAATGCAGAAGTAATTACTTTTGATAGAATGGCATATAGAGTACTAAGTGAAACAGAAGGAATACACAATAATATAACAAAAAGTGGAAAATCAATGTTAATATATTCTATTTTACAAAAAGAGAAAAATAATTTAAAGCTGTTAAATAAATCTGATGAAAATATTGATTTGTGTATAAGAACAATATCTGAATTTAAAAAAAATAAAATATCAATAAAAGATTTAAAAAACGAATTAGAAAATATAAATGATGAATATTTAAAAATTAAATTAAAAGATATGATATTAATATATGAAAAATTTGAATTAAATATTATGAATAAATATTTAGATGAAACAGATTTATTAACTAAATTAGAAAATAATATTGAAAAAACAAATATGTTTAATAATAGCATAATTTATATTGATGAATTTTTAGGATTTACAAAACAAGAATTATCTATAATTGAGAAATTACTAAAAAACTCGAAAAGCCTCACTATTACAGCATGCGTAGATAATTTGGATTTTAATACAAATCCAGATATAGATATTTTTTATCCCAACAAAAAAACTATTAATAAAATAATAAAATTAACAAATAAAAATGAAAAAATTGAAACAATATATTTAGATAAACTGTATAGATTTAAAAATGAGGAATTATTATTTATTGAAAATAATTTATTTAATAAAAAAAATAAAAAATATGAAAAAGAATTAAATAATATTAATTTATTTTTAGCAAAAAATAAATATTCAGAAATTGAAAATATTGCAAAAAAAATAATAGAATTAATAAAAGAAAATAATTATAAATATAATGAAATATCAATAATTACAAAAAATATAAATTCATATTCATCACTTGTGAAATCAATTTTTTCAAAATATAAAATACCAGTTTTTATAGATGAAAATAAAGATTTAAATCAAAATATATTAATTAGATATGTTTTAAGTATTATAGAAGTGATATTAAAGAATTATTCATATGAATCTATTTTTAATTATTTAAAAAATCCATTTACAGAATTAGATGAAAATGACATTTTTAAATTGGAAAAATATGTAATTAAATATGGAATTAAAAATAATAAATTAAAAAAAGATTTCGAGTATGGAATAGATATTAATAAAGAAGAAATAGAATATTTAAATGAATTAAGAAAAAGAATAATTAATCCTTTAATTAACCTTGAAAATAAAATTGGTAAAAAACAAAATATAGTGAATATAATTAATGAATTTTATAATTTTTTAATTAATGAAAAAATAGAAGAAAAAATAAATAAAAGAATAAATATAATTAATAATAAAATTAATTACAAAAATATTAATTTATTATTTGTTTCAAAAGTAAAAAATAAAAAATATAAAAATTCTAAAAAAGAAATTAGAAAAATAATAAATAAAATAACAACTAAAAATAATCTTGAATTAGCAAAAGAATATAAATCTAGTTATGAAATAATTATTAATATTTTTAAAGAAATAAAAAACATATTTAAAAATGAAAATATGACATTAGATGAATTTTACAAAATATTTATAACTGGACTAAAAAGCAGTGATCTTGGAAAAATTCCAGCTACACAAGATCAAGTTGTTTTTGGTGATGTAGATAGATCTAGATCACATAAAGTTAAAGCTGTTTTTATTATAGGGTTAAATGATGGAGTATTTCCAAGCGTAAATAAAGATGAAGGATTTTTTAATGATAATGATAGAGATTTATTAAAAAATAAGGGAATTGAGCTATCTAAAGGAACTATCGAAAATATATATGATGATAATTATAATATTTATAAGGCTTTTACTACTGCTGAAGAAAAATTATATTTATCATATGTTTCATCAGATATAGATGGAAAATCATTAAGAGCTTCAAATATAATTTTAAAATTAAAAAAAATATTTTTAAAAATTTATGAATATAGTGATATTTTAAATAATAATAATATTTGTTATTTAGAAAGTGATTTGTATAATAATTTAATATTACAAATAAATAATAAAAATAATTATTTGATAGAAGACAATATGTCTTCAAATCAAGAATATTTAAATGTGGAATTATTATATAAATATTTTATTGGTAATAATAAATATAAAAAAATATTAAAAAATAATATTAATTATATTAAATATTTAAAAACACCAGAAAAAATCAAAAAAGAAAATATAATAAAATTATACGGAAATAAATTAACAACAAGTGTTTCAAAATTAGAAATGTTTAGATCATGTCCATATGAATATTTTTTACAATATTCATTAAAATTAAAAGGAAAAGAAGAACTAAAAATTAAAAATATTGATACTGGATCATTTATGCATGAAATCATTGATTTGTTTTTTAATGAATTAAAAATAAAAGATCTAAAGATTAAAGAAATAAAAGATGATATTATAGAAAAAATAGTTATTGAGATAATAAATAAAAAATTATTTGAAAATAAATATTATATTTTTAATGCTACAAAAAAATATGTTTTATTGGTAAATAGATTAAAGAGAATAATAATTAAAGCTATAAAATATATTATTGTAAGTCTTAATTGCAGTGATTTTAATATTTTAGACACTGAGATTTCATTTGATGTGAAAAATGGGAAATATAAACCTATAATAATTAATTTAGATAATGGAAAAAAAGTTGAGATTATTGGTAAGATAGATAGAGTGGATTTAGCAAAAGATGAGAATAATCAATATATTAGAATAATTGATTATAAATCATCTATAAAAGATATGGATTTTACAAATATATACGGAGGTTTACAATTACAACTAATTACATATTTAGATGCAATGTGTAAAACAGAAGATTTTATTCCAGCAGGAGTATTATATTTTAATCTGTTAGAACAAATAATTAATTCTGATAAAAAATTGACTAAAGAAGAAATAGAAGAGAAAATTAAAAACAACTTTAAAATGAAGGGATTAATATTAGGAGACGTAAAAGTTGCTATTATGCAAGATAATAATTTAAAACCATCTACATCTTCTAAAATAATTCCTGCATATATGGACAAGGATGGAAATTTAAGTTATAAAAAGAGTAGTTCTTTAACAGTTGAAGAATTTTCAAAATTAAAGGATTTTGTAAATAAAACAATAATAGAAATATCAAATGAGATATTAAATGGAAATATAGAATTAAAACCATATTACAAAAATAAAAAAACACCATGTGAGTATTGTGAATATAAGAATATATGTAATTTTAATTCGGGAATTTATAAAACAGGATATAGATTTATAAATAAAAAATCAAAAGAAACATTTTTTGAAAATTGCTAGCGAACTATATTAGAATAAGCTTTGCGAATTTTAGAAAGGAACACAAATTAAAATGAATAATGATGTATTAAGTAATAATACGGTTAATCATATTAAAACGGAACATATAGAGTATTTACAATTTAGAAAATTACAAAAATATAATAATATAATTTCTCATGGTTATTCGGTTGGAATTGATAAAAATTTTAGAACATTTAGATCCAATAGAGAGCCATTATCAAATAATGAATATGAAAATAGTATGAATAATTATAAACAATTTTGCAAGCAGATTGGAGCAGACTATAAGAATATTATTAAGGCTAATCAAGCTCATACCGATAATGTAGTAAGTATTGATGAAATCAATACTAATAATACTATTGATACAAAAATTTTATCTGATGGATTAATAACAAATAAAAGAGGAATAGTTTTGGCAACTACCAATGCTGATTGTATATTACTTTTATTTTTTGATCCTGTTAAAAAAATAATTGCAAATACTCATTCTGGATGGAAAGGAACAATCCAAGAAATTTCAATTAAAACCGTAGAAAAAATGATCAATATATACGGATGTAATCCAAAAGATATTATTGTATGCATTTGTCCAAGTATAAGAAAATGTCATTTTGAAGTAGGAGAAGATGTTAAAGAAATGTTTTATAAACAATTTAAAAAGCTTGGAAATACTGATGAGTTTATATTTAATAGACATGAAAAATGGTATGTTGATACAGTATATATAAATAAAATGTTATTAAAGGGAATGGGAATTTTAGAAGATAATATTGAAGATAGTGGAATATGTTCAGTTTGTAATAGCAATATTATTCACTCATATAGAGTAGAAGGGAAAGATTACGGACTAGCTACTGCTTTAATAGGATTGCGATGATTATTCTATAATTTAAATAATGAATTGAAATTATGGATTTTTAATTAAAAACATATTGAAAAAGAGGATAAAATATTGTAATATGTAAATGGAGGAGAAACAAATGAACCAAATATTTGGCATAGAGGAAGTACCAAAAGCATTGAGAGAAGATAATGATTTTAACAATAATTATAGTGAGAATAATAGAAAGAAAAAAAGGAAGAAGAAAAGTATTTTAAAAAAATTAATAATAATCGTATGTATACTAATTTTATTAGGTATAGGTTCGCTAGCTTTTATACTATATGGACCTTATCATGGATTTAGGGATTGGTTTATTACAACAGCAATGACCACTATGGAACATCAGTGGTTAGCTTACTTGTTTTACGGCCAAGAAACGATTGATAAAGTAATGGCAAATAATACTGTAGAAGAAATTGATGAAGACACTGATACAGATGCAATCAAAGTGAATTTAGTAGAAAAAAAAGAATATGAAAACGAATATGAAAGAGAAATATTGCAAAAAGAACATCCTGGTGATAAATATAAAATTATTAAGATTTCAGGAAAAGGATATACAGGATATTTAGCAGTTATATATGATCCTTCAAAAGTACATACTTTAGTTACTGCTAAAATGGGTAAAAGTGGACAATATTTAACTACAATGGCAAAGGATAATAAGGCTGTTGTAGCAATAAATGGTGGAGGATTTGATGATCCAAATTACAATAGCAATGCTGCTAATCCATTAGGTATTACATATTCAAAAGGAAAATTATTTACAGATTATTATTATGCTGGTACAGGTGGAATAATTGGATTTGACAAAGAAGATAAACTTGTTCTAGCATCAAATTGTACTAAGGCTACAGCTGAAAAGCTAGGAGTACGTGATGCCGTAACATGTGGGCCATTCTTAATAGTAAATGGAAAAGCATCAACAGTTGTAGGTAATGGTGGATGGGGAACAGCTCCTCGTTCTGCAATTGCACAAAGAAAAGATGGAATAGTATTATTTCTTGCAATAGATGGACGAATGGTTAAAAGACCAGGAGCAGATATGGATGATTTAATTGAAGTATTACAAAAATATGGAGCATATAATGCTGCAAATTTAGATGGTGGAACATCAACAGCTATGGTTGTAAATTATGAATTAATTAATGACCCTGTTGATAGCACAGGAGCACACAAAACAAGGTTTATATCTACAGGATTTGGGTTGATAGATAATTAATAGTATATTCGATTTTTAAATGTAACTATTTAATTTTATAAAAACTATAGATTTTTAAAAAATATAATGATATAATACAAACAAAATTTACTTTAAATTTGGAGAGGAAAGTATGGTATTCAAGGATTATTATAAAATACTTGAACTAAAGACAAATAAAGTAACTACAGAAGAAATAAAGAATGCATACAGAAATGCTGTTAAAAAAAATCATCCAGATTTAAATTTAGACAGTAGATTAGCTGAAGAAAAGATTAAAGACATTAATGAAGCATATAAAACACTTTCAAATGGTACTGCAAAAAGAAAATATGATAGAATTTGGAATAGGAATTATAATTATAAAAAACAGCAAGAATATAAAAAAAGCAATCAAAAATCAAATTCTGTTTTTGGAGAATTTTTTAGTATTTTCTTTGGACATGCAGATAGCATTAATAAAAAAAGTGAAAAACAAGATAATAAGCCTATTAAAGGGGAAAACGTTGAAACAAGTATAGATACAGAAATTGAAGAGGTTTTTTATGGGATTGATAAAAAAATTTCATTAAGAACAACAGATGGAAAATTAAAAGTATTTACAGTAACAATTCCTGCAGGTATTAGAAATGGAGAAAAAATAAGACTACTTGGTCAAGGAAAAAATGGGCTAAATGGCGGAAAAAATGGAGATCTTTTAATTAGAGTTAATATAAAAGATAATGATAGATTTCAATTGAAAGGAAATGATCTTTATACAAATTTATATTTATCTCCTTGGGAGGCAGCACTTGGAACAAAAACTGCGGTATATTCAATAGATGAAGAATCAAGCATATATATACCAAGTGGTATTGAAACTGGAGAAATAATTAAAATTCCTAAAAAAGGATACAAAGATGGTAAAGGCAGTAGAGGAGACTTATTTGTTAATGTAAATATTATGGTTCCAAAAGAACTTAGTAATGAAGAAAAAGAACTATTTAAAAAACTAAGCAATATATCAAATTTTAACCCTAGAAATTCATAGAATTTCGAATAACTATTGACATAATTCTAAAAAAAGTGTATAATTATGTTTAGTGGTTATTACGAATGAAAAATCTATGATAATAATATTCATAGAAATTGGAGGAATAAAAAATGGAAGAATGGAAAGGTAAACATTTTAGTATTACGGATCCTAAAGGAGTAAATACTGTAATTTACGAAATTTACAAAACGAATAAGGAGTTTTTAGATAGATTTCCTAAATATACAGTAGAAAGGCTGCGTACAACAGAAACATTGGTTGGAGATTTGAGTAGAAAAACATTTTATGTTGACGATCCACAAGATGCAGGTAACCAATTAATAATCTTTTCATTTGCAAAGGAAAAGGTTGTTATTAATAATGGAATTTTAATTAATGATGAGGTTAAAATTTCAAAAAAACCAATGCCATTTAAGTTTAATACATTGTATTCGGAAGAAGAAACAGTAATAAAAGATTTTCAATATACACCAAACTTAAAAAGAGCAATTACAATTATAGATCCTGAAACAACAGAAGAAATAAAGCCTGTGCTTTATTATGATGAAGCTACAGACGAGGTGAAAGGAAAATGCAAGTTGAAACCATACAAATCTTATTTCGCATTCGAAATTCGAGATGATAAAAAATAGGGAGGAAGTATATAATGGCAGAAAAAAAACAAAATGGAAAAGTTCAAAAATATATGAAAGATATAGAATTATTCAAGGAAAGTGGTAGGAGACCAAATGTTACCAAAGGTAAACCATTTGTTTCAGCTGTTGTAAGTTTTGTTGCTGGAAAAGATAAAGATTTGGAATTCAAACATGCTACTATTTATGAATTTCAAACTCCGCAAAATAATGAAAAAAATATTCCAACAAATAATGGTAAAGATAATGGTGGAAAAGAAGTAGCTTAAAAATAATGAAGTAACAAAAGAAATAGGTGGTTTTTATGAATTATAAAATTGAAGGAGCTCTTAAAAAAAGTAGAGTAACTATAATAATTGCGATTATACTATGGTTATTAATGGCCATAGTATTTATCATGCCATTAACATGTGCACAATATACTACAACTCTTTTAGGGCATTTTGATTCAGGAAAATTTGCTGATGTATTTGGAAAAACTGTAGGGAAACCAATACTTGGAATTAAAACACTTATAAAGTATCATTTATTTTTGAATTATTTAAAGAATATATTTGGATTCTCAATATTATATATAACAGTTGTAACAATAGGAATTATTAGAATGATGCCTAAACATAGGTATAGTGATATTGAACATGGTTCAAGTGACTGGAGTCAGCATGGTGAACAATACCAAGTATTAAGCAAAAAAGCAGGGATTATTCTTGCAGAGAATAACTACTTACCACTTAATAAAAGAGGAAATGTTAATGTTTTGGTTGTCGGTGGTTCTGGTTCTGGTAAATCAGCATCATATTCTATTCCAAATGCACATCAATTACTTGGATCTTATGTATTCACTGACCCAAAAGGAGAATTATATGATAAAACAGCAGGCTATCTAAAACAAAATGGTTATAAAATAAAAGTATTAAATCTAGTACATCCTCAATATAGTGATGGATATAATCCTTTAATGCATGTTGCATCAGAAATAGATGTTGATATTATTGCCAATACTATTGTTAAAGGACAAAAAACAGAAGGTGGAAATGCAGATCCATTTTGGGATGATTCAGCAGAGATGTTATTAAAAGCATTAATTTATTACTTAATGGCAACAAGACCAGATGAAGAGCAGAATTTAGCAAGCTGTGCAGAATTAGTTAGAGCTGCAAATTCAAATGGTGGAAGCAATTTGCTTACAGAGCTTATGAGTCAATTACCATATGATCATCCAGCTAGAATGAATTATAAATCTATTGAAATAGCTCCAGAAAAAACATACAGCTCAATTTTGAGTACACTACAATCAAAATTAGGAAAATTTGATTCTAAAGAAATAGCAGAATTAACATCAACAGATACTATTGATTTTGAACAAATAGGAAATGAAAGAACAGCAGTATATGTTATATCTTCTGATACGCACGGAGCATATGACTTCTTACTTACAATTTTTTTCTCACAAATGATACAACAATTATATGATTTGGCAGATAATTCACCTGGATTAAAATTAAGAGTACCAACTTATTTTATACTAGATGAGTTTGCAAATATTGGTAGAATACCTGATTTTGATAAAAAGATTTCAACTTCAAGAAGTAGAGCTATTTCATTTAGTGTTATTTTACAAAATTTAGATCAATTGGAAGCAATTTATGAGAAAGCTAATGAAACAATAATAGGTAACTGTGATACACATGTATTTTTAGGAAGTAACTCACAAAAAACAGTTGAATATTTTTCAAAGGCATTAGGAGAAAAAACAATTTCGCGTGAAAATATTTCAAAGAATTTTGATAAAGAGCATGTTAAAACAGGAACAAGTGATTCCGATCAGATTATGGGAAGAGCTCTTATGACCCCAGATGAGCTTAGAAGAATGGATAATGATTTGTGCATTATATTTGAAAAAGGAATTAAACCAGTTAAAGCTAAAAAATTCTACTATTTTAAAAAGCCAATGGCTAAAGAACTTGCGAAATATGAAATCAGTCATAATGATATTGGTGAAATAGAAAGAGGTGTTTGGAGAAAATATAATCCTTATAATCCTTATGTTCCAGAAGATGAAAAAAAGAAGGCTGATGACTTAAAAATCGATTCACTAGATGACTTATTTGCAGATGATGATTTAATTAATGATAAGTCAGAATCATTGGATAACATGCCATTAATGGATGATATTAAACCAGTGGGCAAACAATCAGAACCACCTAAAATGCCATCTATTCCAATAGATAAAGAAAATGATGCACCAATGTTACCAATGGATGAAGAACAAAAAACAGATGATTCAAAAGATGATGAATATGATTTACAAAAAGAGTTAGAAGCTAAATTTGATGAATTATTTGGGCCAATAGATGATGATGATACTTAAAAACGTAGATTAATCTGCGTTTTTTTTCTATTCTAGGAAAAATCGACTGCTTATTTCCGACTTCATACCTCCAACCTCTTATCAAAGTCTTTAAAAATAACATTATTTACGGAATATACCCCTTGATAAAATATATGATTTGTAGTATAATGAATCATATTTGAAAGGAAGATTAAAATGTTTGAAAAATTAGAGGTAGTCGAAAAAAGATATGATGAGTTAACCAATCAAATTGCCGATCCAGAAATTATAGCAAACACTGGAGAATGGCAAAAATTAATGAAAGAACATAGTTCAATAGAAGAAATTGTTGAAAAATATCGAGAATATAAAAACACCTTAAAATCTATGGAAGAAGCCAAAGAGCTTATGGAAGATCCAGAAATGAAAGAACTTGCTGAAGAAGAATATTATGCAAGCAAAGAAAAAATCCCTACAATTGAAGAAGAGCTTAAGTTTTTGCTTATTCCAAAAGATCCAAATGATGATAAAAGTGTTATTTGTGAAATCCGTGGTGGTGCAGGAGGAGAAGAAGCAGCATTATTTGCGGGAACATTGTTTAGAATGTATGGAATGTATGCAGAAAGAAAACATTGGAAAATAGAGATTTTAAATGAAAATGCTACGGAATTAGGTGGTTATAAAGAGATATCATTTATGGTAACTGGTAAAGGAGCATATAGCAGATTAAAATTTGAAAGTGGTGTACATAGAGTGCAACGTGTGCCAGATACCGAATCTAGTGGAAGAATTCACACATCAACAGCTACGGTTGCAGTACTTCCGGTTGTTGAAGATGTTGAGATAGAAATTAACCCAGCAGACATAAAAATGGAGGTTTTTAGAGCATCTGGAGCAGGAGGACAGCATATTAATAAAACATCGTCAGCCGTAAGACTTATACATGTTCCAACAGGAATAGTGGCAGAATGCCAGACACAAAGATCACAATTACAAAACAGAGAATATGCAATGAATATGCTAAAATCAAGACTATATGAAATAGAAAAAGAAAAACAAGATAGTGAGATTTCAAATACAAGAAAGATTCAAGTCGGTTCAGGAGATAGAAGTGAGAAAATAAGAACTTATAATTATCCTCAAGGAAGAATAACAGACCATAGAATTGGGTTTAGTGTATTTCAGATGGAAAACTTTCTAAATGGTGATTTAGATGAGATGATTGATAATCTAATTGCTGCAGACAGAGCAGAAAAGTTAAAAGGAGACGAAGAATAATATTAAACAATATCTAACGACATAATATTTTATTCCTAAACCCCTTGACGAAAATGATAAATTGTTATAAAATAGTTTACAATAAAAATATAAACGTGAAAGAGACAAAGTAAAATAAAGGTTACTAATAGAGATAATTGGCCGTAGGCTGAAAGCCAATTTTAGCAAACATATTTGAAAAACTACCTCTGTGTTTTAAATATAAAACTAAGCGTTAAATTTATATCATCATAAATTAAGAAAAAAACGGGATGGAACCGTGCAAATATTATGTTACTATAATAATTATAGAGTAGCAACGGCGGCATTGTATATCTTTTTTCGTGCTTTAGACGAGAAAAAAGTATATACAATGAAAGCAAAGTTGCGGACTCAATAATATAAATTGTAACTATAATGCACTCCTATGGATGATTTTATGCCATAGGAGTGTGTTTTTTTATCTCTATGGCAGGAAAGGATTTTTAATTATGATTAAAGTAACTTTAAAAGATGAATCTGTAATTGAAGTAGAAGAAGGAATGCAAATTATAGATGTTGCAAAAAAAATTAGTGAAGGGTTAGCAAGAGTTGCTACATGTGCAAGTGCTAATGATAAAGTAGTAGACCTAAGATATGTGTTACATGAAGATTGTAATTTGGTGATTCATACTTTTGAAAGTGACCTAGAAGGAAAAAAAGCATACTGGCACACAACATCACATATTATGGCACAAGCAATAAAAAGATTAATTCCAAATGCAAAACTTGCAATAGGGCCTGCAATTGATGAAGGGTTCTATTATGATTTTGATTTAGAAAATCATTTTTCAGATGAAGATAAAGAAAAAATAGAGCTTGAAATGAAAAAAATCATAAAAGAAGATTTGCCTATTGAGAGATTTACTCTTCCAAGAGATGAAGCAATTAATTTAATGGAAGAAAAAAATGAACCATATAAAGTTGAACTTATAAAAGACTTACCTGAAGGAGAAGAAATATCTTTTTATAAGCAAGGCGAGTTTACGGATTTATGCGCTGGTCCACATTTAATGAGTACAGGTAAAATAAAAGCTGTCAAACTTTTAAATTTAGCTGGTGCATATTGGAAAGGAAACGAGAAAAATAAAATGCTACAAAGAGTATATGCTATTTCTTTCCCTAAAGCAAGCCAAGTTGAAGAATATATGCAAATTTTAGAAGATAGACAAGCAAGAGACCATAGAAAAATTGGAAAAGATTTAAAACTGTTTATGACTCATCCATTAGTTGGTGCAGGTCTTCCAATGTATTTACCTGATGGTGCAACTATTAGAAGAGTATTGGAAAGATATATTCAAGATAAAGAACTAGAACTAGGATATTCACATGTTTATACTCCAAGTTTGGCTACTACAAACTTATATAAAATTAGTGGACACTGGGACCATTATAAAGATGATATGTTCCCAATTATGAAAATGGATAATGAAGAACTAGTTTTAAGACCTATGAATTGTCCTCATCATATGCTAATTTATAAAAGCGAAATGAGATCATATAGAGATTTACCAATAAAAATTGGTGAGCTTGCTCATGATTTTAGATGGGAAAATAGTGGTGCTGTTTGTGGATTAGAAAGAGTTCGTCAAATGTGTCAAAATGATGCGCACCTTTTTGTAAGACCAGATCAAATAAAAGAAGAAGTTGGAAAAGTAATTAACTTAATTTTTGAAGTATATATAAAAGATTTTGGATTTTCAAGAGATAACTTCAAATTTAGATTATCTTTAAGAGACAAAGATAATAAAGAAAAATATATAGATAATGACGAAATGTGGGATACTGCAGAAGAACAGCTAAGACAAATTTTAAAAGAATTAAATATCGAGTTTTATGAAGCAAAAGGAGAAGCAGCATTCTATGGACCTAAAATAGATATTCAAATTCAAACAGCACTAGGGCATGATGTAACAATTCCAACATGCCAATTAGATTTTGCTTTGCCAGAGAGATTTGAGCTTGAATATATAGGTGAAGATGGAGAAGCACATAGACCAGTTGTTATACATAGAGCGATTTTAGGGTCATCAGATAGATTTATTTCTTTCTTAATTGAAGAAACAAAAGGAAACTTGCCTTTCTGGGTATGTCCAAAACAAGTTAAAATTTTACCAATAGCAGACAGACATATTGATTATGCAAATGAGATAAAAGAAATGCTACAAAAACAAAAATTAAGAGTTGAAGTAGATTCAAGATCTGAAAAAATAGGATATAAAATTCGTGAAGCTCAACTTCAAAAAATACCATATATGCTTATTGTAGGAGATAAAGAAATAGAATCAAATACAATAGGAGTTCGCTCAAGAACAGATGGGGATATTGGGGCTATGGAAATAGAAGAATTTATAAGGAGGATAATAAAATGAAAATAATACAAAGAACAGGAATAGAAGGAGTGGTTGTAGAGTATATCTTAAAATTTGATAATGATGAAGCTATAAACTATTGTGAATATCCAATGAATCAAATTACTCTTAGATTATATACACGTCCTCTTAAGAGGGGTAATACATTTTATTATAAGGCCGGAGTAGGATACACAAAAGATACTTTTGCAGTTAACTTAAGTGCTGATCCTTGTCCTAAAAAAATAAGGATAGGTATTGATGAACGATATGTATTTAACAAAGATTATATAAGATTATTAATATGTAATTTATTAAAGGAACAAGATTTTACATCTGGAAAAATTAATCTAGAGGATGGAGTATATACTATTGGTAGAACTGAAGAAAAAGAAAAAGCAAAAGCGGGAAATTATGTTGGAACTGGTTATATTATAAAGAAAAACGGAGAAAATCAGTTCCAAAAACGGTTTTGACTTTGATTTTGCTGAAACAGCATATAAAGAATATTTGCCAACAATTCAGTATTATCAGAATAGAAGAGAATATTCTAAAGAAAAAGAGGCAATTGAAGAAGAGTTTAAACAAAGATTGAGCGAATTAAATAAGGAGTATTTAAAAAGGATTAAGTTGGCAGCTGAAAAATATAATATTTCTTCAGTGGAGATGGGGGTTAAAAGTCTTACGGAGCTTAATTCACACTGGAGAGTAGATTCAAAATAATAAATAACTATAGTGTTATTGTATAACTAAATAAAAGTTAGTTGAATGCATTAAAAGCAGTTTTTAAAAGATTAAAAAATGAAGTATGAGGTAAGAAGTAGAAAATCTGACATTCGACCTCTGACCTCCAACTTCCAACTTCCCACTTCACACCTCTCACTTCTCACTTCTCACCTCATACATCTTCAAATCTTTAAACGCAGGGTCATACAAGTTCTTTCCAGTATAATCAAATCTTGAACCATGACATGGACAATCCCAAGTTTTGTCTACATTATTCCAAGTTAATAAACAACCTAAATGAGTACATGTTGGATTTATTGCATAAATATTGCCTGATTTATCTTTATAGATTCCAACAGAATTTCCGTCGATTTTAATAATTCCACCATTATCATTTTTTATGCTAGATAAGTCTTCTTTTGGAATTTGTATTCTATTTTGTACAAAAGATTTAAAAACTTGTTTTATTTCATTTTTTACTTCTTCTTTATTTGTTATTGGATGAAGTCTTTTTGAATTATAAATATCTAAAAATTCATTTTGTTTCCCTAAAATACAATCTGAAATAATATTTGCAGAAACATTAGACATAGTCATTCCCCATTTATTAAATCCAGTTGCTACAAAAACATTTGGCATAAGGCTAGAAAATTCACCAATATAAGGAACTTTATCAAGTGTTATACAATCTTTTGTGTTCCATTTATATAGAATTTTTGAGTTTGGATAATATTTTTGTATTTCATTCTCTAAAAATTTATAACCAAAAACATCTCTACTTTCTGGAGAAAATCCACATTTATGGTTTCCGCCACCTATAATCAATAATCTTTTATTATTATCTAGCTTTGCAGTTCTAAAAGAAAGAGTAGGTTCACAATCATTTATATACATATCATTAAATGAATTTTCATTTATTTCAATTCCAATGGCATAAGAAGTTACTTGATACATTTTTGAAAAATAAAAACCGGGAAAAATAATAAATGGATAGTGTGAAGCTAAAACTACATATTTTGCAGTTATTTTATAATCATTAACTAAAACTTCATATTCATTATCTTTTTTCTTTACATCTGTAACAAGTGAATTTGTAAAAATTAATCCACCATTAGATTGGATAGAGTCTGATAATCCGTACATATATTTTACTGGATGGAATTGAGCTTGATTACCAGTTTTAATTGCACCAGATATTTTAAATGGTAATCCACATTTTTTCACAAATTGTGGATTAATGCTGGAATTTTTTAAATTAAAATCAATATTTTTGGCTAAATACTTTTCTATTAAATTTATTGCTTCTATTTCATTATTTATTTTAAAAACATTATTTTCATCTGTTGTGTAAATATAATTGTCTTGATATTCAAAATCGCAATTAATATTTTCTGTATCAATAATATTTTTTATATTTGAAATAGCTTGTTTATTTGATAAATAATATTTTGATGCAAAATCAATTCCAAAAGTATTAATTAAATAATTATATATTAAACCATGATTTAAAGTGATTTTTGCAGTAGTATGTCCTGAGGTTTTTGTGCCAATGTCTGATTTATCAACTACAATAACTTTGAAACCTTTTTTTGAAAGATAATATGCTGTGCTTAAACCTGTAATGCCTGCGCCTATAATACATACATCAGTTGAATAGTTTTGATCGATTCTATTAAATTGATTTTTATTTATTTTGTTGGTCGAAGAAATCCAATATGAATTCATTTTATCACATCCTATCCGTATTTAGTATTTACTAAAATTAAAAAAATAAACTGCAAAGATATTAATAATAAGATAGATTCATTAAATGCTATAAAACTGTACAAGATTCTTACTATAATATTAGAGAAGTTAAAAAATGTAGGGGCGATTTTAATCGCCCGAAATATAATGGGATGTTTTATTTAGTGTAGATAATAGAAAGAAAAAAATATAAAACAATTTTAGAAACACATCATACCAAATGGGAAAGATTATTTTAAATACATGAAACGAATAAAAAAATAGGTTAACAGATTAATATAATAAAACGGGCGATTAAAATCGCCCCTACTAGTATTATTACATTATTTAAATGAAAGAATTAATATTTCTTAATTTCTTCTTTTTCCAAAAATACTTAAAATTCTTAAGAAAATATTTATAAAGTCAAGATAAAGCTCCATAGCACCATAAACATAAAGTTTTTCATTATCCATAAATCCAGATTCATACATATTTTTTATTTTATTGGTATCATAAACAGTTAATCCAAAGAAAATAAATAAAATTGCCCAATCTAAAACAATATTTAACATTGAACTTCCAATAAAGAAGTTAATTATTGTTAAAACTAGCCCAATTAAAAGAGCAATTATTAAATATGTTCCCCAATTAGATAAATCTTTATCTGTAGTTTTTCCTATAAAGGCTAAAATTCCAAATAATGCTGCAGTACCAGCAAAGGCATATACAATAGAAGTCATTTGATATACTACAAATATTATTGACAAAGTAAATCCATTTAAAAAAGCATAAGCAAAGTATAGTATGGTAACAATAGTTGGAGAAAGCTTTTTAAACAGCAAAGAAAAAGCAAGAACAATTGCAATTTCTATTACGGCGAAAATAGTATATCCTGAAGTGGTTAAAATCTTAATAAATAAACCAGAAGAATAAGTATAATAGGCTGCAATAGCACTGGCAAGCAAACCTAAAAACATTCTAAAAAAAGTGCTCGTAAGAACAGAATTAAAACTAATGCTTTGTACTTGAATTGGTTCATTATTATCATATAATTCCATTAAATCACCTCCTTATCTATTGTTTTATTTTAGTCTTTGATTGAAAAGTATTTTATTCCATTTTTTACAGCATTTGCTTTAAAAATGACTTTGCCATATTCTTGAAGTTTACTTCTGTATATAATAGAAGTGCTTACAAGATTTGAAAATTCAGAAATGACTGTATAAAACAAATTATTATATAAATAGTTATTATTAATATTGCTAAAAACTAAGTAATATGAATTATTATATTCATATAAAGCAATATTTTTTGCAAATTGTTTTAAATCTGAAAGCTTTGAATCATTACAATATGTACAGAAATTACAAAATTCTTCAAAATCATTAAATTTATATATGGCATTTTGGTAATTATTACTAAATGTTTTTCTTTTATATTTAAGTTTCTTTGCAGTTTTTTCAGTTGATATATTATTTTTGTATTTTGTAAAAGTAAAGACTATATATCCTTCTGATGAAGAAAATGCTTCAATAAGCAATCTGCAATCTTGTGCTTTGAAACCCACTTGCTTTTCTGCTTCTTTAAGAATTCCGTCAAATAATTCATATATTTTTTCTTTACTATTAGGCAAGTTAAAAATATCTATATTTTGTTCTGATAATTCTTCAAGATTTATAATTATTCGTATTTTATTATCTGTTAATTTTTCAATTTTCATAGATGTATATACTCCTTATAAAAATAGTATGTTAATGGCAATTTATTTGCTATAATAATTATACTACAATTTTTAGATATTTGAAAGACACAATATCTGGTAATATAATAACCTGAAAAGTGAAATTTGTCAATAGATATATATTTTGCTCAACTTTAATACGACAGTTAATTTGAAAAAAATTAAAAAAACTATTGAAATTTTATAAAAAATATGTAATACTAATTATAGTTTTACAAAAGGAGTAAATTATAATGAAAAATAATGTTTTAAAAATTTTAACTATATTGATTATAAGCGTATTAGCTATAGGAGTATTAAATAATAGCTATGCTGTTAGTGTGTGTACTATTAAAGGTAACTTTTCACCAAACAATCCAAATCCTGGGCAAGAAGTTACTATAGATATTTCAGCAACTGAAATTAACGAAGCCATCGCAGGTGTTGGTTTTACTTTAGAATATGATGCTGAAAAATTAGATATTGTAAGTTCAACTGCTACAGAGTTATGGGAAATATCTCAAACAGAAACTCTATTTACAATATTAACTAAAAATTTTGAAGCAACAAATAATACTGGGAAAATTGCTACTTTAAAACTAAAGGTTAAGGAAAATGCTGCTATTTCAGAAACTACTATAAAATTAACAAATATAGAAGTTACAACTGATGATGGAGATTCAGTAAGCATAGGAAATATTTCTGAAACAATAAATATTACTGCAAAAGAAGAACAACAGGAAAATAAACCTTCTGGAGGCAATGATACTAAACCAGAAGACAATAACCCAACTGATGTTGATTCTGAGCATGAAAATAATAATAATAATGATAATGATAACAACAACGATAATAACAACAACAATGATAACAACAATAACAACAATAATAACAATAATGATAATAACAATAATAATGATAATCAAAATCAACAAGCCACAGAAAAACCTGCTACTTCAACAGATGTAGATAGTAATAAAATAGTAGTTGTAAATGGAAATAAAAATAGCGGTTCATCAACAAAAGCTGAATCATCAAGTAAAGATTCATCTACTACAAATAAATCATTACCAAAAACAGGAGCAAATATGATATATTATGCTATTGCAATGACTGTAGCTCTAATTGGAATGGTGGCAAGTTTTATGGCATATAGAAAATATAAAAATATATAACAAATAAATATAAAAAGGACTATATCTAATAGAGATATAGTTTTTTTGTTTATTAATATAATCAATTAAAATATTAAATCAAATATATTTAATATTAAAATTTCCGTTCTCCAGCCGTTTTAAGTATGAGAAATGATTAAATTCATAGCCACGGACTATAATATATTTAAATATTAACGTTCTGAACCGCAATTACTGGTACTAGTATTTAAAATGCACCCCGTTTATTTAATATGAAACAAAATATAATAATCGCAAACGGCTTCAGAACTGCAAGTAGGTCGAACTCGATTTTAATATTAAATATATTTGATTTTTAAAATCAAATTGGACTGTAACTTTTTTATGAAAATATGCATCTTCTACTTGAAAAAAACTTAAAATGCATATATAATATAAAAGTCTTACAAGATATAAATCCGTAAGAAAAATAACTAAGGAGGAATGAATTATGGCAGCAAGAGATAAAAGTTTTTGGATAATGCTAATTTTTATATTATGTGGACTAGTAATAGGTGGGTTACTAGGAGATTTAGCAAGTAAGGTTAATGGATTATGGTGGTTAGGATATGGACAAGAATTTGGAATTACAAATCCATTTGTTTTGAATTTAAGCATTTTAACACTTACATTTGCATTTACAATAAAAATAAATATTGCCAGTATTATTGGAATGGCAATAGGAATTTTTATTTATAGAAAAATATAATAAAATAACAAAGTTAGGGGCAGAAAGGATATTTAATTGACAATAAAAGAATTGCCTGAAACTGAAAGACCATATGAAAAACTTGAACTATATGGTGCAAAGAATTTAAGTAATGCTGAGTTATTAGCTATTATAATAAAAACTGGAACTAAAACATATACAAGTATAGATATAGCAAGGCAAATATTGAAATTAAATGATGAACAAAATTTCAACAATTTAAATTTTTTGAGAGACTTAGAAATAGAAGAACTAATAAAAATTAAAGGAATGGGTAAAATTAAAGCAATACAACTTAAAGCTGTTTGTGAGCTTGCAAGTAGAATGAACCAACCTTTAAATTACCAAAAAATAAAAATTAAAGAACCAAATGATATTGTAAAAATACTAATGAGTGATATGCAATATGAAAAAGTAGAAATAGCAAAAGTAGTTTTGCTAGATACAAAATGCAATATTCTTAAAATAAAAGATGTGGCAATTGGTGGAAAGAATTTTGTAAATATTGGGATGAAAGATGTGCTTTCAGAAGCAGTAAAAATTTCAGCTCCAAAAATTATACTTGTTCATAATCATCCGAGCCGGAATGTCAACTCCAAGTATGCAGGATTTTGAAGTAACATATAAATTAGAAAATTCTGCTAATTTATTAGGGATAAAACTATTAGATCATATTGTTATTGGAAAATCAGAGTACACTAGTATAATGTCTATTAAAGATTGGAAATTACAAATAAACAAAGTAGATATGTAGACTAATTGTGAGAGAATAAAGTTAGAGGAAGGAAGTAGGATGTAGGACGTCCAACCTCTGACCTCCGAATTCAAACCTCCAAGTTCATACATCATTCTTTTATATAAATTGTAACTTTAAAGAAATAATTCATGAGAGGAAAGTGAAATAAGCCATGAAACTTCTTAATTTTTTTAAATTTGGTTCTAAAGATATGGGAATAGATTTAGGAACAGCAAATATTTTAATTACTTTAAAAGGTAAAGGTATTGTTTTAAAAGAGCCTTCTGTAGTTGCAATAGATAAAAAAACAGGAGAAATAAAAGCAACAGGATTTGAAGCAAAAGAAATGCTTGGAAGAACTCCTGATACAATAGAAGCAGTTAGGCCAATGAAAGATGGAGTTATTGCAGATTTTACAGCAACGTGTTTAATGTTAAAAAACATGTTTAAAAAAGTATGTTCTAGATATAATGTTGGAAGACCTAGAGTTGTTGTTGGCGTACCTTCAGGAATTACTGAAGTTGAAGAAAGAGCTGTTGAAGAAACTATAACACAAGCTGGGGCCAAAGAGGTTTATTTAATTGAAGAACCTATGGCAGCTGCAATTGGAGCTGGAATAAAAGTTGGAGAGCCATGTGGAAATATGATTATTGATATTGGTGGAGGAACAACTGAAGTTGCAGTTATTTCTTTAGGTGGCATAGTTGTTAGCAATTCTTTAAGAATAGCTGGAGATGAATTAGATGAGGATATTATTGAATATATAAAAAGAAAAGAAAATATTGCTATAGGTGAAACAACAGCAGAACAAATAAAAATATCTATAGGATGTGCATTACCACTTATGACAGATACACCTATGGAAATTAGAGGTAGGGATTTAAAAACAGGACTTCCTCGTAATATAACTATTACTTCTTCACAAATAATGGAAGCAATGGGAGAATCAATTTATAAAATAATAAATACAGTCAAACAAACATTAGAAAAGACTCCTCCAGAACTTGCTGCAGATTTAGTAGAAAAAGGAGTATATTTAGCTGGTGGAGGAGCTTTAATTCAAAATTTAGATAAACTTTTGAGCCAAGAAATAAACATGCCAGTTATAATTGCAGAATCGCCATTAGATTGTGTAGTAAATGGAACTGGAAAAACTTTAGAAGATTTAGAAAAGTTAAAAAGTGTATTAATTAACAGTAGAAAAAGGCACTAATATAAAACAATAATGAAGGGATAAGTTATTATGTATAAGAGTAAGAAAAATGGAATAATTGGAATAGTAATAACAATAATTATTTTAATATTATTAGTTGTATTGACAAATACCAAAAATAGTAATTTATCTTATATTGAAAATATAGCAGATAAACTTGTTAACCCAATTCAAAATGGATTGACATTTTTAAAAAATAAAGTACACTCAAATAATTCATTTTTTACAAATATTAACAATCTACAAAATGAAAATGATGAGCTAAAACAAAAGAATAATGAATTAGAAGAAAAACTTAGAGAATTTGAATCTATTAAGGCTGAAAATCAAACTTTAAAAGAATATATGAAATTAACTGAAAAATACAGTGACTATAAAACTGTTGGAGCAGATGTAATAAGTAGAGATATAAGCAATTATTCAAAAACGATTGTAATTAATGCAGGTAAAAATAGTGGAATTAAAGAAAACATGACAGTAATTGCTTCTGAAGGATTAGTTGGTTTTGTTATTTCAGCAACAGATAATACAGCTAAAGTTCAAACAATTGTAGATTCTTCAAGTAATACAAGTAGTATTATTAGTTCTTCAAGAGAGTCAGTTGTATGTAAAGGTATGCTAGAAGGAAAAAACGAATTAAAAGCAGTTTATATACCTACAGATGCACAAATTGCCAGTGGGGATAATATTGAAACATCAGGACTTGGTGGAATTTATCCAAAAGGAATATTTATTGGCAAAGTTAACAAGGTTATTAATGGTAGCAATATAAATGATAGGTATGCTATAGTTAATACAGGGGTTAATTTTAATAAGTTAGATACTGTACTTGTTATTACAAATTAATCAAGGAGTAGTAGGAAGGTTGAAAAATAATTGAATTCTACATTGTCAAAATTTAATTCTTTTCCAACCGGATTGGTGACTTAGGAAGGAATAATAGGAAAATGAAAAAATTTGCAATAAATGCTCTTTTAATTCTAACCTTTATTATAATTTATTTTTTACAAGTAAATTTTTTTTCAATATTTAGAATTGCACGGAGTAATGCCAAATATGTTTATAATTCTAGTTCTTTTTATAGGATTATTTTATAGCAGAATTGCTAGTGTAGCTTATGGAGTACTTTTCGGAGTTTTATTAGATTTTTTTATTGGTAGAAAAATTGGAATCTCTGGAATATTCCTTGGGATAGTTGGATTTATTGGAGGGGTTTTTGATAAAAACTTTTCTAAAGAAAATAAGCTAACAATTATTATGATGGTAACAATATGTACTATTATTTATGAAGTCTCTTTATATTTAATTGGAGGAGTTTTTTATAAGTATTCCTTTGAAGTATTACCATTTGTAAAAATTTTATTAATTGAATGTTTGTATAATGTTATAATGACAATTATTTTATATCCTATTATTCAGAACTTAGGTTATAAAATAGAGGCAGTATACAAGGGAGACAAGATTTTGACAAGGTATTTTTAGTTGAAAAAGAAGGTGAGAAAAGCTTTGAAAAAGAAAATAAAAAAAGAAAATACTAATTTTAGATTTAATGTACTTACTATAATAGTTTATATCATAGGAGTAATTCTTATTTCTAAATTATTTGAATTACAAATAATAAATGGAGCACAATACAGAAATATTTCAAATACAAGGCTTTCTCGCGAAAGTGTTCTAGAAGCTTCAAGAGGAGAGATATTAGATAGATCTGGAAATGTTTTAGCAACTACTACTAGCTCGTTTAATATTGAACTTTATAAAACTAAGACAGATAATCAATCATTAAATAATTGTATTTTAAATTTAATAGATTTATTTGAAAAAAATGGTGTTGCTTATCCAAACAATTTTCCGATAAATAACGAAGTTACAGCCTTTACAATAAGTGATGATAATTTGAAAAAATGGTTAAATACATATAAACTTAACGAGACTTCGAGTCCACAAGATGTAATGAATTTTTTTATTAAAAAATATAGTATAAAAGCAGATGATATTATAAAAGCTAGAAAAATAATGGCAATAAGATATGAAATATTAGCTAAAGGTTATAGTAGTATAAAACCTATAGAAATAGCAGAAAATGTTCCAAGAGAAGTGGTTGCACAGATAAGTGAAAGAAATTTTGAATTTCCTGGAGTAACTATTACAACACAAACAGAGAGAAAGTATAATTTTGGAAATTTAGCTTCACATATTATTGGATACATAGGTAAAATAACTGAAAAGGAATATAATGAGGGAAAAGACATATATAATAATGATGATTATGTTGGAAGAACTGGAATTGAAGGATCATTTGAAGATTATTTAAGAGGAGAAAAAGGCAAAAAAGAAATTGAAATGTCTGTTGATGGTACAGTTACAGGAGAAACAACTACAGAAGAACCACTTCAAGGATCTACTATAGTTTTAACAATAGATTCTAAACTTCAAGAGATTGCAGAAAGATCGCTTGCAAACAATATTGAAAAAATTAGAAATGGAGGGTTTGGCAGAGCATATAATACATTGGGTGGATGTGTTGTTGCAATTGATGTAAAATCAGGAGAGATTTTAGCAATGGCAAGTAATCCAGATTATAATCCAAGTTCTTGGGTTGGTGGGATAAGTGTAGCAGAATATAATGAGATTAAAGAGAAAAATTCATTATTTAATAAATGTATATCTGGTTCTTATGCACCTGGATCAATCTTTAAAATGGTTACAGCACTAGCAGGCCTTGAATCTGGAGCAATTACTACATATGATAAAATCAATGATACAGGTATTTATACAAAATATAAGGATTATCAACCACACTGTTGGATATATGATAGTTATCACCATGGACATGGGTGGCTAAATGTATCTGGTGCAATACAACATTCTTGTAACTACTTTTTCTATGAAGTAGGTGACAGAATTAAAATAGATACTTTAGACAGATATGCTAGATATTTTGGATTAGGAGTTAAAACTAGAATAGAGTTACCAAGTGAAACAGATGGAACATTAGCTTCCCCGGAAGTTGCCAAACAAATAAGTGAAACAAAAAATGTAAATGAAATTTGGACAGCAGGAAGAAATTTATCTGCTGCTATTGGACAAAGTTATAATGCATTTTCTCCATTACAGGTTTCTAAATATATTGCAATGGTTGCAAATGGTGGAAATAGAATCAATCCAACAATTATCAAAAGAGTGCTTAACAATGATGGAACAGAATCATTAAAAAGTGAAATATATGAATATTGCTCGAAAAAACTTGGATTGGAAGATGATTCAACAGAAAATCTTACTTTTTCACAAGCTAATATTAATGCAGTACTTGAAGGTATGAGATCTGTTACTGATGAAGGTGGTACAGCAAGTTCAGTATTTAGAGGTTTTAACATAGAAGTTGGCGGAAAAACTGGCTCTGCGGAAGCAGGAAAAAATGTTAATGCATGGTTTGCAGGTTTCGCGCCATATAATGATCCGGAAATAGCTGTTGTAGTTATGGTCGAAAATGGTGGACATGGATATTATACAGCAGAAGTTGCAAAAGAAATAATTGCAGAATACTTTGGAATGAATTTGAATTCAAATGAGATACAAGAGAATAATCAAGCTATTAGTTATATGGAGAATATACAATAAGCTAAACTTTAATATAGAAAATAGTAAAAAACACTAAAGAAAGAGTAAATATATTATTTTGAAATCCCGCGTAAGCCGAACAGCTCGAACGCATACTGCCATTGTAACAGGCAGAGCCTTAACAATGGACAGCAAACCGGAGCGAAGCGCAGGGCGACTGGAGAAATCGACATTGTAGCTGAATTTTTCTTTAGAAAAATTACAGGTACATAAAGATTTCGACACCAAGGGATTGAAAAAAATATATTTACTCTTTCATCGGAATAGTTTAATATTGAAGAAAGGATGAATGTAAATGAATTGTATAAATGTTAGTCAAAAAAACAATTTGGTAATTATAAAGATAAATAAGGATGCAGACTTTGAAGATATTGTATCTCAAATTAGAAAAAAAGTTGCTCAATTAAAGAAAATATATAAAGATGAAAAAACACCAATTCTAGTAACAGGAAAAGTTTTGAAAAATAAAGAGATAGATAGAATAGAGGCAATTATAAGAGAAAATTTAGATGTTGATGTTGATTTTGATATGCCAAAAGAGCTTGGTTTATCAAACATAAAAAAAACATTTACACAAGAAGTATCAAATTCTGAAACAAAATATCATAGAGGTTCAATTAGATCTGGACAAAGAATTGAAGAAGAAGGTAGTATTGTTATTTTAGGAGATGTTAATTCTGGTGCTGAAATAATTGCTGCAGATAATATTGTAGTATTAGGAACTCTTAGGGGACTAGCTCATGCAGGAGCAAAAGGAAATAGAAAGGCAATTATTGCAGCAGGAAAGTTGGATACTGTACAAATTAGAATTGCAAATGTGGTTAAAGAAATTAACAGAGATGAAGAACCTTTGCATAGAGAGGCGTATATATATATTGATGAAGATGAAAAACAAATTATAATAGAGTAAACAAATGAAAAACTTCGTCTTGCGTTGTTAAAATTGTATGAAAAAATGCTCAAATACAATATGTATGTTCCGCTTTTTTCATACAATTTTGCCTAGCAATACTCGTTTTTGATTTGTTTAAAAGCTAATAGTGAATAACTTTATTTTGCCTTGTCAAAATTTAATTCTTTTTCAATCAAAGATTATTTATAGATAATTATACTTGTCAATACTCGTTTTTGATTTGTTTAAAAGCTAATTGTGAATAACTTCATCTTTCGTTGTTATATTTAATTTAGCTTAATAGCAATAATATTAAGCTTATAAATAGCTCGTCATCTTTTACACCTTCCTGATATAAAAAGAAAATCAGGCATATTAATAATACATCATCAAAATATAATTTTAAACCAAATAGTTCAAAAAAATAAGCATCATCATTTTTTGAACTATTTTTTTGTTTATTAGAATCAATTATTACATTGGATTTATTTTCATTATTTGTAGGTAAATTAGGTTTGTTATAGATGCCTTTATAATAATTAGAATGTAAGTAGGAATAATTATTAGGAAAAGGAAAGCGTGGAAAGCGAAAAAGTGGCATTAAATTACATCTCCTTTTTCTTTTTTTAATAATTTTGTTATACCTGATAATTTAAATAGATTTATATATTGATCAATTTTTTTTTGCCTAGATTCTCTTAAATATGGCTTTAGAGAATAAAGTAGATTAGATTTTGCATCATCTTTTTTATTAAATGCCTCTATAATATTTTTTATTTTTAATATTGTGTCAAAATCTAAATCAAGGTTATTTCCAGAATTTGAACTTGAAGTATTATTAGTATCATTTGAAGAATTACTTGATTTAATAGTATTTGCTAATTGAGTTATCATTTCAGGAGTGATGTTTAGAGATTCTTTTGAACTTTCTTTATTAGTAGAAGATGTAGAATTATTGCTTAATATTGTTTTGAAAACTTCTGATATATTATTATCCAAATATAAACACCTCCACTCTTACGCATTCAAGAATTTGACTATTTATCTTTGCGATTTAATGCCTGTATTATTTTTTGTTTTTCTTCAGGGCTTAATAGTTGGTTAACTTTATCTAAACCATTTTTTAGTTGGTCTTTATCCATTTTATTTAAAAGATTCATTAAATAAGATATATCAGTATTATTCATTACTAAAATATTCCTTTCTTAATATATTTTTTGATAAAAAGTGATAAATTTTATATACATTTTTTCTAATTTGCAGTTAGATAATATATATTAATTCATTTCTTCCGTTCTCCAGCCGTTTTATGTATGAGAAAAAAACTATTTTATAGCCACGGAATATACTATGTTAAAATGTTAACGTTCTGAACCGCAATTACTGGCACTTAATATTTTATGCACGCCGTTTATATAATAATTAAAATAATCAAATAATCGATAACGGCTTCAGAACTGCGAGTAGGTCGAACTCATCAATTCATTAATATATATTATCTAACTGTGATTTGTAACAGTTCGTATCTAATTTTTACCTTAATATAATTATATTATATTAGAAATAAAAATATGTGTGCAAATGATTACATAAAAAGTTGCAGAAATTTCTGGAAATCTCTTGCAAAATGCCAAAAAAAGCTATATAATAGTAGCTAGAGAATTTATGCTTATTATTATAAATAATATGTAATATAATTGTAATGAAAATGTAATAAAAATGTAACATTTAAAAGAGCAAGAATTTGATAATGTGCTTCCGTAAAACATTTTTAAGTATTATTTTTGTAATAAAGAAGAATTCAAAATAAGTACTATTGACTTGTTTTGAATATCTATTTTATAATAGAATAAGCATTAAAAGGATATAAATATAAGGAGGAGTTTTATATGAACATGACTAAAAAAGGCTTATTTATCAAAATTTGCGCAATGATTATTGTTATTACATTAACAATATCTGATTTTATGTTTGTTGGTCAAGCTGCTGTAAGTTATGCGGTTGATATTATTAAAACAAATAGTGCAAATGTAGATTTTTCAGCTTATTTCATTAATGCAAATGGTGATAAGGTTGAAAAATTAGAAGAAAGTATTGACAAAGGAGAAGAATATCTTTATGTTGATATATCAGTTAAAAATGAGGGATATTTCAATGGAAAGATTAATTTAAATAACAATAACTTTAATATCAAAAATATGATATTAAGTGAAAATGTTGCAGAAATTTCTGGAAATGAAGTTAGACTTAATCAAATAAATGCAGGAAGTAATGTAACAATAAAACTTGCAATTGATCCTATTAATTCTACTTCTATAAATAGTGAAATGTTAAATTCTGCAACAAAAGTAAATTTGAATGGTCAATATATCAACAGTAAAAATGTTGAAAAAGATAAATATATTGACATTTCAGGAACAGCTGAAGTTTCAATTAACTGGAAATCTAGTGAAAATACAAAACTAGAATTAGATAGTTCATTACTTACAAACTTTATATATACAAATAATAATGAAGAAAATAGAGTAGTTCAAATATTAGTAAATAGTAAAATCACTAATAATAATTATCCAGTTAAAAATACTAATATAACTTTAAGTGTGCCTGAAAATGTTAAAAATGTAATGGTACATTCAAGGAGCAATGCTGCTACAAATAGTAGTGTTAATTTTAGTGATGCTAATTATATATATAATAAAGAAGAGAAAAAATTAACAATTACAGTATCAAATGAAGATACAAACAATATTAGCTGGGCAAAAAATGTACAAGATTCTTTTGTTATTACATATATATTAGAAAAAGAAGCTAGCTTACTTAATTCTGAAATTAGTGTAATTGGTGAAGTAAGTACTTATGATAATAAAGATTTATCATTAACCAAAAGTGTTCGTATAGATAAAGATATAGACGGAATAGTATCATTTGAATTAGATACTAATGAAAACTATATATATAAAGGAAGATTATATACAGGAGAAGAAAGAAGCTATATAACTACAAGTAAAATATATATAGATTATCTAAATGCAAATACTATAACATTAAATGAAGGAATAACATCATTTGTATCAGCTGAAACAACAGTACCTGCAAATATAGTTTATAAACAAATAAAAGTTAATAAAAACGAATTTGTAGCAATATTTGGGAATGAAGGATATATTACAGTTAAGGATAATAATGGAACTGTTATTTCAACAATAAATGCAAATTCACAAGTAGATAATGATGGTAATATTGTAGTTTACTTAAGCGAAGGCAAAGAAGGAATAGTAATGGAAACAACAAAACCAGTTGCAATTGGAACATTAAATGTTGAAAATACCAAAACTATTTTATCATCTGAAAATTCAAGAGAAACAGTTAATACTTTAACTGCAATAAAAGAAAATATTGACGGAAAATATGATGAAAATCAAAGTATTTCATTAAATAAAAATATAGAATTAAAAAATACTTCAAGTAAAGCTAATTTAGCAGTTAGTACAAATACTCTATCTTCAATAGAAGAAAATAAACAAGTTAAAATAACAGCAGTATTATTAAATAATGATGAGAGCAAAGATTTATATAAAAATCCAGTTGTAAAAATAAAACTACCTAAACAAGTTAAAGCCCTAAACAATGTTACTTGTAAAGTATTATATGCTAATGGATTAGATATATCAAATGCAACTGTTAATGATGAAGATGGAAGCAAAGTTATTACAATAAATCTTTCAGGAACACAACAAACATATAATACTGAAACATTAGAAGGAACAACTTTAATTATATATGCTGATTTAGTAGTTGACCAATTAGCTACAAATAGTGATGAAAATATAGTGTTAAATTATACAAACGAAATAGCAAGCTCATTTGAAGATAATGGTGAAGTACAAGTTCCAGTTAAAATAGCTGTAGAACAAGGATTAATTACAACAAATAGTATTCCTGAATTAAAAGTTGAAACAATTGGAAATAAAGGAACAAAAAATGTTGTATTACCTACTAATAAAGAAGCAATAAATGCTACTGTAAAAATTGGATTAATAAATAACGAAGGTGTAGTATTAAATAATGTTTCTATTTTAGGCAAATTCCCTACTTTTACAAATTTAGGTGCAAGCTTAACATCAAAAATAAATGTTTTATCAGAAAATAACATTAAAGTATATTATAGTGAAAATGAGAATGCTACTGAAGATGTATTAAATACTTCAAATGGTTGGACAGAACAGTTAAAAACTGCAAATCCAAAAAAATATTTGATGATAGTTCCAAATATGGCTATTGGAGAAAAATTAGATGCTACCTATAGTGTAAATATACCTGGAAATCTAGGATATAATCTACAAGCTGAAGCAGGATATAAAGTTAATTATACAAATTCTGCAACATCAGTAAACAAACAAGTTGATGCAACAACATTAAATATTACTACAGGAACAGGAGCTGAGCTACAATCAACTATTAAGGCATATATTGCTGGAGAAGAATTAACAGATGGTTCAACAGTATATAATGGAGAAATAATCAAATATGTTGTTACAGTTAAGAATAATGGAACAGAAGTTGCAAAAAATGTTAATGTAAAAACAGAAGTACCAGAAAAAACTAAATATGTACAATATGTTAAAACTTCAGAGAATTTAAATCCAGATGAAATGGGTTCAACAGATTATTATAAAGAAGGAGCAGTTGAAAATGGTGTAATCTCTGAAAATATTGAGACATTAGCTATAGGGGAAGAAAAGAAGTTTTCATATGAAATAAGAATTGAAGATGATGCTGTAAATAGTACAATATCAACAAAATCAACAGTAACATATTTAGGAAATGCAACTAAAGAGGATGTAGATACAATAAAAAGTAATAGTATCACAAATAAAGTTAGCAAATCAGATCTTGCAATGGATATGGTTATGATAGTTAGAGGCTCTGATACAATTAACAAAGGTATTGTATATGCATATAATCTTACAGTTACAAATAAATCTGAATCAAAACTTTCAAATGTTGAAGTTGAAGTTAAACCTAATTCATTATATACAATTTCTAATATTGTTTATGGAGAAGATATAATTGAATTTAATAATAATAAGTTTACAATAGAAAGTATAAATCCTGGAGAAACAAAGACATATGAAATTGATGTTAATGCAAATGGAGAAGGAGAAATTGCTACTATTTATGCTATTGCTAATAACTTATATCATTCGAATTTTATAACAGAAAGAATTGCAACATATAATTTAACAGCATCAATGAAATCTTCAAATGAGGGAGAAACAATTAACAATGGAGATTCAATTCTTTATAATATAACAGTTACTAATGATGGTACAGAAAATATAGACTACATTGAAGTAAGTCAAGATATTTCTACATATTTAGATGTAAAAAGAGTTACAGCAAATGGAAAAGATATTGAATTTTCAACTCAATTTAAAGAAGATGAACAAGATAATACAGAAGCACAATTACAAGAGAACGAAGAAAATGCAACTAATACAATAGAAGAAAGTGAGAAATATAAATTAGGTTTCTTTACTGAAGAAACTTTAAAATCAGGCGAATCTATGCAAATTAATATTGAAGCTTCTACAAGTGAAGAAGATTCACATAGTAATGATGTTCACTTATCTAGTTTAGCAGAAGTAAAAATAAAGAATTTATCTGTTCAAACAGAAGAAATAAATCACATTTTAAAAGCAAATCTGGTTTCTATTGAAGAAGATCAACCAGAATTGGTTGAAAATCCTGTAGATTCTGATGAACCAGAAGATCCAAATGAGCCAAATAATCCAAATAACCCAGAAAACCCAGAGAATCCAAGTAGTTCAGAGCCTACAGAAAATCCAAGTAAACCTGAAGATCAACCTGGTAACAATAAACAAGAAAAAACTTATACAGTTTCTGGTACAGCATGGTTAGACTCAAATGAAAATGGTTCAAGAGATTCTGAAGAACAAACATTAAGTGGAATAAAAGTTAGATTATTAAATTTAGATAATAATACATCTATTAATTCTACAACATCTGAAAACGGATTTTACTCAATTTCAAATGTTAAGAATGGTAGATATGTTGCTATATTTGATTATGATACAGAAAAATATATGTTAACAACTTATCAAGCAGAAAATGTTTCAAGCTCAAGAAACTCAGACATAGAAAATGTAACAATGAATTTAGATGGTGAAAGCAAAAAAGTTGCTTCAACAGATACAATAACAATTAATAATGAAAATATTACAAATATAGATATTGGTTTAATTGAAGCAAAAGTATTTGACTTAAGTTTAACAAAAACTATAAGTAAGGTTACAATAACTAATTCAACAGGTGCAAAAACTACTGAATATAATGATGCTAATATTGCAAAAGTTGAAATAAAAGCTAAACATTTAGAGGGTACATTAGTTGCTATAGAATATAAAGTTAAAGTAACTAATAATGGTGAAGTTGCTGGTTATGTAAAACAAATTGTAGATTATAAACCTTCAGATTTAAGCTTTAATTCAAGCTTAAACCCTGAGTGGTATCAATCAGGAGATTATATTTATTCAGCAAGTTTAGGTAATACAAAGATTGAAGCTGGAGAAACAAAAGAACTTACATTAGTATTAACAAAGAAAATGACAGAATCAAATACTGGATTAACTAATAACACAGCTGAAATAGCAGAAGCCTATAACTCATATGGTATTCAGGATATAGATTCAACTCCAGGAAATAGACAAACAAATGAAGATGATATGGGAAGTAGCAATGTTATTATAAGTGTTAGTACAGGTGCTGCAGTAAGCTATATTTCATTAACACTATCTATTATAACATTAATTGCGGTTGGAACATTTATAGTTTCAAGAAAAATTTTAAAAGATAATATAGAGATATAGGGAAAGGAGGATATAAAATGGTTAAGTTAAACAATATTAAAAAAGTATGGATTTCAATAATTATATTTTGCATAGCAGTATTATTTGGAAGTACTTCAACTCAAGCAGTTTATTTTTCTGGTTGGAAAAATGGCTCAAATTCACTTTGGACATCTAGAGAATTCTATTGTATAGAACACCAAGATTATTTTACTGTTGGAAACTGGAATAAGGTTTCTGAACAAGTAATAACAAGTAATGATTCTTCACAAGCAAATAGAGCATTAGCATATATCCTTCGAGATGCAGTAAGAACTGGAGATACAGGATATAATGGAAAAGGAGCACACCAATATGCTGTTTGGAGATGGTATTATAATAACGGAACTAATACTAAATATCCGGGTGAAAGTGCTATTTATAATGCAGGAATGAGACAACCTCAGATTAAATATTCTAATTCAAAATCTACTATTAAAGTTGCAGATACAAAAATTACAATGACTGGTGAAATAGGATCATTTAAATTTACAGAATTAAGTGGAACTATCTCGGAATTTGAAATGACATGGGCTGATGGAACAAAAAAGGTTCTAAAACAAAATGAAAAAATAGGTAATTGGATAGAGTTTTATTCTGATAACAAATGTACAAAACCACTTAAAGTTGCTAATATCAAAAAAAATCAAACAGTTTATTTTAAAAATGTTAGTAATCAACAAATTAAAAGTATAAAAGCAACTGTTAATAATCAAGCAAGTGGATATAAAGTAACTATTTCTAGATATAAAAAATCAACAGGACAAGCATCACAACAAGATTTAATTAGTGCTAAAGTTGAAGAAGGAAAAAATACATCAGTTTCAGTAACAATGAATATAAAATACACTTATGGTAATATTCAAATTAAGAAAATAGGTGTATATACAGAAGATGGTAAAAAAATAATAGATAAAAATGTTAAGGCAACATTTAAGCTATATTGCAATACTTTAGGAAAATGGGTTTCTGGAGATGCATCAGCTAAAAAGACTTATGTAGATAATATTAATAAAGCTACAGAATATAAATCAAATACAACAGTAACAAAGTTATTCTCTACATATAAGTATGAATTAGTAGAAGTTAATGTTGATAATGAAGAGTATAAACCAATAAAAATGGTTGGAGTAACAAGCAATTTACAAAAAGGATTAACTGTTGGTAAAAATGGCGAATATTATTCTGCTAAAGGTATAACTGTATATAATAATAAGACAAATGTAGTCACTCCAGAAGATGAAAGGGCTACAGGAAACTTAAAAATCCTTAAAGTAGATAATAAATATAAAGATATAGTACTTTCAGGAGCTGAATTTATAATTAAAAAAGAAGGTGCTGAAAATTGGATTATTCCAAATTCAGATGGAACATATAATTATAATGGTAAATATGAAGATATTGTAAATAATAAGGTAGGTGTTTATACAACAAATGCACAAGGAATTGCAGAAATTAAGAAATTAAAATTTGACACATACCATATTTTCGAAATAAAAGCTCCAGATGGATATAATATTGAAAAACAAGACAAATATGACAAAGACAAAAAATGGATTGATTTGGGAACTGTAACCCTAGGTGGAAAAGATACAAATATAACTTATACAGTAACTAATAAAAAGACAGTTGATAAATTAGAAGGTAAAGTATGGTTAGATAAACCAGATACAAAAGCTAATACGTATGACAATATCTACAAGCAAGATAGTAATGACAGATTATTAAAAGATATAAAAGTATATTTAAAAGATAAAGATCAAGTTATTGCTGAAACATTAACAGATGAAAATGGACATTACGAATTTACTTCAAAAAACAAATATGATGGAGAAGACAAAAACTTATATTATTGGGATTTAGCAAATTATTATGTTGAATTTGTATATGATAATAAATTATATGTTGTAGCCGACCCATTTGTTGGAGATGATATAAAGATTAATTCTAAGGCAATCGAAGAAATAATGAAAGCTGAAGAATTAAAAGATGAAAATTTAACTGGAACAGATGGACAATTACCAGGAAGAGCCATAACATATAAGGGTGGAGCAAATTTAACTCCAAAACAATTATTAGAAAATAATGAATCAACAAGTAAAGAACTAAAAACAACACCATTAACTGGATATTATAACAAAAATACTTATACTATTGAAGATATTAACTTAGGTATAAAAGAAAAACATGAACCAACATTTGATGTTTATGAAACTTTAGAATATATCAAAGTTAATATGAATGGATATTCATATAAATATCAACATGGAGAAGATCCAGTAACATATTCAGATTATGTTCCAAAAGCAGCTACTCAAACAGGAAAGATGAAATTTTCACAAGCTTTATATCCTTCAGATGTAAAATACTTAAAAGAGCATAATGAAGGAATGGATGTATATGTTGTATATAGCATAACAGTATCAAACAATGAAACTGTATATGTAGATGATATTTATAATGAACAAAAATTATATTTAAATTCATTAGTAAATAAATATGATAACAAGAGATATGAGCTTTGTACAACAAACGAAACAGAAGATAAATATGGTTCTGACTTTGAAAAATGGAAAGAAAATGCTAATCAAGATAGTGCATCTTATGATATTGGAAATGGAGTATATAAAGATGGAATAGAAAAAGGAAAATCAGTAACATCAAGAATCCAATTTAAAGTTAAAAAACAAGCTTTAATTGATATGTTAGATCATTACAAGAAAAATCCATCAAGCATTGAATATCTTGAAACAGCTCCAACAACAGCAACAGCAAATGCATATCACGATTATTTAAGAACAGATAATGTTTGGGATGAAAAATCAAGTGCAAAATCATATGATGAAAAAGTAAAATATGCTGAAAAAAATAAAAATAATGAAACATATTTTGCTCATAAATCAAATTCTATAGACAAATCATCATCAGATTTATATATAAATCTTGCACTTGGAGATAGTAGAAAACTTAGTGGTGTTGTATTTGAAGACACTATAACAAAAGAAAGTAAAGCTCAAAATACAAATCTTGGAAATGGTAAACTAGATGATGATGAATCAAATAGAGCAAAAAATGTTAAAGTTGATTTATTAAATCCTAACCAAAAAGATTTAGCTAAATTATATTATGTTGAAAAGTCTGAAAATGGAGTTATTACATTAGATAAAATAACAACAACAGATGAACAAAAAATATATACAAATGCTAAAGGAGAATATACAATTGATGGTCTAGTGCCAGGATACTATTACATAAGATTTACTTATGGTGATGGTAAACAAAAAATGATTGATACAAATGGACAGGAAATTGATTTGACTTCTAAAGACTATAGGTCAACTATTATAGCTAATGATTATATTAAAAAAGCTATAGAAGAAAAGAATATAGATGAAGCAATGAAAATTGCAAATTGGTATAAATTAATGGATTCAAGAAATTATTCAACAGCAGTTGATGATTTAGCAAAAAGACTATCAATTCAAGAATTTACTTATACTGATGATGGAAAGGTATATGATAAAGATAGTAAAGAAGTAAATGATAAAATTGTTATAACTTCAAATACACCTATGATAAGCATTTCAATTGAAGATGATACTGATGAAACTTCAGAGAACAATGAAGGAAAACAATATAATAATGAGTTTACAGGATTTAACCTAGGTTTAATAAAACAACCTGATACGCCAGTAATAACAAACAAAAAAATAACAAATGTTAAATTCACAAATCAAGTAGGTACAACTCTTGTTTCAGAAAATCCTGCAACTAAACAATCTACTTATGTTACTGCACTTGATGTTGTTGTAGATCCAACTGGAAGCAAAAATGCTAAACTTGAAATAGAACCAGAGTCAATATATGGATCTAATATAGAATTAACATATGAAATTAGTATTGAAAATCAATCTGCCAAAGATTTTGTTGAGAATGTAACTGATCCACATTTTGGAGATTACTTCAAATATGGTGAATCAGAAACAGCAAAAGCAAAGAAAGTTACAATTAAAGTGCTAGAAGATGATTTAGATTCTAAATTCAATTACAATTCTGTACCAACTACAACAACTCAAACTACATCTTATACAACAAGCAGTGGACCAAATCAAATATCTATAAAACCAGTAATAAAAGAAGAAACTGATTCAGATGGAACAAAAACTACAACTCAATATCTTGAAATGACTGGTTGGGAATCACTTGAAAGTGGACAGTCAACAAAAACAAGTTATACTGTTACAGCATTAATAGCTAATGACGAATTAGATACAGACTATAAAAATAATGCAAAAGTAAAATCATTAAGTATAGATACTCTATCTACTTTAACAACTAATTCATTAACAAAATGGGAAGCAGGTAAAACAGTATTTACAATTATGCCTACTACAGGTGAAAATAGAGATCAAATGTATTGGTATATAAGTGCAGTAGCGCTTGCAATAGTTGCATCTGGTATAGTTTTAATTAAGAAAAAAGTTTTATAAAAAAACTTCAAGAAGCGGAATTCCGTAAGGAATAACGCTTCTTGAAGTTTTTTGTAATAAAAATGTAATGAGAATTTAATAAAAGGAAGACAAAAAAACTGAGAAGTAGCTTCCGTAAAGGCATATAGATTTTTTTTTGTAATATTTGGCTTATGTGAAAAATAGAGGTATTGAAAAATGAAAAAAAAGATGCAAAAATATATAAGAATATATGTATTTAAAGGAGGAGCTTCTACAATGTTAAAAACAAAAAAATTCAATGCTATAATTGCGCTACAAATAATATTGTCAATGACATTATATTATTTTGTTTTAGTAGGATTTACAGCTGTAACATATGCAATAGATTTAATTGAAACAAATAATCATAATGTGGATTTTTCTGCTTATTTTATTAATGAAGATGGAGAAAAAACAGATTTTGTTCAAAGTGAGATAACAAGTGAACAATACCTTTATGTTGATGTGTCTGTAAAAAATGAAGGATTTTTCAAAGGTAAAATTAAAATTAATACTAACAATTTCAGTATAAAAAATGATATTTTAAGTTCAAGTATTTCAGAGATATCAAACAATGAAATTCATTTAAATCAAATAAATGCAGGAACAACTGAAACAATAAAGGTTGCAATTAAATCATTGGAACAAAATAACATTACTATGTCTAAGTTTAATAGTAAAGCTGATGTAGAGTTAAGTGGAGAATATTATTATAGTAAAAATATTGAAAATAATAGAAGCATTGATATACATGGCTTAACAAATGTTGAAGTTAAATGGATTTCATCTAATAATGCATCAATAGAAACTAATGTAGAAACCCTTACAAATGCAGTTTTTCAGTTAAATGGAGAAGACAAAAGAGTAGTACAGTTATTAGTTAATAGTAAATTAAAGAATAATGAATATCCAATACAAAAAACAGAGATTACTATTAATTCTTTAAATACAATTGAAAAATGCAGTGTATTTGCAAGACAAACAGATTCAACTAATATAAATAGTATATTCAATTCAGAAAATTATAAATATGATGAATTAAATAAAACTCTTAAAATAAATGTTTTAAATGAAGATGCTGAAAACATAAGTTGGAAAAAAGATGCAACAGATACTTTTGTTATAACTTATATATTAGATAAAAATGAGGATATTACAAATTTAATATCAAATATTAATACGAAATTAACACTTTATGATAAAAAAGAATTATCTGTTGATAATAAAATTACTTTAACTGAAGAAGTTCAAAAAATAGTTTCAAATGATATTGAACTAACAGAAAAAGAAATATTTAAAGGAAAACTATATACTGGAGAAGAAAGAGAATATGAAACTACATCTAATATTAATATAAACTTTAAAGATATTGTTGAAAAAACAGAATTTAAACAAGATGTGTCAAAATTCATTTCAGGTGAAAATGAAATAATTGCCAATAATATTTATAAATCTACAATGATTAACAAAGAAAATGTTAATAATTTATTTGGTGAAAATGGATTTATTAATGTTAAAAATGAAAATGGAACAATAATTGCTAGTATTAATAATAATACTGAAACAGATGAAAATGGAAACATAGTTTTAAATTATGCAAATACCCCAAAAGCTTTAATATTTGAAACAAGTAATCCTATTTCAGAAGGAGTTTTACATATAAATAACAAAAAAGCTATTCTAAATTCAGGATTAACAAGAGAAGAAATTACAAATTTGACAGGAATTAAAGAAACAACTTTAAGTACTTATAACTCTATTAATAAAAATATAGTAGAGAGCACAAAAGTAATAGAATTAAAAAATACTACGTCAAAAGCTAATTTAAGCATTAATACAGAAAGCTTAAGTGCAATTGAAAAAAATGAAAATGTAAAAATGGAAGTTGTACTTGAAAACACAAATGAAAAAATGGATTTGTTTCAAAATCCTACAATAAAAATAGCATTTCCAAAACAAGTAAAAGAGATTTCTGCAAAATGCAAAATAATGTATGGAAATGGATTAGAGTTATCTAAAGCAAATATATATAAGGAAAATGACCAAGATATAATAGAGATTGATTTAGTGGGAACTCAAGCTTCATATAATACTGAAGTTGTAAATGGAACAACAATTATAATATATGCAGATATTACATTAGATAGATTAATAGAAAATAGTAATGAAGAAATTAAACTAAACTACACAAATGAATTAGCTTCTAATTATTCAGATAATGGAGAAATAAAAAAGAACATAAAAATAGAAGGATTAGATAAAGAAACAATTCAAAGATTACAAAATGAAGAAAATGAAAAAGCTAAAGCAAGAGCATTAGCAGAAAACAATCAAATATCAGATGGAATTAAATCTACATTAAAGGCATATGTTGGTGGGCAGGAAATACAAGAAGGAGATACTGTTTATACTGGAGAAATTATAAAATATGAATTAACACTTGAAAATGTTGGAGAAGAGGATATAGAAAATATAAGTGTTGAAGCAAATGTACCTGAAGGTACAAAATATGTAAAATATATTAAAAATATTGAATTTACAGAAGATGAAAATGGAACTCATGCAGCAGAAGATTATTTTAAAGAAATTGAATTGGCTGATAGAAAAGTGACAAGTAATATAGATTTACTAAAAATGAAGAAAAAAGCATTATTAACATATGATTTAAGAATAGAAGATGAAAGCGAAAATAATAATTTACCATTTACAATAAACGTTAATTCAGAAAAATATAATAATAATTTAACATTAAATTGCAAAGTGGAGAAAGCTGAAATAAGACTTAATATGTATATGGTTGGAAGGATAGATGAAAACAAAATAGAAACAAAAAGAACGTATACATATAAATTAGAGATAAAAAATTTAAAAAGTCAGGATATATCTAATTTAAATATTAAAGTAATAAATAATTCTGCTGTAACTATAGAAGACATTTTATTAAAAAATGATGAGGATTTGCAGAAAATTGATGCTAGTGACGAACTTACTGTTGAAACATTAAAAAAACAAGATACATTAGTTTATTACTTGGATGTTCAAATAAATGATAATGATAATAATTCAAAAATATCAGCTATAGCAAATAATAAATATAGAAGTAATGAAGTTGAAGAGAATTTATTAAAATATATAATAGAGACTAATTTGACTTCAGATAATGCAGGACAAGAGATAATCCAAGGAGATAATGTTAATTACAAATTAACTATAAAAAATACAGGAAATGTTGATATTAATAGAGTAGATATTACCCAATCTATATCAAAATATCTAGAAGTTAAAGCTATCAAAATTAATAATGAAAATGTTGAATTTAATACTTCATATGAATATAAAGATATTGATAAAACTGTAGATGATGATGATGAAGAAACAAATGAGATAACTGAATCTGACAACTATATTATTGAATATTCATATGATAAAGGCTTTAAAGTAAATGACAAAATTGATGTTTTAATTGAGACACAAACAAATAATGAAGAACTCTTAGAAACTGATGTTAAGATTGAGAGTCAAGCAAAGGTTTTTGCAGAAGTAAGTAATAAAACAGAAAAGATACAACATACTTTAAAACCAATTGACTTAAGTGCTTTAGATTCCGAGATTATTGAATCAGAAGAAATAGAAAATAATAATACAGATAATAACAACAAAGAAGATGAAACTAATAATTCATCAGAAAAAAATGAAGATGAAAAAAATCAAAACAATAGTCAAGAAGAAAACGAAAACACAACAAATAAGTATTCTATTTCTGGATCAGTATGGTTTGATAAAAATGAGAATGGAACTATGGATAATAGTGAAACTATGATAGATGATGTAAAAATTCAACTATACAATCTACAAGATAATTCAACAAAAGAAACTACAGCTAATAATGGTCAATATATCTTTAACGAATTAAATAATGGAAAATATATATTAATTTTTGAATATAACAAAGAAAAATATATACTAACCAAATATAAAGCAAATGGAGCAACTGAAAACAATAATTCTGATGTAGAAAATGTTACATTAAATTTAAATGGAAAAGAACAAAAAGTTTCTGCAACAGATACAATAGAGATTAATAATGCAAATGTATCAAACATTGATTTAGGTTTAATTGAAGCCAAAAAATTTGACTTAGAATTAACAAAAACAATTAGTAAAGTTACAATAAGTAATCAAGAAGGAAATATAGAAAAAGAATATGATAATACTAATATGGCAAAAGTAGAAATACCAGCAAAATACTTAAGTGGTTCAACTATTATTATAGAATACAATATTACTGTAAAAAATACAGGAGAACTTTCAGGTTATGCAAAACAAATAACAGACTATTTACCAAAAGATTTAACATTTAATTCTAGCTTAAATAAAGATTGGTATCAATCAGGTGAATATATTTATACAAATAGTTTAGCTGAAAACAGAATAGAAGCAGGAGAAACTAAAGAATTAAAACTAATAGTTACTAAAAAAATGACAGAATCTAATACTGGTTTAGTAAATAATACAGCAGAGCTTACATCAGTTTCAAATTCACAAAATATTGAAGACATAGACTCTATAGCAGACAATAAACAAACTAACGAAGATGATATGGGAAGTGCAAATATTATTATAAGTGTAAAAACAGGAGCAGTAATAAGTTATATTACAATTACTCTTTTAATAACAGGGTTATTTTTTCTGGCAATATTTGTAATAACAAAGAAAACAATAAAAGAATAATATGGAAAGGAGGGAGAAAAAAGAATGAAAAAATTCAAAATAATTAGTTTTATACTGATTCTTTTCATAATGGTTTTAATAAAAAATAATTATTCTTATGCATCTAGACAAGTGTGTTTTAATTATGATACAAAACAAGAATTTGAAACTTTTGACAAATCTAAATTTTCTACAAGTACAGATTTTTATTGTGGAGAGATTGCAGATAGTTTTGAATGGGGCGTAAAACATAAGTTCAGGTTAGTTGATGGAGGTTATAAATATGCTTCTGATGGAAAAACAGTATTAACATCAACTAAATATTATTGGCAATTTAGAAGTGATGACGCAAATGAAACTGATAGAAGGATGGCATGGCTTGCAAAGTATTTAACTGATGGAAGTGTTACAATAAATGGTACAAAAAAAACAATTGCAAAAGGATATAAAGCATATTATGATTTAAGGGCATCCAACGGTAAAGATTTTGCCAAAGCAAATACATGGCAAGGAGCATTTTGGCTTTGGCAACAAGATGCTAAATTAAATGGTAGTGATAATACCAAATATTTTATGCAATTATGTTTTAAAAATGCTAGTACAGGTAATACATACACTAATAGTATTTGGAATCAAGCAATAAAAGATGCTAAACAACCAAAATCATTTACAGCAGGTACACCTAAAGCTAGTACTAGTGCACTAACAATGAGTGACAAAACAGGATCCTTTAATATGCAATCATGTTCAGGTAAAATTACAAGGATTGTATTTAATTGCAGTAATGGAAATAGTTATACTATACCTTTTAATCATTCAGAACCATATGATGGGGAAACTCGACTAAAACAAGAAATCAGATTGTTTAAAACTAGTGATTATAATGAAAAACTTTTGGTTCAAGACATAAAAAAAGGTACTACTGTTTATGTAAAAATTAGAGATGACCTTGATGTGAAAATAAATTCAGTTAATTATACAGTAGAAAATTCAGGAGAAGGATTTGCTGCAAAAATAATACCATGGTATGATGATACTGGACCAGATCATTCACAAAACTTAGCTCAAATAAGAATAGTAAAAGGAACACCAAAGCCAAAAGAATTTAATATTACTGTTAAACAAGCTTGTGGTAAAATTACAGTAAGAAAAATTGACTATGATGATAATACTTTGCTAGATGGGAGCAAATTTGTAATACTAGCAAAAGGTACAAAAGATAATAAATATGATGGATGGATTGGGTATAATACAAATACTCATAATATTACAACAGCAAATTCATGGAGTGATGCATATTATTTTGAAACAGGACAAGGTTATACTGGACAAAGTAAATATCAAGGAGAATTTACACTAGATTATTTACCATATGGAGATTATTTTATATTTGAAGTAGCAACAAGTTCAAATGAATATTCTTTAAAAGGACAGCCAGGATATTCAGCTAATTCTGATTATACAAACATAATAACTAATAATAGCTGGAAAATGGTAGATAAAAATGGAAATGGAATAGAAAGTGTATTAATAGGAAGCCAGTCATCTCAAGCAAACTTTACAGGTGTATGTTTTGCGGATGGAACTCAATATTATTTTAAACCATGGAAATTTGCTGATGGCACAAATGTTAACTATTGTAATTATTTGAGAATAAAAAATTATTATAGTATAAGTGGTAAACGGCACAATGAATAATAAAGAGGTATATTATTTGGGAACTAATCATGCAACTTATACTATAAGAAATAGAAAAAATACAAAAATAACTATTGAAAAAAAAGATAAATTAACAAATGAGCCAATTGAAAATGTAGGAGTTAAAGTATTAGTACAAACTAAAGAAAAAAGATATACTTTCAATTCTTTTAAATGGCTAAAGAGTGATGGAACAGTTACAGATAACGTAAATAATGCCGATGAGTTCAAAACAAATAAAGATGGAAAAATAGAAATAGAAAATGTACCATATGGAATGTATTATATATATGAAACAAGTACACCTAGTGATAAATATCAATTAGAAATGCAAGATCATTATATGGGTGGAAAGCCAAACTCATACAAAGGAACCTTTTTATCAGGGAAATATGCTTATTTAGGTTCTAAGTCTTTGATGCCAAATATTAATAATAATATTACTTCTAAAAATTATAAATCAGAAGTAGTAGAAAATGGACATTATCAAATAGCTTCATTTATTAATGACTCATTTGGATTTAAAAGAACTGCATATAATAGTGACGAATGGGATATCAAATTTGGAAAAATTATTGATAGTGATACATTTAAATTTAGAATATCGTATGTAGATCATGGATATTATTTAATTTTAGCAAAAAGTGGTAGTGTATATTGGCCAATAACTATAGAAGATAATACTATAAGTATTAAAGGAAATGTTATAAGTACAGAATATGAAGGTAATAATTATCAATTGTGGCAAATCAAAAAAATTGGCACAAATGTTTATAATTTTGCATCTAGAGCAAATAATAATTATGGATTACATATTGAGAAAACCGTGACAGATATAAGAAATGAAAATAATACTGAAGGAGCTAGTATTAACATTTATAACAATTTAACATATGATAATTTGAAATTTAAGTTAAAAAAAGTATCAACACAAACACCATTGTACGCTGAATTTGATACTAATGGAAAAAGAGAAATAACAATTGAGGCTACTAACAATTCTACAAAGCCAAAGAGTTATAAGCTTACTATTGAAAAGAAAGATGGAAGCTATAATGAAGATTTAAATCAAAATGAAATATTAAGACTAAAAGGTGCAGAAATAAAAATATATGCAACCTCATTAGATGATGGAGAGACAAATTCTGGTTGGATTAAAGAGATAAAATTAGATAATGGAGATATTGTTTATACATATAGTTTTTATGATGATGCAACTACATTTACAATTGGAGATACTGGAAAAATAGAACTGGATGGACTTTTAAGTGGAGATTATTATATATATGAAACAAAAACTCCACTTGGATATAATCCAAAAGAACAACCAGGATATCATATGCAAAGCGAAGGATCTTCTGATTTAGGTGATGATGATTGGGTATTTTTAGGAAATCAAAAAATTAATGATGACAACTATGATGTAAAATATATGGCAGATAACTTTAGATATATTTCTGGTGGTATAAAAGGTAAAGTTTGGATAGATAATCCAGATGGAAAAGTAAATAATATAAACAATATATATGATAAAGATAATAATGATAAACTATTAGATACACCTATAACTGTAAATCTATATTCAAATAAAGATGAAAAAAATGAATTAATCGCAACTACAACTACAAATGAAAATGGAGAATATGAATTTAAGACTAAAGCAAATGGTGAAAAGTTTACATATTGGGAACTTGCATATTATTATGTGGAATTTGTTTATGATAATAAAGAATTTATTACTGTAGCTCCATTTGAAGGAGAAAATGTAGAAATTAATTCTAAGGCACAAGAAAAAGAAATAATTTCAACTGGTGGACAAAATAATATGGGTGAATTATATGATGAAAACTTAACAGGATTAGATACAAATGGTGCTTATCCAGGAAAAGCTATTACTTATCAAGCTAATATTTCTGAAATAAATTTGGATACAATAAAGAACAATCAAAATGCATCACAGAATCAAAGATTACTTACAAGTTATTATAATTCAGACACTTATACAATAGAAAATATCAATCTTGGATTAATTAAAAAAATAGAACCATCATTTAATGTGGGACAACAAATAGAATATGTAATAATCAAAAGAGGCAATTATACATTTAAATATAAAATGCGGAGATGATTTTGTAATAAATATGCAAGATGGTACAAAAGCTACACAATCAACAGTTGCATATCAAAATTCTGCTAGAACATTTACTCAAAAATTATATCCATCTGATATAAAATACAATTTTGTAGAAGGCAGACAAGATGCAGATAAATTTAAAGTTTATGTTGTATATAAAATAAGTGTACAAAATGATACTACTCATGATATTCCAAATTTATATAAAGAAACATCATTACAATTAACATCACTTACAGAAACATTTGATAGTTATAGATATGAACTAAACAAAGACGATATAGATGATAACGACCGTGCAAGTGAAATTGCAAAATGGAATTCAAATGGTAATATAGCAACTTATAAAATTGATGGTTCAGGAAAGAAATTTGAAACAGGCTTATACAAAGGAGAAACCGAAAGTACATATATTCAATTCAAAGTTACAGATCAATTTTTAGGAGACATTGCACATTTAAGCCAAGAAGAAAAAGATAAAATATATGAAAATTCTCCATGTTTTGCAAAAGCAAATGGATATCATTGGTATACAAGATATGACAAAAATTGGAAAGATAATAAACAGTATGATCATAGAACAATTGACTATGATAGAACTAGTGGAGCATTAGGAATCATTTGGCAATTAGCTGATACTAGAACAATTTCTGGAACAGTATTTGAAGACTTAAAAACTGATGAACGTGCAAATGAAAGAATTGGTAATGGTACAAAAGATGATGCAGAAAATACTATTTCAGATGTGATAGTAAGCTTAATGGATGCAAATTCAGCTGAAGATAATCCAAGTATTGCAAAAGCATATACAGGAAAAATAGAACAAAAAAATGGTATTTGGTCAGCAGTGGTTAAAGATGCAATAGTTAAAGCTAATGAAAATGGAGAGTATACAATACCTGATGTTGTTCCAGGAAGATATTATTTAAAATTTACTTATGGTAATGGAGAAACTAAATATAAAGATTTGAATAACAATATAATAACTATCGGAACTAAAATCAAAGGACATGATAATAGCATAAATACAAGTCAATATAAATCAACTATTATGACAGGTGAAGTAGTTAATGCTAATTCAAGTAATGAAAAAACATGGTTTTTAGATGAAATAGATAAAAACAATTCTATTGCATCAGATGTAGATATAACAATAAATAATATTACAAAGGATATTAAATCAAGATTTGATGAAAATAATAAAAACGTAGAATTAAATTACATATATTCGACAAATAATAATAATGCAATTATTAGTGCAAATAGTCCAAATATGGATGTTCATTTTGAATATATACCTGAAGATGAAATAAATTCAAATTTACTTAATGATCCTAATGTAGCAAATCCTTTGAGAACAAATTGTTCAGGTATGAGTTTTGGTATTATTGAAAGACCACGTGTTAATATTACATTAAGAAAGAAAATAAAGAATATAAAATTAACATTACAAAATGGTACAACAATTATAAACGGAAATCCAAATGATGAAACAGTTTCACCAAATGTTGCACGAATAAATGATAGTAATTCAAAACTTGAGTTAGATCCTACATATATTTATGGCTCTAATGTTATTGTAACTTATACGCTTTCAGCTCATAATGAATCAGAATTAGATTATGCTTCTGAAAAATATTATAAATATGGAATTAACACTGATGATAGCGGAAATCCACTAGAACCTATAGAAACAAAAGTTACAAAAATAGTAGATTATATTAATAATCAAAATGCTTCTTATGATAATCAAAGTGAAAATGTAATTTTCTATAGAGGAGAAAAAACGGACTATTTTAGTGAAGAAGTTATAAATGCAAATAAAAATTATAAACAAGAAATATTCATGCCAGATGTAGGTTTGTTACCAGAGTGTTATGATAGAGAAAGATCTAGTACAGAGGAATATGAATTTACTGTAAATAATTTATTATCAAATTCTGATGGAATACTTGGTTGGGAAAGTTACTCAGAAATTATTGGAATAAGTAATATTACTCTAACACCACAATATGAATGTCGTTCAGGAAGTTATATTGTTGGTAACAAAGATACACAAGAAGCAGATACAGCTAATGCAACAGTATCAATTTATACTTCAACAGGGGAAAATAAGAATTTAATGATTTATTGTATTTCAGGAGCGGCATTAATAATAGTAGCATGTGGAGTAATTCTAATAAAAAAATTTGTAATTAAAAATAAATAATTCTTTACTTGGATTTATTGTTAATTAAGGTAAGAGGTAGGAAGTGTGATTCCAACCTCTTATTTCTTACCATTTTTAAAATTCTACTTGAATTATATTTTTTTTTGTTGTATAGTAATAAAGAAAATAAAAAAATTGAGGTATGTTTATGAAAAGATTTTGTGCTTTTTTTATTGTAATTATTATTTTAATTGTAGGAGCTTTTGCTATTAAAAACAATTTAGAAAAAAAATATGAGATTAAAATTGAAGAAATATCAAATTTTAAGTATTATATATTCAAAGACAATAATCTATATGGAGTTATAGATGAAAATGGAGAGATAATTTTAGAAGCAAGTTTTGATAAAATTATTATTCCAAATCCAAGTATAGATTTATTTGCGTGTTATAAAGGTGAAAAAGTTAATATAATTAATTCAAAAAATGAAATAATACTAGATAAATTTGATTCAGTAGAGCCAATTAAATTAAAAAATGTTGCAAATACATTATCTTATGAAAAAAGTGTATTAAAATACAAAAAAGAAGGAAAATATGGTCTAATAGGTTTTGATGGAAAAATTATAACAAAGAACGTTTATGACTCTTTGGAAAATCTTCAACCTACAGAAGGTAAATTTTTGGTATCACAAAATAATAAATATGGTGTTATTGATCTTAATGGAAATAAATTAGTAGATACAAAATATGACCAATGCAATTCTGATGAATATTATAGTAAGGATAATGGATATATAAAATCTGGCTTTATTATAATAAACAAAACAGATGATGGATATAAATACGGATATATTAGCTACAATGGAAAGAAAATATTAGATATTAAATATAATGATATAGAAAGAATACAATTAATAGATGACAATAAATTATATTTAATAGCTTCAAATAATGGAAAATATGGATTTTATAATAAATCAAAAAAAATATTAGACAATGATTATCAGGAAATAATCTATGATGATAATGTTAATTTATTAATGTTACAAAAAAATAAAAAATATGGAGTTGCATCTTTAGATGGAAAAATTCTTGTAGATGTTAATTGTGATGAGATATCTTCTAGAGGAATCTATTTTTATACAACAAATTCAGGTACTAATAAGGTATATGATTCAAATGCAAATATAATAGATATTAATTTCAATTCAAGTGTATATAATACTCAAAGTGATGATTACAAAATATCAACAATATTAAACAATAATATTACTTATTACGGAATCTTAGATAAAAATGGAAATAAATTAGTTGAAGATAAATACAGATATTTAGAATATTTATATAAAAACTATTTTACGGCAATTGATGATGAAGGTAAGATTGGAATTATTAATAGTAATGGAAAAACTATTTTGGATATGAAATATTCTTCTATTCAAAAAATAAAAGAAAAAAATATTATTCAAACAATAGATGATAACGGGGTTTCTGAATTTTATTCAGAAACAATGGACAAAGTATTAGAACTTGAAAAACCAAATATATCTATACAAGATGATTATGTTATTATTTCAAATGAAACAAATAAAACCTATTTGGATAATCAAGGAAATATAATTAATGATATTTCTAATTTGAAAAAAGAGAATTATCCTGATCAAATAAAAGACTTTAAAAAAGAAATTTTTACTTTAGAAGATATATATTATGTGGAAGAATAACAAAAAACTCCTTTAGTGAATATAATATTCATTAAAGGAGTTTTATCATGGATATATATTATTTTGATAATGCAGCAACTACAAAAGTTAAACAAGAAGTATTAGATGAGATGATACCATTTTTCGATGAAAACTATGGTAATCCATCAGCTGTATATGCTATTGCAAGAGAAGCTAAAAAGGCAATTGAAAACTCAAGAGAAAAAGTTGCAAGTTTAATAGGAGCAAACAAAAATGAAATAATTTTTACTTCATCAGGTTCTGAGGCAGATAATACTGCAATAAAAGGAATAGCATTTAAAAACAAATTAAAAGGGAATCATATAATTACTACTAAAATAGAACATCATGCGGTTTTAGAAAGTTGCAATTTTTTAGAAAAACAAGGTTTTGATATAACATATTTAAATGTAGATAAAAATGGATTCATAGATTTAAAAGAATTAAAAAATGTAATAACAGATAAAACAATTCTTATAAGCATAATGTTTGCAAATAATGAAATTGGTACAATTGAGCCAATAGAAGATATTGCACAAATTGCGAAAGAAAAAAACATAATATTTCATACAGATGCGGTTCAAGCTGTGGGGAATGTTAAAATTGATGTTAAATCAATGGGAATAGATATGCTTTCACTTTCAGGACATAAGATATATGGACCAAAAGGAATAGGTGCTCTTTATGTAAGACAAGGTATTGATTTTGAGAAATTTATGAATGGTGGTCATCAAGAAAAAAATAGAAGGGCTGGAACTGAAAATACAGCAGGAATAGTTGGGTTAGGAAAAGCATCAAAACTTGCAAATGAAAATATTGATAATCATATAAAGCAGTTAAAAGGATTAAGAGATTATTATATAGAACAAGTTAAAAAAAGGATTAGTAATATTAAGATTAATGGTGCTATAAATGCAAGACTTCCTGGAAATAGTAATATTTCTTTTGAAGGAGTAAATGGGAGTAATCTTTTATATGAGCTAGATAATGTTGGAATTTGTGCATCAAGTGGTTCTGCATGTAATTCAAAAGAAACAAAGCCATCTCATGTTTTGTCTGCAATAGGTTTAGATGAAAAAGAAGCTAAAAGTGCTTTAAGAGTGACTTTTGGAGAATTTAACACTAAAGAAGAGGTGGATTATTTAGTTAAGAATTTAGAGACTGCAGTAAAAAAATTAAGAAATATGTGATCTGTATATAATGCGGGCGATTAAAATCGCCCCTACTTGAAATTTATAAAAAAAAATTGTATAATCATTCTCAAGATGAGAGAAATATAGTATATATATAATTGAGGTTAGAATGAGTATTAAAGAAAAATATATGAAAAAGGCATTAGAACAGGCAAAAAAAGCATATAATAAACTTGAAGTTCCAGTTGGAGCTGTAATTGTTAAAGATGGAAAGATAATTGCAAGTGCATATAATCAAAAAGAAACTAAATATGATACTACAAAACATGCAGAGATTTTAGCAATCCAAAAAGCAAGCAAAAAATTAAAATCTTGGAGATTAATTGATTGCGAAATGTATGTTACTTTAGAGCCTTGCCCTATGTGCGCAGGAGCTATAATTCAATCAAGAATAAAAAAGGTTTATTTTGGAGTATCTGATGAAAAAACAGGAGCAGTGGGCTCTAAATTAAATCTATTTAAAGATTTCAAATTCAACCATAATGTTGATTTTGAAAAATCAATATTAGAACAAGAATGTCAAAATTTATTACAAGATTTCTTTAAGGAATTGAGAGCAAAAAAACTAGAAGAAAGAAGTGATAAAAATGAGTAAACAAGCATTAAGTAAAAAAGTAATTCATATTTGTATTATTTCAATTATTATAATAGGAATTGTATTCACAGCTTTAATGTTCATTTTAGAATATGATGAAAATGGTGAAGTAAATATGCCATTTATAATAAATAAAATATCTGTTATTTCAACAGTTGATGGACAAGATGTGGAGAATCCACAAGCAAAATGGGATTTAAGAGTAAATCAAAATAATGATATATATTTATATATTGAAAAGAATAATAATTATAATAAAACAGAAACAATATCTACTGTAAAAATAGATAATTTAAAGACTGAAAAAAAATCTAATATTGGAGAAATAAAGTTTTATAAACAAAGCCAAGATGAAAAACAACTATATAAAAATATTGAAGAGAATGTATTTGACTCATTAGAATATATAGGTGCAAAATCAAGTAACTCAAAGAAATTAGAAATTTCAAATCAAGGAGGAATTGTTGAGTTTAGATGTGCTAATAATAATATAGGCTTATATAAATCTGATGAAGACACAGAAATAAATCATGGAGAATTATTAAAAAAAATAAATATTAATGAAGAAGATTTATATGCAAATATATTTTTTGATTTAACTATAAAACTAGATTCTGGAAAAATATTTAAAGCAGAAGGCATTAAGCTAACAATTCCAAATTCAGATTTGATAACAAATGGAAAAGTTGGACAAGAACATGATTTTTCAGAAAAAATAGTTTTTAAAAGAATAGAAAATTAAGATAATATAATTGATAAAATCCGCTAAATTATAGTTAAATATAATTTGGCGGATCTTTCAATTTATTATTTGGTTCCAAATATTCTGTCACCAGCATCACCTAATCCAGGAACAATATAAGCATTTTCATTTAATTTTTCATCTACAGCTGTAGTATAGATTTTTACATCTGGATGAATTTCTTCTATTTTTTTAATTCCTTCAGGAGCAGCTATAATACATAAAAATTTGATATTTTTAACACCATCTTCTTTTAGCATAGTTATTGTATCACATGCAGAACCTCCTGTTGCAAGCATAGGATCTAATACTATAACTTCACGAGAAGCAATATCTTTTGGCATTTTATAATAATAGCGTACTGGATTATGAGTTTCTTCGTTTCTATATAAACCTATATGACCTATTTTTGCATTAGGAATAGCTTTAAGCAATCCATCAAGCATTCCCGTACCAGCTCTTAAAATGGGAACAAATGCATATTTATTTTCATTTAATTTTTTTACCTTTGTTTTACAAATAGGAGTTTCTATTTCAACTTCTTCAAGTTTAGCATCTGACATAGCTTCATAGCATAAAAATGTTGCTAGTTCTCCAATTATTTCTCTAAATTCTTTTGTTCCAGTTTTTTTATCTCTGATAATTGCTAATTTATGTTGAATTAGAGGATTATCTAGTACTATTGTATTCATATTCAATTACTCCTTTCAATTATTTAATATTTTTGTTACAATTTCGAACTTATAATTAATTATTTTAATGCTTATTCTTTCTCTTCAGGTAATAATATATTTAAAAGGATACCTGCTATAGCTGCTAAACTCATTCCAGATATTTCTATAGTTAAATTATTTCCTGTAGCAATAGAAAATGCAGCTCCTCCAAGACCTAATACTAACATGGCAGAAGCAACTATAATATTTTTGTTTTTACTAAAATCAGTTTTGTTTTGTATTAGTACTTTTAGACCATTTACTGCTATAAATCCATATAATAGTAAAGATACACCTCCTAAAACTGGAGTAGGTATTGTTTGAACAAGAGCTGTAAATTTTCCAAGAAAGCCTAATACTATTGCTAATATGGCAGCCAATCCAATTACCCAAACAGAAGCTACTTTTGTCATACCTACAACTGATGTGTTTTCTCCATAAGTTGTGTTTGCTGGACCTCCAAGAAAACCTGCAACAAACGTTGCAATACCATCACCTAAAAGAGTTTTATCCAAACCAGGATCTTTTAATAAATCTCTATCAAGAATAACACTTAAAGCTTTGTGATCTCCAATATGCTCAGCCATAGTAACTAAAGCAATTGGTGCCATTGTAAGAGCAATTAACCAATTAGGATGATAATTAATAAAAGGTACATGAAAGTTAGGTATTTGAAACCAACTAGATTGAGCTACTGCCTCAAAATTCACTAATCCAAATATGCATGCACTTATATAACCAACAATAATACCTATTAAAAATGGTATTATTTTAAAGAAACCTTTTGCTTTTGTCATAGTTAAAGCTGTGACTAAAAATGTAATAAGTGCTACAATTGGACCTTTCCACTCTATACCTGATACTTGAATACTTTTATCAAATATATTGCCAACTGCACTACTTGAAAGACTAAGACCAATTATCATAATCATTGGACCAATTACAATTGGTGGTAAAAGTTTGTCTATCCAGTTTTTACCTGCAAATCTTATAATTAAAGAAACTATAACATAAACAATTCCTATAACCATAATACCTGTCATCGCACCGGCAATTCCACCTTGAATGCCACCATTTTCGCTTGATCCAGCTATATATGCTGCAACTATTGGAGCAATAAAAGCAAATGAACTTCCTAAAAATACTGGTGATTTTCCCTTAGTACAAAGAATATAGATTAATGTACCTATTCCTGCTGTAACTAATGCAACTGCTATAGATAAAGCTTCTCCTTCTACTCCTGCTGCAGCAATACCGTTATTAACTAGTATTGGCACTAGAATAGTTGCACCAAACATTGCAAATACATGTTGTAAGGCTAAAATAATCCATTTCGTAATTGGTGGCTTTTCGTTAACATCATAAAGCAATTTCTTTTCTTCCATTGAAGAATCCTCCTTATAAAAAATTATGCAAAAAAAAATACTATAAAAATAGTATAAAAATCAATAGAAATAGAATTGAAAATAGAACTTGTAGATTACAAGCTAAAATATTCTTGAAAAATAAATTAATTCTAGTTATTAATGATTTCATTTTTTTTGCACCTCGACAAAATAATACATTATTTGAGAAAAAAAATCAATAGATTAATAAATAAAAAATAAAAATAATACTTGATAAATTTTCTATTTTAGTGTATAGTATGTTAGGTTGTAAAAAATGAGGGAAGGAAGGTAAAGTGAAAACATTTTTTGATGGAGTATTTGTATCAAATAAAGCATTAGAGGAAGCAGGTGTACAATACCCCATAAAACTAGAGTATTACAAAACATCAATAGAAGAAAATGTTGCAACACCATTTGGAATAGAGATAGTTAAAACTGAATATATAGATGGAAAAGTGAATATAGAAACAAAAGAAGTAACAAATATTACAGATGATGAAATTAAACAAAATGAGATATTAAGTATATTAAAAAACAACGAGGTTACACCAATTGGATTAGATGATGTTTTAAAAGAATTGTTACCATTACAAGTAGCAGAAATGGAGTATTAAATTGAAAAAAATAGAATAAAAGATAGTTGACGGAGTCATACTATCTTTTTTTATATTCTTAGGAAAGTCATCCACGTAAGTGGTGAGTTTCCTTAGAATATAAATATGGCGGAATTTAGATTTTGTAGCATTTTTAATGCGTACAAAATCTTGGTTTCGGTTTTTTTATTTTTACTATTTTTTCTCATATTTCATCAAATTTTTCTATTTCTAAATACGAATTGATTAAAAAAAAATCATGGTATTTTGTAAATAACAAAAATGAGATGAACGCCTTAAAGAAAGGTGGTGAGAAAAAATGAGCTTATATGAATGGTTTTTATGGTGGCTAGGAAAATGGGCATAATATTATGTGTTTTTAAGCAATATAAGATTACTTCTTATATTGCTTATTTTTTTTGATTAATATATAATATAATAGTGAGGTAACAAAATATGGAATTAAGTATTAACATAGCAAATATTGGTATTAATATTGAAATATTAAAAATGATGTTTTTACAATTATTTACATATATTATTTATTTTAAAATTACAAATGTTAAAATAAATAAAGATTTTAGAAATATATTTATTAGTATAATAGTTGCTATTAATGCACTTTTAATAACTTTTATAAGATATAAAATGGGCTACTTTATTGCAATATTTATTTTGATAATAATCCAAAGTATAATATGTTCAAAATTAGAAAAAAGAGAAATATTAAATACTTTTATAATAGTTTGTATATCATTAAGTATTAATTATATATTATATTTTCTTGGAATTGTTATTACTTTTTTTATTAACCTAATATATCCTATTAAAAGTGATTTGATTAATATATTATTATTAATCTTTATTCAAAGCGTATTTATGATTTTTATTTGGAAAATAAAAAGAATAAAAAATGGAATATCATATTTAAATACAAAGAAAATAGATGACTATTTCAATATAGTCGCCTTAAATATTAGCATTATTATTTTATATTGCTTTGTAATTTTTTCTAATATGAAGAAAAATATTGTTTTTTCTAAGGAGTTAGTAGCTGCTTTTGTTATTTTTTCTTTTATTATGTTTTTTACCATCAAAAAGTCCATTGAAGCATATTATAAGCAAAAATTACTTATTCAAGATCTTAATGAAACAAAGAAAGAATTGGATGAGAAGAGAAATGAAATAAAGGAGCTTGAAGCGGAAAATTTAAAAATCAGTAAAAAAGCACATTCACTTGCACATAAGCAAAAATCTCTAGAATTTAAAATTAATAAGATTTTAATGAATACAGAAAGCGCAGAAGAATTAGGGTTGGAAAATGAATTAAAAAATATATCTAAGGAATTAATAAATAGTTCAAAATTGCCAAAGTTAAATAAAACAGGTATATCTGAAATTGATGATATGTTTAATGTAATGCAGGAAGAATGTAGATTAAATGGAATAGATTTTGTCCTACAATTAAAAGGCAATATTTATCAAATGACAAATCATTATATTACTAAAGAGGAATTATCAATTTTACTTGCAGATCATATCAAAGATGCTATTATTGCTATTAATCATTCGGATAATATAAATAAAAGTATAATGGTTAGACTAGGTAAAATAGAAGATTGTTTTGCAGTTTATTTTTATGATTCAGGAGTAGAATTTACAAAAGAGGTATTAGATAATTTAGGGAAAAAACCAATTACTACTTATTCTGATGAAGGTGGTACTGGAATGGGATTTATGAATACTTTTGATTTACTAAATAAATATAATGCAAGTTTAATAATAGAAAAAATTGGAAGCCCATGTAAAGATAATTATACTAAAATAATAAAAATAAAATTTGATAATAAAAAAGAATTGATTATTTAACACTTTTGACCATGGTTTTATAAAGATATAAAAACTATGGTATTTTTTATACTCTAGGAAAGTCAAATTTTGTTATTTTTTGTCGAACGATTTCTCTTTACATATATCATATAATGTGATATTATGTATACGGTTTATTTCAAATGGTTTGATTATTATGATTTATACAAATAAATTTGTGAATTTGATTAGTTTATTTTTAACAATTGTTATATTTTTTATTTTTTATTTTTTCTACAATAATTACAATATAGTTGAATCATCTGACATCGTTAATAAAATTAATATTATTGATGAAGAAGATAATAAAGAAGAAAATAATGAGCAAAAAAATGTGGAATTAGGAAATTGGTACATAGAAATTCCAATCATTAATTTAAGGGCTCCTATAGCAGAAGGAACAGATAGCAATACTTTGGATTTAAATGTTGGGCATTTTATAGATACAGCAATTGAAATGGGAAATATCGGACTAGCAGCACATAATAGAGGATATCAATATAATTATTTTCAAAATCTAAAAAAACTAAAAAAAGAGGATAGAATTATTTATACTCATAATGAGTTTAAAAAAGAATATGTTGTAAATGTAATAGAAATTATAGAAAATTCTAACTGGAATTATTTAAAAGAATCAGAAGAGAATAAAATAACCCTTATCACTTGTATAGAAAATGAACCTAAATATAGAAGATGTATCCAAGCTGTTGAATTGTATTAGCAATACAGTTTTTTAGAATATAATAATTCTTTCTTGAATAAAAATATAATAAAATTTTACCAAGAAAGGAGGATTCATCATTAATATAATTTTGATGATAAAACAATATATGAAAAAAAATAAGATAATAGTTTTAATTCTATTAATGGTATTGTTAATTATGGGATTAATTATTTATAAAATAAAGACTAAAAATTTAAAAAATGGAAATAATATAAGTAGTCAAGAAATCGTAGATTATATTTTAAGTATTAAATCATATAAATCAAAAATCAATGTACAGGTAAATAGTAATAAAAATTCTAATAAATATATTATGGAGCAGGAGTATAATACTGAAAATGGTAGTATTCAAACAGTGATAGAACCTGAAAATATTGCAGGAGTTAAAATATCATTAAAGGATAATTTATTAAAAATAGAAAATACAAATCTTAGTTTATCACAAATGTTTGAGAATTATCAAGGATTAGAAGATAATATCCTAGATTTAATTAGTTTTATAGAAGACTATAAAACTAATGAGAAATCTATATTCGAAGAAAATGAAAATGAAGTTATATTAAAAACAAAAAATCATAGTAAAAATAGGTATAATCAGAATAAAGTATTGTACATAAATAAAGAAAATAAACTTCCTACAAAACTTATTGTTGAAGATGATAACAATAATACAACAATAAACATAAAATATAATAATATAGAAATATATTAAACAGTTTTTATTTTATGAAATGTAATGATAGAATTTATTACAAAATCTAAAATAAAGGAATAATCTACGAATAATTAGACTTTTAAAATATACTAATAGTAGGAGAGAACAATTATGCAAATAAAAAGAGGAGATATGTTTTATGCAGATTTAAGTCCTGTTGTAGGTTCTGAACAAGGTGGAATTAGGCCAGTTTTAATAATACAGAATGATTTGGGAAATAAATATAGTCCAACTGTAATAGCTGCAGCTATTACATCTCAAACAAACAAAACAAAACTCCCAACACACATAGAAATTGATGGAGAAGCACAAGGGCTAAAAAATAATTCAGTTATACTTGCTGAACAAATTAGAACAATTGATAAAAGCAGATTAAAGGAGAAAATAGGTCATATTAATGATAACAAAATAATAAATAAGATAAATAGTGCTTTAGGTGTGAGTTTTGGACTAGAAGAATAGGTAAAAATTAAAAGTTTAGAAATTATCTAAACTTTTAATTTTTTTATTATTTTTGCTTCATTATATAAACTATCAATTTTTGTTTTTCTAAGTTCATATGCAGATTTATAATCATCCCAAATTTTATGAAAATTCTCAATATTTTCATTTTCTATAAAATATAATTTCATATATTCTAAAAAATAATTCTTTTTATCTTCAGTTTTTGCATTTATATATTTATTATATAATTTTTCGATTTTTTCAAATCGCTTAAGATTTTCAGATAAATAATCAACATAATCTTGACTACATGCAATCTCATAGTAAACATCATCTAATACTACTTTAATTAATGCTTTTACAATGGTAGGATTATTTTTTCCTAATTTTACACTATCAGCGATTTTTTGTAGAACTTCTGATGATTGAAGTTGATGATTAGGTTGAGCATTATCTATAAGAATTTTTATTGTATCTGAAATTCCAACATGTGATTTATATTGTCGTTTACTAACAATAGCATCATATTCATCTGCAACACGAATAATTTGCCCTTCATAAGGAATATCTTTTTTGGTTAAACCTTGAGGATAACCAGTTCCATTAAGTGCTTCATGGTGATAATATGGACCAGCTGCATAAGGACGAAGTTTTAAATCTCTTATACACATTTTATAGCCAATTGTTGTGTGAGTTTTTATTACTTCATATTCTTCATCTGTAAGTTTTCCTGGTTTTTGTAGGATTTCTGGTGGAATAAATATTTTCCCAATATCATGTAGATATGCACAAATTGTACAATACTCTGTAAAACTTTTAGAACAATGTAAATATTCACATATTCTACATGTGATAGCTGCAACATTTTCGCAATGCTTTCTTGTAAAAACATCTAATGAACCTAATGCATTTAATTGATCTTGCATAGTTTTATCTAGGTTATAAGATTTTAATGAAGTTCTATCATAAAAATCAAAGACTTCGTTTTTCATTTGAATAAGCTCCTTGTAATACTTTAATTATATTGATTATATATTAAAAGAATATAAAATGCAATACATTGTTATTCAATATAATTAAAAAAATATAAAAATTATCATAACAATTGATAATAATTATTAAATGTGATATTATTGGAAAAGATAATAAAAATAATAAAGGAAATTTATAATGAAATTAAGTTTTAACAATTATATAACTCAACTTTTAAATAATCCATATTTACTAATTATAACCATTTTAATGCTAAGTGTTATATTAGTTAATGGTTGGACAGATGCACCAAATGCAATAGCAACATGTGTATCAACAAGAAGCATAAAACCAAAAAAAGCAATAATGATGGCAGCAATACTTAATTTTTTAGGTGTATTTACAATGACATTAATTAGTTCAACAGTAGTACAAACATTATACAATATTGCAAATTTTGGGGATAACTATTCACATGCACTTATTGCAATATGTGCAGGCTTAGTTGCTATAGTACTATGGGCAGTTTTAGCTTGGCTTTTTGGTATACCTACAAGTGAAAGTCATGCATTAATAGCGGGAGTATCTGGAGCAGCAATAGCAATTCAAAAAGGTATATCTGGAATTAATGTGACTGAATGGAAAAAAGTAATATATGGTTTAATTTTATCTGCTATTTTAGGTTTTGCATTTGGATTTTTTATTACAAAAATAATTGAAAAAATCTGTAAAAATTTTGATAGAAGAAAAACAATACCTATATTCAAAAGATTTCAAGTGTTTAGTGGTGGAGCAATGGCATTTATGCATGGAGCTCAAGATGGGCAAAAATTTATAGGTATTTTTTTACTAGTTGTTTCACTAGCAAATGGAATTACAAATACACGGAAGTTTTGAAGTTCCAATTTGGTTAATGCTATTATGTTCTGCAACTATGACACTCGGGACATCTATTGGGGGATATAAAATAATAAAAACAGTTGGATTAAAAATGGTGAAACTTGAAGCATATCAAGGAGCCTCAGCAGATTTATCAGGAGCACTATGTTTGCTTTTATCAACTTTACTTGGAATTCCTGTAAGTACAACACAAGTTAAAACAACAGCAATAATGGGTGTTGGAGCATCAAGAAGTTTAAAAAATGTTAATTGGAAAATTGTAAAAAACATGTTTTTGGCCTGGATAATAACATTTCCGGCATGTGGAGTACTAGGATATTTAATGACTCAAGTTTTTTTAAAGATTTTTTTATAAAATTGGATTAACTTATATATTATCTAGGTATTAATTATAAAGATAGGAGAGATTTGCATGAAAAAGAAAGAAATAAATTATTTTGATGAATTTATAAAAAATGTGGATATTTGTTGTGAAATATCAAATATAATTAAACAACATTTAAATAGTTTTAAAAATGAAGATGCAAAAGAAATTGAAAATATAGTTCATAAATTAGAAAATGATGCAGATTTGAATTTGCATAATATAAAAAATTATTTGATAAAAGACTTTTTGCCACCTATTGAAAGAGAAGATATTGTTTTGTTAGTTAATAAAATTGATGATGTTATTGATAATCTAGATGAGATAATAATAGATCTTAATATTTTTAATGTAAATTATTTAAGAGATGATTTCAAAGAGTTTGTTGAACTAATTTGTCAAATGAGTATAAAATTAAGAGATATTATGAATAGCTTCAAAGAAAGAAAAAAATATGAACAAATAATTAATATGATAATCGAGATTAATGGATTAGAAGAACAAGGAGATAAATTATACGAAAATTCAATAAAAAATCTATATAATACAGAACAAAATCCAGTAGAAATATTAAAATGGCATAATATTTATACAACACTAGAGGAAGCCATAGATTCTTTTGAATCTGTGGCGGATTATATAGAAGAAATTATCATGAAAAATTTTTAATTATTATCCATACTATAAATTAGATTTTTTTAACGAAGAGGAGTTTATTAATGAATAAAAAGGATGTTGAAAAAAGAATTAATGAGCTTGTTGAAAAAACAACATATTATGCAAAAAAGTATTACGAAGAAGATAAGCCAGAAATAAGCGATTTTGAATATGATATGTTGATGCTAGAATTAAGAGAATTAGAAAGGCAGTACCCAGAATTTGTAAAAAAGGAATCATATACACAACATGTTGGAGGAAATGTTAAATCAGGTTTTAGTAAAGTAGAGCATGAAATTCCGCTTTTAAGTATGCAAGATATATTTAATTTAGATGAGATAAAAGAATATGTTAATAAAATTCAAAAACAAGCAGAAGAAAATGATATTAAAAATAAAAGATTTGTAGTAGAAACTAAAATTGATGGTTTAACAGCTTCTTTAGAATATAAAAATGGAGTATTTGTAAGAGGTTCTACTAGAGGAAATGGTTTAGTAGGAGAAGATGTAACTGAAAATTTAAAAACAATAAAAAACATACCAAAACAATTAACTGAAAATGTTGATATTATAGTACGTGGAGAGGTTTTTATAAGTTCAAAAGATTTTGGAGAAATGAATTTAAAAAGAGAAGAAGAAGGACTAGAAACTTTTGCTAATGCACGTAATGCAGCTGCAGGATCTCTAAGACAGTTAGATAGTAATATTACAAAAGCAAGGCCATTAGACATTTATGTATATAATATACAAAAAATAAATGGAAAAGAAATATTATCTCACTATGAAGCGTTAAATTATATGCAAAAATTAGGCTTTAATATTAATCCAATAAGAATATTATGTAACACTTTAGATGATGTTATTAGAGCTATTGATGAAATCGGAAAGAAAAGAGACACACTAACATTTGGAATAGATGGGGCTGTTATAAAAGTGGATGATTTAAAATACAGAGAAATTTTAGGAACAACAGCCAAAAATCCGAGATGGCAAATTGCATATAAATATCCCCCAGAACAAAAAGAAACAATATTAGAAGATATTGTTTGTAATGTTGGTAGAACAGGGGTAATAACACCACTTGCAATATTAAAACCAGTACAAGTTGCTGGTTCAACAATTTCAAAAACAACCTTACACAATGAAGATTTTATTAAAGATAAAGATTTAAAAATAGGAGATACAGTTGTAATTCAAAAAGCAGGGGATGTTATTCCTGAAATTGTTAAGGCATTAAAGGAAAAGAGAACAGGACAGGAAAAAAGTTTTAAGATGCCAGAAAAATGTCCTGTATGTGGTGCCAAAACAATAAGATATGAAGGAGAAGCGGCAATTAGATGTTCAGGTACAGAATGTCCTGCAAAATTATATAGAAATTTAGTCCATTTTGTTTCAAGAGAAGCTATGAATATCGATGGACTTGGAGAGAATATAATTGATCAATTATTAAGTAAAAAATTGATTTATAATATAGCTGATATTTATAAATTATCTTTTGAAGAAATTGCATCTTTAAAAAAGAATGGAACTAAATTTGCTGAGAATTTAATAAATGCAATAGAAAATAGTAAGAAAAATGATTTATATAGATTAATAACAGCTTTAGGAATAAATCATATTGGAGCAAAAGCTTCAAAAATATTAGCTAAAAAGTATAAAGATATTGACAATTTATCTAAAGCTAGTTTTGAAGAATTATCAGAAATAGAAGATATTGGTCCAATAATGGCAAAAAGCATAGTTGAGTTTTTTAAAGAGGAACAAACTAAGGATTTAATTGAAAGGTTAAAACAAGCAGGTGTTAATACAAAAAGTTTAAAAAAAGAAGAAGTTGATCAAAAATTTGATGGATTAACATTTGTACTAACTGGAAGTTTAACAAAATATACAAGACAAGAAGCATCAGATATAATTGAAAAACATGGTGGAAAAGTATCAGGGTCTGTGTCTAAAAAAACAGATTATCTTTTAGCAGGAGAGGATGCAGGTAGTAAATTAACTAAAGCCAAAGGCTTAGGAATAAAAATTATTTCAGAAAAAGAGTTTGAAGAGATGGTTTAATTTTTTATTTGGGGACAATTCTCAAATGAAAAAAATCAAATTTATGTTTGACAAAATAAAATTTGTATGATAATATTATTGCAAATATATTTTACGAGGAAAGAATAGTTTAAAAGATTAATTCTTTTATAAACTTATGAGAGCCTGTAAGAAAGGGATGGATTTGCTATGAGAAAGAAAAAAGAAGAACTAAATAAAAGAGAAAAAGCAATTTTAAAATTTATTGAAAAAAAGATTAAAGAAGATGGATATCCACCATCAGTTAGAGAAATTGGAAAGGCAGTTGGATTAAGCTCAACAGCAACAGTACATGGGTATTTGGCAAAATTAAGAAGTAAAGGATATATCAAAAAAGAAGATAAAAAAGGTAGAACATTAAAACTATTAAAAGGTGGAAATGGTATGCCTGTTGAAAACACACAAAAAAATTTCTATTCTCAAAAAGAATTAATAGATGTTCCTTTAGTTGGAAAAATAACTGCAGGAATGCCAATTTTAGCAGTTGAAAATGTGACAGATACATTCCCAATTCCAATAGATTTTGTTGGAAATTCAGAATCTTTTATGCTTACAGTTAGAGGAGAAAGCATGATAGAAGCTGGAATTCTTGATGGTGACTTTATTTTAGTTAGAAAGCAACCAGATGCGATGAATGGAGAAATTGTTGTTGCATTAATTGAAGATGAAGCAACAGTTAAAACTTTCTATAAAGAAAAAGATCATATACGTTTACAACCAGAAAATTCTACTATGGATCCAATAATAGTTCCAGATTGTAATATCTTAGGAAAAGTTATAGGTGTATTTAGAAGAATGTAGGAGAAAAATAAATGCCACAAAAAATAATAAAAAAAACTAAGAATAATAAAAAAAGAAAACACAATAACAAAGGCTACAAAATAATAGTCTTTGCTATTGTGTTAATTTTAATATTAATTATTGTTATAAGAAATAAGCCAATAAAGAAGAATAATGAAATAACACAAATAGTTTTAAATAATGAAAATATCACTAACAAATTAGTAAGCCCTATTATTTTTGAAAATAACCAAATATATATGAGCTATGAAGATATTAAACAGTTTTTTGATGAAACACTTTATACTGAAGAAGACACAGGTTGTATTATAACAACTAGTGATAGAAAATTAGCTATTATAAAAAAAGATGACCAAACTATGAGAGTTAATAATTCAAATGTAGATGTTAAAAACATTATTATTGAACAAGATAGCAAAATATATATAGCAATTTCTGAATTAACAATTGTTTATAATTTTGAAATAGAAAAAATAGAAAAGACAAATATTATTACAATTGATATGCTTAATAAAAAATCTGTAAAAGCATATGCAAATAAAAATATTAAAATAAAAGAAGATAAAGGTGTTATATCTAAAGCAATTGATGAGGTAAAAAAAGGAAATTGGTTATTTTTTATAAATGATGAAAACGGGTATGCTAAAGTTAGAACACAAGATGGAATTATAGGATATGTAAAAAAGAAGTATTTAAGTAATTACATTAATGTTAGAGAAGATTTAGAAATTGAAGATAAGAATTTTAAAGAAGAAAATTCAATTAATAGGGACATCACAAATGATGATATTTCTACTTATGAAAAAAGACAAAAAATTATTGATTTAATATTGCATGAAGCGATAAAAAATGATAAGATGTATGTACAAATTTCATATAATGGAGAGGAAAACATCTTCTATGAAAGATTTAAAATAGAAGTTGTTCCAATTCTCAAAGAATGTGGAATAGAAATAAAAATTTGATAGAGGAAACTAAGATGAATAAAAAAGTTTATATTATTTTAGGTGTTATATTTGCAATTGTTTTAATTGGAGTTATTTCAGTTTTTGCATGGTACAAAATTTGTACTACAGCTCCTAAGAATGAGGTCAATAAAGAAATAGTAGTTGAAATAAAAAGTGGTACAAGTACTTCAGAAATTGTAAAAACGTTAAAATCAAATAATGTAATTAGAAATGAGTTAGTTGCAAAAATGTATATTAAATTACATAAAGTAAAAGGATTACAAGCAGGAAAGTATTTATTTAATGGAAATGATTCTTTGAGTGTAGTAATAGATACGATATCTTCTGGGAAAGTAATGGATGAAACTGTTACAATCACTTTTAAAGAAGGAAAAAATATGCGTTATATTGCGTCTACAATAGCAGAAAAAACAAATAATACACCAAATGATGTATATAATTTACTAAAAGATAAAGATTATATTACATCATTAATAGATAAATATTGGTTTTTATCAAAAACTATACAAAATGAAAATATTTATTATCCTCTAGAGGGGTATTTATATCCTGATACATACAGCTTTGAAAATAAAGATGTTGATGTTAAAACAATTTTTGAAAAAATGTTAGATCAAATGAGTAAGGTATTATCTAAATATAAAAAAGAAGGACAAGATGCTCAAGATGGAGAAACAAACAAAAATATAACTGTACATCAATTACTAACAATAGCTTCTATTATTGAACTTGAAGGAAATAAGAATGAAGACAGAGCTAAAATAGCAAGTGTTATTTATAATAGAATCAGATCTAATATGTCTTTAGGAAGTGATGTTACAACATATTATGGAATTCGAGTAGATATGGGAGACAGAGATTTATATGCTAAAGAAATAAATACATATAATGCATATAATACTAGAGGGCCAAATATGAATGGCAAGTTGCCAATAGGACCAATTGCAAATCCTTCAGAGGAATCTATTACTGCTGCTTTAAATCCAGTTAATGAAAAATACTTATATTTTGTTGCAGATAAAAATGGTGATATGTATTTTTCAAATACATATGAAGAACATCAAAATACCATAAACACTTTAAAGAAAAAGGGTTTATGGTTTGAGTATGAGAATTAATAGCTATACATAAATAGTTTTATTATTAGTATAAATTACAAAGCCGGGTTTACTACCACTCGGTTTTTTTACATTCAAAACTTTGCAATAATCTACAGGAGTATGTGAAGAATTTTTTGCTTTACTATGTTCTGCAGCAAGTTTGGCAACATCTATAAGTATTTCTTCAGGTATATTTTCATTTTGAGGAACCTTTAAAATAACATGACTTCCGTGTGTATCTTTTGTATGAAACCACAAATCTGTTTTTTTAGCGAATTTGAAAGTTAGATAATCATTTTCTTTATTATTTCTTCCAACAAAAACTGTATATTCCTTTATAGTATATTTTAATGGATTAAAATGAGCTTCTTTATTTTTGGTTAAAGACTTAGGTTTTTGTTTTTTTGAAGTATTTGTTTTTTTAGCTAATTTTAACTTGTTTTCAAATATTGGGCTTTCTGATATTTCTTCATAAATTTCTTCTATATCAGAGGTATTAAGACTCTCATTTATTTCGTATATTATGCTTTCTAAATAATTAATGTCCTGGATTGTTTCTTGTTCTTGCTGATTTACAAGTTCAAATGCATTTTTTAATTTTGTGTATTTTTTGAAATACATTTTAGCATTTCGAGATGGCAAGTATTTTGAGTCTAAAGGTATTTCAATTGTTTTATTATTATCATAGTAATTTTCTAATTTAATAGATTTAAGATTAGTATTAGGTATTTGATATAGATTTGAGGTAAGCAATTCACCATATAATCTATATTTATCTCTATTAGAGCATTCTAAAAGTTTAGTATCTATATTATGCAATCTTTTTTCATATTTTTTTAATGTGGCTAGAATTAAATTTAAAATACTATTTCTATAGTTTTTGAATAATTCAGAGTTTTCTTTATCATTATAAAAATCATCTAATTTATAGTTTATATAGTATTTTGATGTGTTGTTATCTGAGGAGTATAAGAAATAATCTTTATTATTATCTAATAAAACAAAATCATAATAAGTGCTATGGATGATATCATTAATTTTTATATAAATTTCTTCTAATGCTTGTTTAGAAATATTATTTATTGAAAAAGTATTGATAATACTTTTAACAAAAGATATACTAATTCCATTAAAAGTATTTGATATTATTTTATCAATATTATAACTTGAAATATTTAAGTTAGATATTTCTTCAGATTGATTAATTATATATTCAGTAAGTTTTGGCTCTATTTTATCATAAAAATCGTTAAAATCTTTTAACTGTAGAAAACTATATTTTGAAGTTTGAGGAAAAATATATTTTGCAGTTGGATACACATCTCTATTAGAATTATGTTCAATATTTGTATGTCGCAAACTATCAATTATTATTTCATTTTGATCTGTTAAAATAATGTTAGAATGTTTACCCATAAGTTCTATAATTAGCTTTTTCTTTAATGGTTTATTTGGGTTTTCATTATTTTCTAAATCTATAAAAATAATACGCTCTAAATCAATAGTTGAAATACTTTTTATTTTGTAACCTAGTATATGTTTTCTAAGAAGCATACAAAAGTTAGGCGCAGTATCTGGGTTTTTTTGCTGATGATTTGTTAGATGAAGTCTACAATTATTTGGTGAGATACATAAAAGTAAAGACAGATTCTCAAAATTACCATATAATCCTAAAATTATGGTATTTTTATCTGGCTCATATATTTTATCTATTTTATAATTGATTATATTTTGCAATTCTTTAGTAACAACTTTAGTAACGATACCATCAAAAGCCATAAGCATAAATTCCCTTCCATTTATTTATATAAATATAATACCACGTTAGTAGATTTTATTCAACTAAATGTAAATAATAATTGACTTTATGCATATTAAAGTGATAAAATAATATAAGATTTGTAGCATAAAAGGAATGAAAAAAAGTGGAAGAATTTATAAGGAGTAATAAAAGACAATTAAACTATAAACGTGTTTTATTGGTAGTAGTAATCATAATAATTATTATACTATTAGCTATTTTTAGTATAGTTATTAAACATAATCATAATAAGGCTGAGCAAATGAGAATAGAAGCGACCAAAAAAGCCGAAGAAGAAGAAATTATGAAAATTGCCATTGAAACTCAAAAAATAGAAGAATTAAAAAAAGAAAAGCAAGAAGAAGAAAATGCTACTGGTATAATATATTTAACTTTTGATGATGGACCAACTTCTGATTCTACTCCTCAAATACTAGATATTTTAAAAGATAGAAATATAAAAGCTACATTTTTTGTTCTACATTATGATGAAAATCATGAACAATTTATAAAAAGGGAAAAGAATGAAGGACATACTATTGCTTTACATGGGTATTCACATAAATATTCTGAGGTATATCCTTCAGCAGATACATGTTTAGAAAACTTTAGAAAAATAAAAGAACAAGTATATCAAACTACAGGAATTGAATCTAAAATAATTAGATTTCCAGGTGGTAGTTCTAATATTGTAAGTAAAAAATATTGCGAAGGTGTTATGACTGAACTTGTAACTAGAGTTGTAGATGAAGGGTATAGATATTTTGATTGGAATGTAGATTCTGATGATGCAGGACATGCAAAAACATCTCAAGATATATATAATAATGTAACTTCTGGAATAAAGCCGGAAAGAAATAATGTTGTTTTAATGCATGATTTTGCTGGAAATCATAAAACAATAGAAGCATTAAATGATATTATAAATTGGGGACTAGAACAAGGTTATGTATTTAGAAGAATTACAGAAGAAACTCCAATGGTTACACATGGAGTAAATAACTAACTGGAGCAATACTCAAGTGGTTGAAGAGTCCAGTTTCGAAAACTGGTAGGTCGAGAAATCGGCGCGGGGGTTCAAATCCCTCTTGCTCCGCCAAATGAATTGAGGTTTTAAATGAAAGAAAAAATTTTAGAAAAAACTAAAATTATCTTAAAGAATATGAATAAAGATCATATAAGCGAATCTTCAGCACAATGTGCATATTATGTAATCTTATCATTTATACCGTTTTTAATATTGCTTTTAACTTTAATTCAATATACCAATATTGATTCAGAAGAATTAGTAAATGTTTTATCAAGAGTAATTCCTGAAGATATGAATGGTTTTGTTATTGGAATTGTTAGAGAAGTTTATTCAAAATCAATTGGAACAATATCTATTTCAATAGTTTTTACTATTATTTCAGCGGGAAAAGGATTATTTGCATTAACAAAAGAACTACATACAATATATAATATTTCAAATCAAAAACAGAAATCTTGGATATATCTAAAAATAGCATCAATAGTTGAAACAATTATATTTATTTTATTAATAGTTTTTGGGATGATTTTACTAGTATTTGGTAGAACTATTGTAGCTACATCAAAAGAGCATTTTGGATGGTTTGAAAACTATACTATTATCTCATCTGTAGTATATAGGATTTTATTCTTTATAGCAGTTTTTATTATATTTTTATTAATTTACAAATTTATGTCTAGACACAAATTAAAGCTAAAAAGTCAAGCAAAAGGTGCTATGTTTTCATCTTTACTATTAAATATAGTATCATTTGTATTTTCTAGATATCTAAGTATTTTTAGAGGATTTTCTAGTACATATGGTAGTTTAACTGCATTAATGCTTATTATGATGTGGATTTATACGTGTTTTTATATAGTATTTTTAGGTGCAGAAATTAATAAAATATCAAAATAAAAAGGAGTAGAATATGGTAGGAAAATATAAGGTTATAACATTATGTGGTTCGACAAGATTTAAAAATGAATTTATGGAAGTACAAAAAAAATTAACATTAAAAGGAAATATTGTTATTTCAGTAGGACTTTTTGGACATTCTGGTGATTCTGAAGTTTGGGAAAATATGGATGAAGGTACTTTAACTAAAACAAAAGAAATGTTAGATGATATGCATAAAAGAAAAATAGATATGGCTGATGAAATATTTGTTATAAATGTTGGTGGATATATAGGAGAAAGCACAAAATCTGAAATAGAATATGCAAAAAAGAATGGGAAAAAAGTTAATTATTTAGAACAATAAAGCAAGTTCTTTAACTTCAAATTTAAAATCAAATATATTTAATATTAAAATCGAGTTCGACCTACTCGCAGTTCTGAAGCCGTTTCAAATTATTATATTTTGCTTAAATATTATATAAACGGCGTGCATTTTAAACTTAAGTGCCCGTAATTGCGGTTCAGAACGTTAGTAATTTAATATAGTATAGTCCGTTGCTATAAATTATCTTTTTCCTCATACATAAAACGGCTGGAGAACGGAAATTTTAATATTAAATATATTTGATTTATAAGTAATTTTTTAATAATTATTCAATTGAAAAAAGGAGATAAGCCTATTATGAAAAATAAATATTTAAAAATATTTTTAATGGCAATATTTTTTATTTTAATTATTAATATAAAAACAATAGTACATGCAAATTCAATTAGTAGTATAGATATGGATATATTTATTGATAACTACGGAAATGCGAATGTTACAGAAACCTGGCAATGTAATACCAGCCAAGGAACAGAAGCTTATCATCCATATTATAATTTGGGTAATTCTACCATTACAAATTTAACTGTATCAGATAAAACAAAAACATATACTTCTTTAAATTCATGGAATACATCTGGAAGCTTTGATGGTAAAGCATATAAATGTGGAATCAACAAAATTAGCAATGGTGTTGAATTATGCTGGGGAATAAGTAAATATGGTTCAAATACATATACAGTAAAATATACAATTACAAATTTTGTATCTAAATTAACAGATTGTCAGATGGCATATTGGACATTAATTCCATATGACTTTTCAAATCCAATTGGAAATATGACAATTAAAATTCATTCTAATAAGTATTTTCAAGATACTTTTGATGTTTGGGGTTATGGAAAATATGGAGCTCTTTGCTATGTTAAAGATGGAGCTATTTATATGAATTCAGATGGAAGATTAGGAACTTCAGAATATATGACAATACTAGCAAAATTTCCATCAAACACATTTGCTTGTGAAAACGAATTAGATTATGACTTTGATTACTTTTATAATCAAGCAGAAAAAGGATCAACAAAATATAATAAAAAGAAAGAATCAGTTGGTAAAAAAGTATATTCTGCAATTGGAGCTTTATTTTCAATGTTATCAACATTATTTCCAATTATTATTATTTCAATAGCTGCATTATTTGCAAAAGGAAAAAAATATGGATTTAAATATGGGGCACTAGGCAAAAAAATCCCAAAGGATGTAGCTTATTTTAGAGATATACCATGTGATAATGATATTTTTAAGGCTTTTTACATAGCTTATCAATATGATATTATAAAAAATAAAACAGATATTTTAGGCGCGATTATTTTAAAATGGTTGAAAAAAGGAATTATTAGAACAGAAAACAGAGAAGGTGGGTTAATTTTTAAAAAAGAGAATACTGTTATTTTACTTGGAGATGAAAGGCGTAAAGTGTTAGATAATCAAAAAGAGACTGAATTATTTCATATGATGTATGTAGCTAGTAAAGATGGAGTTCTAGAAAATAAAGAATTTGAAATATGGTGCAGAAAAAGCTACAGTAAGATATTAGGCTGGTTTGATGAGATTTTAGAAGAACAAAGAAATAAATTATATGAAGAAAGAGTTTTAATAAAGGAAAGTACAAGTGGAATATTTGGTGACAAATATACAGCAACTCCTGAACTAAAAAATGAAGCTATGAAACTTGCTGGATTAAAAAGGTTCTTACTTGATTATACTTTAATACCTGATAGGCAAGCAATCGAGGTTGAATTATTTGAAGATTATTTAATTTTTGCGCAAATGATGGGTATAGCAAAACAAGTTTCAAAACAATTTAAAGAATTATATCCAGATATGATTGAACAAACAAATTATGGAACATATGATAATATTATTTATATAAACTATTGTAGTTCAAGAGGAATTGCAAGTGCTAATTCAGCAAGAGCAGCAGCCCAAAGCTATAGTGGAGGAGGAGGAGGATTCTCTTCTGGAGGCGGAGGAGGAGGCTCTTTCGGAGGAGGCGGAGGAGGCCGGAGGCTTCCGTTAAGAGTTTTTAATATAATAAAAATATCCAAAAGTAAAGGAGTAAAGATGGACATGAAAAAAGCATTAATGGGTTTATTGATTTTAATTATTTTAGGTCTGTTGATAAGTGGAGGAGTTTTCTTTTATAAAAACTTTAAATCAAATAAAAGTAAAAATGTAGACAGTATAACAGTATCAGACAATGAAGAAGACATTAAACAAACTGAGACGACAACAGAAAAAGAAGAAGAAAAAATAGAAGTTGATGAAGGGCCAAGTAATGGATTTAGAACAGTTGCATTATTTGGAAATGATTCTAGATATGATGATTATGCTACAGATTACAGAACAGATTGTATAATGGTTGCTGTAATAAATAATGAAACAAAAGAGGTAACATTATTTTCAATTTACAGAGATACATATTTAGAGATGGAATTAGATGGAAAAATAATTCTAAATAAAGTGAATCAAGCATATTATAACGGCATAGAAAATTCTTTAAAAACTATAAATAAAAATTTAGATTTGAATATAACTGAATATGCACAAGTAAATTTTAGCTCATTATCAGATATTATAGATGCAATTGGTGGAGTAGATATAGATGTTGATGCCGATGAATTAAAATACATAAATAACTATATTAAAGATACTGCTGGAGTTGCTCAAAAACCAGAAGAAATGATTCTTATAAGAGAACCAGGGTTCCTACATTTAAATGGTGTTCAAGCTGTAGCATATTGTAGAATAAGATATACAGAAGGATGGGATTACAAAAGAACAGAAAGAATGAGAGAAGTTTTAACCACAGCATGTGATAAAATAAAAAAATTGAATTTAAAGCAAATGAGTGATTTAGCAGATAAATTGCTTCCAGAAGTAATGACAAACATTCCTAAAAAAGATCTTTTAGGATTTACTAGATTAAAAATAACTAAAGAATTTGGTTGGCCATACAATACTAAAGGCTGGGAAAATGGAGATTTTTATGGACCACCTATAACATTAGAAAGCAATGTATTGAGGTTACATAAAGAAATATATGGTGATGAAAATTATGTAGTTCCAGATAGTGTAAAAGAAATAAGTAATAAGATTATAAAAAAGACAGGATATAAATAAAAAACTCATTGTAACAGTTTATTAGAGAATAAAAGACGTAGGGGCGATTTTAATCGCCTGCAAGTTTATAGACAATGAAATTGATATATAATACTAAATATAAAAAAACACTAATATAAAAGGAGGAGATGTAAATGTATATAGATAATAAGATTCTTATAGGAAAAAATAAAGAAAAAGAATTGTTTATAGTTCCTAATAAAGCAAATAGGCATGGATTAATTACAGGAGCCTCAGGAAGTGGGAAAACAATAACACTTAAAGTTATGGCAGAAAGTTTTTCAAGTATGGGAGTACCAGTATTTTTGGCAGATATAAAAGGAGATTTAGCAGGTACATGTATGCCTGGAGAAGAAAATGAAAAAATAAAAGAAAGGTTAGATGGGATAGGAATACAGGATTTTCAGTATAAAGGGTTTCCAACAGTATTTTGGGATGTATTTGCAAAATCAGGACATCCAATAAGAACAACTTTACAAAGTGTAGGACCAACAATTTTATCAAGAATGCTTGGTTTAAATGAAACACAAGAAGGGGTGCTTGCAATTGTATTTAAAATTGCAAGAGAAAATGGATATGAGCTTATAGATTTAAAAGATTTAAGACTATTACTTCAATATGTTGCAGAAAATAGTAAAGAATACACAATAAGCTATGGAAATATTGCTTCACAAAGTGTTGGAACAATACAAAGAAGTTTACTAATGTTAGAGGAGCAAGGTGGAAATTATTTCTTTGGAGAGCCTGCAATAGATATAAATGATTTACTAAAAGTGAACAGTAATGGATTTGGTAATATTAATATTTTACATAGTGTTGAACTATATAAACAACCTACATTATATGCATGTTTTTTATTATGGCTATTAAATACTTTAAATGCAAATATGCCAGAAGTAGGAGACTTAGATAAGCCTAAATTAGTATTTTTCTTTGATGAGGCACACTTATTATTTGATGAATTACCACAATATATGTTAACACAAGTTGTACAAATTGTTAAACTAATTCGTTCAAAAGGAATTGGATTATATTTTATATCTCAATCTCCAAAAGATATACCAGATGATATCTTAGCACAACTTGGAAATAAAGTTCAACATACATTAAGAGCATATACTCCAGCAGAACAAAAAGTAATAAAGGCTGTTGCTGATTCGTTCAGAGCCAATTCTGAATTTAGTACTGAAGAAGCAATAATGTCATTAGGAACTGGAGAAGCATTAATTTCTTTTATGAATGAAAGTGGTGAACCAAATATAGTAGAAAAAGCTACAATACTTCCACCTCAAAGTATGATGGTAGCAATTGATGATTCAATTAGACTAATGGTAATAGCTAAAAGTGAGTTTAATGGTAAATATGATACAGTTATAGATAGAGTATCTGCATTTGAAGTATTAAGCGAAGAAATGGAAGGAAAAAGACAAGCTGAAGAACAAGCTTTTAAAGAAAAAGAAGAACAAAAACTTCGTGAAGCAGAAGAAAAAGAAAGAATTAAGGCAGAGAAAGAAGCTGAAAAACAAAGAAAAGAAGAAGAAAGACTAGCAAAAGAAGAGGAAAAACAAAGAAAAGAACTTGAAAAAGAAGCAGAAAAAGCAAGAAAAAATTCATGGCAATTTAAGGTTGGAAAACAAGTAGAAAGAACAACTAATGCTGCATTAAACTCTGCAGGAAGAAAAGTTGCAAATGAAATTTTGAAAGCATTATTTAAAAGATAAATATAACTAAAAAATATACTCGTTTTATAGTAAAATGGAGTATATTTTTTTTGAATATTGATAAATAATTAAATGAAAATCTAATTTTGAAATAATGATGTAATAAAAATGTAATATAATTGTAAGATTTATGATTTTATTTTGGAAAGTGTTGATAAATAAGCTACTGATTGAATTTGAGTAATGAATCTCAGAGTTCTTCCATTTTTTAGTATTGTATATAAAAAATGAATATGATAAAATATGACAGAGTAGAATATACTAGATTAGTGGAGGAATAAAATGAAGGTAAAAAAATTAAATTTGAAAAAAATTGTCGTTACTATTATATCTATTATAGCGATTTTTGTCGTTTCAAGAGTGATTTATGCAGCAACTGTTGAAAAAACACCAATAGTTTGTCAAGATGAAAATATGTTTAATGCATTAAAAAATTCACTTTCAAGTTATATATTATTGCCAGGAGATGCTGATAAAACTACGTTAACAATAAACATACCAACTGAAAATATCCCACAAATAACAGAATTAGATTTAACAGATAAAAATATATCTAATATAACAGGAATAGAAAAATTGCCATATTTAACAATAGTTAATCTTGGAAAAAACAAAATAACAGATATATCGCCTTTAAAAGATTTAAATAATATAACAGATTTGAAGCTAAATGATAATAATATAGGAAACAATGTATCCTCAGTTTTATTAAATAAAACATCTATAACAAAATTAAATTTGTCAAGTACAGGATTAGTTGATATAAGTTTTATATCAAGTTTAAATGCTTTGCAAGAATTAGAAATAGCAAATGGAAGTTTTAATAATTTAAATGCAATAATAAATTTGAGACATTTAAAGAAATTAAATATTTCAGGTAATCAAAGTATTAGAACTATTCAAAACATTCTATATTTATCAGAACTTGAATATTTAAATATATCAAATACAGGAATTGATAAATTAGAATTAGATCCAGATAATAAAATTGGAATATACAATTTAAGAGAATTAAAAGAGCTTTATGTAAGTGGAATCGATGTTGAAAGTTTATATCCAATTATACAAACATATACTAATGAACATCATCATATAGATGAATATGGAGAATGGGTTAGTGAAGAAGAAGCACTTTTACTTAAATTAGAAGTATTAGATATAAGTTATATAAAAAAATCTGAAGATTCATATGTTAGTATTCCATCATTTAATGAATTAAATAAACTAAAAAACTTGAAAAAATTATACATACAAGGAAATTTCTTGACTTCAGTTTATAATATATATGAGATGAAGGAATTACAAGAAATAAACTTGAAGGATAATAAAATAAATGATTTGTCTGGTTTAGTATATAAAGAAACTGAAACAGATGAATATGGAGTAAATCATGAGGTAGTTAAAGATTATTTTAGAGCAACATCTATTGATTTAAGCCACAATGAAATAGATGATTTAAGAATATTTGCTTATATACCAAATAAATCTAATATACAATATTTGAATTTATCAAATAATCATATTCATAGTATTGAATATATTGAAGATGTTGGAGGAACATTAAAATTACAAGATCAAACTTTTAATTTTCCTGTTTATAAGAAGAAAGCAGATATAGATCATTATATTTTATTAACATCTATAATGCAAAATGCAAAGAAACCAAGTAGTAAACTATATTCAGAAAATGCAAAATATACAACTAGTGGTTGTGAATTAAACACAAATCCTAATTATCAAACTCCAGACTTATTTAATGTCATAATAGATAAAAATAAAACAGAAGAAGATAATATGAGTATTTCTCTTTCTGGTGGTATTGCAGATGGTACAGTAATTAATTTTATAATTACTGAAGATTCATATTATGGAATTGATTCATTGATATTTAATGATAGTAATTTAACTACTGTGATATATCAAGAATTGTGTGATTTATTAAAGAATGATGATGATAAATATTTAGTTAAAGGAGGACAAATACTAAATGTAAATCATGAAGTAATATCGAGAGTTGAAAAATTAGATTTATTTAATAGCAATATTTCTGATATTACAGGGTTAGGAAACTTTGACAATTTAAAAGACTTAAATATTTCAAAAAATATAAATATAAGAACTTTAGAACCATTAAAATATTGTTCAAATATTGAAATTTTAAATGCATCAGAAACATCAGTAGGAGATAATATTTCTGCAATAAAGGAACTTAAAAATTTAAAAACACTAATATTAAACAATATTGGTATGACAAAAATTGATCCAATCAATAATTTGATTAAAAATATTAGTGACAACGGAGAAGAATTGTTATTAGAAGAATTAGATATATCAGCAAATTTATTGAATAATATTAATGGAATAGAAAATATTACATCATTGAAAAAACTTTCTGTTACAAGTAATAATTTAACCGAAATTCCAGATTTAAGTAATTTATTAATGCTAAATAGATTAACAGCATATTCAAATAAAATTACTAAAATACCTAAATTATCAAATTCTAGCAATTTAAAATATATATTATTATCTGATAATAAAATAACAGATATCTCGGAATTAGGTAAACTCGGAAGTATTATTGAATTAGAATTAAATAACAATTTATTAGATGATAGCGATCTTGAAAATATAAAAAATACAAGGATAACTAATACATTAAATCTAGCAGGAAATTGTATAACAGATATTTCGGCAATTAAAGCTAATATTTCAAATATTAGAGTATTAGATATTTCAAAAAATATGATTAAAGATGTTAGTAGCATTGATGAAAGATTTTCTCAAAATGGAACCTTAACAGCAAATAATCAAAAAATAGCTATAGTATTAGAACCAACAAATCAAGAAAATGTGCTAGTTGATTTACCACAATTATTTATTGCTACAAAAAATCCAAACAGCTATTTTTATACAAATAATGATTTTGAATTGAATAATTGTACACTACAAGAAAATAAAATAAGTATCAAAATGAGTGAAATAGAAAACAACATAGCTACAGTTAAAATATTAGGCGGAAAAGGGGTAGATAGTGTAGTATCAATAGTACCACCAATACAGACAGATATTACATATTCATCTTCAGAGTGGACAAATCAAAATGTTACAGCAACAATTAGTTTTAAGAATAGAGAAAATGTTCATATTAATTCAAGTGATGAAAAAAATTATCATGTATTTACTGAAAATGGTGAGTTTACATTTGAATATGTAGATGAATATGGAATGAATGGATCAATAAATGCAGTAGTTACATGGATTGATAAAGAAGCTCCACAGATTACAGGAGTAACAAATAATCAAACATATGAAAATGCAGTTAAGGCTAATATTACAGATAATCATGAATTAGCATCTATTAAACTAAAAAAAGATAACACTGAAGAGACTGATTATATATCAGGAACAGAAATTACAGAAGCGGGAGAGTATACTTTAATTGCAAAAGATTCTGTAAATAATGAGACAAGAATTACATTTACAATTAAAGAGCCTAATGTCCCAGAAAATCCAGAGGATCCAGAGAATCCAGAGAATCCAGACAATCCAGAAGATCCAGAAGATCCAGAGAATCCAGACAATCCAGAAGATCCAGAAGATCCAGAGATTCCAGACAATCCAGAAGATCCAGAAAATCCAGAAAATCCAGAAAATCCAGAAAATCCAGAAAACCCAGAAAATCCAGAAAATCCAGAAAATCCAGAGAACCCAGAAAATCCAAGAAAGCTAGGAGACATAAACGAAAATGATAAGGTTGATATAGGAGATATTTTATTACTAAAGAGATATATAGCATATTCAAATAGTAGTGTTGTGGCTAATAAACATTCCAATTGGAAATTGAGTGATGAAAAAATAAAAATAGGAGACATTAATAAAAATAATAAAATAGACATTGGAGACATACTTAAATTACAAAGATATATATCAGCAAGTAATAGTAATGAAATAGCAAAAAAACATACAGATTGGTTAGATATATAAAAATAATGAGGTTTAATAATAGGATACATATAAATAAGAGTTACTAAAGGAGTAGATTAGAATGAATAATAAAATATTAAAAGTTTTGATTATGTTTATTATAAGCATATTATCTATTGGTATATTAAAAAATAGCTATGCTGTTAGTGTGTGTACCATAAAAGGTGAGTTTTCACCAAATAATCCAATACCTGGGCAAGAAGTTACTATAGATATTTCAGCAACTGAAATTAATGATGCTATTGCAGGTTTAGGCTTTTCTTTAGAATATGATGCAGAAAAATTTGATATTGTAAGTGCAACAGCTACAGATTTATGGGAGATATCTCAAACAGAAACACTATTTACAATATTAACAAAAAACTTTGAAGCAACAAAAAATACAGGAAAAATAGCTACTATAAAACTAAAAGTGAAAGAAAATGCTTCTACTTCAGAGACTACTATAAAATTAATAAATGTAGAGGTCACAACTGATGATGGAGGATCAGTAAATATAGGTGACATTTCTGAAACAATTAATATTACTACTAAAGAAGGACAACAAGAGAATAAACCATCAGAAAATGATGCTAAGCCAACAGAAAAACCTACTATTTCAACAGAGGTAGATAACAATAAAATAGTAGATGTAAATGGAAAAACTAACAGTGGAGCATCAACAAAAGATGAGTCAACAAATAAAGATGCATCTACTACCAATAAGCTATTACCAAAAACTGGAGTAAATATGGTATATACAATTGCAATTGCTGTAGTGCTAATTGGAATGGGAGTTAGCTTCGTAGCATATAGAAAATATAAAAGTATAAAATAAACAATATGGTTCTATAATAAATGTTTAAAAGATTTTAATTATCCTTAAATTTATTATAGAACCTTTTGTTAAATAATCTAGACTAGATTATATAAAATTAATTATGAAACAATAAGAATTTATAATTTTCAATATTATTTCAATATTTGTTTTTTATAGTATATATATCAAAAAACAAGGAAGGAATGATGAAAGGTTGAAAAATAATTATAATTTTGACTGTGTTAAAAACTTACTTAAAAATGCTCAGCACAAGACATACTGAGGCTGTAACTCACTAATGTTCGAACAGCCTCAGCAACATACACAAAGTATGCTCCGCTTTTTGCGTAAGTTTTTGCCTTGTCAAAATTTAATTCTTTTCCAACCTAGTTTGTGCCTTAGGAAGGAATGATGTAAATATGAAAAAAATATTTTTAATAATAGGAGTTATTATTTTAATTACAATGGTAGTTATACTAAGTATAGTAAAAAATAAAAATACTACAAGTACAGTATCAAAGATTTATAAAAATAGTGAGTTATTTACAACTAAAGATTTAGAACAAAATGTAAATACTTCAAATGCAACAAAATTTACAGTATCTGATGGAGAAAATATTAATATAACATCAGAAGGAGTATACTTTATTTCAGGAACAGCAAATAATGCTACAATTTATGTAGAAGCAGGTGATACAGATAAAGTTCAAATAGTATTAGAAAATGTATCTATTACAAATGAAACAATGCCTGTTATATATATCAAAACAGCTGATAAAGTATTTATTACTTCAAATGGAAACAATACTTTAAAAGTAACAGGAACATTTGTAAAAGATGATACTAACAACCTAAATGCTGTAATCTTCTCAAAACAAGATATTACACTAAATGGAGAAGGAACTTTAAATATAGAATCATCTCAAAATGGTATTACAGGAAAAGATGATATCAAAATAACAGGAGGAACATATAATATTAAATCATCAGCAGTTGCAATAAGAGCAAATGATTCAATAAGAATAGCAGATGGAAACATAAATATAAATGCTGGAACAGATGGATTACATGCAGAAAACAGTAGTGATGATACAAAAGGTTATGTATTTATTGCAAAAGAAAATATTGAAATAGATGCAACTGATGATTGTATACATGGCACATCAGTAGTACAAATAGATGATGGAACACTTTTCTTAAATGGAGCTGAAGGAATTGAAGGAACTTATGTGCAAATAAATGGAGGAAATCTTTCAATAAATGCTACAGGAGATGGAATAAATGCAGGAAGTAAATCAGAAAGCTATAAGGTTACAATTGAAATAACTGGAGGAGAAATAACAATTGTTATGGCTGACGGAGATACAGATGGTATAGATGCAAATGGAGACATAATAATATCTGGTGGTACTATAAATGTTACAGGAAACTCTACATTTGATTATGATGGTACAGCAACTTTTACAGGAGGAACAATAATCGTAAATGGAAATAAAGTTGATACCATTCCTAATTCTGCAACAGGCCAAAATTAAATAATTGTTACTATTCACAGATAAATTATTTTTGTAGAGTAGCAACAGCGGCATTGTATATCTTTTTTCGTGCTTTAGTCGAGAAAAAAGCATATACAATGCACAGCCAAGTTGCGACTTTAATATAGCTGTGAATAGTAACAAATATGAAGCAATAAAAAATCGAGGCTAATAATTTATTGTAATTATTAGTCTTTTAATATATAATAAAAAAAATCAAAATTTAGAAATTTCAATTTTTTTTCAATGATTAACAATTAGAATTAGAGTATAACCTAAAAGAAAGGTTAAATCTAATTGAAAAGAGGTGATTTATTTGAAAAAAGCTAATACTTTTACAAAGATAGGAATCTTTGTAGTTACAGCATTAGTAGTTTTAATGATTAGCTTCCCTTATGTAGTAAATGCTTCCCAAGAGACTAAAAATGGAGAGACTTCAGTAGAAAGTACAGAAAACAAAACTTCCAAAAAATCAAGAGAAGGTAAAAAAAGAAAATCTGAAAAGAAAACTAAATGGGAGAACTTATCAAACGAAGAAAAAGAAGCTAAAAAAGCTGAAAGAAAAGCTAAATATGAAAACATGACAGATGAAGAAAAAGAAGCATTAAAGGCTGAAAGAAAAGCTAAATATGAAAACATGACAGATGAAGAAAAAGAAGCATTAAAGGCTGAAAGAGAAGCTAAAAAAGCAGAGAAAAAAGCAAAATATGAAAATATGACAGATGAAGAAAAGCAAGCCTTAAAAGAAAAAAGAAAAGCTAAAAAGTCAGAAAAAAAAGAAAACGAAAATGCTGAAAATAGCCAAAATGCGGAATAAAAAGACTAAGAATTAATGTGTGGTGGTAAATAATTAGTTTATCACCACAAGGCTGTTTAAAATAAAAAAGGTGGAATTATAATGAATATATTAATTATAGAAGATGAATATAGTTTAGCAGATGCAATATCAGAATCATTAAAAAATGAAAAATTTAATGTAATCATAAAAGCTAATGGAGAACAAGGAGAAGATGAAGCACTAACAGAAAACTATGATTTGATATTGCTAGATGTAATGCTTCCAGGGAAAAATGGATTTGAGATATTAAGATATTTGAGAAATCAAAAAATAAAAACACCTATAATCATGCTTACAGCTAAATCTGAAATTTATGATAAATTAAATGGTTTAGAGCATGGTGCAGATGATTATATAACAAAACCATTTGCAATGAGAGAACTAATAGCAAGAATTAAAGCAGTTTTAAAAAGAACAAATAATATTGAAAATACAGATTATTTAGAATATGGCGATATAGTATTAGACTTAAAAAATGCAAAATTAAAGTGTAATAATAATGAGATACAAATAAGTGGTAAAGAATTAGAACTATTGGAGCAATTATTAATTAATAAAAATCAGATTTCTTCTAGAGAAAGTTTAGCAGAAAGAATATGGGGATATGAAAGTGATAGTGAGTATAACAATGTAGAAGTTTATATTACATTTATAAGAAGAAAACTAAAATTAATTGATTCAAAAGTAACTATAAAAGCAATAAGAGGAGTCGGTTATAAATTAGAATTTGTTTAATTTGGGACCGGGTACTTTTTTAAAAAGAGAGGTATTATTAGAAATGATAAATAGATTAAGGAATAAAATTTTTTGGATAATTCAAATTTCACTTTCAATAATTGTTATAGGGATTGTTATTCTTTTTGCTAGTTTTAGTTATAAAAATACTCTTACATCTTCTACAATGTTTATGGATAGATTAGAAGGTAAGATGGGAATAAAAGAAAACAATCCAAAAGAATTCAGCGAAGAAAAAAATGATAGAGAAATTGAAGGAGTCTATAAAATTGAAGTTAATAACAATAAAGCTATGACAAAATCAAATGATGTAACTGATGAACTTAAAAATTTTGCAATAAAAGTTAGCAATAGAAAGTTTGATGAAGGATATATTGGAAATTATATATATAAAGTTAGAAAAATAGGAATGAATGGAAAAGAAGTAACTTTAATAGAAAGTGAAACTACAATAAAAGAATTAAAAATAACAATTATGATATCAATTATAATTGGAGCATTGGGAATAATTATAATATTTGTAATTGCAAAAAAATTATCAACAACAATTGTACAACCTGTGGAAAACACTTTTGAAAAACAAAAACAATTTATATCTGATGCATCTCATGAGCTTAAAACTCCACTTGCTGTTATAGAGGCAAATGCAGATGTTTTGCAAGACAAAGTTGGTGAAAATAAGTGGATAACATATATTCAAAATGAAGTTCAAAGTATGAATAAATTAGTAAATGATTTATTAGTTTTAGCAAGAATGGAAAATAAAAATACATTAAATAATCAAAAATTTAATATATCAAAAGAAGTTGAAATGTCTGTATCAGTATTTGAAAGTATGATGTATGAAAAAAAGATAACCTTGGAAACAAATATTAATGAAGGAATAGAGTTTAATGGAGATAAAGAAGATATAAAACATATTATTTCTATTTTGATTGATAATGCAATAAAGCATACAGAAGAAAATGGCAAAATTATTGTAAATACTGTAAAGGAAAAAAATAATATTAAAATAGAAGTTAAAAATCAAGGAAAATCAATTCCAGAAGAAGAAAGACAAAAGATATTTGAAAGATTTTATAGAGTTGATAAAGCAAGGTCAAGATCTGAAAAACGATATGGACTTGGTCTATCAATTGCAAAAGGAATTGTTGAAAAATATAAAGGAACCATCAGTGTTAGTTGTAAAGATGGGTTTACTAGTTTTATAGTAAGATTTTAACATAGATTATTTATATTTTCAATTTTATTTCAATCTTTCCCCATTATAATAAAACCATAATATGAAAGTGAGGAAATGATTATGGAAGAAACAAAAAACAAAAATGTGAAAAAAATTATTTTAGGAGCAGTAGCGGTTGTTGTAATTGCTGGACTTGCAGTGTGTTTTGTATTTGCATATAACAATGTAAAATTGGATAGCAATCAATCAAATACAATAACTACAAATATTTCTGATAGTATTGATACTTCAAGTAAAACAACAAGTTCAAGCAGTGTAACAGAGACATCTAATTCAAAGATTTTAAATATTACCAAAGGTGGAACCTATGATTTATCAGGGGAGTATGAAGGAATTGTAGTAAATACGAGTGAAGAAGTAATTCTCAACTTAAATGGTGTTGAAATAACAAATTCAAGTGGTCCAGCTATAAATATAGAAGAAGCCAAAAAAGTAAATATAGTTCTTTCGGGAGAAAATAAAATTACATCAAACACAACAGAAGATTTAGATGGAGCAATATATTCAAAAGCTGACCTAGTAATTTCAGGAACAGGCTCAGTAGAAGTTAAATCAAATTATGATGGAATAGTTTCAAAAGACACTTTGGTAATTAAAAGTGGAACATATAATATAACTACTGATGATGATGGTATTAGAGGAAAGGATAGTGTTGAAATATCTGATGGTACATTTACTATAAATGCAGGTGGAGATGGAATAAAGGCATCTAATGATGAAGATACTAGCTTGGGTTATGTAACAATTACAGGTGGAACTTATAATATTACTGCTAAAAGTGATGGAATTCAAGGTATAACAAAAGTAACAATAAGTGGAGGAACATTTGATATTACTGGAGCTGAAGGAATTGAAGCAACTTATATAAAAATTGATAATGGAACAATTAATATTTCAGCAACTGATGATGGAATAAATGGAAGTAAAAAATCTAATGTAGGAACTCCAACAGTAGAGATTAATGGTGGAAATATTACAATAAAAATGGGTCAGGGTGATACTGATGCAATAGATGTTAATGGAAACATTTATATTAATGGAGGAACAATCAATATAACCGCAAATTCAGCATTTGACTATGATGGAACCGCTGAGAAAAAAGGTGGAACAATAATTGTAAATGGAAGCGAATTAAATACTATTACTAACCAAATGATGGGTGGAGGTATGAAAGGCGGAATGCAAATGAATGGAGAACAAATGAATCCAAATAGTGGAATGCAAATGAATGGCGGAAGAAGAGGAAGATAATTATGAAAGTTTATCGTAGTGAATGGAAATACACTTTAACTAATCAGGAACTATCTTTATTAAAGTCAAGATTATCTGAAATAATGGAGATAGATCCTCATACCCCTCCTATGCGGAAGATATTTAATACATTCTTTATATTTTGATGATTATAAAGATACATCTATTTATACAACAAATTCAGGATTGTCAGAAAGATTTAAGTGGAGAATAAGATATTATGGAGATGACTTAAATTATATTGTACTGGAAAAAAAGGAAAAGCTAGAAAGCAGATGCCATAAAAAATCTTGTAAAATAACGATAGACGAATATAACCAAATAGTTTCAGGAGATGTTATAGATTTGGTATTTGAAACAGAAAAGAAATTGATTAAAGAATTAGCAGTAGATATGTTAACACAAAATTATAAGCCAAAAGTTATTATAGATTATGAAAGAATTGCTTATGTGGAAGAAATAACAAATGTAAGAATTACTTTTGATATGAAGATTTCAGCTTCATATGAATTAGAAAGTTTTTTAGATGGAAATTATCAAAGTTTTTATCTACTACCAAGTGGATTAAATGTATTAGAAGTAAAATTTGATAATATTTTACCATCACATATTAGAAATATTGTAGAATCATATAGTTTTAAACAGAGTTCTTTTTCAAAGTATTATTATGGGAGGAAAATAATTGATTCTTATTTCAGATAAATTTAAACATAATTGTTTATAAATTTTTTTGTATAGAGTAGCAACGGCGGCATTGTATATCTTTTTTCGTGCTTTAGTCGAGAATTCTGCCATAACTCTCCTCTACGTCAAGTCTATCATCTTACGATGATGACTTTCCTAGAGTATAGAAAAAAGCATATACAATGAAAGCAAAGTTGCGGATTTAAAAAAGGAGAAAAATTAGATGGAAATTTTTGAAAATATAATAAATTCCTATGCTAATGAAAGCATAACCACAAATACAATATTAGCAGTATTATTAATGGTTGCAATACTTGCAATATATGAGTTTTTTGTATATAGAATGGTATCACATAGGTCATTTTATAATAAATCTTTTAACACATAATGTAAAGCTTTACATTATGTGTTACAATGTAAAGTTAAAAATAATGTAAAGTTGAATTTAAAAAGCATTGAAATAGCTATGTTTTTAAAACTTTAACTTTACATTATTTTTTTTAT
>CADAHH010000001.1 GCA_902787685.1 uncultured Eubacteriales bacterium | reverse complement strand
TGATGATGGAAAAGGTAGATGGTATATGGGTACTACTAAAACTAAAAATGGAGTAAGACAAATATATATGAGTCCAACTTTATTTCAAGCCTTAATCAATTTTAAGAAGAAACAACAGCATTTAAAGAAATTATATGAATCTAAATATATAACCTATTATTTTGAAGATATAATTGGTAAAAATGGAAAGTTAATAGAAAGACGAATTATTGAGAACAATGGAAATATTCTTCATATGAATATTGCAAATTTAATTTTTACAAGACCAAATGGAAAATATGTAGGAAGAAATATTTTGAACTATCCATTTAAGATAATCCATAAAGAACTTGGAATTAAGGATTGCAGATTTTACGATTTAAGAGGAAGCTATGCAACAACTAATTTGAGAAATGGTGTTGAGATTAGAGATGTTGCAGATATTCTAGGACACAAATATATTGAAACTACTGAAAACTTTTATATATCAAGTACAGAGCAAAATAAGAAAGATGTTACAACAGCATTTGATAAGGTTATGACTTCTGAACTAATAAACGATATTATTAAATATGAAATTGCATACTAAAATATAGAGAGCTAGTATAATTACTAGCTCTCATAAAATTTTAACAAATATTTGAAAATATATTGTAAAAAAAAGTAATATGTTATAGAATAAGGATGTTTTAGGATGCAGAGGAGAAAAATATGAGATTTATAGGTAATAAAACTAATTTATTAAATGATATTTCAAAGGTAATAAAAGATAACTGTGATGGAACGGAGAAAGTGTTTTGTGACATTTTTTCAGGGACAGCATCTGTTTCACGATTCTTTAAAAATAAATATACTATTATATCAAATGATTTATTGTATTCATCATATATTTTACAAATGGGTACAATAGAAAATACTGATACACCTACATTTGATAAGATAAGAAAAGTTTTAAATATAGAAGATGTATTTGATTACTTAGAAAATACTGATATATCAAAAGAAAACTTTAATAAATTTATATATGAAAATTATTCACCAAATGATAATTGTGAAAGAATGTATTTAACACCTGAAAATGCATTAAGAATCGATTTTATTCGTAATAAAATAGAAAATTGGAAAAATAAAGAATTAATAACAATAAACGAATACTATTATCTATTAGCATCACTAATTGAAGGAGTACCTTATGTTTCCAATATTACAGGTACATATGGTGCATACTTAAAGCAATGGGATAAAAGAGCATTTAAGAAATTTGAATTGATTAGATTGAATGTAATAGATAATAAGTCTAATAATAAATGCTATAATAGAGATGCTAATGAATTAATTAAAGAAATTAAAGGAGATATTCTATATTTAGATCCACCATATAATGAACGACAATATTTACCTAATTATCATTTATTAGAAACAATAGCTAGATATGATAATCCAGAGATAAAAGGAAAAACAGGTATTAGAAAATATGAAACCGAGAAATCAAATTATTGTATAAAGAACAAAGTTTATAATGAATTAAAAGAATTAATTAAAAAGGCTAATTTTAAGCATATTATTGTGAGTTATAATCAAGATGGATTATTAAGTGAAGATGAAATTAAAAGCATTTTAATAGATTGTGGAAACGAAGATACATACAAATTATATAAGATTCCATATAAGCAATATCAAAACAAACTAACAAAAAAATTAGATATACATTATGAATATTTATTCTATATATCAAAGATTAAAGAGCATAAAAAAGAAGATGTATATATAAATATTCCTATCCATAGTTTAGCGATGGTAAATGAAGAAAGTGAAAAATATGAATATACTGTAGATGTTATGTCTAGAAAGAAATTCTTAAAAAGTCCTCTTAATTATATTGGAGGAAAATATAAATTACTTGCACAATTAACAGAATATTTTCCTAAAAATATTAATACTTTTGTTGATTTATTCTCTGGGGGATTTAATGTTGGAATTAATGTAGATAGCAAGAAAACTATTTGTAATGATATTAATTCATTTATTATAGACTTATATAAAGAATTATATAATAAACCAATTAATGATGTATTACAACATATTGAAAATAGAATAGATGAATATGGATTATCCAAAGAAAATGAAGAGGCGTTTAAAAAGTTTAGAGTATATTATAATAAAACAAAAGATCCAATAGATTTATATACTTTATCTTGTTATTCATTTAATTATCAATTTAGATTTAATAATGATAAAGAATATAATAATCCATTTGGAAGAAATAGAAGTCAATTTTCAGACAACATGAGGAATAACCTTATATTATTTACTCAAAAGCTAAAAGATATGAACATTGAATTTTCGTCAGAGCAATTTGATAAATTGAATTTGCAAGATTTAAATAATAATGACTTTGTATATTGTGATCCACCATATCTTATAACAACAGGTTCTTATAATGATGGAAATAGAGGCTTTAAAGATTGGAAAGAAGAAGAAGAATTAAAATTATATAAAGTACTGGACGAGCTAGACAAAAAGAATGTAAGGTTTGCATTATCTAATGTTATAGAGCATAAGGGAAAAGAAAATAAACTACTTAAAGAATGGAGTAAAAAATACAAAGTAATATATTTGACAAGTGATTATTCTAATTCAAGTTATAATACTACAAGAGAAAAAAGTATTGAAGTATTAATTGTAAATTATTAGGAGGTAACAAAGTTGATAGAATTAAGAAAAATGGAAAATCAGAATTTTAGAACTTTCGGCTGGGTACAAGATCCAAGTGATTTTGAATCATTAATTAAAGTTGTATCAATTTTTGATAATAAATCAGAAACACATAAGGAATTAGTAAATGAAAAAATTGATAGACTAATTGAAGAAAGAGATGGAAAAAGTCACTTTTTAGAAGTATTAAATAGTATACCATTAAAAATAAAATATGCTGATTTAGTTGGGACTTCTTTTACACCTAGATCTAGTGCTAGATGTAATGGAATAGTACAAGCAACAGTGAAAGGACAAGTAAGAGATTTTATTAGTGATTGGCCTGCAGATAATTTTGTTAGATGGGCGCAAGCACTAGGGTTTATAAAATATAATTATTTTGATGATTCTTTTGAAATTACAGAAGAAGGTTTGAATTTAACAGGTGCAAAAACAATTGAAGAAAAAGAAGACATTTTAATAGATTCTCTTTTAAGCTATCCACCAGCAGTTAGAATATTAAATCTATTATCTGACGGAAAAGTAAAAACTAAATTTGAATTGGGTAAAAATTTAGGTTTTATAGGTGAAGATGGATTTACAAGTACAGATACAGAAGGTTCTTCAGATAAGTATGCTAGAATGATTGCTAAATGGTTATCTAAACTTGGATTATTAGTTCAAGTAGCAAAAGAAGTTGAATTAAATATTGGTGGAAAAAATTATAAAGAGAAAATTGGTCAATCATATATGATTACAGCAAAAGGAATACAATCACTAAATAAGGTAAATGGAAGAAGTAGGCATAAAAGAATTAGTAAAAATATATCATGGGAAATGCTCGCAACAAAAGGAACAGACAGAAATTACATTAGAACAAGGAGAGCATTGATAATAAAAAGCTTAATTGAATGTAAAAGTGGTCTAACTTTAGAAGAAATTAGAGATAGACTTGAAATACAGACAATATCCGAATTATTTACAGTAGTTAAAGATGATATAGATGGTCTTATAAATATAGGCTTAAACATAGAAAAAATAGGAGGAAAAATCAGAATTTACTCAAGAAAAAGATAATTTAAGAGAAAAACTAGACACATTATCTCATGAATACTTATCTTTAGTAGATTTAGCATTTGATAGTCAACAAAATAGATTATTTGAAATGAAAACGGTTGAATTACTTACTAAAGAATGTAATTACAAAGGAGTTCATTTAGGAGGCTCTAGAAAACCAGATGGAATCATTTATACAGAAAATAGTACGGATAATTATGGAGTTATTATAGATACTAAAGCATATTCTAATGGATATAATTTACCAATATCTCAAGTTGATGAAATGGTTAGATATGTAGAAGAAAACAATAAGAGAGAAAAAGAAAGAAATAGTAATGAGTGGTGGAAAGAATTTGGAGATAATATAAATAAATTTTACTTTTCATTTATTTCTGGAAAATTCATTGGTAATATAGAGGAAAAATTACAAAGAATAACTATATTTACTAATGTATATGGAAATGCAATGACTATAATTACATTACTTTATCTTGCTAACGAAATAAAAGCTAATAGACTAAAGACTATGGAAGTAGTAAAATATTTTGACAATAAAGTTTATTAAGATAAAGAGAGGTTCTAATGTTTATTTCTAATTTAATAGTAAAAAATTATAAATTATTTAACGATGAATTTAAAATATTAAATTTTAATGTGCCAGATAATATAAAATATGGAACAGGATTAACAACTATAGTAGGAGAAAACGGGTGTGGTAAAACTACTATATTAGATGCAATAGCTAGTAGTTTACTAGAGTATAAAGCAGAAAGTTTTGATATTTCAGATATGAACGATTCAAATAAAGAAACTGAAATAACAATTGAAACAAAAGATACTTTTAATGTTAAAAGTGTTTTTCCAAATTCAAGTTTTGATGCAAAGGGATTTAAGTTTATAGGAAAAACAAGAGAAAAGTCGAATCAAAATAAATTGCTGTCACTTATAATGACTGATCAATTATATATAAGTACAGATGATGAGAAACCTAAACCAGGATCGCCAGATTTAAGAATGAAAGTTACTAATTCTTTTGGAACAAAGAGATTTAATGAATTAGATGTATTATATTTAGATAAAAATAGATTGTATCAGACTAGAGCTGGTACATATAATGATACAAGATTTGATAGAATAATGGATGATTTTAATTTTCAATATTATAAAAATCAAGACAATGTAGAAAATCTTAACACAATGCTAAATGAAAAAATAAAGAAAGAATTATCAAATAAAAATTTAGAAAATGCAATTAATAAATTCAAAGAAATAAGTGGACATAGTCTTAAATTAGATTTTATTGATAATTATTTACCTTTTAAAAAAGCTAATCTTGTAGTCGAAACACCATCAAATATGCAAATTGATTTAGCTTCTTTAGGTTCAGGATATGAAATGATGTTTTCTTTAATATATTCATTTTATATGTCGAAACAAAGTGGCAAAAAACTTATCATATTAATTGATGAACCAGAATTACATTTGCATCCTAGATTACAGGAAAAATTTGTTGATTTTATATTAGAAATATCAAAAGAATCTCAAGTTATTCTAACAACCCATTCTCCATTATTAATTAAGCAGCTATCTTATAATGAGAATGTAAAAAATATAGTTTTGAAAAAGGAGAAAGAAGTAAAAGAATTTGATGAAAGAAAATTGTCATATATATCAAGTAATGAAACAAATTATTTAGCATTTGATTTACCTTCAGAGGAATATCATAATGAGTTATATGAATCTTTAATGGAAAAATATAGTACAAGTAATGGAATTAAAAGATTTGATAATGAGTTCTTTATACAACAGAAAAAGAGGACAATAGCATACACACTTTTATAAGAAACCAGATACATCATAGAAAAGATAATCGGAGTTGCTAAAATAGAAGATTTAAGAAAATCTATTGAGGTAATGAGATCATATTTATAATTTTTAAATTGCAAATACTTGAATTTTTCTTTTAGTTAGTATATACTAAAAACATAATAACGAATGTAAACATTGTTTGCATTTTGTTTGCAAAAAATTGGAAAGCATAATAAAAATAATACTAATAATACAATAAATATAAATGGCAAAAATGCTTGATACTATTAGTATAAATAGATATGCATAGTATTGATAATATAATTAGTAATTCGCCATGTGGAAGTGGTAAGAAATACAAAAATTGCTGTGGTAAAAATCAGTAATATCAACACTTTCAGCGATTGCACTAAATTGAAAAAACACTAAAAATCAGCAAAATGTTCGCAATTTGTTCGCAAATTAAAATATTTGCGAACAATACAAAGAGTTAACATTGTAAATAGATGTTGACTCTTTTTTATATGAATTTTTAAAAAAATCTTATAAAAAGATTGAATTTTAAATATAGATATGATACAATACAAATGTTCGTGAATAGTAAGAGGTGATTTTATTGAGTAGTATAGAAAATTTAAAAGATTTAATCATATATCAAAGTCAAAATAACGAAAATATATCAGTTGAAGTTTTATATAATGAAGAGGATTTTTGGTTAACACAAAAATCTATGTCAAAATTATTTAATGTTGCAGAAAATAATATAACATATCATTTACAAAATATTTTTAAAACTAGAGAGTTAGAAGAAAGTCGAACTACTCAAAAAATTAGAGTAGTTCAAAATGAAGGTACAAGAAAGGTTTCAAGAGAAGTAACATTTTATAGTTTAGATGCAATTATAGCTGTTGGATATAGAGTAAATTCAAAAGAAGCTACTGATTTTAGAATATGGGCTACAAAGACACTGAAAGAATATATAAAAAAAGGATTTGTTATTAATAGCGAAATGCTAAAAAATGGACCGAAATTTGGTAAAGATTATTTTGATGAATTATTAATTAAGATAAAAGAGATTCGAGCTAGTGAAAGAAGATTTTATCAAAAAATAACTGACATATATAAAGAATGTAGTTTTGATTATGATAAGAATAGTGAAACAACACAAGAATTTTATAAAAATGTTCAAAATAAATTACACTTTGCAATTACAGGTATGACTGCTCCTGAGATAATTTATAATAGAGCGGATAGTAAAAAGAAAAATATGGGATTAACCACATGGAAAAATGCTCCTGCTGGAAAGATTTTGGAAACAGATGTAACAATAGCTAAAAATTATTTATCAAAAGAAGAGATTACAGAACTAAATAACTTAGTTTCAATGTATCTTGACTATGCTGAGAGACAAGTAAAACTAGGTAAGATTATTTCAATGCAAGAGTGGAAAGATAAGTTGGAAGTATTCTTAAAAATAAATGAATATAATATTTTAAAGGATAATGGAAAAATAAAAAGAGAGATAGCAGATAAACTAGCATTAGATGAATATAAAAAATATAGAATTGTGCAAGATAAAAATTATATTTCAGACTTTGATGAACTTATAACAGAAGCCAAGAACATGAAAAATATTTAAAAATAAAAGTAATAAAAAATCATAAGAAAGAAGGAATAAAATATGCATGAATGTTTGTTATGTAAAAGAGATATGAAAGTTTCAAATGAGTTTTTGGAAATGGTTGCGTAAGGAATATATATTCATTTTTAGATTTACAGATGCCATGAAAAGTTAATCTTAGAGAAGAAACCTTATATAAAAATATTATGAGAATAAATAAGATTAATTCATTAAACAAAAATCAAAAAATATGGTTAACTGATAGATATTTAACGTATCAATACTTAAATAGAATACCTTATGGAAATCATAATACAATAAAAAATCAAATTAATTATGACATACAAAAGATAAAACAAATAAAAAAAGATGAAGAACCAAAAAGTGCAAAAAATATGAGTTTAAAACAAGCATATGATTTGTATAAAAAAGTGATGAAATTCCAAGATGGTATTGATAAAATTAGTAAAGGTAACTTTACTGATGAAGATAGTATAAAAAGTATAATTGCAGGTATAAGTTTTATATTTAATATGTCTAAAAATAAAAAACAATATGAAAAAAATGCTTTTAAAGGTATGCAATTTGCTTTCTGGCAAACAGTAATTGAAGTTGGAGGAAAATATGCAGAATTTCCAATTTCAGCAGAATTTTTACAACATTCGTTAGATGAGAATCCAGAAGATTTATATATTACGGATGGAAATATTGTAGAAACAATTAAAAATGATAATAATTTTCAGAATATAATAAAAAAGATAGTTGAAGAAAAAGGAAAGGATAAAGATAGTTTTGAATTTAATAGTAATGATTATATAAAACATGAATATGATTGGGCTTTTAACGATAAAGATTTATATTTTGCATTACATTTAGTTGAATTAAAAGTCTCTGCATTAAAAGAAAACAATAAATGGAATTTAGATATAAAAATTCACGATACATATGATTATTCAAAAGCTAAAAATCTATTTCAATATTATAATGATACAAATAGCATACCAAAAAGTATATTATCAAGTTCTTTATATAATTTAGCAGCTTTTTCAAACTATTTTAAAGTTATGAAGATATATGACATTGATATTGAATTTACCATAAATGACTATCAGTAAATATAGAAAATATGAAAGGATTTATAATTAAATGAATAAAAAACAATTATTTATTTGTATAACTATATTAGTTTCTATTTTTACTATTGGAAGTATTATACTTTATATTTTACAGAAAAATGATTTTAGTAATTATATGATTATAAAAACACAAGAATCATGCTATAAAGTTAATGCATATGGGAAGTCAAAAAAAATAGATAACAATGAATTTGCCCAAGTAAATAATAAAGTATATTCAATTACAAATTGTTTTGAATCATATATAAATCGTGATAAAAATGAAGCTTTAAATAAAATAAATCAAGAAAATTTTAATATATTTATTGAAAGCAATCAAGATTCTGAATTAGTAGATATAATAAATGAAATTGCAAATCTTAAACATGATTTATTTGATGTTAAAATGATTTGCACGGAAAAAGATAATTACTATGTTAGTGTATATTTGAATACAAACTGGATTTGTCCTTCTGACCTATACATTTATGATAAAAATGAAAAAAAATTAAAATTAATATTTGAAACATGTAATGAAACTATTTTAGATGTAAATGAAAATAATTTCATTTATTAGATTTATGTATATGATAACTTCATTTATTGACAACCAGGATTTATTAGTATATTATTATACCAATAGTAAGATGAAATATTGCGAACAATGTTCACAAAATGTTCGCAGGGAATAAATACTGATAATAAAATAAATACTATATATACTATATATACCAAAAGTTACTTGTCCATCAAATACTTGAAATACCAATAATACTATAAATACTATATGTACTATATATACTAGAAGGTTCAGAACATGTGGTTCGGGCAAGAAATACAAGAATTGTCATGGAAAGAACGCATAAGTAGCTAAATACAAAGGTTTGAAGAAAATTAAAAATGGGCGTCAAAATTAGAATTGTCACCCAAAATATAAAAATAATGTAGGAAAGCATTGAAATATAAGGAGTGTATCCAAAAAATAATTGGGTGACACTTCTTTTTTTGTATTGTAAAATAATAAGAAAAGGAAGGTGGATATTATATGGGAAGTATTAATATAAGAAAAAGAGGAAAAGTATATGAATACTTTTTTGAAGGAGCAAAAGTAAATAATAAAAGGACAAGAATTTCAAAATCAGGATTCAGGACAAAAGCTGAAGCTTATGAATATGGATTTAAAGCTTATGAAGAATATAAAAGCGGAGGAATAAAGAAAGAAACACAGATGTCATATGCTGACTATTTAGATTATTGGATGAAAGAGTATTTTGAAATAAATTTTAAATATTCTACAGCAAAAAGATATAAGGAATCTTTCGAAGTAATAAAGAAAGAACTTGGAAGATATAGATTATGCAATTTAACTCCATATATATTAAATCAAGCATTATTAAAACTATATCAGCAAGCAGGAACAAAAGAGTCATTAAGGAATTATCAAAAAGTAATAAAAAGTTCTTTAAGAGATGCTACATATTATTTTGGATTTATTAAAAATAATCCAGCTGGAGATTTGCAAATCCCGAGAGTTTTATCATTTGATTCAAAAAAAACAGCATAAAACATATTTATACAACAGAAGAAATCGAAAAAATATTATTAAGATGAAGCATTTACATGTGCATTTTTAACAGCATGTTATACTGGTATGAGAACTGGAGAAGTTTTTGCATTGACTTGGAATGATATTGATTTAAAGAATAAAGTTATAAATGTTAATAAAACAGTATATTCAAAAATGAAAGATGATAAAGGCAGATGGTATTTAGGAACGACTAAAACAGATGGAAGTTGTAGAGAAGTGTATATTAATGAAACTTTATATAAAGCATTGTATAATTATAAAAATAAACAAAATTTGTTAAGAAAAGAATTGGGAAGTAGATATAAAAAATATTATTTAGAAGCTACTAAAAATAAATATGGTAAAATTATTGAATATAAAATAATTGAAAGTAAATATAAAAGAAAAGATAATATTGATATGGTTTTTACAAGAAAAGATGGAACTTATTCAGGTACAGATATTACAAAATATCCATTCAAAATTATACACAATGAACTTAGGATAGTTAATTGTAGATTTTATGATTTAAGAGGAAATTATGCAACTAAAATATTAAGAAATGGAGCAGAAATAAAAGACATTGCAAATATTCTTGGACATAATAGCATAGAAACAACTGAAAATTATTATATATTAAGTTCGAAAGAGGCTCAAAAAGAAGCAAATAGCATAATGGAATGTGTAATTAAATCAGATGTTATATCCAAAATTATAAATTATAAATAGAAATTTGGTTAGAATCGTTGAATATTAAATAATAATATGATACAATACAAATGTTCGTAGATGAAAGGAGATTATTGCTATGGATAAATTGAATGGAGATATTATAATATATCAAACAGAAGATGGTTTAACCAAGAAAACGAAACAGTATGGTTATCTCAACAACAAATGGCAGAATTATTTAGTACATCAAGAACAAATATTATAGAACATATAAATAACATTTATTCAGAAGAAGAATTAGACAAAAATTCAACCTGTCAGAATTTCCGACAGGTTCAAAAAGAAGGAAACAGAAATGTTACAAGGGAAATTCCTTTTTATAATTTAGATATGATAATCTCATTAGGGTATAGAATAAAATCTAAAGTTGCCACAAATTTCAGAAAATGGGCAACAGAAAGATTAAAAGAGTATATGATAAAAGGCTTCACAATGGATGATGAAAGACTTAAAGGTAATGGAGGAGGTAATTATTGGAAAGAATTACTTGCTAGAATTAAAGATATTAGATCATCAGAAAAAGTATTATATAGACAAGTTTTAGATTTATATGCAACTGCTCTAGATTACAATCCAAAAGATGAAAAATCAATTGAATTTTTTAAAATTGTTCAAAACAAATTGCATTATGCTACTCATGGACATACAGCTTCAGAAATAATATTCGAAAGAGCAGATTCTGATAAACCATTTATGGGATTAACAACATTTAAAGGAGATATTCCAGTATTAAGTGATGTGGTAATTGCAAAAAATTACTTGAGTGAGGAAGAATTAAAGGTTTTGAATAATTTGGTATCTGGATATTTTGATTTTGCTGAAATACAAGCAATCAGACATAATCCTATGCATATGGAAGATTATCTTAAACATCTAGATATGATTCTTTCTTCTACAGGAGAAAAAATATTAATTGGAGGTGGAACTATAAGCCATGATAAGGCAATTGAAAAAGCGAGAACTGAATATAAAAAATATCAAGTAAAAACAATTAGTCCTGTGGAACGAGAATATTTAGATACTCTAAAAGAATTAAATAATAAGATTAATAAAAATGATAAAAAATAGATTATTAATATGGAGGGATGTTTAGAAGATGCATGAATAAATGAAAGTAATTCTTATTGATTATAATGTAATTTGGTCAAATAAAGTTATTGACATTTATACTTTATTATTATATTATCATAACAATAGTAAAATGAAATATTACGAACAATGTCCGCAAATTGTTCGCAGGAGATAAATATTGATAATAAAATAAATACCATATATACTAGAGGGGACAGAACATGTGGAAGTGGTAAGAAGTATAAAAATTGCTGTGGTAAGAACACTGGAAATTAATACTTTTAGAAAATATGGTATAAAAAATATAAAAGATTGTCTATTGATTACAAATTGTTACAAATTAATAATTCTGTGGGCAGAGTAAGATTATAAAATATTAAAAAGAGCTAAATGAAGTGATCTCAAATAGTGGACACTAAAAAGAGAGCTCTTTTTTGTTGGTGCTAATGATATAAAGTTAAAATATGTTTAAAGTAAAAAAAATATAGATTTTTCGACAAAATTTTTAAAAATATGCTATAATTTATTTGAATAATTTAATCTTAAATATTAATGGGGTAATTAAAAAATGAAATATATTTTAATGATGTATATAACACTACTTCCAACTATTGTTGCTGGTATTATTAATATGATTTTTTGTAAATCATCAATTTTAAGAAAAATGCAAAAACCCATAGATGGTAATAAAAATTTTATAGATGGAAAAAGAATATTTGGAGATAATAAAACATGGAAAGGTCTATTAGGCTATGTTGCTTTTAACATTATTGCATCAATATTATGGGGACTATTATGCAATTTAGTAAATTTGAATAGTTATGATTTTTTCTATGTATATTATGAAAATACCATTATTTTTAATTTATTAATAGGATTATTATTGGGAGTCTCATACTCAATCTTTGAGTTACCAAATAGCTTTTTAAAAAGAAGACTTGATATCGAACCTGGAAAAACAACTACAGGACTAAAAAAAGTATTTTTTATCTTTTTAGATCAAGCAGATTCTGTATTTGGTTGTTGTCTGGTTGTAGCAGTTTTTTATAAAATGTCTTTTGGATTTTATTTATTATATGTTTTAATAGGTGCTGTTACTCATATAGTATTTAATATTTTATTATACTGTATGAAGCTTAGAAAAAATATGTTTTAGGGGAAGATAAAATGATAATAGATTTTAATTATAAAGAAAAATTAAGTAATGTAGGAAATAAAGCAAAGTTCTTAATAGAAATGAAAAATAATAATTTCAATGTGCCAGATGGATTTGTAGTAGATAGCGATACTTATAGTGAAGAAATAAGTAATAATAAATTAGATAAAGAAATAACTAAATGTTTAAATAGATTAAATAAAGAAAACATTTCAGAGATAAGTAAGGAAATAATTACTTTATTTGATTCTTTTAAATTTTCAAATAATACTATAAATGAAATAGAAGAACTATTAAGTGAAAGCAAATTATATGCAGTTAGAAGTAGCGGAACAAAGGAAGACTTAGATAATTATTCATTTGCAGGACAATATCAAACTTTTCTTAATGTAAAAAAAGAAGATGTTTTAAACAAGATAATTGGATGCTATAAATCAATGTTTTCTGAAGTAATATTAAGTTATTTTATAAATAACAATATTTCTACAGATTGCCTAAAAATGAGTGTAATAGTTCAAGAAATGGTTTCAAGTGAGTATAGTGGAATTTGCTTTACAGTAGACCCTATTTCTGGAAATGATAAGACAATGCTAATTGAAATTGGAGAAGGATTGGGAGAAAATATAGTTAGTGGGCAAAACAAACCTGAACAATATTATTTCAATTGGTATGAAAATAAATGTGAAATTCCTAAAAATAATCATTATATTGATGAAAAATTATTAAGAAAAATATCTATAGAATTTAGTAAAATTATGCAATATTTCGGATATCCATGTGATATAGAGTTTGCAATTGTAAAGAATGAAATGTATATTTTACAAGCCCGTAAGATTACAAAAATAGAATATCAAGGATATAAAGATCTTTGGAGTACAGCAGATTTTAAAGATGGAGGGGTATCTGCAACTATATGTACACCTTATATGTGGAGCTTATATGAATATATATGGGAATATACTTTAAGAAAGTTCATATTAGATTCTAAAATATTAAAAGATAAAGACTTAAATAGAAAACTGGGAGAAATGTTTTATGCTCGTTGCTATTGGAATTTATCAGTTGTAAAAAAAGCAATGAGTCAAGTAGTAGGATATAAAGAAAGAGAGTTTGACAGCGAATATGGTATAAAAATGAATTACGAGGGAGATGGAGAAACAACAAAACTGACGTTAAAATCAATGAAAGATATAATTAGAATGGCTATTGCCCAAAAAAAGATTCTAAATACAAGAAATAAAAATGCAGAAAAATATAAAGCAGACTTATTGGATAAATATTATAATTATAAGAATAATTATGATAGACATCAAATAAAGGATATAAAGAAAAGTTGGTATGAATTAACTCATGAAGATTATTTACAAAGTGAATCTACATATTTTTGGCAAATATTTATAAATACAATTCATCAATCATTATACAAAGATGGCTTATTAAAATATGTTTCTGAAAGCGAATATTTAACTCTTTTAGGAAGTATTGAAGACATTTCACATCTGTTACCATTTTATGATATGTGGGATATTAGTAGAAAGATAAGAAAAAATAATGATATTTTTAAATATTGGAAAGAAAAAGAAATTGAAGAAATAATTAAAGATATAGATTCTGAAACAAGAAGAGAGGATTTTAATGATATTAGAAATCTAGTAAATAACTATGGCTATCATTCTGATAAAGAGCTAGATGTAACATATAAATGCTATTATGAAGATATAACTCCATTCATTAATACATTGAAAGATATGGTTTTATTAGAAGATAAATATAGTCCTACTCAAGATAAAAAACAAGGAAAAGAAGCATATGAAAAAATACTTGAAAATATAAAAGCAAAAGTGAGTAATAAAAAATTTAAAAAGATACAAACTAAAGTATTAAATATGAGAAAAATGCTATGGTGGAGAGAGGAATTTAGAGATGTATCAACAAGGTTTTATTATTTAATAAGAGTCTATACAATTGAACTTGCTAAATCATTTGTGCAAGATAAAATAATAGAAAATATTGATGATATATGGTTTCTAAAAGTTGGAGACATATGGGATTATATAGATAGTAGAATTACAAATAAAGATATTAAAGAAATAATAGAAAAAAATAAGACTTATTATAATTCATATAGAAATTATATGAGTGAAAATGAAATAGGACAAAATCTTGGTGCAAATAATGAAGAAAAAAATAATGAAAATGCAATAAAAGGATTAGGAGCAAATAATGGAAAAGTAATTGGAATAGCAAGAGTTATAGAAAGTTTTGATGAAATTGATAGACTACAAAAGAATGATATACTTGTAACAAAGTTTACTGATACTGGATGGACCCCAAAATTTGCAATTCTTTCTGGAATTGTAACAGAATATGGTGGAATATTGTGTCATGCAGCAATTGTATCAAGAGAATATGGAATACCGGCAATAGTTAGTTGCCATGAGGCCTTAACTAAAATTAAAGATGGACAAAAAATAATGATAGATGGAGCAACAGGTATTATAAAAATAGTGGAGGAATAAAAATGTTTATTGGTAAATGGAATAAATCAGTTATATTAACTTACATAGGATTAGCTGTTAGTATATTTGGAATATTGATATGTTTTAATAACAATGAAAAAAGTGTTGGATTTGCAATGTCATGTTTAATAATTGCTGGAATATGTGATTTATTTGATGGTACCATAGCTAGAAAATGTAAAAGAACTGAACAAGAAAAGAACTTTGGAATAGAGTTGGATTCATTAGTAGATACAATTGATTTTATAGCATTACCAATTGCTATTTTTCTACGTCTAGAAATGAATACATGGTATCATTACATAATTTTAGTTGCTTTTGCTATTTGTGGAATTGCTCGTCTTGCACATTTTAATATATTGATAGAAGATAATAGTAAACCTGTAAAATATTACACGGGTTTACCTGTAACATACACAGCTCTAATCTTTCCAATTGTCTATTTGCTAAAATACATAATACCAATAAATATATTTAATATAGTATACACAATGCTGATACCACTTGTAACAATGTTAAGCATAGTAAATGTAAAAATAAAAAAACCAAAAGGAATAGCATATCTGATTTTTCCATTACTTGCAATTATTGTTTTAGTTCTTTATCTGGGGGTTTTGTAAATGATATATAATAGAACAAGTAAATCCACCTATGAGGATTTGCAATATGGTGGAAAATATCTTACTTTTTTATATAATAGTTTTTTGGGAAGAATTTTCTTAAAATTAATTATTAATCCAATAATTTCTAAGATATATGGAAAATACAATAATACATCTATGAGTAAAAAGAAAATAGATACATTTATAAAAAAATATAATATTGATATTAATGAATATGAAAAAAAAGAATATAGTTCTTTTAATGATTTTTTTATTAGAAAGAAAAAAGAAATATACTATGATAAAGAAAAGAATAGTTTTATAGCCCCAGCTGATTCAAAACTTATGGTATACAGAATTCAAGACAACCTGACAATAAAAATAAAGCAGAGTGTGTATACAATTGAAGAATTAATAGAAGATCAAATTAATTTAGAACAATTTAAAAATGGAAACTGTTTAGTATTTAGATTATCAATGGATGACTATCATAGATATTGTTATATAGATGATGGCAGAATGGAAAAAACCAAGAAAATAAAAGGAAAACTACATACAGTAAGTTCTATTTCAAGCAAACATAAGGTTTATAGTCAAAATACAAGAATTTGTAATTATATGACAACAGATAATTTTGGAAAAATTATTTACATAGAAGTAGGTGCACTATTAGTTGGAAAGATTAATAATTACAATAAAAACAAATACAATAAAGGGGAAGAAAAAGGTTATTTTGAATTAGGAGGATCAACTATTGTTATATTAACAAATGATAGAATAAAAATAGACAATGATATTATAGATTGTAGCAATAAGGGAATAGAAACCAAAGTAAATTATGGAGAAAGAATAGGAGAATTAAAATGTTAAAAAGATTATATATTTATTTTAAAGAGAGATATCCAATAATACCAAGAATTATTTTAGGATTAATTGTCTTTTTAGAAATTCACTTTATAGTGTTATTAAATAATGGAGTTACAAAATTTAATATTGGTATTCAAGAATTTGTTGGAGCCTACACAGTTTTTGCATTTTTATTATGGCTTCGTATAGCAGATGATTTAAAAGATTATGAAACAGATAAAAAATTATTTAAAGATAGACCTTTACCTAGTGGTAGAACAACAAAAAAAGATGTAATGATTGCTGGAGTGTTTTTTGAACTAATTGCAGTAATATTAAATATACTATTTATGAATAATATATTGTTTTTTGTAATTTTGTATGTATATGGATATTTAATGAGTAAATGGTTCTTTCAAAAAAGCAAAATACAGCCAAGCCTTCCTTTAGCATTAATTACACACAATCCTGTTCAGATGATTGTAAATTTATATATAATATCATTTACATGTATTAAATATAAAATACCAGCAATTTCATTGACAACCGTAATGGCATTATTTACTTTATATTTTCCAGCATTAATATGGGAAGTTTCAAGAAAAATAAGAGCACCTAAAGATGAAAATGATTATACAACATATTCAAAATTATTTGGATATAAAAAGGCAACAAGATTTGTATTAATAGTAACATTAATAGATATAGTTACAAATATAATTTTAGTTTGGAATTTAAACAAAATATCAGTATTAGTATTATTAGCTTTAGTTAGTTGGATGACATATAAATTTCTTCAATTTATGGGAAATCCAGAAAAATTCAAAATAGTAGATAAGGTGGAAAGATATACATATTTACAAGAAAGCACAATGCTTTTAACAATTGTTTTATATCTTTTAATAGGTAAAATATAATGTTAGGTAGCAAATATGAAAATCTAGTAAAATTAAAAGAAAATGGTTTTAATGTTGCAAATTTTGAAATTATAAAATTTGAGGATGTTATAGATAATCCTAAAGGAATAAGTCAAATAGTACAAAATAATAAAAACAAAACAAATAAAGAAATAAGCACTTTATTAAAAAAATATATAGAAACTAATATAAAACAGTGTTTCAAAATAAATTTGCAATGTGATAAATATGCAGTAAGATCTTCATCTAATATAGAGGATGGAAAAAATGATAGTTTTGCTGGACAATTTGATACATATTTAAATGTCGAAAAAGAAGAATTAAACACAAAGATAATTCAATGTTTTAAATCTTTATATAACGAGAATGTCCTTGATTATTTAATTGAGAAAAAAATTGATATTATGGAATTAAAAATGAATGTCATAATACAAGAAATGGTACAATCAGATTATTCTGGAATAATATTCACTGCAAATCCACAGGGCATCTTGAACGAAAGTGTTATTGTAGTAGGAGAGGGATTAGGAGAAGAAATTGTATCAGATAGAATAAAAACAACAAGTTATTTTTACAATTTAACTGATAATTTATATTACTTTGAAGGAGAAAATAACTATTTAAACAAAAATCAAATAGAAGAACTAATAGATATTTCTAAAAATATAACAAATATTTTAGGGAAATACTTAGATATTGAATTTGGAATATCAAATAAAAAAATATATATATTTCAGGCTAGAAAGATAACTACAGTGGATGATTCAAATCCACTAATTTTAGATAATAGCAATATAGTCGAGAGTTATCCAGGGATAAGTCTTCCATTAACAATATCTTTTGTTAATTCAATTTATAGTGGTGTATTTGAAGGAGTTAGCAGAAGAATTTTGAAAAATGAAAAAGAACTAGCAAAACATACAGATGTATTTAAGAACATGGTTGGTTCAGCTAATGGAAGAATTTATTATAAAATAAGTAATTGGTATACAATTATCAAATTTTTACCATTTAGCAAGAAAATAATCCCAATTTGGCAAGAAATGCTTGGAGTTAAGAATAAAAATTATAATAACGAAAAAGTAAACATTTCTTTTATTGTAAGAATAATGACATATATAAATTCATTTTATGAATTAGCAAAAGTACCTAAAAATATGGAAAAACTTAATAGAAAATTTATAACTATTAATGATGAATTTTATAAAGAATTTAATTCATCATTAAATGAAGAAGAAATTATGAATTTATATAATAAAGTAGAAAGAGAATTATTTTCATGTTGGGATATAACTTTATTAAATGATACTTATACTTTTATATTTACAGGTCTTTTAAAAAATCGATTAAAGAAAAAATATGAAAATTATGAAGAAATGTCCAATAAATATATTTCTGGAATTAGCAATATCGAAAGCATGAAACCAATTAAAGAATTGATTACACTTGCTTATAAAAAAGAAGAGTTTTCAAAAAAAGAATATGATGACTTGATAGCGAAATATATACAAAGATATGGAGATAGAAATCTTGAGGAACTTAAATTAGAAAGTCAAACATTTAGAACAAATCCTAAGTTATTAATCCAGAAGATACAAGAATATAGAGAAGATATGGACAGGCTAACAGAAATATATAAAAATATAAACTTAAATGATAATGAAAATGATATAAAAGAAGATTTGTTAACCAAAAAACTAATTAAGAAATGTACATTAGGTATTAAAAATAGAGAAATATCAAGATTAAATAGAAGCAGAATATTTGGAATGGTTAGAAATATGATTTTAAGATGGGGAGAAATATATGAGGAACAAGGATTAATTGAAAATAAAAGAGATATTTTTTATTTAAATCTAGAAGAAATAAAAAGTATGATTTCAAATAAAGAATCGAAGATTGATATTATAAATAAAAGAAAAGAAGATTATAAATTATATGAACATTTACCAGCATATACCAGAATTATATTTACAGAAAAAGAATTTAATAAACATCATAAAAATGTAAATATGAATACATTTTATATCAATAAGAATGAATTAAGAGGAATACCTTGTTCAAATGGAAAAGTGAAAGGAGAAGCGTTAGTAATTACAAAAATCGAAGATGCAAAAGATGTTAAAGATAAAATTTTAGTTACTAAAATGACAGATCCTGGCTGGGTGTTTTTATTAGCTACAGCAAAAGGCATAATATCTGAAAAAGGCTCACTATTATCACATACAGCTATAATTTCAAGAGAGTTAAAAATCCCATCAATTGTTGGTGTAAATAATTCATTAAATACAATAAAAAGTGGAGATATAATTGAAATGGATGGAACAACAGGAATTATAAATATTATTAAAGAAACAAAATAGAAAGAAGAAGTGAAAGTGATGAATTATGTACTATTTAATTGCGAAAAAAAATATGTAAAAAAATTTATTAATTTTTCAAAAAAATTATATAAGAAATACAATAATGAAAATTCAAATGAATTAAAAAGTCTTTTATTGGGAAAACATCCATTATGCAAATATTTCAAACTATATAAATTCTTGATTTATGAAAAGAATAAAGTAGTAGGAAGATTTGCAATTACAATATATCCAAATGACGATACAGCGTATATTGGCTTTTTTGAATGTATAAACGATAACGAAGTTGCAAAATTTATATTTGATACAGCAAATAAATTTGCTAAAGAAAATAACTATAAAAGAATTGTAGGACCTGTAGATGCATCATTTTGGTTAAAATATAGATTAAAAATTAATATGTTTGATAAGGCACCTTATACAGGGGAGCCATATAATAAAGACTATTATTACAAAATGTTTTTAGATAATAATTATAAAGTCATAGAGCATTATACATCTAATATCTATGAACATATAGACAATAATTATGAAAATGAATTTTATTCTAATAGATATAATAGTTTTATTGAAAAAGAATACAAAATAGAAAGCCCTAATATGGATGAATTTGAAAGAATCTTAAAAGAATTATATAGTTTATTAACTAAATTATATAGTGATTTTCCAATATATAAACATTTGTCAGAAGAGGATTTTATTAATATATTTAAAGAATACAAAAAAATTATGAATCCTGAAATGATAAAACTAGCATACTATAATAATAAAATGGTTGGATTTTATATAAGCGTACCAAATTATAACAATTTAGTATATAATATTAATATAATAAATCTGATTAAGATTTTAAAGATTAAAAATAAACCTAAAGAATATGTTATGTTGTATATGGGGGTTGACCAAGAGCATAGAGGATTAGGAAAAGCCATAGTTTACAGTATAATGACTGAACTTATGAAAAGTAAGTTACCAAGTATAGGAGCATTAGCAAGAGATGGCAAAGTAACACAAAATTATGTAGAAGAGCTCATAAAAGATAGATATGAATATGTATTATTGGAGAGGAAATTAAATGATTAAAATAGATAGTATTATAAAAAATGCCTATGAAAAATGGGCTGATAAGGATTATATTTTTGAAAAAAAAGATAATGAATTTAAAGCAATAAAACATGGAGAATTTATAAAGAAAGTAAACAGTTTGGCACATGAATTATTAAGCAAAGGATTAAAGGATAAAAGAATAATAATTTTTGGACCTAATTCGACCTATTATATGATTGCAGATTTGGCTGTTTTAGCTTATGTTGGTACATGCGTAAATGTCAATTGTCAAACAGGAAAAGAAGAAATGATAGAAATTATAAAATCTCTTAAAATTGAAGCAATAATATATGATGAAAGACTAAAAGACATGTTTAATTATATAAAGAATGAATTTAATGAAATTGAATATATAAGCATGCAAACCACAATAGATAATTTAAATACAGATGTAAATATGTTTGACTTGGAAGGAAAAGATGAAAACGTATGTGCAAAAATTATATATTCAAGTGGAACTACATCTGATCCAAAAGGAATAATGCTATCAATAAAAAATATTTTTTCTGGTTGGATTCCATTACAAAAGAGAACTCCATTTACAGAGAATGATTCTACATATTTATTTTTGCCATTACATCACACATATGCCAATATATATAATTTTTCATATTCCTTATTATCAGGAATAAGTATATATTTATGCAGTGGAATTGAAAACATAGAGAAAGAATTAAAAGAAGTTAATCCAACTATATTTTGTGCCGTACCTCTAATATATAAAAAAATATATGCAAATAATATAGAAAGCTTAAAAACAGCATTTGGTAAAAATATAAAATATTTATATTGTGGAGGATCAAAATTTGATTCTGAAATTAGGAAACAATATAAATTATGTGGTTTACCCATGTTTGAAGCTTACGCGCTAACAGAAACAGCTTCATCATTAAGTATAGAGTATCCTAATAATGACGATTTTGAAAGTGTTGGAACTATTTTTGAAAATATTGATGTAAAAGTAATAAACGAAAATAAAAATGGCATAGGAGAAATTGCAGTTAAAGGTGATAATGTTTTCCTTGGATATATAAATAATCAAGAATTAACTAAAAGTGTATTTACGGGTGACGGTTATTTTTTAACAGGAGATTATGGATATATAAAAGATAAGAAACTATATATAGTAGGAAGAAAAAACGATGTGATAGTCGGAGATACTGGAGAAAATGTATATCCAAAAGAAATAGAAATAAAATTAAAAGAATATTGTAATGACATAATAAAACTACAAGCATATTTAGATAATGGAAAAGTTAATTATAAATTATTTATAAAAAAAGATAGTGATGCCAACATTGATAAAATAATTGAAGAATACAACAGTAAATCAACTAAAAAAGATTGTATAAAATATTATAAAAAAATATATTCTAATAGAAGCTTTAAAGAGTAAATTAAGGAAAAAACAAGAATTATTCAATGAGCTTTAATTTTTAATAGAAATTTAAAGGAGAAAAGATTATGCTAAAAATAGCGCTTGATTTAGATGGAGTTATATTTGATTCGGAAAATCTCTTAAACACATATGTTGTAAAGAATTCTATTGACAAATAATTTGTGAAATGATAAATTAAAATGGATTTAAATATTAACAAAATTATAACAAAATATAATACTATTAAGAATAGGAGGAATGATAATGAAAACTGAAAAAAACATATTATTTGCTTTTATTCTAAATTTAAGCTTTTCAATTTTTGAGCTTTTAGGTGGAATATTCACAAATTCTGTAGCAATTTTGTCAGATTCAATACATGATATGGGAGATGCATTAAGTATAGGAGTATCATTTTTTTTAGAAAAGAAAAGTAAGAAAAAGCCTGATAATGACTATACCTATGGATATATAAGATATTCTGTTTTAGGTGGGTTAATTACAACTGTAATTTTATTAGTAGGATCAGTTCTGGTTATTTATAATGCAATTGGAAGAATTATACATCCAGTTGATGTTAATTATAAAGGAATGATAATACTTGCAATTATTGGAGTTATAATGAATTTTATTGCAGCATATTTAACCAAAGATGGAGATTCAATCAACCAAAAATCGGTCAATCTTCATATGTTAGAGGATGTATTAGGATGGGTTATTGTACTAATAGGTGCTGTAATAATGAAATTTACTGATATTAGGATTATTGATCCAATAATGAGTATAGGTGTAGCATTATTTATATTAATCAATACTTTGAAGAATTTAAAACAAATATTGGATTTGTTTTTAGAAAAAACACCTCAAAATATTAATATTGATCATCTTAAAGAACATTTGCAAGAAATTGATGAAGTAGAAGATATACATCATATCCACGTTTGGAGTATTGATGGATATAATAATTATGCAACAATGCACATTGTTACAAAATCAGATAATATCAAAAAAATTAAGAAAAAAATTAGAGAAGAGTTGGAAGAATTTGGAATTTGTCATTCAATACTTGAAACAGAAGATGAAGCATGTGAAGACACAGAATGTAATCCAAATTTGAATACTGAACATGGCCACCATCACCATCATCATCACTAATTCATGCTATAAGTCTTATAATATTTAGGAGGATAGATTTAAATGGAAGTTAATAAAGAATTAAAACAATATATTGAAAATAATATATTTCCAGAATATAATAAAAATGAACAAGGTCATGGAATATCACATATAAATGATGTTATTAATAGAAGTTTTGAATTAATTAAAGAAAATGAGTTAAACTTAAATCAAGATATGGTTTATACAATAGCTGCATATCATGATATTGGGCATCATATAGATTCAAAAACACACGAAATAATATCAGCAGATATAATGTCAAAAGATAAGGGACTATTTAAGTTTTTTTCAAATGAAGAGCTAAAAACTATAAAAGAAGCAATAGAAGATCATAGAGCATCTTCGAAAAATGAACCAAGAAGTATTTATGGTAAAATAGTTTCATCAGCAGATAGAAGTAATAGTATAGAGGAATGTTTAGAAAGAACTTATACTTATGGCAAAAAATTAAATCCTAAAGCAACAGATGAAGAATTATTTGAAAATGCATATAGTTCATTAGTTAAAAAATTTGGTGAAAATGGATATGCGAAGTTTTATTTTAAGGATACACAATATGAAACATTTTTGAAAGATATAAGAGAGCTTTTAAGTGATAAAACAAAATATATTGAGACACAAAGGGAATATATAAATAAACTAAAAAAGGGAAATAAGATTTAGAGAAGACGTAAATACCAAAGTAAAACCATTGGAAATATAAAGTTTTAATAAGGTAGGTGAAAATGGATATAAATATATCCTAAATAATTATGTTAAATGATATTGAAATTTATAATAAAAATGTTTTTACTGAAGAGTATTTAAAAAAACACATCTCAAAAAAAGATTTTGAAAAGTTTAAAAACATAGTAAACAATAAAGTTGTATTAGATAAAGACATAGCCTCTGTAATTGCTGATGTTATGAAAAAATGGGCTATAGAAAGAGGCGCATCTCATTATTCACAATGGTTTCAGCCATTAAGTGGTACAACTGCAGAAAAACAAACTAGCTTTTTATCTGTAGATAGGAATAATAATCCAATTATTGATTTCTCAGCATCTGCTTTGATTTCAGGCGAAATTGATGCATCATCATTCCCAAATGGAGGTCTTAGGTCAATTTTTGAAGCTAGAGGAATAACATGTTGGGATTATACATATCCAGCATTTATTAAAGAAAATTCAACAGGAAAAGTTCTATGTATCCCAACAGTTTTAAAATCTTTAGATGGAACATCTCTAGATAAACGTACACCTCTTTTAAATTCATGTGAAGCGCTTAATAAACAAGTTTTAAGAATTCTTAGATTATTTGGAGATAATGAAACTCAAGAAAGCTATTCATCAATTGGAATAGAGCAAGAGTATTTTCTAATAAAAAAAGAACATTTTGAAAAAAGAAAAGACATAATTCTTACAGGAAAAACACTATTTGGGAAAGAGCTTATTCGGTACAACTAAAACACATTATATGGGTACAATTAGTGAAAAAACAGGAAAATATATGAAAACTGTTCAGGAAAAATTATGGCTTTTAGGAATACCTGTACAAGTAAAGCATAATGAGGTTGCACCAAGACAGTATGAGCTTGTTCCACATTTTGAAAATTTAAAATATGCAGCAAATCATGACTTTTTAACGATGGAAATGCTAGAGCGAGAAGCAAAAGAAGAAAATAGTATTTGCTTATTAGATGAAAAACCTTTTAAAGGAATGAATGGATCTGGAAAGCATAATAATTGGTCAATTGATACAAAGAATGGAAAAAGACTATTAACTTATGGAAAAACACCTATTGAAAATGCAAGATTTATTACAATGATAGTTGCGCTAATTTCAGCAATTGATAGACATTCAGATTTACTAAGAGCTACAGTTGCATCTAACAATAATGATAACAGATTATCAGGATATGAAGCTCCTAGTTCAATTATTTCTATTTATTTAGGAAAAGAATTAACAAATGTATTTGAACAAATAATTAATGATAAAGATAATAAAATAAAACTTGGTGAAAGTCTACTTCCTTTATCAAATTTAAATATTACAGATAGAAATAGAACATCTCCATTTGCATTTTTGGGAAATAGATTTGAATTTAGAATGCCAGGAGCATCATCTTCTGTTACAGTTTGTAATACAGTATTAAATACTATAATGGCAGAATCACTTTGTAATATTGCTAATCAGTTAGAAAATTCAAATGATTTTTATAAAGATTTAAAAAGAGTAATTATTAGTTTGTATAAAGAGCATTCTAGAATAATATATAATGGCAATTCTTATGCAGAAGAATGGGAAAAAGAAGCAAAACAAAGAGGGTTAAAAAACATAAAAAGAGCTCCTGAAGCATTTAAAGCATTTATTAGAGATGATTCTATAAAGATGTTTGAAGAATTTAATATTTATAGAAAAGAAGAAATGTTTTCAAGATATAATATAAAACTTGAAAAATACATAAAAAATGTTGAAACTGAAGCAAAAGTTATGAGAGAAATGTCTATGCAAGACATTTTACCACAGGTAATTAAGTATATTAATTATGTACAAGATAGTATGAGTAAGGTGAATGGGCTATCATTTTTAGAAGAAACATTAGAAAGATTAGTAAAGCTTTCTAATGAAATTGTAAATAAAAACAAAGAGTTAGAAAAGGGATTAAAAGAACTTGGAAAAATATCTTCAATTGAAAAGAAAGCTGATTATGCAAGTACAGAACTAAAAAAACAAATGGAAGAATTAAGAAATGTTGTAGACACTTTAGAAGGAATTCTTCCAAAAGAATATTGGCCAATACCAACATATTTTGATATTTTGAGTTAGAATAAGTAATAATTATTAATTTGGAGAAAATAATGTATTATACATATATGATAAGATGTTTAGATAATTCAATTTATATTGGAATGACAAATGATATAAATAAAAGATTTGAAGAGCATTTAAATTGCAAAGGTGCTAAATATACAAAATCACATCAAGCAAAGAAACTTGAAGCATTATGGAGATGTAAAGACAAATCTTTGGCGTGTAAATTAGAATATCAAATAAAACAACTGAATAAAACACAGAAAGAAAAGATAATTAATGGAGAAAAGATTAGTGCTTATTTAAAAGGAAAACTTGATTGCAGAAGATATTTTAGAATAAATATAAATGGAGATAAAATATGATAGAAAAATGGGAAATACTAGATGATTATGGAAACTCTACAGGAGAGGTTTTAGAAAGAAATAATCCAAGAGTATGGGATAAAGGTATATATCATTTAGCATCAGATGTTTGGATTGTTAATAGTGAAAACAAAATATTAATTCAGAAAAGATCAGAGCAAAAAAAATTAGAGCCAAATGTATGGGCAATGTCTTGTAAAACAAGGCAAATTTATAAAATACAGATGGGAATTTGTTAGTGAAATATTAAAGAATGAAATAAAAAAAGATGAGGTATAAAAAATGAAAGATTTATTAAAAACTAATTGTTTTGATACACAAGAAACAATGATTATAGTTGGTAGTTGCTTAGAAAGCATGCAACCAGAAGCTTTTAAAGAATTGGAAAGAATTTCAAATAATATATATGATGTGTATTTGGAAAAAGAACATCTAAATATGGTAGTTACTAAACTTATAGGGATGGTTGCAAGAGAAAATATTAAAAAACTAATATTTGCCACAATTGATAAATCTCCTCATTGTGTACAACTTCACTATGTTATAAAAGAACTAGAAAATGCAATGGATTTAAGCAAGATAGAGATTATAAACTATGTAGCAGTAAATAATAAACTTGTTGAAATACCTATAGAAGTTATAAGTATATCAAAAAATCTATCAAAGCTTAAAGAAAAATACAATTTAGTTTAGCTTAGTTTAGTATAGTATAAATCTGAAAACCTATATATTTAATATTAAAATTTCCGTTCTCCAGCCGTTTTAAGTATGAGAAGGAGGAATATTTAGAGCCACGGAATGTAATTTGCTTAAATGTTAACGTTCTGAACCGAAATTTCTGGCACTTACATTTAAAATGCACGCCGTTTATATAATATTTATGCAAGCTATTATAATCGTAAACGGCTTCAGAACTGCGAGTAGGTCGAACTCAATTTTAATATTAAATATATAGGTTTTTAACCTAAATTATTTCATAAAATTATAAAAAAAACAGCTTGATAATTATTATCTATTATGATAGAATGAGTTTGAAAATAATTTACAAAAAAGACATAATTAAACCTCATAAAGACAACAATTAATTAATACAATTCAATGTGAATTATAAATTGTTTATTGAAGTAGGAGGAAATATAATTATGAAAAGCGAATTAAAAAATGTTGAAACAGCTATTTCAGGGCTGCAAATGATACCTATTGATACCAAACAACAAGAATTTCAAAAACTTATGACAATATATGAAAAGGCAATGGATAAAACAAAACAAGAATTAGAAGGAATTCAGACATCACTTAATAAAGTTTATAAATATAATATAATTAATAATATAGAATGTAGAATAAAAACTCCAGATAGCATCATAAATAAAATGAAAAGAAAAAATTATGATTTAAATTACAAAGCTTTAATATCAAATGTTGATGATGTAGCTGGAATAAGAATAATTTGCCCATTTAAAACAGATATACCTAAAATTAAAAATGTTATAGAAAAAGAATCTTCAATAGATATATTGCAAATAAAAGATTATATGCATGCTCCAAAGAAAAGTGGATATTCTGGGCTACATATTATAGGACAAATCCCTGTTGATATTGGTGGTACAACAGCAAATGTAAAAATGGAAATTCAATTAAGAACAATGGCAATGAATTTTTGGGCTACTACAGAGCATAAAATTAAATATAAAGCAAGTAATAGATTATCAAAAATAGATTCTAAAAAAATGGTATTTTACGCAAAAATAATAAATGAATTAGATAATAAAATATCAAAACTTAATGAAAAATATAATTAAATATTGAAGGAGTTATACTAATAAACATGCAAGTTGATAAATCAAAATGCTCACCAATGATGCAAAATTACATAGAAACAAAAGAACAATACCAAGACTGTATTTTATTTTACAGGCTTGGCGATTTTTATGAGATGTTTTTTGATGATGCAATTTTAGTTTCGCGTGAATTAGAAATTACTTTAACCGGAAAAGATTGTGGATTAGAAGAAAGAGCCCCTATGGCTGGGGTTCCTTTTCATGCTGCAGAAAATTATATAGCAAAACTAGTTTCAAAAGGATATAAAGTAGCTATTTGTGAGCAGTTAGAAGATCCAAAAACAACAAAAGGTATTGTAAAAAGAGGCGTAATTAAAATAGTAACACCTGGAACAGTTGTAGAATCAAATATGCTAGAAGAAAGAAAAAATAATTATATTATGGCTATATATAAAGCTGGTTTGTATTTTGGAATTGCAATATCAGATATTTCAACAGGAGAATTCTATAGTAGTTCAATAAAAGAAAATAATAATTTTTCACTACTTTTAGATGAAATTTCAAGATATAATCCAGCAGAAATTATTGCAAATAAAATGATGATGGATTCTACAGAGGAAATCTCTAAAATTAAAACTAGATTTCCAAATGTATATATTACTTTAGCTAAAGAAGAATACTTTAGTGAAGATATAACAAAAATACAAAACACATTTGTTTTGGTAGATAGTAAAGGAAATGAGTTTACTGAAATAAAGCAAAATTTGCTTGCAATTTGTAGTATAAATGCTTTAAAAGAATATATTGAAAAAACTCAAATGACTGATTTATCACATATAAACAAAATTGTAATATATTCAGTTTCAAAATATATGTCACTAGATATTAATGCCAGAAGAAATCTAGAAATAACAGAAAAGCTAAGAGATAAATCTAAAAAAGGCACTTTATTATGGGTTTTAGATAAAACCTCAACCTCAATGGGTGGAAGACTTTTAAGAAGATGGCTAAATGATCCATTAATAGATGAAAACGAGATAAATAAAAGATTAGATGCTGTTGAAGAATTAAAAAATAACATAATTTTAAGAGGAGATATAATAGAGAGTTTAAAAAAAGTATATGATATTGAGCGTTTAGCTGGAAAAATGGCTTATGGAAATGCCTCGCCTAGAGATATGATAACTTTAAAAAATTCATTAACTAAAATTCCTGAAATAAAAGCTGTTTTATCAGGTGTACAATCAAATTATTTAAAAGAAATATACTTAAATATTGACGAACTTCAAGATATTTTTAAATTAATTGATATATCGATTGTTGATGATCCACCTATGAATACAAAAGATGGAGGTTATATTAAACTTGGGTTTAGTGAAGAAATAGATACTTTAAAAAATGCTACTCAAAACGGCAAATCTTGGCTTATGAAATTAGAAGCAGATGAAAAAGAAAAAACAGGAATAAAATCTCTAAAAGTAGGATTTAATAAGGTTTTTGGCTATTACATAGAAGTTACCAATTCATATAAAAATATGGTACCAGATAATTATATTAGAAAACAAACTTTAACAAATGGAGAAAGATATATTACAGAAGAGCTTAAAATAAAGGAAAATCAAATATTGGGTGCAGAAGAAAAAGTAATAAAACTGGAATTAGAAGCATTTAGAACTATTAGAGAAGAGATATCTAGAAACATAAAAAGACTTCAAAGAACAGCAGAGGCAATATCTTGTTTAGATGTACTTTCATCATTTGCAAAAGTTGCAGAAGATATGAATTACTGTAAACCTATAATAAATAAAGAAGGAATAATAGACATAAAAGATGGTCGCCATCCAGTAATTGAAAAAATGCTAGGAGCTGGAGAATTTATTCCAAATGATACATATTTAGATGAAAATCTTAATAGACTTTCAATAATTACAGGGCCTAATATGGCTGGAAAATCAACATATATGAGGCAAGTGGCATTAATTACATTAATGGCACAAGTGGGAAGTTTTGTTCCAGCAGGTAGTGCAACAATTGGAGTTGTAGATAAAATCTTTACAAGAGTTGGAGCATCAGATGACTTAAGTATGGGACAAAGTACATTTATGGTAGAAATGATGGAGGTTGCAACAATTCTAAAAGAAGCAACAAAAAATAGCTTAGTTATTTTAGATGAAATTGGAAGGGGAACTTCTACTTATGATGGGCTTTCTATTGCATGGGCAGTTGCTGAATATATTGCAGATAAAGAAAAATGTGGAGCAAAAACATTATTTGCGACACATTACCACGAGATGACAACATTAGAAGAAGAAGGAAATGGAATAAAAAATTATTCAATTGCAGTCAAAGAAAAAGGTGAAGATATAATTTTCTTAAGAAAAATAGTAAAAGGTGGAACAGATGAAAGTTATGGCGTTCATGTTGCAAGGTTAGCAGGAGTTCCAAAAGATGTTACAAAAAGAGCAAATGAAATATTAAAAAGTCTAGAAAGAAAAAGCATTTTAAAAGACAAGCCACAAACAAAATCAGAAAAGCAAAAACAAGAAGGGCAATTTGATATGTTTAACTATAAGTTAGCAGAAATAGCTCATGAATTAGATATGGTAAACTTAAATGAATTAACCCCAATAGATGCATTAAACACATTAGTAAAAATAAAAGAAAAGATGACATTTTAAATTGGGGACAGTCCCGTTTTAAAAATGGGACAGACTTGGTGTCAGTTTATGTCGAATTTTGCGATGGATTTTCCTTGATAAACTAATACTTTTGTGATATAATAAAAATACAATATAGAGAGGTTGTTTGAGGTGGTAAATTTCGTGGCGGCCACACGCCGATGGCAAGACAGGGGAGACCCGAGTAGATGTAGGAGAATGCCACGCCTACCAAATAACCAAAATTTATAGGTGCTTTGTTCTCTTAACTGAGAACAAAGTATTTTTGTTTTATATGTAATCAAAACTTAGAATTTAAGCACTTGTTTTTTTGCTTAAAATATAGTAAAATATTGATATTAACGGAAATTAAAAAATATATTGAAAAAAATGAGAGGATAATAATAATGAAACTAGAAGAATTCGACTACTATTTACCAGAAGAACTCATTGCACAAGTTCCAATTGAAAAAAGAGATGAATCACGTTTACTAGTATTAGATAAAAATGAAAAAACAATAGAACACAAAGTATTTAAAAATATAATAGATTATTTAGAACCTGGAGATTGCTTAGTTAGAAATAATACAAAAGTAATTCCAGCAAGACTTTATGGAAAAAAGGAAACAGGAGCAAATGTTGAGTTTGTACTTTTAAAGCAAATTGAAGGAGATATTTGGGAATCTATTGTAAGGCCTGGAAATAAATTAAGACCTGGAACAAAAGTATTATTTGGAGATGGACTTTTAGAAGCAGAAATTCTAGATATAATGGAAGGCGGAACAAGAAAAGTAAAATTTACATATTCACGGAATTTTTAACGAAATATTAGATAAAATCGGTTTAATGCCACTACCACCATATATACATGAAAGCTTAAAAGATAAAGATAGATATCAAACAGTATATGCAAAATATAAAGGTTCAGCTGCTGCACCAACAGCTGGTTTACATTTCACACCAGAACTATTAAAACAAATAGAAGAAAAAGGTGTAAAAATAGCAAATGTTACACTTCATGTTGGAATAGGAACATTTAGACCTGTAAAGGAAGAAAATATAGAAGACCATAAAATGCATACAGAGCATTTTTACATAAAAGAAGAAGATGCACAAAAAATCAATGAAGCAAAACAAAATGGAAAAAGAGTAATTGCAGTTGGAACAACATCATGTAGAGTACTAGAAACAATTGCAGATGAAAAAACAGGAATGGTTGAGGCGCAAGAAGCAGATACTGGAATATATATCTATCCAGGTTATAAGTTTAAATGTATTGATAGCTTAATTACAAATTTTCACTTACCAAAATCTACTCTACTTATGCTAGTATCTGCTTTTGCAGATAGGGAGTTTATTTTAAAAGCATATGAAGAAGCCGTAAAGGAAAAGTATCGTTTCTTTAGCTTCGGAGATGCAATGCTAATTAATGGGTGAAAAATAATTACAATTTTAGCTGTGTTAAAATTTAATTCTTTTCCACCCTAGTGCAATAAAAAGAGCGGTTAAACAGAATTGGTTATTTACAAAAATATGCAAAAAAGGACCGTCCCTAAATGAAAATATTATGTAAAGGAGAAAAGATGGAATCAAAAGAACCATTAGCTTTCCGCGTTAGACCTAAAACTTTAGATGAGTATGTTGGTCAAGAACATATTTTAGGAAAAGATAAATTATTATATAGAACAATTAAAGCAGATAGATTATCATCACTTATTTTGTTTGGACCTCCTGGTTGTGGTAAAACATCACTTGCTAAAGTTATTAGTGAAACAACATCATATAAGTTTTATAAAATAAATGCAGTTACAGCTGGTGTTGCAGATATAAAAGCAGTTATTGAAGAAACTAAAAATTTTATGCTAAATCCTAAAGGAAAAGCAATTTTATTTATAGATGAAATACATAGATTTAATAAACTTCAGCAAGATGCACTTTTACCATATGTAGAAAATGGAACTATAATTCTAATAGGTGCAACAACAGAAAATCCATATTTTGAAGTTAATAAAGCTTTGATATCTCGATCTATGGTAGTAAAACTAGAGCCACTTAGTGAAGATGATATATTTAAGGTATTAAAATTGGCAATTAAAAAGCCAGAGGGACTTGGAGAGTATAACCTAAATATAGAAGATAATACTCTAAAAAAATTGAGTACAATTTCAAATGGAGATGTTAGAACTGCTCTTAATTCTTTAGAAATAGCAGCTTTAACTACTGCAATGGATGAAAATGGAGTAATTAACATTACAGATGAAGTATTAAAAAATTGTATTCAAGATAAAAAAGCTGTATTTGATAAAAATGGAGATTCACATTATGATAATATAAGCGCATTTATAAAATCTATGAGAGGCTCTGATCCAGATGCTACTGTTTTTTATTTAGCAAGAGCATTAAATGCAGGAGAAGACCCAATGTTTTTAGCAAGAAGAATAGTAATATGTAGTTCAGAAGATGTGGGAATGGCAAATCCAAATGCATTAGTTGTTGCCAATTCCGCAATGCAAGCAGTAAATATGGTTGGAATGCCAGAGGCAAGAATTATTTTGGCAGAAGCTGCAATATATGTTGCAACATCAAAAAAATCAAATGCATCATATTTAGCAATTGATAAGGCGTTGGAAGATGTTAGAACAAAAGACACTGGTGAAGTTCCAATGCATATAAGAAATGCACCTGTAAAGCAAATGGAAAGTTTGGGGTATCATCAAGGATATTTATATCCTCATGATTTTCCAGGACACTATGTGGAGCAGCAGTATTTGCCAGATAAGATGGTGGGGACAAAATATTATGAAGGTGTCGAATAAGAAATATTTTATGTATTTATAGAAGAAAGTGGTAAATATTGTCCTATTTAAAATGAGTTTTATAAAGTATGAAAAAATGTTAGGTAGGGAGAAAAATTCAAATGGAAAAAGAAGCAACTAATGATGAGAAAAAAATCAATTATATATATGAACCTCCATCAATTTTGGATATATACAAAGCTGAATTTACAGGGGATAATAAAGAATCAATATATAAAACTTTTTTATTACAAAGATTACCTGCTATTGATGTTGAAAGTGGAAAGATTACTTCTAATAAAATAAAAAGAATAAACTTACGTAGAGGTGGAATAAAAGTATTTTACGACAATTTTATTAAACGTATAGATATAACTATTGATGATTTATTAGAAAGAACTATAAATGCTCAAGAAAATGAAATACCATATAGTATTAAATTAGAATATGCAAAAGATGAGGATTTTAGATATTTTGTTCATGAAAATTATCCTGGTTTTGCTGGAAAAATAGAAACTCAATTAATGGACATTAATAAATCAGATACATATGATTTATTTTATCAATTTTTTATAAATAAACATCCACAAGAGCTAAGATCTACTTGCATTATTACTGATAAACAATTAATGTTTCAAACAACAAAACATAATGTTATTGATGATATAATTGAAAGATATGATAATGGACACCTAAATATGAGAGATAGATATGAAGAAAAAACCAATATACAAAGAGATGAATATGCTATTATTTTTGGATCTCCAAATTCTTTTGAATCTATTAATTCTATGCAACTTCCAGAAAATGGGTTATCCTATTCTCAATATTTGTTTTTATCAGATTATTTAAATGCTTATGAAGATGCAAAAAAAGAGCTTGATGATGAACATAGGAAAATACTAGAAAATAATTACGAAAAGGCCATGAAAGATATAAAAGATGAACTTGACAGTAGTTTACAATCTGGCTTTACAGTTCGAGTTCCAAACAAAAATGAAGTTATTATAGGAAAAACTCGTACTTTTGAAGAAAGAAAAAAACAAATATTCTATGAAACTGCAAATGATAGAAATATAATAAGAACAATACATAATTATGAAAATGATGGTTTTTACAGAGAATTATTTAATGAAGTATTTTCAAATGGTAGTACTCTTGAAAGAATTTGGGAAAAGATGGATGAATTAGATGTTATAGAATTGTGGAAAATAAATTCTAATACAAAAGCATTTATGGGCGAAAATGGTGAGTTTGATTTTGCAGGTTTTTATAAAAAATATATGAATGATGCATATAAATTAGTACAAGAAAAGGAAAGTGAAATAAAACAGTATAGAAGCAAACATAATGTGGAACTTAAATCTATAGATAGGTTCGAAAGAGGACAAGCAATGAAGTCTCATATAGCTAAGCTTGAAAAGAAGATTCAAGAAATTGACAATGAGATAATCACTATACAAAGACAAAATGGGGCATTATTGCCTAGTCTTTATAAAAAACAAAATATATTTCAAAGAATGACAAGTGGAGTTCTTAGATTTTTTAAAAGAAAAGACGTAGCAACAGTTAAAGGTAAAATGGAAGATTTAGAAACAAGAAGAAAAGAAAAAGAGAGTGAAATAAACGAATACCATAGACAATATAATAATTTATATATACAAGATGAGGAGAAATTTGATGGTATGACAGATGAAGATTTATATAAAAGAAAAAAGTTTTTAATGCGTGATTGTGAAGAATGTCAAATCAGATTAGGAAAAATACAAGATGTTTTGAACGACATTTTAAAAACAGGAGAAATAGAAAATAACAGAGATAATGGTAGAGTTGCATAGATTTATTAGGACTTCAAAAACAAAAATAGTTACAGAATTAAAAGAAAGGATTAAATATTAAAAGAATAATGAACGTAGGATTTATATCACTTGGATGTAGTAAAAACTTAATAGATACGGAAGTTGCAATTGGTAAATTTAAAGAGCATAAATTTAATATTGTAAATGACTCCAAACAAGCAGATATTATAGTAATTAACACTTGTGGCTTTATTGAATCTGCAAAAGTTGAAGCTATAAATACAATATTAGAGATGGCAGAATATAAAAAGAAAAGATGTAAATACTTGATAGTTATGGGTTGTTTAGTACAAAGGTATTATAATGATTTAGTAAAAAGTTTACCTGAAGTAGATTTGTTCATTAAAATATCAGATTATAAGCACTTATGGGATATAATAGAAGAACTAATAAGTTGTCAAAAATCTCCGGTACAAATGACAACATCCATGCCAAAGATCTCCGGTACCGGTGACAACAATGCTGTTATGTTTGCTGAAAAAGAATACCTGGCTAGGGAAGTGTCTACTGGTAATAACTATGCATATTTAAAAATTGGTGAAGGATGTAGTAATTTTTGCACATATTGTGCAATTCCGTATATTAGAGGACTATTTGTAAGTAGACCAATGGAAGATATATTAAAAGAGGCAAAGACTCTTGCTAAAAAAGGAATTAAAGAACTTATCATAATAGCACAAGATACTACTAAATATGGATTAGATTTATATGGTAAGCCACGTTTAGCAGAACTTTTGCAAGAACTTTCAAAAATTAAAGAATTAAAATGGATTAGATTTTTATACAGCTATCCAGAAGGAATTACAGATGAACTTATCAACACAGTAAAAGAAAATGATAAGATTTGTAATTATTTTGATATTCCAATTCAACATATATCAAATGATGTTTTAAAAAGAATGAATAGAAAAACATTTAAAGAAAAAATAGAAAAACTTATTAAAAAAATTAGAAAAGAAATACCAGATGTTATATTAAGAACCAGTCTAATAGTTGGTTTTCCAGGAGAAACTCAAAGTGATTTTGATGAATTATATAAATTTGTACAAAATACAAAATTTGACAAATTAGGAGTTTTCGGTTATTCTAAAGAAGATGGAACACCTGCAAGCAAAATGCAAAATCAAATACATTATAAAACAAAACAAGCAAGGTTAAATAAGATAATGAGTTTACAACAAGAAATTTCAAAAGAAAAACTAGAAAAAAACATTGGAAATACAATTGAAGTCCTTGTAGAAAACATATCTTTTGATGGAAAATACTTAGTAGGAAGAACAAAAAATGATGTTCCTGAAGAAGATGGAATAGTATTTATCAAAAAAACAAAGGATAATGAAAATAAATTAAGTAAATTTATTAAATGCAAAGTTATAGATGTAAGTAACTATGACTTGATAGCAAAAAGTATATAATTTTAAGGAGGTTTTATTATGGCAGAGATAAAAGAAGAAAATGAGAGAGCGATTGTAGATGATCCGGTTGCGCAAAGAATATTAGATAGGATATCAGACAGATTACAAAACATAACCAACAATGATATGGTATTAGTAGATGGAAACGGTAAAATAAGGGATATAGGAATTTTTACATATAAAAAGAACAATGAAGAGAAGATAGACAGAATATATTCTGTTTTAATAGATAATAATGGAAAAATTATAAATCTTTTATATGCACCTTTAGATAAAGGAGATAGGTTTGCTCAAATAGTAGATGGACAAGTAATATTAGATGAGGATATAGAGCTAGATAAAGAATTACTAAAGAGGCAAGTAGAGAAAGTAGATGAAAGAGACCTAGAAAAAGAAAAAAATACAAATCGAAATGATAATCCCGATACAAATGAAAATGAAGGAAGACATATATCAGATAACAATGAAAAAACAGAAGAAAAAGAAGAGAAAAAAATAACCAATCAAAAAGGAAATACTGAAAACACATTTAAACCAAATTTAAATGATTTAGGAATAGGTTTGAATGGAGCATTAATAAGATTAGATGAAGTTATTAATGGATATTATTTATGGGAAATTCTTAAAATAGAAGAGAAACTAGAAGAAAAATTTCCACCGGGAGTAGATAAAAAAGCATTTAGGACGGGTTACTTAACTAATATTGATTCAAAAGAACTAACAGCAAAAGATGGAAAAACAAGAAAAAATAATGATACATTGGCAATTACAACTGCAGACAAAAGTGTAACTATTGAACTAGATGAAAGCATCGTACAACCAAATGAAAAACTAGCTACTGAGCAACAGGTTGAAGCAGAAAAGGACAGCATTATTAATGCAGATGGTTCTGAAGATAGAAAAGCTACAACTACAACCAACACAAGAAGAACATCTGTATTTACAATTCCTGATGCAGCAAGAAATGCGGGAGTAGCAGAAAAATGGGGGCTATGTGTTGGATATAATGACGATTATATTGACAAAGGAACCAGTCCAACAGGAGGAAACAGAAAAGAAATTTCATTTATGCAACAATCATTAAATAATTCAACTTTAGATTTGACATTACAAAGAAAAGCTTATATAACAAAACTTGAAGATAGAACTAGAGAAGGAACATTAACTTCAGAAGAAAGAAATCAACTTCAGGAACTAGCAAGTAAAAGTATAAATGAAGCAGAAATGGCGACAGTAAGGCATTTTGATGATATTGCTACAAAAATAATTTCTGACTGTAAAGAAGAATATCCTGATTTTGAAGAGCATTATAGTAATCAATATATAATAGATAAAGTTAATCATTTGCATAAGCAAGGATTAAGTGATAAAGAAATTGAAGAAATTGTAAAAGATGGAGTATCAAAAGAAATGGAATATGGAAAAACAAGAATTTAACTATATTAATAAACAGAAAGGAAATTTATGGAAACAATTACCAAAGGAACAATAGAAGCAATTTTATTTTCAGCTGGAAATCCAGTTGAAATAAAAGATTTGCAACTTATTTTAGAAAAATCTAAACCTGAAATAGAAGAAATAATAAACCAAATGAATTTAGAATATAAAGATAATAGCAGAGGCATAGAAATAATTAAAGCAGATGATACATATCAAATGGCAAGTAGAAAAGAATATTATGATTCTATTTATAAAATAATAGATAAAAGAAGCAAGCCAAAACTTTCAAATGCTGCTTTAGAAACGCTTTCTATTATTGCATATAATCCTAGAGTATCAAAATCTGAGATTGAAGCAATACGTGGGGTTAATGTTGATGGAACTATGTACAAATTATTAGAATATGGTTTAATAGAAGAAGCGGGTAAACTTGATTTACCTGGTAAACCAATGGGATTTAAAACTACTCCTGAATTTTTAAAAATGTTTGGGTATTCATCTCTAAAGGATTTACCAGAACTACCGAAGTATAAGTTGGATTCGAATAAACAGATAGTCATAGATGAATTGATAGATGAAGGAGAAAATTAGAGGATAGATGTGTGAAGTGAGAGGTGAGATGTGGATAGTCTCACTTCGCACCTCCCACCTCTCACATCATATAATTGACAAAGCTCAACAATTATCGATTCTAAATAAAAATGATAAAAGGAGAATAAAGATGTCAGACAATAATTTCGTAAAAGAAATAACAAATATAGATGAAGATTTTGCGCAATGGTATACAGATATAGTAAGAAAAGCTCAACTTGCAGATTATACGGATACTAAAGGATGTATTGCAATTAGACCTTATGGTTATGCTATTTGGGAAAATATTCAAAATTATACAGATAAGAAATTTAAAGAAACAGGAGTACAAAATACATATTTTCCAGTTCTTATTCCAGAGAGTCTTTTAGAAAAAGAAAAAGATCATGTTGAAGGTTTTGCCCCAGAAGTTGCTTGGGTTACAGAAGCTGGAGGAGAAAAGCTAGAAGAAAAACTATGTATTAGACCTACTTCTGAAACAATAATTACAACTATGTATGCAAAATGGCTAAGTTCATGGAGGGATTTACCTTTTGTATATAATCAATGGTGTAATGTTTTAAGATGGGAAAAAGAAACAAGACCATTTTTACGTTCAAGAGAATTTTTATGGCAAGAAGGCCATACTATTCATGAAACAGAAAACGAAGCAAGAGAAAGAACACTTCAAATGTTAAATATATATGTAGATGTTGCAGAAAAGTTACTTGCAATACCTGTAATTACAGGCTTAAAAACAGAAACAGAAAAATTTGCTGGAGCTGATGAAACATATACAATAGAAGCTATGACTTATGACGGAAAAGCTTTACAATCAGGAACTTCTCATTATTTTGGGCAAAACTTTACAAAGCCATTTGATGTAAAATTTCAAAATAGAGATGGAAAACTAGAATATGCATATCAAACATCTTGGGGAATTTCTACAAGATTAATTGGAGCAATAATTATGGCACATGGAGATAACAGAGGACTAAAATTACCACCAAGAGTAGCTCCAATTCAAGTTGAAATTATTCCAATAGCACAACACAAAGAAGGTGTAGAAGAAAAAGTATCTGAGATTTATGAAAGATTAAAAACAAAATTTAGAGTAGAAAAAGACTTCAGAAAACAAGTATCTCCAGGAGTTAAATTTAATGACTGTGAAATGAGAGGAATTCCATTGAGATTAGAAATGGGACCAAGAGATATAGAAAATGGGGAATGTGTTTTAGTTAGACGTGATACTTCAGAAAAAACAACTGTAAAACTTGAAAATCTTGAAGAAACAATAGAAAATCTTTTAGAAGAAATTCAAAATAATATGTTTGAAATGTGTAAAAAAAGAATGGAAGAAAAAACAACAGAGGCTCATACATTAGATGATTTTGTAGAAAAAATGAATTCTAACCAAGGTTTTATAAAAGCAATGTGGTGTGGAAATTCAGAATGTGAAGCAAAAATAAAAGAACTAACAGCTGCAAAATCAAGATGTATGCCATTTGTGCAAGAAAAGATTGATGATAAGTGTGTATGCTGTGGAAAACCAGCAGATAAATATGTGATTTGGGGAAGACAGTATTAAAGTATTATTTTTGAAAAAGCACTTGTAAAGATTTTTTATATTTGATACTATGGAAATGAAAAAAATCAGCAAAACTCCTACAAACAATTTAGTCAAAATCATAAATTTTCAAATATTTAGAAGATGAATTTAAAAGTTCATCTTTTTTTGAACTTAAAAATAAATTATACTGGGTTGGTACAATGAATGCGATTAAAGGACAAGCCGAAGAAATCGTATATAATGAAATTAGAATTACCAGATGTTCCAGAAATAGATGATAATTAGAGATTTTGAAAGAGAAACTAGAACTTGTTTAGATGGCGAGGAACAAATAAAAAGAGAAGAAAGAGAAAAAGATTTAGAAATGGAAAGATAATGAAAAAATGTAAATTAGAGATTTAAGTAAGAATAAATATCTATATAATAGCTGAGCATTAATTGATGTAATAAAAATGTAATATAAAAATAATATTTTTGTAATAAAACTCGAAAATCCTTACAGCTGTAGATATATATATATATATTACAGATTTTGTGAAGTGTTGCAAAAAAAGTCGAAATATAATAAAATAAAAATAATCAAAGCAACTTTTAATAGGAAAAAGGAAAAGATAATGGAAAATGAAAAAAATCACTGAAAAAATTAAACAGACAACATTATTAGAAGATATAATATTTTATGTAATTATTATACCTTTAATTTTGATATGTATAACAATAATTTGGCAACGATTAACAGAACCAGATAAAATACCAGATATTTTAGGATACAAAATGTTTGTTGTTTTAGACGGAGATATGGATCAAACGATTGAATATGGAGATTTAATTTTTACACACAATATAGCCCCAGAAAATCTTAAAAAAAGCAATCTAATAGCATTTAGGAATAATACTAATAAAGTAACAATACATAGGATTGTAAAAATTACAGAAGATGATATTGGAAGACAATTTGAAATGCAAAATAGCGTAAATGAGGTTGGGGATACAAAATATGTAAAAGAAAATCAAGTTGAAGGATTAATTATTCACAGAATTCCTAATATAGGTATAATATTATATAAAATTCAAGAACCTTATATAATTTTGATTTTAATAGGAATTGTTTTACTAATTGGAATAGTTGCTTACTATATAGCAGGAAGATTGGACAAAAGAGATATGAAAAAAGCAACTGAAAATAGTTATTAAGATTGTTATAATTAGAAAATAACTAATTATACAGTTTAAAATACAAAAATATCACAAATGAAGGGAGGGAAAACAATGGAAAAAAATGAAAGAAGGACAAGAACTAAAAGAGCGATTTTTGTTGTTATAGCACTTTTATTAGTTGCTTACCTAATAAGTAGTACATATGCTAGATACTCAACAGAAGGAAAAGCAAATGGAAAAGTAGATATAGCAAAATGGGCAGTTGTAATGACAGCAGACAATGGAACAACATTGAATTCTACAACTCAAGATATTACATTTACAGTACAATCAAATACTGAAGTTGTTCCTGGAAAAATTGCCCCAGCTGTTACAGCTAAAGCTGAAGTTGAATTAGATTTAACAGGTACAGAAGTTTCAGTTGACTTTACACCTACTATTGGTGAATATACACCATCAACACTTCCAAGTGCTGACAAAATCAAATTAACATCAGCAGTAGAAGGTGGAGAAATAGGAGAGTCAAACTATATACCACTAGTTGGTAATAGTGCTTTTACATCAGATAATGGAAAGAAAAAAGTTACATTAACATTAACATGGACAAATGATAATGAAAATAATGCTGATGATACAGCAACTGGAATGCTTGCAGATGGATCAAGAACTATAACAATCCCTGTAACATTGACAGTTCAACAACATATAAACACATAGACTAATTTTATTCTTATAAGACACTAGCTTAATTTTAAGGTAGTGTCTTATTTTTTTGCATATTTTATTGACAATGTTGACATAATATAATATAATATTTATGTATTTTTTATAGAGGTGTATCAAATGCGAAGAAGAAAAACAAGATTATTTGTTACAGCATTTATTTTTATGATTATCTCTCTTACAACATTAAACTATGTATATGCAAAAAATAATGTGATAATGAATAAATGGAATGTGACAATTACCAATGGTGCAAAAGATATTAATGATACACACATGATAAAATTTGAAGTAAAAAGAAATAATGATGTAGTACTTGGAAAAATAGCACCTGGAATGAAAGCAACTGCTGAAATAGATATTGATCTTCAAAAAATAAATGGTTTTGTAGATATAGAAATAGAGTTTGATAATTCCAAACTGAATGATATATTTTCACTTAATGTAAAATTTGATGATGAATATTTATCTTCTAAAAATAAGAAAAAAGTAAAAGCAGGAAAAATACAAAAAGTGTTATTAGAACTTATATGGGATGGAAATGATCTAGAAGATACAGAATTAGGAATCAATACTGATTCAATTGAAATTCCTATAAAAATAAAGGTATTACAACACATTTAATAAATCACTATTTTAAGTTTTTTATTAGAGCTTAGGATGGTGATTTTTTATGTTAGAAATAAAAGACTAATAATTCCGTAACAAAAATGTAATATAAATGTAATATAAATATAAAATTATTGAAAATCCTTGAAGCAACTAAAAAACAAAGAAAGTCGGTTTTTTACAGCATTGAAAAAGATTTTGTAGTATGATACAATATCATTTGTATAATAGTAGGTATTATATCTTTTACAAGCAAATTACAAAACTTTTAAAAAGTTGTAGTTCAAAATAAAAAATAGAGAAAGGAGAAATAGTAATGACTCTTAAAGAACATTATTCAATTAATAGCAGAAAAAGTATAAAACCATATTTTAAGTTAATAATATTGTTTTTTATTCTTATTACAGTTTCTCATACATATGCTAGATATACATATACAACGATAAATAACGGAGTAATTTCAGTCGCAAAATGGCATATAGAAATTAATGGTACCGAAATAACTAATGCAACAAGCAATTTAAATAATAATATAAGGCTATTAAATGTAGAAGATAATACAACAAATATAGATTCTGGAGATGAATGCTACTTTGATATAATAATAAATCCAAGTACAACTGAAGTTGCAATTTCATACTCTATTTTAGTAGATTTAGCTGAATCTAATTTACCTAGTGGAACAAAAATCTTAAAATATGAAAAGTTTGTAAATACAGGAGAAAATGAAGAAAAAGATAAAACGGAGAATATAAATGAAGAAATGGTTTCTATAATAGAAAATATTCCATTGCCTGAGACACAAATTGCATTGAATAATGAGTCAGTACGAAGATATAGGATCTTTTGCAAAATACCATTTCCTACAGATATAGACAAGGATGAAGACTTTACAGTTACACCTACAATTACAGTAAAACAATACATAAATCAACAATAAAAGGAGAAAATGAATTGAAAAGAATAAATAAAATTAGAATTAAATATGTTTTATTAGTTTCTTTTTTTATAATTTTAGCAACTGCTTTGCCTACTTTTATGAGATATCAAGCAAGTGTTACGGCAAATGTGATTGGTTATGCTAAAGAAACAAGAAGAAGTACATACAAAGTAAACTTCCATAATAATGGAGGAACTGGGACAATGGAAAGTATGACAGTGAATTATAATGAGGCGGTTAATTTAATCCCAAACACATTCACCAATGAGCCCTCTCACTTTGCAGGATGGAATACACAGGCAGATGGAATGGGAACAAACTATAGAAATGAGCAAGAAATAATTGAAACAGATTATATTACAGGAAATCAAATAGATTTATATGCAAAATGGGCTCAAGGTATTGCAGAGGTAGATGGTAATTTTTATCAGACTTTACAAGCTGCTGTAGATGCAGTACCAAATAATGTACAAAAGACAGTTAAACTTCTTGCAGATACCGAAGAACAAATAACTATAAAAAAATTGCAGAATATTATATTTGATTTGCAAGACTATACAGTATCAAAAACTTCAGGTAAAGACGGAGTTTTTGAAAATTATGGTACAATAAGGATAACAAATGGTACATTAACCTCAAGCGTTGATGGTGCCGTATTAAATAACTATCCAGGAGCGATGGCTTATATATCTGGAGGAAATTTAATTGGAACTTCGACTCTAAAAGGACAAGCTGTTTACAATAAAGGTGGAACATTAGAGATTTCGGGAACGGCGTATTTAAGTAGTGTGTCGACAAATAGACCAACAGTACATCATTTAGACAATAATTCTAACATTGCTATAACTAGAATATTAGGTGGAACAATTATTGGAACAAGTTATTATGCAGTAGGGAATGAAAAAGGTGCTAATGCTGTAGAAATTGGTTCAAAAGATGGAAATGTAAGTACAACCACACCAGTAATACAAAGTGGTACTTATGGAATTAGTAGTTATTCAAATAATGATGGAAGATTTAAGTTTTATGATGGAATTATAAAAGGAAAAACTGGTGCAATAAATAATGAGGCAACACTTATAACTGATGTAGAAAACTATTGTGAAATAGTACATTCACAAGAAACAATAAATAATCAAACATACAAAACAGCGTATTTGCAAAATATGGCGAATGTAAGGGAAGTAACATTTAATCCAAATGGTGGAACTGTTAGTGAACCAAAAAGAAGAATTTTAAGTGGAGACCCAGTAGGAACATTACCAACTCCAACTAGGGAAGGATATGTATTTAATGGATGGTTTACATTAAGTGAAGGTGGAGATCAAATAGATGCAACCACAATTATTACAGCAGATGTTGAATATTTTGCTCAGTGGGAAAAAGCAAAAGTAGTAACATTTAATCCAAATGGTGGAACTGTAAGTGAACCAACAAGAAGTATTATAAGTGGAAATCCAATAGGAACATTACCAACACCTACTAGAGATGGATATGCATTTATTGGATGGTTTACATTAAGTGATGGTGGAGATCAAATAGATGCAACTACAATTATTACAGCAGATGTTGAATATTTTGCACATTGGAGACTATTATATTTTGCACAAATAGGCAATACTAGATATAATTCATTATCAGCAGCTTTAAATGATGTGCCAACTACTAATGTTCAAACAACTATAACATTATTACAAAATTCAGTTGGAAGCTTTAAAGTCGCTAAAAATAAAAATGTTATACTAGATTTGAATGGTTATACATTAAGTGTTGCAGAAAATAAAACTGTTATAGAAAATAGTGGAACTCTATTGATTACAAATGGTACATTATCATCGACACAGGCAACTGGTGCAATTAATAATTTGGAGAATGCTGTTTTAAGAATTACTGATGGAAACTACTCTGCGACACAAAGAGCAGTAATTTATAATACTAATGGTACTGTTGAAATATCAGGTGGAACCTTTACTTCTAATGCTACTGGAAAACCTGATAATACAAATGTACCAAGAGCAACAATTCAAAATGTTGGAACTAATGGAACAATAACAATAACAGGTGGAACCATTATTGGAACAACTCAACATGCAATTTCAGGTGATGGACCTATAATTATAGGTATTAAAGACTCAAATATTAGTAGCACATCGCCAGCTATTAGGGGTAAGCAGTATGGAGTATGGGCTTCAGGAACATTAGACTTTTATGATGGTGCTATAAAAGGTGTAGCTGATCCAATTTATGGAACTATAACAGATACTGAAGTAAATAGTACACAAGTTACTGGAACAGAAACAATTGGTAGTGATACATATAAAACTTTACATTTAGAATAAACATAACATGGTTAATTGGGGGATAAAATGATTTATACTAATGAAATTATAAAGAAAAAATACGAAAAAAAGTTAATTATAAAAAGATTGCTTAAAATAGTTTATGTACCAATTATTGCAGGTATTATTTTAATAACAATACTTGCAGGGTACAAAAAATGTGTAAAGCATGAAAACAATATTAGTATTTTGGGATTTAGACAATATGTAGTTGCTACAGGAAGTATGGAACCTGAATACAATATTGGAGATGTAATAATTATAAGAGAAAAACCAGAAGAAGAAATAAAAATCGGAGATATAATTAATTATACCTCCGAAAACGGAATAGATACAATAACTCATAGGGTAGTAGATATAATAGAAAAAGATGGACAAAATTACTATAAGACAAAAGGAGATAACAACAATAGTGAAGATTCAAAATTAGTAGACTATAGCCAAGTGAAGGGAACATTAGTGTTTAAAATAAGCAAATTAGGAACAGTCATTACAAAAATGTTTACTGGAACAGGAATTACAATTCTATTTGCAGTTATTATATTATCATATATAAGAGATAAAAACAAAGAAGAAAAAATAATAGCAAGAGAAAATGCGAGAAAGCTATATAATGTTCCAAAATATGAGGAGAATGATAGTTAATGATATTTTACAATGATAAGAATATAAGAAAACAAATCGAATTGGATTACAAAGAACTAGAAAATTATAAAAATTCATATAGCAAAAGAATATCTTTATATAATACATATTTAGATACTATGCAAGTATTTGAAGATGGAATTGCTGAGAAAAATAATCTAAATAAAGAGGATATGGAAAACAAAAAGCAAGTATTTCAAACACAAATGAATAAAATTGATAATAATTTAGAACTATTGACAAATTTACTAAGAAATATTGATTCAACAGGTAATATAGGAGTAGAAAAGAAAATATTAAATAAATATAATAAAAAATACAGAGAAATTAGAAATAATTATATAGTTAATAGCATTTTTGAAGAACAGTTAACAGAAAATTATATAAATGTATTAATGATTGATTTAGCAAAAACACTCGAAAAAATGAAGGAAGAACACGAAAAAGAAATTGAAAAAGTAGTAACTGAAAAAGCAAATATTCAAAATGCAACACAGAAAAAAGAAAATGTTATACAAGAAGATCAAATAGTAAATTATATAGATGAAACAGAAGATAAAGAAATTCATATAAAAAATAACAATACACTTTTAATATCTGAAAAACAGGGGAAAGTTATATTACCATACAAAGCAGAAGAGGTATTAAGAATTTTTAATAAGGAGAAGAGTAAATACAGTTCTGTAGAAGAGGTAATAGAAGATAAATTTACAAGAAATTTTTCGGATTTTAAAATACAATTTGCAAGTAGATATGCTGAAACAATAAAATTAGCTAGAGAAAGGGAAAATTATAGTTTTATTGATGCAGTAACAATAGCAACAGAAATGATGAGAAAAAAATTTTTACACCCTGCTATAATTTCTGCATGTAGAACCATAAACGAATTGGATGTATATTTGGATTGCCTTGATAAAAATGAATTAGAAGATTTTAAGATATTTAATGTTAAATATGAATTATATCCAATGTTTGTAAAATCATACAATAATGGAAAAAGAGCCAAACATAATGAAAATCTAGATTTAAAAATATTTAGTAAATTAAAAAGAATTTTCAAAATGGACAATAGAGAAACTGATAAGGCATATGACAAATAAGATAATAAGAAGCACATAATAATATAGCTCATTAAGAAATAGAGAAAATCTAATTTCTCGAGAATATGCAATTTAATTATAAACTTTTTATATATTTTTGTTTCACATCATTGACACTTATACATTTTTAGAGCCAATAAGTTTTAAAAATCTCTTGCAAAATCAGTAATTTTATAGTATAATATGCAAAGTAAATACCTAAAACTTAGTTTTAAATCTTGACACCTGATTTTAAACTCAGTTTTAGGAGTAAAAAAATAGGAGGTGTAAATATGATTTCTAAAGAAGCAAAAGCTCAAATCATTGGAAAGTATAAAAGAGATGAAAAAGACACTGGTTCTCCAGAAGTTCAAATAGCTCTTTTAACAGAAAGAATCAATGAATTAACTGAACACTTAAAAGTTCACAAAAAAGATAACCATTCAAGACGTGGTCTTTTGAAAATGGTTGGAAAAAGAAGAAATCTATTAAACTATTTATCTAAAAAAGATTTAAATAGATATAGAGAAATAGTTGAAAAATTAGGATTAAGAAAATAATTAAATAAAGGGGCTTAACTATTTCACGCCCCTTGTTTTATTGTAATTCGTTAAAGTCAAATATTATTAATTCAAAAATTTTTAGGTTTATTATTAGTTTAAGTGTAGCTTGTATAATATGCTTAAACGTAAAATAAACGTATTATAGAGGTTACATACTAATTAAATACCTAAAAACAAATCAAAAAATTGGTGTCAAATCGGTTAAACCGTAAAAATGAAAGGAATGAAAAATGTATAAAATTTATGAAACAGAATTAGCAGGAAGAAAATTAACAATAGAAACAGGAAAAATGGCAAGTTTAGCCAATGGTAGTGTATTAGTTAGATACGGAGATACAGTTGTTATGGTAAATGTAACAGCATCTAAAGAACCAAAAGATGGAATAGATTTTTTTCCATTGTCAGTAGACTTTGAAGAAAAATTATATTCTGTTGGAAAAATTCCAGGTTCATATTCTAAAAGAGAAGGAAAACCATCTGATAAAGCAATTTTAACATCAAGAGCAATAGATAGACCATTAAGACCTCTATTCCCAAAAGATTTTAGAAATGATGTAGTAGTTGTTGCAACAGTTATGTCAGTAGATCAAGATAATTCACCAGAAGTAGCTGCAATGATAGGAGCATCAGCTGCACTTTCTATTTCTGATATTCCATGGGGAGGACCTACAGCTGCTGTAAATGTTGGATTAGTTGATAGTGAAATTATAATAAACCCAACTGAAGAACAAAGAAAAGTAAGTGACTTAACTCTTACAGTTGCTGGAACTGCAGACAAAATTGCTATGATAGAAGCTGGAGCAAATGAAGTATCAAATGATATTATGCTTAAAGCTATCAAAGAAGGTCATAAAGAAATCAAAAAGATTTGCAAATTTATTTCTAAAATGAAAAAAGAAATTGGAAAGAAGAAATTTGAATATAAATCTTTTGAAGTTGATAAAAAAATCTATGAATTTATTGATAAGAAATTCGCAAAAGATATGAAAAAAGCAGTTACAGAAAAAGACAAGCAAGTAAGAGACAATAATATCACAAAACTTACAGAAAAAGTAAATGAAGCTTATATCAAAAAATTTGGAGAAGAACAACAAGAAGAAGATAAATCAGCAATTGGAGAAGCTTTATACAAATTAGAGAAAAAGACTGTTAGAGATATGATTTTCTATGATCATACTCGTGTTGATGGTAGAACTCTTGATGAAATTAGACCACTTTCATGTGAAGTTGGATTACTTCCAAGAACACATGGTAGTGCAATGTTTTCAAGAGGGTTAACACAAGTAATGAGTGTTACAACTTTAGGAATGGTTAGTGAAGAACAAGAATTAGATGGAATAGATACACAGACAGAAAAAAGATATATGCATCAATATAATTTCCCAGCATATTCTGTTGGAGAAGCAAGAGCATCTCGTGGACCTGGTAGACGTGAAATAGGTCATGGAGCACTTGCTGAAAAGGCTCTAGTTCCAGTACTTCCATCTGTAGAAGAATTTCCATATAGTATAAGAGTTGTATCAGAAATCTTATCTTCAAATGGATCAACTTCACAAGGTAGTATTTGTGCAAGTACTTTAAGTTTAATGGATGCAGGTGTACCGATTAAAAGACCTGTTGCAGGTATTTCTACAGGATTAATTACAGATCCAGACAATGAAAAAAATTATGTTATGATGACAGATATTCAAGGAATTGAAGACTTTTTCGGAGATATGGACTTTAAAGTTGGTGGAACTGAAAAAGGAATTACTGCTATACAAGTTGATATAAAAGTTGATGGATTATCTTATGATATTATAAAAGAAGCATTTGATAGAACCGAAAAAGCTCGTATGTATATATTAAATGATATTATGAAACCAGTTTTAGCTGAGCCAAGACCAGAAATATCAAATTATGCACCAAAAATAATTACAACAAAGATTAAACCAGAAAAAATCAAAGATGTAATTGGTACTGGTGGAAAAGTAATAAACAAAATAATTGAAGAGACAGGTGTAAAAATTGATATTGAAGAAGATGGACAAGTATTCATTTATGGTCAAAATAGTGAAAAAGCTTATGACGCTTTAGACATGATAGAAGATATTGTTCGTGAAATAGAAGTTGGTGGAATTTACTATGGAGCTGTTACTAGAATTGCTTCTTATGGCGCATTTGTGGATTTAGGGCAAGGTAGAGAAGGTTTGCTTCATATTTCAAAAATAGCTAAAGAACATATAAGAAGAATAGAAGACTATTTACAAATAGGTGAAAAAGTAATGGTTAAAGTTACTGAAATAGATAATCAAGGTAGAATTAACTTAGCAATGAATGAGCTAAGAGAAAAAAGACCTGTAATGCAAGATGATGATAATGATGATTTGAGTGAGTAAAAAATAAATTGGAGAAAAAAATGTCAGTATTAACTTTAGAAACAAACAGATATGCAATTAACATAGAAAACTTCCAAGGACCACTTGATTTGTTATTAAGTCTAATAGAAAAAAACAAAATGGATATTTATGACATCAAATTAGATGAAATAACGGATCAATATTTGGAGTATATTAATAAAGCACAAGAACTAAACTTAGATTTGGCAAGCGAATTCTTAAGTTTAGCTTCAACTCTTTTATATATAAAATCAAGAAAGCTTTTACCTGGTAAAAATGAGGAAGAAGAAGAAATATCTGAAGAAGAACTTATTAGAAGAATAATAGAATATAAAAAATACAAAGATATAACAGAAAAATTAAGGCAGAGTTTTGAAGAAAACTCAAAAAGATTTTATAAAGGTCAAGAAGAAATTACACTTCCAAAACAAAAGCTTGAAGAAAAATACGAAGAGAATATTATTCCTACTTTATACGAAAATTTATGGATAAAAAATAAAGAAAAAGTAAATGAAAATGCAAAAAATATTGAGAAAATTGCAATTACAGAAACTGTTACAGTTTTAAGTAAAGTAAAACAAATGTATAAAGAATTAATAAAGCATAAACAATTTATATTTAACAAACTTTTTTCGATCAAAAAGGCAAATAGTCAAGAAGTAGTAACAGCCTTCTCAGGTTTGTTAGAATTATCTAGAAGAGAAAAAGTTGAAACCGAACAGCGTGAACTCTTTGGAGATATAAATGTGAAAAGAAAATGAGTTTGAAAAACAATTACAATTTTGACTGTGTTAAAATTTTGCTTAAAAATGCTCACATACACAAAGTATGCTCCGCTTTTTGCACAAAATTTTGCCTTGTCAAAATTTAATTCTTTTCCAAACTGATTTGTACCTTTTTAAATTGGGGACAGACTTTCAAGGAGGAATAATATTAATGAAAATAATTGAACAATTTATAAAAGGAAGATATAACGACCCAAAACTATGTGAAGATGCAATTTGTGTAACTAATGATTTTATTGCAGTAATTGATGGAGTTAATTCACAAAGTGATTTTAGATTTGAAGATAAAAAACTTGGAAAAATTATAAGTGACATTTTAGTAGAAGCAATTGAAAAATTAGATGGTTCATTAAATTGTTATGAAACTGTAGATTTTTTAAATGAATGTATTATTAATTATTATAAAGACAAAGGCTTTTATGATAAAATAGCAGATGATCCAGCAAATCAACCATCAGCATCTGTTATTATGTATTCTAGAAAATATCGCCAGATATGGTTAATTGGTGATTGTATGGCTTTATATGGTAACCAAATTTTAACAAATGAACTTGAAGTAGATAAATTATATACTAAAATAAGAATAATGATTATAAACTATTTATTAGAAACAGGATGTACTGAGGAAGAACTATTAAAAAACGATTTATCAAAAAAATTTATCAATGATTTAAATAAAAGACAGCCATATATTAGAAATAAAAGATTCTATGGAAAATATGATTATGCTGTTATAGATGGATTTAATAAGCCTGATAAAGATTTAATAAAAATTATTGATGTTCCAGAAGAAATAACTAAAATAGTTTTTACTTCAGATGGATATAGGCAACCATTTAATACTTTAAAAGAAGCAGAAGAAGATTTAAAAAAAATTAGAGAAGAAGATCCTCTTCGATACAAAAGCTTTCCATATGAAAGAGGGCTTATTCCCAATCAAGATGGTTTTGATGATAGGTCATATATTAGTTTTGAAATATAATATAAAAAGATACATTAATGTTACTATTTATAGCTAAATTATTATTGTAGAGTAGCAACAGCGGCATTGTATATCTTTTTTCGTGCTTTAGTCGAGAAAAAAGTATATACAATGCACAGCAAAGTTGCGACCTTAATATAGCTGTGAATGGTAACACATTAATAAAAAAATGTATTTTTTTTTTTATAAAACTCTTGTATTTTTTTTGAAAAAATATATAATAATGTATAAGAAATGAGATGATATTTTGGAAGAAATTATAAAAGAATTAATAAAATTTGATGAAAATGCTAAAAACAAAATAAATGAAATAAATCAAAAGAAAGACAATATTGAAGAAGAAATTAACAATCAATTAAAAGCTGAAAAAGAAAAAATTGATAATCAATATGTTTTTAAAAGAAAAAGTTTAAAAGAACAATATGATAAAATATATGAAGAAAACTGCGAAAGAATAAATGGAGAAACAGAAAAACAAATTGAATATTTAAGGCAAAAATATAAAACAGATGGCAGTGCTTTAGTTGATCAAATTGTTAATAGTATAATTAATGTCTAGTGGAGGAAATAGCTTGAAAATATCTTTAATAAAGTACCCAAACTTAAATGCCAAATTAAAAGCAATGTATGCTAATAGATTAACAAAAGAAAATATAAATGATATAATTAAACAAAATAATATAAAAAATGTTGTATTGCTACTAAAAAACAAAAGTGATATCTTTAAAAATACACAAGAAAATATAGATAGGCTTGAAATTGAAAAACTATTAGATGAAGTATTATTAAAAGATATTCTAAAAATAAACAAATATCTTGGCAATAAAGACACTGTTTTATTTGCCTTTTTTTTACGACAATATGAAATAAAATGTGTAAAAAGTATATTAAGAAAACTTTACTCTGATGATAAAACAAGTGATACTATAATACAAAATGTTAAAATGTGGACAACTAGCCTATTTCATGAGATAAAAGGAATGGAAACTATTGAGAATTTTGATGATTTTTTTAAAGCAATTAAAAGAATGGGAACTTATAGTTTTATAAAAAAATATCAAAATCAAGAAAATATAAATATATTTGAAATCGAAAACGAAATAGACAAATTATATTTTGAAAAGCTTTATGACAAAGTACAATCTAATAAAAATTTAAAAAAAATAATAGGGTCAGAAATAGATTTATTAAATATTGAATGGATAATTAGAATAAAAAAGTTTTACAATTTTGATAAGCAAAGATTATTAAATATATTAATTAATAGGTATTACAAATTAAAGCCAAATATTTTAAATAAAATTATAGATACTAATTCTTTTGATGAGATTAAAACAATTTTAAGCAAAACACCATATAAGAATATATTTACATCAGAGACAGAATTTGAGGATAATGTAGACAGATTCTTATATAAAATTAATTATAAAGCTTTTAAAGAAGATATTTTTTCAAATGCATATATATTTGCATATATTAATCTAGTCGATTATGAAAATAACGATATTATTAATGTTATTGAAGGAATTAGGTATGGGATGGATAAAAGCGAAATTATTAAAAGACTTGCAAGATAAGTACGGGACATTAGTAGCTACAATACTTGTTTTTGATATGATTTTTAAGATTACATAAGAAAGGATAGGATAAAATGGCAATAGAAAAAATGAAATTGCTTGGAATAAAAGGTGATAGTAAAATTTTAGATGAATTTCTTGCTAATTGTTTATTCCAAAGTGATGTACAAATAGAAGATGCCAAAAAGATATACAATAAAGGATGGAAAATTGAATATTTTGAATATAATTACAAAATCAAAGAAGCATTAAAAAAGTGTGAGAACCTTTTTAATAAACTTGGAATTCAATATACAAAAGACTACAATATGAATTTGCTTGAGAATACTATTGATTACATTTCAAATAAAATCGATAAATTAGAACCATCATATGAAGAATGCTTAAAAATAATAGAAAATAACGAAAAAGAAAATGAAGAATACAAAAAAATATATAAAGAAATTTCCAAATTACAAGAAATAGATATAGATATTAAAAAACTTTATGATTTAGAATATGTTAAATTTAGATATGGAAGTATTCCAAAAAAGAATCTTGAAGAAATAAAAAAACAAATAGACAATATAAATGCTATTATGTTTGAAATACGAGAAGAAAAAGATTTAGTTTGGATAATGTACTTTACAACTGAGCAATATATTGGAAATATTGATGGTTTGTTTAATATTCAAAAATTCGAAAGAAGGCTATTACCTAATGATTTAGTAAAAACTCCAAGAGAATATCTTAAAACATTAAGAGATAATATTAGTCAAAGAGATTTTAGTACTAATGAGATAAATCAAAAAATAGATAAAATTAAAAGAACTGTAGAAACAGAAGTTTTAGGATATTATAGAGAATTACAAACATATGATAAGATAAATAATATAAAAAAATATATTGTTCATGATCAAAATAACATTTTTTATACTGTAGTATGGGTTCCAGAAAATGAGCTAAACAAATTTGAAAATAAACTTAAACAAATAGAAGGTATTGACTATGTTATAAAAGATGATGAAAATCCACCTACAAAACTAGTAAACAATAGGTTTTTAAAACCATTTGAATATTTAGTTAAAATGTATGGAATGCCTAAAAAAGGTGAAATTGATCCAACATGGTTTGTTGCATTAACAACATTTATAATGTTTGGTTTCATGTTTGGAGATGTAGGGCATGGAATAGTATTTTTATTAATTCGGAATAGTTTTCCTTTTAAGGAAACAAAAAGTATATGGAGCAATTCTTTCTGCGGGAGGAATTTCATCTGTGATTTTTGGAATACTATATGGAAGTGTATTTGGTAAAGAGGATATTATTAAACCTGTGATAATAAGCCCGATGAACAATATTACAACAATGCTAGTATATGGAATAATAGTTGGAACAATTTTTATATTTTTAGCAATGATTTTAAATGTAGTAAATGGTATTAAAAATAAAGATTTAAAAAGAGTATTCTTAGACCAAAACGGAATTGTTGGGATTTTATTATACACCTTTGTTTTATTATGTGTTGGGTATTATTATATAAAAGGAAAATTGATAGTCTCACTTAATACAGCAGTTATTGTTTCATTAATACTTGTGTTAATAATACTATTTAATGATAAAATTACGAATTTTATACAAAAACAGAAAAGTAAAGAATCAGTTCCTTTTGTGGAAAAAATATTTGAAATTATAGAAATGCTACTTTCATTTTTAAGTAATACAATTTCTTTTTTAAGATTAGCTGCTTTTGCAATAAATCATGCGGGATTATGTATGGCTGTATATTTATTAGCAGATATGTCAAGTGGGGCAGGAAACTTTTTAATTGCATTTATTGGAAATGTTGTAGTTATTGTTTTAGAAGGATTAATTGTAGGAATACAAACATTAAGGCTTGAATATTATGAGCTATTTAGTAGATTCTATGATGGAAGCGGAGAGGAATACAAGTCATTAAAAACTCAGTTGTCAATGGGGACGGACCTTTTTGACAACTAAAGGTTAGATGTGAGAAGAAGATTAATATTTATGGAGGATAAAAAAATGTCAAAAAAAGCAATTATTTTGGTAATTTTAATTTTTATAGGAGTAGTATTAATTACTACAGGAGTATATGCAGCAAATGAGGTGGTTTCAAGTAATAATAAATCAGAAGTGTCAACAAATGAAGAAACAAAAAGTTCATCTGGAGTAGGACTAATTGCAGCAGCTTTAGCAATTGGATTATCTGCAATTGGATCTGGTATTGCAGTTGCAGTAGTTGCATCAAGTGCAGTAGGAGCAATTAGCGAAAACCCAAGCCTACTTGGAAAAACTGTAATTTTTGCTGGTCTAGCAGAAGGTATCGCAATTTACGGTTTAATTATTGCTATAATGATAATTAGTAAGGTTTGAGATTAAAAAATTATTGAAAAATTTGAAGTTACAGTTCAGAGGTAATTACTTAAGGTCCGCGCAGGTCGATACTTTTTATTTTTAGGCGATGGTCTCGGGGGGACCGCTGAGGGCTGTAACAATATTAAAGAGCTTGGATGTGAAAAAATGAAGATATACTGTATCACTGATAATCAAGAATTAGAAGTTGGCTTAAAACTAGCTGGATGTGAAGCTATAACTTTAAAAGAAAAAATAGAAATCGAAAAAAGGATTAATGAAATTACAAAAAATGAAAATATTGGTATATTAGTAATTAGCAAAAGTATTTATACTGAACTGAAAGAAAAAATAGATAAAATTAGGATAAGCCAAAAATTACCACTTATAACAATTATTTGATGTGAGATGTGAGAGGTGTGAAGTTGGATGAATTTAGAAGAAAAATTAACTGATTTTAAAAACAGTGTAGAAGAAATGTCAAATAAAGATTATTTGCAAATAAAGCAAGAAGTTGAAGATGAAATCAGTAATTCTATTATACAAGAAATTGCAAAATATGAAAAAAAGAAAGAAATCAATTATAATAAAAATATGCAAAACATTGAAAAAGAATGTAATAAAAAAATTTACAATTTTGAAATAGAATGTAAGAAAAAAATAATAGAAGAAGAAAAAAATATAAAAAAAGAAATCAAAGAAAAGTGTATATCTAAATTAAAAGAATTTGTAAATCAAGAGCAATATAAAAACTTTTTAAAAAATAATATTCAAATTGCATTTGAAAAGATTGAAAACAAAAATTCAATAGACATTTATTTAACCAAAAATGATATTTCTAAATTTGAAAATGAAATTAGAACAACATTTGGTTCAAAAATAATAGAAATGCCTGATGATAATATAGGAGGATGTATAGTAGCAAATGAATTACAAGGGATTTTTATTGATAATACGTTGATGAATACGTTGAATGAGATAATGGCCTAGTAATGAAAAAACGGGTTATAAGTGAGATGTAGGAAGTGAGAAATCACACCTCACACTTCTCACAGCAATATACGAAGGGAATGAATAATATGCAAAAGAAATACATTATTTCAATAGATGGACCAGTAATACTTGCAAAAGGTGAAGGCGATTTTGCAATGCATGATATAGTGCATATATCTAGTAAAAAAATATTAGGTGAAGTTATTAAACTAAATAGAGACATTGCCACAATTCAAAGTTATGAAGATACTACAGGGTTAAAAATTGGCGAAGAAGTTATAGGTTTAGAGGAATCTTTAAGTATAACTTTAGGACCAGGTATAATCAGTAATATATTTGATGGAATTGGTAGACCTTTGAAAAGTTTAAAAGATTTAGATGGAGATTTTATTAAAAGAGGGTCTTCAAGTATTAGTATAGATTTAAATAGAAAATGGCATTTTGTTCCCACAGTAAATGTTGGTGATAAAGTAAGTTTGAATTCTATTTTAGGAGAAGTTAAAGAAACTGAATTAATTACAAATAAAATAATGTGCACTTATAAGGGAGAAGCAAAAATTGCTGAAATTGCACAAGAAGGAGAATATACAGCAAAAGACTGTATAGCCAAGATTTTAACAGAAGATGGAAAAACAATAGAATTAAATATGATGCAAAAATGGCCTGTTAGAAAACAAAGACCTTATGATACAAGAATGAGTTTAACTAAACCTTTAATTACAGGGCAAAGAGTAATAGACAGCTTATTTCCAATTGCAAAAGGTGGAACTGCAATGATTCCGGGTGGTTTTGGAACAGGAAAAACAGTTACACAACATCAACTTGCTAAATGGTCAGATGCTGATATTATCGTATATATTGGATGTGGAGAACGTGGAAATGAGATGACAGAAGTATTAGAAGATTTTCCAAAACTTAATGACCCAAAATCTGGAAAACCGCTAATGCAAAGAACGGTTTTAATTGCCAATACTTCAAATATGCCTGTTGCTGCAAGAGAAGCTTCAATTTATACTGGAATTACAATTGCAGAATACTATAGGGATATGGGTTATAATGTAGCAATTATGGCAGATTCTACATCTAGATGGGCTGAAGCATTAAGAGAAATATCTGGTAGACTTGAGGAAATGCCAGCAGAAGAAGGATTTCCTTCATATTTGCCATCAAGACTTTCTGAGTTTTATGGAAGAGCAGGAGAAGTTAAAAACTTAAACGGAACACAGGGTTCTGTTACTATAATTGGTGCTGTTTCACCACAAGGTTCTGATTTTTCAGAACCAGTAACACAAAATACAAAAAGATTTGTACATGTATTCTGGGGATTAAAAAGAGATTTAGCTTATTCAAGGCATTATCCAGCTATAGACTGGAATATAAGCTATAGTGAGTATGTAGATGGGCTTTCAGAATGGTTTGAAGAAAATATAGATTCTGATTTTCAAGATAATAGAAGGAGAATAGTAGAAATTTTAGAGAAAGAAAATGAACTGCAAGAAATTGCAAAAGTTGTTGGACAAGATGTGTTATCTGATGATAAAAAACTAACTTTAGAAGTAGCAGAAGCAATTAGAGTAGGTTTTTTAAGACAAAATTCCTTTAGTGAAATTGATACTTATGTGCCAATTGAAAAACAATATAAAATGATGCAAACTGTTTTACTAATTAATGACAGATCATTTAAATTAATAGAAAAATCTATTCCATTATCAGAAATAAAAAAGACAGGAATATTTGAAGATTTTAAGGAAATAAAAAATACTGTTAGAAATGATGAGCTTGAAAAAATTGATGAATTTGACATGAGAGTAAAAACAAAGCTAAAAAAACTTGAAGAAGACTACAAAGAACATATATAGTTTCAAACCATACTATTTATAATATAGAATTTACAGCATTACTAAATCCGCAACTTTGCTTTCATTGTATATGCTTTTTTCTATACTCTAGGAAAGTCATCATCGTAAGATGATAGACTTGACTTAGAGGAGAGTTATGGCAGAATTTAGATTTTGTAGCATTTAATATGCGTACAAAATCTTATTTCTGGTTTTCTCGACTAAAGCACGAAAAAAGATATACAATGCCGCCCGTTGCTACTCTACAATATATAAGCTTGTTTGTGAATTGTTAGAGAGAAAGGTATTATTTATGAAAGTAAAATATTTAGGCTTAGAGCAAATAAATGGGCCACTAGTATTTATAAAAACACCTAAAGATGTTTCTTTTGAAGAGCAAGTTCAAATAACTCTAAAAAATGGAGAAACAAGAGTAGGAAATATTTTAAGACTTGATAAAGACATAACTACAATTCAAGTATATAAAGGAACAGATGATATAAATATAAAAAGTGTTCAAACAGAATTTATGGGTGAACCGTTAAAACTTAAACTTTCACCTTTAATGCTTGGTAGGATTTTTGATGGTGCAGGAAATCCTATTGATGGTTTAGGTGAAATTAATGCAAGAATAAAAAGAGATATTAATTCAAACCCAATTAACCCAATTGCAAGAAAATACCCTAGAAATTATATACACACAGGAATTTCTGCAATAGATGGATTAATGACAATAATTCGTGGGCAAAAAATTCCCATTTTTTCAGGAAGTGGGCTTAATCATAATGAGCTTGCAGAAAGAATAATTAGACAATCTAATATTACTGATGGAGATAAATTTGCAATTGTATTTGGCTTAATGGGTGCAGAGTTTGAAACAGCAGAGTTTTATAGGAAAAGTTTTGAAGAAAATGGAGTTTTATCAAAAGTTGTAATGTTTCAAAATTTATCAAATGATGCATCAGTTGAAAGAATTCTAACACCAAAAGTCGCACTAACTTGTGCTGAATATTTAGCATATGATTTGGGATATCAAGTTTTAACAGTTTTAACAGATATGACATCTTATGCTGAAGCATTAAGAGAAGTATCAACACTAAAAGGGGAAATACCTAGTAGAAAAGGATATCCGGGTTATTTATATAGTGATTTTGCATCAATCTATGAAAGAGCTGGAATGATAGAAGGAAGGGAAGGCTCAATTACTCAAATACCAATTTTAACTATGCCAAATGATGATATAGCTCACCCAATTCCTGATTTAACAGGATATATTACAGAAGGACAAATTGTTTTAGGAAGAGATTTATATCAAAAAGGGATCAATCCACCAATAGATATTTTACAATCACTTTCAAGACTTATGAAAGATGGAATTGGAGAAGGTTATACTCGCAAAAATCACGCAGAGCTTTCAAATAAGATTTTTTCAGCTTATTCAAAAGTTCAAGATGCAAGAGCATTAGCAACAGTTTTAGGAGAAGCTGATTTATCAGAAATAGATAAAAAATACATTAAATTTGGAGAAGAATTTGAAAATAAATTCTTAAATCAAGGAATCTACGAGAATAGAAGTATTGACGAGACTCTAGATTTAATGAAAGAATTGCTTAAAATTGTTGAGTAAAATACTAAATTAATACATTTATTACTAGTCAGCTTTAAAACAAGTTAAGTCCTGCAACGGGCAAAACTTTTTATTTTTTTCTCAGGTCTTCCCACTGGGGCTGTAACAATGCTATCGCATTTAACAGCCCTCAGCGGTCCCCCCGAGACCATCGTTTAAAAATAAAAAGTATCGCCCTGCGCGGACTTTTAGTGCATACCTGCTGACTAGTAATAAAAAAGTGAGGAAAATACTATGAGAGCAGTTTATTTGCCGACCAAAAATAATTTAATAAAACTTCAAAATACAATTAAACAGAGAAAAAGCGGACAAAAGCTTCTAGAAGATAAATCATTAATTCTTAAAAGAAAACTTGAAGAATATAAAACCAAAAAAGAAAAACTACAACAACAATTAAATGAAGTTTTATCACATGCACAAGGAGCTTTAAACAAAGCAATTGTTGATGTTGGCTTTGATGAATTAATTGATATTTCAAATGCAATAAAAAAAGATAACTCAATAAGTGTAAAATATTTGAGTGTGATGGGAGTGGAAATGCCATCATGTATTTATCAAGAACAAGAATTAGAGCCAAATTATGGATTATATCATACAACAGTTGAAGTTGATGAGAGTATTATTGATTTTACGACCTTAAAAAGAATACTAATAAAGCTCGCTGAAGTAGATGATTCTATTGTAGAATTAAAAAAAGCAATTGAAAAAAATGAAAGAAGATCAAAGGCTTTAAAAGAAATAATAATACCAAAAGATGAAGAATTAGCAAGAAAAATAACAAGTACATTAGAAGAAGCAGAAAGAGAGGAATTTACAAGACTAAAGGTGGTTAAGAATAGTAGCAATTTATAAAGAGAAAAATTATTCGCAAAACCATTGACAAGCACAGAATTATATAGTATAATAGTTTTCTGTAATCCGCTTAGTCAAGGTTTGAAAATGTTGATAATATAACAACTACCTGAAATTAAGGATTAGCGAGTATACAAATAAGGAGGTGCATTTGGAATGTACGCAATAATTGAAAGCTGTGGAAGACAGTACAAAGTTTCAGAAGGAGATGTAGTATTTTTCGAAAAATTAGATGCAGAAGAAGGTAAAAAAGTTACATTTGATAATGTAGTTTTAGTATCTAATGATGGAAAAGTACAAGTAGGAAATCCTTATGTTACAGGTGTAAAGGTTGAGGGAAAAGTTGTTTCTCATGGAAAGGCTAAAAAAATAATTGTATTTAAAATGAAACCTAAAAAGAATGAAAGAAAAAAACAAGGACATAGACAACCATACACAAAAGTTGAAATAACTTCAATTAAGACAACTGCTACAAAAAAAGCCGAAGAGAAAAAAGAAACTGCAAAAGTAGCTGAAAAAGTAGAAGCATAAATTAAAATGTATTTTATTAAAAGAGATATAAAATAAAATCGAAGGGAGTTGAGAAATATGGCACATCACGTTGGGCAAGGTAGTACAAGAAACGGTAGAGATAGTCAGTCAAAACGTTTAGGTGTAAAAAGAGCTGATGGACAATTTGTATTAGCAGGAAATATTCTTGTTAGACAAAGAGGAACAAAAATACATCCTGGAACTAATGTTGGAAAAGGTAGTGATGACACACTTTTTGCTTTAGTTGATGGAACAGTTAAATTCGAAAGAAAAGGTAAAACTAAGAAAAAGGTAAGTGTATATCCAGCATCAGCTTAATTTAATGTTATAATTTAAAATAAATTTTTTATACTATATAGTAGCTAACTACGGCATTGTATATCTTTTTTCGTGCTTTAGACGAGAAAAAAGCATATACAATGCACAGCTAAGTTGCGAACATAATATAGTATTAAAAGAAAAAGAATGTAAAAGAAATTATAAGAAAATCACAAAAATCTATTGTGATTTTCTTTTTTTTAGTGTAAAATTACTTTTGAAATTAAATAAAGGAAGAAGGTAGATGTTTATGGAAATTAAAATTGACTTAAAAAATGCTGGAATAGATAAAAAGGAGATTATGAAATATAAAGAGCAGGTTGAAAATATACATAAAGATTTACACAGAAGAAAAGATGATGAAAAAGATTTTGTTGGATGGTTAGATCTTCCTACAAATTATGATAAAAAAGAATTTAAAAGAATTCAAACAGCCGCAAAAAGAATAAACAAAGACTCGGACATACTTTTAGTTATTGGAATTGGAGGATCTTATTTAGGTGCAAGAGCTGTAATTGAAGCATTAAGCAGTTCTTTTTATCAAATGCAAACTTTAAAACAAAGAAAACATACGCTAGTATTATATGCTGGAAATAATTTAAATCCAAACTATATTAATGAATTAATTGAAGTAATTGGAGATAAAGACTTTTCAATAAATGTAATATCAAAATCTGGGACTACTACAGAACCAGCAATTGCCTTTAGAATTTTTAGAGAAATATTAGAAAATAAATATGGCATTGATGAAGCTAGAAGTAGAATCTATGTAACTACAGATAAAGCCAAAGGAGCTTTAAAAACTCTATCAGATGAAGAAGGATATGAAACTTTTGTTATTCCTGATAATATTGGTGGAAGATTTTCTGTATTAACACCTGTTGGACTACTTCCAATAGCATGTGCTGGAATAGATATTGAGAAATTAATGAATGGTGCAAAACTTGCACAAGATAATTATAATGATAGTAATTTGAAATATAATGAGTGTTATCAATATGCAGTTTTAAGAAACATTTTATATAAGGATAATAAAACAATTGAAGTTTTTGCTAATTATGAACCAAAGATGCATTATATGACAGAATGGTTAAAACAGCTTTATGGAGAAAGTGAGGGAAAAGAACAAGAAGGAATATTTCCAGCAGGAATAGACTTAACAACAGATTTACATTCTATGGGGCAATATATGCAAGAAGGTTTGAGAAATCTTTTTGAAACTGTTATAAGTATAGATAACCCAAAATCAAATATAACAATTAATTCAGATGATGATAATCTTGATGGATTAAACTATTTAGCTGGAAAAGATTTGGATTATGTTAATAAAAAAGCTATGGAAGGTACAATAGAAGCTCATGTTTCTGGAGGAGTACCTAATATTCACATTTCTCTTGAAAAATTAGATGAAGAAAATTTAGGAGGTCTTATTTATTTCTTTGAATTAGCTACTGCTATGTCTGGAAATATTTTAGGAGTAAATCCTTTTAATCAACCAGGGGTGGAGGCGTATAAGAGTAATATGTTTAGACTTCTTAAAAAACCAGGATACGCTGCGAAATAATTACAATTTTGACTGCGTTAAAAAGCATATACAATGAAAGCAAGTTGCGGATTGAATAATGATATGAAAATTATTACTTGGAGGATATATGAAATTTGAAAGAGAATACCTAATAGGTATTGAAGATATAGGTAAAAATAATCAAATAACTAATTTAGGATATTTAAAATATCTTGAAGAAATTGCTTGCTCACATTCTGCAACTTGTGGATATGGAGCAAATGATATAGAAACTAAAAAAAGAGCATGGCTATTAATGGATTGGAAATTAAGAGTTTTAGATAGACCCATATATGAAAAAAAGTTGCAGATTAAGACTTGGGCACGAAATATTTCAAAAAACTATTTCTTTTCATATCGTGATTTTGAAGTATATTGTGAAGATAAATTGGTTGCTATTGCTACATCAAAATGGGTATTATATGACTTTAATACAAAAAGAATAACAAAATTAACAGATGAAATCTATGAGCCATATAATTCTGAAACTATACATGTATTTGAATCAGAAGATATTGAAAAAATTGCAGAACCAAATGAAAAAACATTTAACATGTTATATGATGTTAGAAGATCAGATATTGATATAAATAAACATATGCATAATTTGAATTATTTAAAACTTGCTTACGAAAATTTACCTGAAAATATATTCTTTGGTGATGAACTAAAAAATGTAAATATTATGTATAAACATCAAATTTTATTAGGACAAAAGGTAAAATGCTATTATACTATAGAAAATGATAAACATATTATTACAATTAAAAGTGAAGATGATAAAGTTTTACATTCAATAATTGAGATTAGTTAACCAGATATAAATTATAAGAATTATGAAATCAAGATATATTTAATATTAAATTTATTTGATTTCAAAAAATTATAGAAAGGGATGATATTTAATTTGAGAGTAAAAAGTGAAGATAAAATAACAGAAATATTAAAAAAAATAGCACCTGGAACACCAATTAGAAATGGTTTAGAAAACATTTTAAGAGCAAGAACAGGAGCATTACTCTATTTTACTGATAATGAAGAAAACATTAATAAACTTGTTGATGGTGGATTTACAATAAATGAAGATTTTACTCCATCAAAATTATACGAACTTGCCAAAATGGATGGTGCAATTGTACTAAGTGCAGATATGAAAAAAATTCTATTTGCTAATGCTGAACTTCTTCCAGATAGTTCTATTGCAACAGTCGAAACAGGGACAAGACATAGAACTGCAGAAAGAACTGCAAGACAAACAGGAGAATTGGTTATAAGTATTTCGCAAAGAAGAAATATTATAACAATTTTTATAGATAATGAAAGATATGTTTTAGAAGATACATCTGTTGTTTTAAATAAAGCAAATCAAGCAATACAAACTCTAGAAAAATACAAAAAGGTTTTTGATAGTAAATTAAATATTTTAAATGAATATGAATTTAATGATATAGTAACTTTAGAAAATGTAATCAGTGTAATTCAAAGAGCAGAGATGGTTATGCAAATTGTAAATGAAATAGAAAGGCAGATTGCAGAACTTGGAAATGATGGAAGATTGGTTGATATGCAGTTAGAACAATTAGTTGCAGGTTTAGAAAATGAAGAAGAGTTAATTATCAAAGATTATAAAATTATAGAAGACAAAACAATAGAGCAATCAATAGATGAAATAATAAATTTAACATATGAAGATTTACTAAAAGATCAAAATATTGCAAAAATACTAGGGTATGATAGTTTTGCTGATTTTGATGAGGTGGGAGTATATCCTAGAGGATATAGAATACTTAGTAAAATACCTAGAATGCCGAACAATATTGTAGAAAATCTGGTACAGGGCTTTGAATCTTTTCAACATATTATAGATGCAAGTATAGAAGATTTGGACAATGTTGAAGGTATTGGAGAAGTTAGAGCAAGAAATATTAAAAATTCTTTAAGCAGAATGCAGGAGCAATTTGTATTTGACAATATGATTAATTAAAATAAATATAAAAAAGAAAGGAAGATTTAAAAATGAAAAACATTTCAAAAATATGTTGGCTTATAGCATTAGTTTTAATTATAATAATATTAGGAGTACTTGGATTTGGATATTACAAGAAAAAAACTTTAAATATTCCTAATCCAACTGTTACAATGGAAATTGAAAATTATGGAACAGTAAAATTAGAATTATATCCAGAATTTGCACCAGAGGCTGTAAAAAACTTTATTACATTAGCAAATAATGGATATTATAATGGTGTTAAATTTCATAGAGTTGTTAAAGACTTTATGATACAAGGTGGAGATTCAAAAGGTGATGGAACAGGTTCTCCAACATTTGCTGATTTATATAATTCAGATGATGAAAATGCAAAATATAAATATTCAAATGGACATGATGCTACATCTACATCAGATTATAATATTAAAGGTGAATTTATTGCAAATGGATATAAAAATAATACTTTGAATTTAACAGAAGGAACACTTGCTATGGCAAGAGCTGATTATACTTCTTATTCACCTACTTTAGCAGAGCAATCTTATAATTCAGCAGGTTCTCAATTTTTTATAATGACAACAAATAACCATACAAATTTAGATGGTTATTATGCAGGATTTGGAAAAGTAATAGAAGGAATGGATGTTGTTCATAATATAGAAAATGTTGAATGTAAGGCTGCTAGCACCGATGAAAACTCAGATGGTGAGAATAGTAGTAATCAAAATGCTGAAATATCTACACCAGTAACTGATGTCAAAATTTCATCTGTTACTGTAGATACTCATGGAATTGAATATGGAAAACCTGATACAATTGAACCTTTTAACTATATGAAATGGCTATATGCACAATATGGAATGAATTATACAGAATAAATAAAGATTAAATTATTATAACAAATAATCATATTAGTTTTTAAAAAAGTATTTACAATTTAATAATGTTTGTATAAAATAAATAAAAAGTAGAAAAATGTACTTAAGAAGATGTAAGAAAGGAAGAAAAAAATGAAAATCTTAATGTTAACTTGGGAATATCCACCTAGAATTGTTGGGGGAATAGCTAGAGTTGTAAATGACCTATCAAAAAGGCTTATTAAAGATGGACATGAAGTTACTGTCGTTACATACAGAGAAGGAAATACACCATATTATGAATTAGATAAAGGCGTTAAAGTATATAGAGTAGATAATTTTATGATTAATGCTAATAATTTTATAGATTGGGTAATGCAATTAAATTTCAATTTTATAGCGAAAGTTGGAGAAATTATAGCTCAAGAAGGAAAATTTGATGTTATTCATGCACATGATTGGCTTGTTGCATATGCTGCAAAAACCTTAAAACAAGCATATAATATGCCAATAGTATCTACTATACACGCAACAGAAGCAGGAAGAAATAGTGGAATTAGAGAAGCTAACCAAAAATACATTAATGATACAGAATGGATGCTTACATATGAATCAACTGAAGTTATAGTTAATAGTAATTATATGAAAAATGAACTTCAAAGACTATTTGGTTTACCATTTGAAAAAATAAATGTTGTACCAAATGGTGTTAATATAACAAATTATTCAGGTATAGAAAGAGATTATAACTTTAGAAGAAAATATGCGATGGATAATGAAAAAATAATTTTATTTATGGGTAGACTTGTATATGAAAAAGGTGTTCAATACTTAATTGGAGCTATGCCAAAAATATTAGAGCATTACCATGATGCAAAGCTTGTTATAGCTGGTCAAGGTGGAATGATAAATGAACTTAAACAAGAAGTATATAATTTAGGGCTTGGTAACAAAGTGTGTTTTGCAGGTTATTTAAATGGTAAAGATGTTGGCAAAATGTACAAAGCGGCTGATATTTCAGTATTTCCAAGTACATATGAGCCATTCGGAATTGTTGCATTAGAAGCAATGCTTGCAGAAGTTCCTGTTGTAGTATCTGATATTGGAGGATTAAATGAAATAGTTAACCATAGAGAAACAGGAATGAAAACATATTGTGGAAATAGTAACTCAATTGCTGATTCAATAATCGAATTACTATTTGATCATCAATTAGCTTCAAATATGGTAAAAAAAGCAAAAATAAAAGTTAGAAATGAATACAATTGGAATAAAATAGCACAAGATACTCATTTTATATATCAAAAAGCAATTTGTGAAACTGTTGCTGAAAAACAAAGAAAAGAGCTTATACAAGAAAAAAATGCAAAACAAAAGAAAAAAGCAAGAGGAGAAATTACAAATCTTCTTACTTTCAGAAAAAATCAAGCTTATGCGTAAAAAAAGGGAGAGATTAATAAATGCAAGTATATGATACTGTAAATAAACTAGCTGAAGAAATAAAAACATCAGCTGAATTTATAGATTTAAAAAATGCTAAACAAGCTATTAATATAATGCCAGAATACAAAAATAAAATTGAGGAATTTAATAAATTAAGATATGAAGAACAACTAAATGCTATGCAGACAGGAAAAACAGATGAAACAAAAATGCTTAATATTCAAAATATGTATAAAGAAATGATTGGAATACCTGAAATTAAAAAGTATTTTGATGCTGAACTTAAGTTTAATGTAATGCTTGGAGATGTAAATCGTATAATCTCAGAGGCAGTTAAAGAGGTACTTAGTTAATTAGACTCTAACCTCCGACCTCATTAAGAAGAAAATGGTAATAATTATGGAATATATTATTATAGTTTTAATCATGCTTATTATTCTTATAATTCTCGCAATTGTATATGATTATAATTTGAAGAAATTAAAGCAATTTGTTGAATTAGAAGAAAAAAAGTATAATAAATTAATAGAAAAATATCCAAGCAATATTAATATTTGTAGACATATATTAAAAAAGCTAAATAATAAAGATGTTAAAATAGAAGAAGACAAGAATCAAAAAACTTGCCTTTATATTGCTATAACAAATAAAATAATTATTGCAAATATAAAAGAAAGCTATACAAGAGTACAAACAATTTGCCATGAATGCTTGCATTCAATACAAAGTAAGAAAATATTATTATTAAATTTTATATATTCAAATTTATATTTATTATATTTTTTTATTACAGCTATACTAGGTATATTAGGTAAGGTACCAAATAAAAATGCTTTTTTTAGTTTGATGATTTTATTTAGCTATATTTTTTATTTTATAAGAAGCTATCTAGAAAATGATGCAATGATTAAAGCAGAATTTTTAGCAAAAGAATATATGGAGGAAATAAGAATTTCGACTAAAGATGAAATAAATGAAATAGTAAAAAGTTATAGGAGATTAAATAATTTAGGTATAAAAATGACTAATTATAAGTTGTTTTTGGAAACTATTGTTAAGACAATTTTAATTTGTATAATTTTTGTTTTTAGATAAAAAACAAACCGAGATGTGGGAAGTGAGAGATTGGAAAATGAACATATATCCAAATGCATATCTGAAAAAAGTAACAGATATTACACTTGAATTTTTAAATAATAATAATATTAAAGCTTTAATACTTGATGTTGATAATACTCTAATAGACTATTACAAAAATCTTTCTGAAGAAATTGTTGTTTGGACAAAAAATTTGAAAGACAAAGGAATTGTATTATATATTTTATCAAACACAAATAAAAAAGAAAAAGTTGAGACAGTTGCAAATAAACTTGGAATACCATATGAAATGTTTGCACAAAAGCCTTTTAAAAAAGGTTTTATTAAAGTACAAAAAGAAATAAAAATAAATTCTGAAAACATAGGAGTTGTTGGTGATCAGATTTTTACAGATGTAATTGGAGGAAATAGGTGTAAAATGTTTACAATTTTAGTTGATCCTGCAGGTAAAAAAGATTACTGGTATACAGCTTGGAAAAGACCAATAGAAAATATTATAAAAAAAAAGATAATGAAATAAATTATAAAAGATGTAGGGGCGATTTTAATCGCCCGCAGTTTAAATTAGTATTAAGAAGGGATTATATATATAATGAAATATATTAACGATATTAACATTGGTTATTATATCTTATTTGCAATTATTCGGTTTATTTGTTGGCGAATTTGTAAATTGGATGAACAAGCGACTTCCTGAAGAAAAAAAAGTTTTTTCAAAAGATTTATTTATTGAATATAAAAATGAATTTAAACCAAATTATATTTTTATGATTATTGTAAGTTTAATTTATATTGGACTTCTTTATAGATATGGTTTACAAAATTCTTTTATCAAGAATTTAGATTTAATAAAATATCTAATTTTAACTCCTATGCTTTTAAGTGTTGTTGTTATAGATTATAAATTACAAATTATACCTAACAGATTAAATCTTACAATGTTTGAAATAGGCCTTATTTTTGCATTTTTACACAGCTTTACAGATGTTGCAATTACAATAAATATGATATTAGGAATGTTAGCTGGTGGAGGAATTTTTTTGCTAATAACATTGCTCGGAGGCCTAGTATATGGTAAAGAAGCAATGGGATTGGGTGATGTTAAATTAATGGGTGCGCTTGGTCTATATTTTGGACTAACAAATATTATTATTGTTTCTCTTTTATCATTTTTAATTGGTGCGATACTAAGTATATTATTATTATCATTTAAGATTAAAAAAATGGATGAATATATTCCGTTTGGACCATTTATTGTTATTGGTGCATTTATAACAATTTTTGTTCCATATTCTATTATAGTAAATATTTTGCTAAATATTTTTACAGTAGGATTATATAGTAGAAACAGAAGTTAGATGTGAGAAGTGAGAGGTGAGAAATTATGAATGATAGATTACAAGCCGTAAGGAATAAAATGGCAGGTCTAAATCTTCAAGGAATAATAATAGCAAATCCTACAAATATAAAATATCTAACAAAAATTGAAGCAGAAGGTATTCTATTAATCACTAGAAAAGAAAATATTTTTATTACTGATGGCAGATATATGGAAGATGTATCAAATATAATTACTCCATTTGATGAAATTGTTGTTGATGACCAAAAAAATATTTCAAAAGAAGATTATGAAAATTTCTTTTTGTTTTGTGAAAATGTTGGGTTTGAAGAAAAATATTTAACTTATAGTAAATATAAAGAATATATTAGAAAGTATAAAATTAATAATTTTGTTGAAGCAGATGAAATTATTGATTCTTTAAGAGTTATAAAAGATGAAGATGAGATATCAAGTATAAAAAAAGCATGTCAAATTACAGATAGTTGTTTCGAAATGTTATTGAAGTATATAAAACCAGGACTTACAGAAAAACAAATTGCTCGAAAAATTCATGAATATTATCTTGATAATTCTGAACGGAGAATCATTTGAAACAATAGTTGCATCACGGAGAAAATTCATCAAAGCCACATGCTGTACCAACTGATAGGATTATACAAGAGCAAGATATTATTACAATTGATATGGGATGTAAAATTAATGGATATTGTTCTGATATGACAAGAACAATATTTGTTGGAGCAATATCAAGAGAACAACAACAAATATATGATTTAGTATTAAACAATCAAAAAAAAGCTTTAGATGAAATATATGATGGAGCAAATATAAAAACAATAGTAAAAAGTGTTGAAAGTGACTTCAATTTATATAATCAAACTTTGGTACATGCTTTAGGACATGGGGTTGGCTTAGATATTCATGAATTACCTTCTTTAGCTATTAAAAATGATAACATTTTAAAAGAAAATATGGTAATTACTGATGAACCAGGAATATATATTCCAGGTAATTTTGGTATAAGAATAGAAGATACTGTTTTAGTAACTAAAAAAGAGGCAATTACCTTGACAGAATCTACAAAAGAATGTATAATATTGTAAAGTTTATAAATGAAATAAAGAAATGAAAGGGGATAAATTATGGCAGCAGTATATTCAGCAGGAGATTTTAGAAATGGAACAACATTTGAAATGGAAGGAAATGTATTTAGAGTAGTAGAATTTCAACATGTTAAGCCTGGAAAGGGATCTGCATTTGTTAGAACAAAACTTAAAAATGTTATAACAGGAGCAGTTTTAGAAAAGACTTTTAACCCATCAGACAAATTCCCTGGTGCAGAGATAGAAAAAAAGGAAATGCAATATTTATATAATGATGGTGATTTATATTATTTTATGGATAATGATACATATGATCAAATTCCATTAAATAAAGAACAATTGGGAGATTGTTTAAAATATTTAAAAGAAAATATGTTAGTAAAAATATTATCATATAAAGGTAGTGTTTTTGCTGTTGAACCACCTATATTTGTTGAATTAGAAGTAACATATACAGAGCCTGGATTTGCAGGAAATACAACAACAACATCAGGAAAACCAGCAACTTTAGAAACAGGTTTAGAACTACAAGTTCCAATGTTTGTAAATATTGGTGATGTTTTAAGAATAGATACTCGTACATGTGAGTATATGGAAAGGATATAAGCAAATTTAATGTTAGATGACTTAAAAAAAGAATTATTAAGCTTTATAAAAGATATTAATAATAATATCAAAGATGAAGAAGATCTTCTTTATATAACAAAAAGATTAGATCAGCTTGTTGATGGAATACTAAAACAAACTGAAAAAATCTTGGATTATAAGGAAAAAGAACTATCATCTATAATAAATATACAAGAAATACAAAATTTCAAATTACAGGAATTACAAAATAGAGTTGACAATATTTGTGAAGATATTTATGAAGATGATATCGAAGATGAATTCCAAATATCATGTCCATATTGTGGATCAGAGTTTAATGCTTATGTTGATGATGAGGTCCTAGAAATAAGTTGCCCAGAATGTTCGAATCGTATTGAATTAGATTGGAGTGGTAATTTAGAAGATGAACAATCTAACAATTCTGGATGTTCGGGAAGTTGTTCACAATGTGGGGGATGTGAATCATAATTATAATTGTAAAAATCGAGTAAAAAAGTAGCAAAACTTATTGCTATTTTTTTTTATTTATTATAAAATAGCTAGAGCAAAAGAAGGTGATAATATTGAATATTAGTAAAGATGGAAAAACTTTAATTTTTTCTGATGATGAAATAGCCAAAAGTTTAGATGGTGAGAAAAAGGTTTATGTAACCAAGAGAATTAATGGAGAAGAAACTCATAATAAAATAGAAAAAAAACAAAAGAAATTTGATTTTAATAATGAAGTTGTTATAGGTGTAAATTCTAAAAAAAACCAAAATATGAGTAATTTAACAAAAGCAAATGAACAAAAAGCTAATAAAAAAAGTAAACAATTAAATGGAGCAAAGAGTCATTTAAAAAATAAACATCAAAAAAGAAAAAAATCATCTAAAAAATTTATTAAAGCATGTGGTATTTTATTTATAATTGGAATTATAGCTGTTTTTGCATTTACAGCACCAATTTTTAATATTAAAAGTATTGAAGTAAAAGGAAATAGTCAAATTTCAATAGATACTATAATTAGTATTTCAAAAATAAAAAAAGGAGAAAATATTTTTAAAATTAATAATTCAGTAATTCAAAATATAAAAGAAAATCAGTATGTTGAAGAAGCATCAATAAAAAGAAAATTACCTGGAACAATTCAAATTATTATAAAAGAAAGAAGTGTAAAATATCAAATTAAACTTATAAATAGTTATGCTTATATTGATAAAAATGGTTATATTTTAGAAACTTCTAGTGTTAAGGCTGAAGTTCCTATTATAGTTGGGTTTAATATTACAGAAAATGAATTATTAAATAAAAAAAGATTAGAAATTATTGATTTAGAAAAACTTAATAAGATTTCAAAAGTTATAGATTCATCTAAAGCTACCGAAATTGATAAATTAATTACAGAGATTAATATTGAAAATGAGAATAATTATTGTATTTATTTAGAAAGTCAAAATAAGAAGGTATATATTGGTAATACAAATGATTTAACAAAAAAAATGTTATTTTTAAAAAAGATTATTGATGAAGAAAAGGATAATACTGGAACGGTTTATGTGGATGGAGATATTAGTAATGGTTTTAAGCCATACTTTCGCCCGGAGTAATCCAGTTTGAAAAATAATTGGCAAATTTCGTTGTTAAACTGCACTCGAAAATCCTGCAACGTACACAAAGTACGCCTCGGATTCTTCTTGTTTGTTTGCCTAGAAATTTATCCAATTCTTTTCCAAACTTAATATGTTCAATAAAAATAGATTTCACACTTCCAACATCTCTTATGAAGAGTGTTTTAAAATTATGTGACTAAAATTATATAAGGGAAAGGAGATTTAAATAATGAATAAAAAGAGAGAAATAATTATACTAACAATTATGTGCTTTGCTTTATCAATTGCTATTGCAGTTCAAATTAAAACAGTTAAAAATAATGGAACAACAATAGGGTCAACTCAATCAGAAAGCAATTTAAAAGCACAGGTATTAAAAATGAAAGAAAAATATGAAAAAGAATATGAATGGTTAGAAGAATTAACAAATGAACTTGAAACAGTAAGACAAAATGTATCAAGTCATAATGATGGACTAAAAGAATTAGAAGATAAGATAAAAAAAGATAATTTATTGCTAGGTAATTCAGAAGTTAAAGGGCAGGGTGCAATAATTACTCTTAATGATGGTAAAGCTGACTTTAATTTATTAGATATAGATCAGGATCCATTAATTCATGCAGAAAATGTATTACAGGTTATAAATGAATTAAGAAATGCAGGAGCAGAATCAATATCAATTAATGATGAAAGGGTTACAAATAAAACTGCTATTTCTTGTGATGGAAATGTTATTGTTGTAAATGGCTCAAAAATAGGAACCCCAATAACAATTTCAGCAATAGGATCAAGTGCAAGATTAGCTACCTTAGATAGAACAGGAGGAACACTTGATATTATATTTAGAAAAGCTGGTAAAATTGCTGAATTTAAAAAAGTAAATACTGTAGAATTACCAAAGTATTCTGGAGTATATAGTTACAAGTATGCTAGAAATATAGATTAATACTTATAAAATAAAAAGTGACATAATATGAAAGGAGTAAAACTCAAAATGAAAAAAGGAAAATATGTTATGATAGTTACAATATCAATAGTGTGTTTTTTACTTATGATGGTTATTTTTATGCAATTTAAAGTAACGCAGAAATCTAAAGAAATAAATATTGATACTATGCAAGAGGCAGAGCTAAGACAACAACTAGCAAATTGGAAGAACAAATATGAGGAAACTAAAAAGAAAAGAGAAGAAGTATCTAATACATTAGAAACATATAAAGAAGAAAGTTCATCAGATTCAAAAACACAAGAAGCACTAGAAAAAGAATTAAGTACTTTAGAACAGGCACTTGGTAAAACTGATGTTGAAGGAGAAGGAATAATTATAAATCTAAGAGAAAAGAAAGAAAATGAATTAGGAGATGATGAATCTATTACTCCAATATTTGCAAATGATTTGATTTATATTGTGAATTCATTAAAAGATGCTGGTGCTGAAGCTATTTCAATTAATAATGAAAGAATAATTGGTATAACTGATATAGTAGATATAGGTGAGTATGTAAATATAAAGATAAATAGTAATTATATTAGAACAAATGAATTTGAAATAAAAGCAATTGGAAATAGTTCATATTTAGAAAGTAGCATATTTGGAAAAGGTGGATATGCTGAACAATTAGAAATATCTGGAATTAAAGCTACTGTTCAAAAATCAAATAAGATAAGAATAAATAAATATACAGGAGAAATAAATTTTAAATATGTTGAGGAGGTTAATTAAAATGATATTTATAGCAATTACAATAGGTTGTATTTTAGGAGCTTTAGTAGGAATTAATATTCCAACAATCTCTTATACATATTCTAGTTATTTAGCAATAGCAATAATTGCTGCACTAGATTCTGTATTTGGGGGTATTTCAGGTACTTTAAAGGGGGAATTTGATTTTAAAGTCTTTATCTCTGGATTTTTCTGTAATAGTATACTTTCTATATTATTAACATACCTTGGAAATAAACTAAATGTTGATATTTACTTAGCAGCAATTGTAGTTTTTGTTGGAAGAATGTTTTTAAACTTAACAATTATAAGAAAGTATTATATTGAAAAATGGTCAAAAAAATGGGAAGAAAGAAAGATTAAAAAGTAACTTTGATTTTGATTGTGTCAAAATTTAATCTTTATAAACCATATTTACAAAAATGTAAGGGCGATTTTAATCGCCCGTTTATAATTTTATGCTAATTATTATGAGTAATAAAAAACTAAAAAGCATTTTTTTTGCAAGTGTTTATTTATCAAAATATGTCGGAAATAATTTACATAAAATTGTAAAATATTGGAAAGAAATATTACAAAAATATTACAAAAATATTACAAAATTATAACAAATTCTATTGACATTTGAAAAAAAATGTAATATATATATAAACATGTAAAAAAAATAAATATATGGAGGAATTATCTTGGCAATAGGTGATATTATTGTGGGGATAGACATTGGAACAACCAAGGTTTGTTTAGGTGCTGGCGAAGTAAACAATTTTGGTCAAATTGAAACAATATGTTGTACCTCACATAAATGTAATGGATTAAAAAAAGGCAAGATAGTTAATGAAGATGAAATCAGTTTAAGTATTTCAAAAACTATCAAGCAAGCAGAAGAAGAAACTGAATTAAAGATAAACTCGGCTTATGTAACTATTCCAGGTAAATATATAACAATAGTTCAAAATAGTATTTTAAAAGAAGTCAAAGATAAATTTGTCGGAATAACTCAAAAAGATGTACAAAATGCAATTATGCAAGTCAAAGATATTGAGATACCTGACAATCAAGTTTTAATAGATGTTGATGTTAATCAAATTGTATTAGATAATGGAAAGGTTGTATCAGATCCAGTTGGTAACCTTGCATCATCATTTACAGTTAATGCACAAGTAATATTAGCAGAAAAAGAATACATACGACAATTATCTAATATTTTCAAAAAAGCAGGAATTGAGATAGATGGTATTATTCCAATCACATTAGCAGAAAGAAATCTTGTTCTTGACAAAAATGAATTATTTGATAATGTTATGTTATTAGACATAGGAGCAGAAAACACTGATATTGGTATATTTGAAGGTAATGTTTTCAAATATACAAATACTATTCCGCTTGGACGGAGATAATATTACAAGAGATATAGCACTTGTATTAAATATCTCTGAAGAAGAAGCGGAAAAACTTAAACGTCAATATGGTCTAGCTCTAAAATCTTTTATTGATAATGACAATGAAATTGTATTAAATACTTGTAAGGATGATAGTAAAAACAAAATAATTAAAAGCTCAGAGCTAATTGAAATCATGGAAGCTAGGATAGAAGAAATTTTTTCTATTATCAATAAAGACATTACAAATCAAGGATTAAAGTCAAGAATTAATAATGTTATACTTACAGGTCAAGGTATAATAAACATAAATAAAAGTGATGTAGCAGGTAAAATTGTACTTAATATTCCTGTAAAGATTTCTACAGGTAGAGCTGTTAGTACTGTAAAGCCAGAATATAGAACCTGTTATGCATTAATTAGATATATAGCTCAAAGACCATTTGCAAAATCTGTATCTAGCAAAATTGACACAAATTCAAAAGAAAGTTTCTTAAAAGAATTACTTTCAAGAGTAAAAGAGTTTTTTTATTCATAGAAGATAGAAGTGAAAAATCACACATCCCACATAAAAGTTATTAAAAGGAAAATAATGGATTTATTCTGAATAGTAAAGAAGGAATAATAATTAATAAAAGAAAAGGAGTTAAAAATTATGATGGAATATGAAGATAACAGTAATTTAACAATGATGGATGGAAATGCTACAATAAAGGTAATAGGAGTAGGTGGAGCTGGAAATAATGCTGTAAATAGAATGTTAGACTTAGGAATTAAATCAGTTGAATTTATTGCAGTAAATACTGATAGACAAGCATTAGCAAAATCAAAAGCATCTACAAAAATTCAGATAGGAGAAAAAATAACTAGAGGATTAGGTGCTGGAGCAAATCCTGATATCGGAGCACAATCAGCTGAAGAAAGCAAAACAGAATTATCTGAAGTTCTAAGAGGAGCAGATATGGTATTTGTTACTTGCGGAATGGGTGGAGGAACAGGAACCGGTGCTGCACCAATTGTTGCAGGTTTAGCTAAAGAAATGGGAATATTAACAATAGGCGTTGTTACAAAACCATTTACATTTGAAGGTAAAAAACGTTTAGCTCAAGCTGAAAGAGGAATAGAAGCTTTAAAATCAAAAGTTGATACATTAATAGTTATACCTAATGATAAATTATTACAAATAATTGATAGAAAAACATCAATGGCAGAAGCATTTTTAATGGCTGATGATGTTTTAAGACAAGGTGTACAAGGTATTTCTGATTTAATTACTGTTACAGGAACAGTTAACCTAGACTTTGCAGATGTTAAAACAATAATGCTAAATACTGGTATGGCACATATGGGTACAGGACATGCATCTGGAGAAAATAAAGCTGAAGATGCTGCAAAAGAAGCTATTCAAAGTCCTTTACTAGAAACATCTATTGAAGGTGCAAGAGGAGTAATTATAAATATTACAGGTGGAGAAGACTTGGGATTACAAGAAGTAAATACTGCAGCAGAGTTAATTCAACGCAGTGTTGATCCTGAAGCTAATATTATCTTTGGTACTGTAATTGATCCAAATATGTCTGACGAGATTAAAATTACTGTAATAGCAACAGGTTTTGAAGACCAAGATCAAATAAAAACACCAGGATTTGATAAAATAGGTGGATTTGGAGTTAGTTCAAATTCAAAACCATGGGAGAAAAAGACAAGCTCAATTCCATCAAATCAAGATTTAAATTCATCATCAAATGATCTTGACATACCTTCATTTTTAAGAAAAAACAAAGCAAAAAATATATAAAAAAAGACCAGAAGGTCTTTTTTTATTGGTAAATTGGGACCGGGTCCTTTTTGCACATTATTATGATTCAATAATAATAGTAACCGGTCCATCATTTAAAAGATTAACTTTCATATCAGCACCAAAAATTCCAGTTTCAACAATTGAAATTTGTTTTTTACATTCATTAACAAAGTATTCATATAAAGGAATTGCAATTTCAGGTTTTGCAGCATCCGAAAAAGATGGTCTATTACCACTTTTTTTACAATCACCATAAAGTGTGAATTGAGAAATTATTAAAAGTTCGCCATTAACATCTTTTAAAGCTAAATTCATTTTATCATTTTCATCAGTAAATATTCTTAAATTAATAAGTTTTCTTACTAAATAATCTGCATCTTGTATAGTATCAGATGTTTTTATTCCAAGAAAAACCAAAAAACCATTTCCAATCTTTCCAACTGTTTTTTTATCAACAACAACACTGGCATTTTTAACTCTTTGTATAACTAGTTTCATAATATCATATCCTTTCGTTTTTGACATTTATAACAAAAATAATGAGATATGTCAAGGTTACTGGATAATCGTTTACATGGAATGGTATATAAGAAATAGTGATATATAAATAATCTTCAAAGTTTCTCGGCTCAATACGAAGTGATATCATTTCTAATCTTTTACTTTTCTAATGTAAACCATTATCTAGCTATGTCAAACAGCAACTTTACATAAAACTATTGACAAAGGATATATTATTGTGATAAAATAAATAATGCTTTAAGAGTATATCTAAGAAAATTCGAGCGATATAGGATAACTAAAAATAGAAATAGTTATTTACACTTTGGAGTAGATTTATATTATAGTCTTACAGAGGAGTCTTAAATGATTCTTTTGTGAGGCTTTTTTTAGATTTTGTAATTTACAAGAAATAGAAAGAGAGTGTGATTAAAAATGAAAGTAATAGAAGTAAAAAATTTAAGTAAAAGTTTTAAAGTGAAAATTAAAGAAAAAGGGTTTAAAGGAAGTTTAAAATCTATTATTCATCCAAAATATAAAATAATCAAAGCTGTTAATAATATTAGCTTTGATGTTGAAGAAGGAGAAATGATAGCATTTATTGGACCAAATGGTGCAGGAAAAAGTACAACAATTAAAATGTTAACAGGTATTTTATATAGAAATGAAGGAGAGATAAAAGTACTAAATCTAGATCCAAGTAAAGATAGAAAGAAATTAGCATATAAAATAGGAACTGTATTTGGACAAAAAGAACAGCTTTGGATGCATTTAACTCCAATGGATAATTTTAAATTTTTTGCTGCAATTTATGATATTCCAGAAAAAGAAGCAGAAAAGAGAATTGAAGAATTATCAAATCTTTTTGAAATGGAAAGCTTTATAAATACACCTGTAAGAAATTTAAGTTTAGGTCAAAGAATACGCTCGGAAATAGTGGCAAGTTTAATACATAATCCAAAAATATTATTTTTAGATGAGCCAACTATTGGATTAGACCCTGTTGTAAAAGAAAATATAAGAAAATTAATAAAAAAGATGAACAAGGAATATAATACTACAATTTTTTTAACAAGCCATGATGTGTTAGATATTGAAAAATTATGTAAAAGAGTCATAATTGTAAATAACGGTAGAATTGTAATGGATGATACTATGAACAATTTGAAATATCACTATTTAAATAAAAAAATTGTAGAAGTAAAATCTAAAGAAAAAATTGATTTCAATGATGAAGATGGAATTACAATTTTAAAAGAAAAAGAAACAAACTTAAAACTAGAAATTGATACAAGAAAGAAAAATCTATCTGATGTATTAAAATTGATTGATCCTGAAAATATTATTGACATAAATATTTCTAATACACCATTAGAGCAAATTATTAGTGAGATTTATAAGGACAATAAAGTTGAAAAATTGAAGAAATAAGAAGTGAGAAGCAAATTGAAAAAAATTATATGAAAGGAGAATAGGATGAAAAAATACTTATTTATATATAAATCCGAAATAATGTCGTCACTACAGTATATTGAAAATAATTTACTAAACTTTTTGGGCTATTTTATGCATATTTTTATATTTTTCAACTTATGGGATTATATTTATAGCAATCCGGAAGAACTAATTAATGGATATTCAAAATGCCAAATGATATGGTATATTGTAATTACAGAAGTAATTTGGGTTGTTGTTGGTGGAAGAAAACTATGTAGGTTAATCTCTGATGATGTTAAAAGCGGAAACATATCTTATAATATGAATAAACCATATAGTTATGTTGGATATAGATTATTTTCTCATTTAGGTGAAGGAACAATAAAATTTTTCATATTTATTGTTTTAGGAGGAATGGTTGGTTATTTATTTCTAGGAGAAATACCAAACTTAAATATTATACAACTTGTAATAGTTGTAATATCATTAATTTTAGCAATAACTATACAAACCTTATGCAGTATACTAATTGGATTATTATCATTTATAATTGAAGACTCAAATCCTTTACATTGGGTATATGGGAAAGCTGTTTTAATTCTAGGGACAATCTTTCCTATTGAATTCTTTCCTACGGCAGTACAAAAAATTGCAAAACTTAGTCCAATATATGTTGTAAGTTATGGACCTGCAAAATTATTTGTAGATTTTGAAATAAAAACAGCATTAAATATTCTAGTTGCACAAATTATATATTTATTTGTAGTTTATAAGTTGTGTATGTTAATGTATAACAAAGGGGTGAAAAGAATTAATGTTAATGGAGGTTAAAAATCAAATAAAAGTAATGATACTGTCATTTAAGTATGCTGTAATGAGAGAAATGCTAAACAAAGTAACATTCTTAAGTAATATCATATTTATGATTTTAAATAATTCATTTTTTATAATTCAATGGGTTGTATTATTTTCACTACGTGAAAATGTTGGAGGATATACTTTTAATCAAGTTCTTATGTTATGGGCGATAGCTAGTGGAACTTTTGGATTTGCACATTTCTTTTTTAAAAAAGCATATTCTTTATCAGATACAATTACAAATGGAAAATTAGATGCATATTTAGTACAGCCAAAAAATGTGCTAATTTCATGTATTACATCTGATGTTTCTCCTTCTGCTTTAGGAGATTTAATATATGGTTATATAGTAATATTCCTAAGTGGTATTACTATTAGTAAATTTATATTATATACATTTTTTGTAATTTCAGGTGGAATAATTATGGTTGATATTGCAATTATACTTGGAAGCTTAAGCTTCTATATTTCAAAATCAGACATGATTGCTGAAACTGGAAATAATTTCATGATATATTTTGCAACTTATCCAGATGGAATATTTAAAGGAATTGTTAAAATATTATTATTCACTATAATACCAATTGGAATAACAACATATATACCAGTTTGGGTATTAACAAAATTTAATTTGTTTTATCTTTTAGGAGTAATTGCATTTACAATTTGTATCACAATTTTTGCTTTTGTAATTTTTTATAAAGGATTAAAAAGATATTCATCAAGTAATTTGATGGTAGCAAAAATATAATTTTTTGTGTCACAGGTACCGGAGATTTTTGGCTATTTTTTTGTCACAGGTACCGGAGATTTTTGACACAAAAATAAATGTGGACAAAGAGAAAAAATATGATATAATATAAAAAATTATATCATATTTTTTAGTTTATTTTTTAATAAAACATGTGCCAAAAAGAACCGTCCCCAATGGCAGAAAAGAGGAAAAAATGGAATTAATAAAAGAAAAATGGAATAGTAAAGATATAGAAGAATTTAATACATACCTTGAAAGTATACAAAGACCTGAAAAAATAGATTTTACTATTAGAACTATTAATACAAAAATGCAAGTTCTTGCTATACCAATACCAGAACTTAGAAAAATTGCAAATCAAATTCATAAAGGAAATTTTATGTCATATTTAGATGCATTTAATAACCAATATTTTGAAAATACAATTACAAATGCAGTTTTAATAAATAATATAAGGGATTTAAAAACCAAGAAACATTATATTTCAAAACTTAAAATAGATAATTGGGCAACAGTTGATATTTTAAAATTTAATGTTAAAAAACAAGAAAAAGAGTATTTAGATCTTGCAAAAGAGTTTTTAAAGAGTAAACAAGAATTTATTAGAAGAATTGGAGTAAGAATACTTTTTAATTATACAGAAAATGATGATTTAACAGAGATTTTTGATATTATAGATTCTTTACAAAATGAAGAAAAATACTATGTAAATATGGCTGTAGCATGGCTTATGTGTGAGTTGATTATAAAAAACAGAAACCAAACTTTAAAATACCTAGAAAATCATAAATTAAATGACTTTACAATAAATAAAACAATATCTAAATGTCGAGATAGTTATAGAGTAAGTAATGAAGATAAAGAGTTTTTGCTAAAATATAGGGTGAAAAATTAATCTTTAAATACATTGATAGTATAATAGAAATATTATTGTATATATAACAAACAAAGTTGAAAGCGACTATATTTTTAATGATGGTGAGGTTTCATATGTTAAATATATTCCATATGTTGAGTTTGAAAAAATGGTAAAAACTAAAAGTGACGATTTCCATTATACAACTAAAGAAGAATATGAGATGTTAATGGAATATATTGAAAGGTAAAACAATTAGTTTTAAAATTTTTATTAATTTAATTTTTTATTTGGGATAGACTTCAAGGTCTGTCCCATTTTCAAAATGGGACTGTCCCCAATTGAAAAAATTTCATTAATTATTTAACTTAATGATACAACAAATTCTCTCAAACATAGTCCAATTGGCTGTTTTTATAAAAATATTATTTACTAAATTTTTTTTGTTATACACTTGACAAATATTTGATTTATCTATAAAATTTAACTAAATTAATTTCATTAAGTTAAATAATTAATAAAAAAGAGAGGATAAAAATATGCAAGAGAAACATAAGACTAAAAAATATTTTAAAGAAAGGAACAGGCGGAATTACACTAATTGCACTTGTAGTAACAATTATTGTCTTGCTTATATTAGCAGGAATATCTATTTCAATGCTTACAGGAAATAATGGAATTTTAACAAAGGCAGGGGATGCTAAAACACAAACAGATATAGCAGAAGAAAAAGAAATGCTGAAAATGTCAGTTTTATCGGCTATAAGCAAAGAAAAATATGGGGATATTACAAAAGAGAAAATAGATGATGAATTAGATGAAAATATTGGAAATGCAAATTATAGTTCCGAATTAGTAGATGAAGGAATACAAGTAACTCTAAAAAGTAATAGAACATATATAATTGATAATAATGGAAATATAACAGAATTTACTCCAATTCCATTAACAGGGTTTTCTTTTGGAAAAACAACATTAGAATTAGAGGAAGAAGATAGTGAAACACTAACAATAATAAAAGAACCATCGAATGCAAATGAAAAAATAATATGGGAAAGTTCAGATGAAACAGTGGCAACAGTAGATAGTAAAGGAAACGTAACAGCAGTAGCGGTAAAAAGTGGACAAACAACATCAACTGCAACAATTATTGCAAAAAATGAAGCAGGAACAATAGTATCGGCAAATTCTTGCACTGTAACAGTAAAAAAAGGATATAAAAATTTAGTAAAAAATTATAGAGATAGTGAAGAGTGGGAATTATTGTATAATGGAAAGGTAGATCCAGCAGGAGAAGAAAGAGTATACTTAATAATGAAAGATACATTAACAGCAGAAGCACTATCAATTGATGAATATGGAGGAACTGCAGATTTTCCAACAGCAAGTTCAACTGAAGAGGCAAGAAATACATTTAATATCAAATACCCAGCAATAGCGGGTGGATTGCTATATAAAATGTATAATGGAACAAATGCAACATATACTTCAACTTATAGTAATATGAAAGCAACGCAAAAATTATTAGATAGTTCGTTAGAAAAATGGAGTATATATAAAGATACAATAACAGAAACACACCCAACCCAATATGCAGATTATGTAATTGGGGGGCCAACGTTAGAATTATTAGTAGCATCATATAATGCAAGACAAGAAGAGTCAAATAAAGTTACTTTAAATCCTCCACGTAGAGATGGTTATGAAAAAACAATTAATAGTGGTTTAACGAGGAACACAGATGGGTCAAATCCATGGAATCATGGAACATCATACTGGTTAGCTTGTCCTTGGCATCATGGGATTTGGGACTATAATATGTGTTTGGCTGGGGGGCAGATTGATTACGTACACTCCAACGATTATAAATCTGCAACATCTTTCAGACCTGTAGTTTGTCTAAAATCAGATTTTACAGTAGAAAAGAGCGGTTCGGGCTGGAATATTGTTGCTAAATAATCTAAAAGTTGATTGAAAATTGGAGGTTTATATTTCCTATAATTAAATATAGATTTTTATGTCTCATGCGTTATACAAAGGTATTGCATTTTTGCACTAAGTAGAAAATAACTCGAGCTATCTAATCTAAGATAGTTCGAGTTGTTTGTTATTAAATAATTATTTTTGTATTAAATTATTCATACTTAGCTATGGAACTATAAACAAAATACAAAATTAAAAGCTAAATCAATTGACAATTAAACCTTACTATGTTATAAAAATATTAAATAAATATTAGGGAGGACATGTCCATGATTAAAGAAAGTTATGAAGAAATTATCGAATTAGAAAAACAAAGACAAAACCACAATGTTGAGCTAATTGCATCAGAAAATTTTCCAAGTAAAAGAGTTTTAGATGCAGCAGGAAGCATATTAACAAATAAATATGCAGAAGGTTATTCTGGAAAACGATATTATGGTGGTTGTGAATTTATAGATATGATTGAAACAAAAGCAATAGAAGATGTATGCAAATTATTTAATTGCAAATTTGCAAATGTTCAACCACATTGTGGAAGTTCTGCAAATCAAGCTGTTTATAAGGCTTTACTTCAACATGGAGATACAGTTATGGGAATGGATTTAGGTGCAGGAGGACATTTAACACATGGACATAAAATGAGCTTTTCAGGTCAAGATTATAATATAGTTTCATATGGTGTGGATGAAAATGGAATTATAGATATAAAAGATTTTACTGAAAAGTTATATGAACACAATCCAAAAATGATTATAGTTGGAGCAAGTTCATATTCAAGAACAATTGATTATAGAGAATTTAGAGATATTATAGAAGAATATGCTAAAAAGCATAATGGTGAAAAGCCTTATTATATGGTAGATATGGCTCATGTTGCTGGATTAATTGCAGGTGGAGTACATCCAAGTCCTATACCATATGCAGATGTTGTTACATCTACAACACATAAAACTTTAAGAGGACCAAGAGGTGGTTTAATACTTACAAATTCTGAGGATATAATTAAAAAAATCAATAAGGCAGTATTTCCTGGAATTCAAGGAGGACCTTTAGAGCATATAATTGCAGCAAAAGGAATTTGTTTCGAAGAAGCAAATACTGAAGAATTCAAAAAGTATGCAAAACAAATTATAAAAAATGCAAATACATTTGCTAATGAATTTGTAAAAGCTGGTTGGAAAGTTATTTCTGGTGGAACAGATAATCATATGTTTGTTCTAAATGTATATGGATCAATTGGTATTACTGGAAAAGAAGCAGAAGAGGAACTAGATAAAATTCATATTACTCTTAATAAAAATCAAATACCAAATGATGAATTGCCACCTTTAAAATCTTCAGGAGTGAGAATTGGAACACCTGCGATGACAACAAAAAATTGGAAAGAAGAACACTTTATTGAACTTGCTAAAATCATAATGGATTATTTAAAATTATGCAAAGAAGGAAAACAGGAAGAAAAAAGAGAAGAGTATATTGATATAGTTGAAAAACTAATTGATTCAGTTAAGTAAAAAATTAAAAACGTAGGGGCGATTTTAATCGCCCTCCATAAGATTTCTATGAAATTATAATGATTCTTTAAGTGGCATTATGATAATGATGCCATATTTTTTAATAAAAATAAACAAGGAACCAAATATTATGAAAAAAGTTGGATTTACAATTGGAAAATTTGCACCTTTGCATAAAGGGCATCAATATTTAATTGAAACAGCAATGAAAGAAATGGATGAATTTTATGTTGTTGTATATGATACAGACATTATAAAAAATTCAGTCGAAGAGAGAGCAGACTGGATTAAAAAATTATATCCTAAAGCACATATTATATATGCATTTAATAGTCCAAAACAATATGGATTAGACAAAGAAAGTGTAAATATTCAAATGGATTATTTGTCTAAATTAATCAAGGGTATTCCAGTAACACATTTTTATAGTAGTGAACCATATGGTGAAAAAGTTGCAGAATATTTAAATATCAATAATAGAATAGTTGATAAAGAAAGAATTACAGTTCCAATTTCTGCCAATAAAATTAGACAAGATTCAAATACAAATTCAAAATATTTGGAAGGTTTTGTTTATAAAGAGTTCAAAATATAATTTTAAATTTGGGACAGACTTTTAATTTGGGGACAGTCCCGATTTAAAAATGGGACAGACTTTTAATTTGGGGACAGTCCCGGTTTTAAAATGGGACAGACTTTAGAAAGGATTTTTTAAATATGGAAAATAGAGTACAACAGCTTGCTTCAAATTTATTAAATCATTCAGTAAAGCTAAAAGCTGGGGAAAAAATATTAATAGAAATGTTTGGTACAGATTGTGTTGATTTGGCAAATGAACTTATTAGTCAATCAAAGAAAATAGGTGCACTACCTTTATTTAATATAATTGATTATAAAGTATTAAAAGAACTATTATTAAATTGTTCAGAAGAACAAATAAAAGAATATGCCAAATATGATTTGATTAGAATGCAAAATGCTGATGCTTATATTGGAATTCGCTCTCAAAGTTCAAAAGATTTAGAAGGAATTCCAAGTAAATGTATGGAAACATATAACAGGTTATATCAAACTCCAGTACATTTTAATGAAAGGGTAAAAAATACAAAATGGTGTATTTTAAGATATCCAAATGTTCAGATGGCTCAAATGGCAAAAATGAGTATAGAAGATTTTACAGACTTTTACTATGATGTTTGTACAATGGATTATGACAAAATGGAAAAAGCTATGGAACCATTGAAGACTTTGTTAGATAAGACAGATAAAGTGCATATTATTGGACCTGGAACAGATTTAGACTTTTCTGTAAAAGGAATTCCTGCTGAAAAGTATTATGGAACTTTTAATATTCCAGATGGTGAGGTTGAGTCTTGTCCAACTAAATATAGTGCAAATGGATATATAACATATAATACAGAAACAACATATAATGGTATAACTTTTAAAAATATCTATTTTGAATTAAAAGATGGAAAAATTATTAAAGCGGAAGCGGGTAAAAAAACAAAAGAGTTAAATGAAATATTAGATACTGATGAAGGTGCAAGATATATTGGTGAATTTGCTATAGGTTTAAATCCATATATAAAAAATGTTATTGGGGATACATTATTTGATGAAAAAATATGTGGAAGCTTTCATTTTACACCAGGAAATGCTTTAGAAGAAAGTGACAATGGAAACAGATCAAATATACATTGGGATATAGTATGTATTCAAACTCCAGAATATGGTGGAGGAGAAATATATTTTGATGATGTGTTAGTAAGAAAAGATGGAAAGTTCGTATTACCTGAATTGATGCAACTTAATCCAGAGATGTTGAAAGATAATTAATAAAATTTTAGGAGAGGTAAAATCATTATGGTTAAAATAACAATTTTAAATGATACAAGAAACTCTAGAAAAGATGTATTTGGTAATGATGATGGATTTTCAGCATATATAGAAGTAGATAATAATAAGTTTTTATTTGATGTTGGTCCAAATGATAATTATATAAAAAATGCAAAGAAATTAAATATTGATTTAGACAATATAAGTACAATTGTTTTAAGTCATGGGCATTTTGATCATGGGGACGGATTAGAGTATTTTAACAGAAAAGTAAAACTAATCGCTCATCCAAATTGTACGTATAAAAGATGGTGGAAACATGACCATACTCATAATTCAGGTTTGAAATTATCAAAAACAGAAATAGAAAACAGATTTGAAACATATTTTATAAAAGAACCATATCAAATTTTTGAGAATGTATTTTTTCTTGGCGAAATAAAAAGAAAAATGCCAGTTGTACTTAACAAATGGGCTTTAGAAAATGGAGATAATGATGAAATATTAGATGATTCTGGAATTGCTATTAATACACCAAATGGTATAATAGTAATTGCAGGATGTAGTCATAGTGGAATTTGTAATATTATTGAATATGCAAAAGAAGTAACCGGTAATGATCAAGTATTAGCAGTACTTGGTGGATTTCACTTAAGAGAATTAGGTGAAGATACAAATAAAGCTATTGAATATATGAGAAAAAATGTAAAAGAAGTAATTCTTGCTCATTGCACTGTTGATGAAGTTTGTGATAAATTTATTAAAGAATTAAGTGAAGACATTAAAATTAGTGTTACAGAAGTTGGAAAAGAATACACTTATAATCATGATATGTAGTAGGAGTTATATTTTATGAAACTAAATATTAAAGAAGTTAATAATATACAAGAACTTAAAGATATAATAAATAGCTATAAAGATTTACCTCAAGACTTTCAAGTTGCTGTTATTGTTTATGCATTTGATAAAGATAATAAAATAATTTTTCAAAGACGTGGTATGGGATGTAGAGATGAAAGACTTAAATTAGAAACAATAGGTGGTAGAGTTAAAGAAGATGATTTAGATTTTAGAACAGCATTAAAAAGAGAAATTGTTGAAGAAGTTGGAGAAAATGCTAAAATAAATATTGAAGAATTTATTACAGCTACTTTTGCTACAACCTTTGATAATAGATATAATAGAGAACAATCATGGGTTTATATAGTATATAAAGGAGTACTGGAATCTGGAGAATTAAAAATTGCTGAACCTGATAAATGTATTGGGTATGAAAGATATAAGATTGGTGAAGTTGATGAAACAGAATTAAGCAATGGAGCAAAAGAGATATATGGCATAGTCAGTGAAAAGTATAGTAAATATGCTTTATAAGAAAGGAAAGTTATAGATAGTGGAAAAATCAAAAAAAAGTAGAGAAAGTCAAATTATTAAAACAAGTATAATTGGCATACTTGCCAATATTTTTTTGGCAAGTTTTAAAGCTGTAATTGGAATGATTTCAAATTCAATTGCAATTGTTCTTGATGCAGTAAATAATTTAAGTGATGCATTATCATCAATAATCACAATAGTTGGAACAAAATTAGCTAGTAAAGCACCAGACAAAGAACATCCTTATGGGCATGGAAGAGCAGAATACCTAAGTGCTATGCTGATTTCAGTTATTATATTATATGCAGGTACAACATCATTAATAGAATCTATAAAGAAAATAATAAATCCAGAAACACCAGATTATAATACAGTTTCATTGATTATTCTTATTGTTGCAATTGTAGTAAAAATTGTACTAGGTATATATGTACAAAAGGTTGGGAAAAAAGTGAATTCTGAATCACTTATTGATTCTGGAAAAGATGCTTTAATGGATTCTATAATATCTGTTTCAACTTTAATAGCAGCAATTATATTTATTATTTGGAGGATATCTTTAGAGGCTTGGATAGGCACTATTATTTCTATAGTAATAATTAAAGCTGGTATTGAAATGATAAAAAGTACAATTAGCCAAATTATAGGAGAAAGAATAGAAAATGAAGTTTCAACATCAATAAAAAAGACTGTATCTACTTTTGATAAAGTATATGGAGCTTATGATTTAATATTAAATAATTATGGTCCAAGTACATATTTGGGTTCGATTCATATTGAAGTTGCAGATACAATGCAAGCATCTGAAATAGATGAACTTACAAGAAATATAATGGAAAAGGTATATAATGAACATGGCGTTATTTTAACTGCAATAGGTATTTATTCAATGAACACACAAGACGAAGAAGTAAAAACAATTAGAGAAGAGATTAGCAAAATAGTTCACTCATATAAAAGTGTGCTACAGATGCATGGATTTTATTTAAATAAAAAAGAAAAAAGCATTAGTTTTGATATTATAATAGACTTTAGTGACAAAAATAAAGAGCAGGTTTATAAAGAAATATATGAAAAAGTTAGCAAAACATATAAAGATTATCATTTAAACATTACAATGGATTTTGATGTAAGTGATTAAAAATACAAAATAAAGAATTGACATAAATTGGAATTTATAGTATAATAAAAAATGGGTTTATTGACTAGAATTGTTTTTAATGAAAAAAAAAAAAAAGAAAGGGAAAAATCTAAAATTATTAATATCAAACACCATAAATGTTAAAACTTCGTTACATTAATTTTAGTAGAAAGAAAAAGGTGAAATTTATGAAGTACAAATTCACAAGCATGGTAATCATTTTTTTAATACTTACACAATTTATACAACCTCTAGTATTATATAGTGTAAGTTATGCAACAACACAGGAAGAAACTCAAGAAGAAGTTCAAGAAACCACACAAGAAGAAATAAAAGAAGAAACTCAAGAAAACACACAAGAAGAAACTCAAGAAGCAATAGATTCTTTTAGAGATATGTTAAATAATAATAAAGATCAAATTCAGTCAATTAGTGTAAATTTGGGCTTTACAAATGATGGAGCTCCTAAAATTGACAACGTTATTATTATTAATCAAATTGTATCAACAACTATAAATGAACAACCAGAACAAGAAAAAGAGGAATTGGTAGGGGCATCATTAAATCGTGTTGATACAATCAAGACTGTTGAAAAACCTAAAACAGCTTCAATAGAAATGGTATTTAGCCTTTTAAAAGCACTTGATAAAGAAATATATTTAAGAATACAAGATGAAGGTGTTACAATTAGTACTGATTCAATTTATGAAATGGCTAAGTCTCTAATAGAGATAGTTAATAATCATGATATGAATAATAATGTATATTATACATCTGATGATAGACAATTATTAAAAATAATAAAACAAATTAATTCAAATGCGAATATTAGTTATGTTGTAAATAATTGGAATTGGGATGGGTCAGATTCTATAGTATCATTTATTAAAGGATTAAAGGATAATAATAATAAAGTTTCAGTAGAGGTAAATGGGGCTATTTATAAAGATTCAATAGCACAAACATTTAAATATAATGGAATAGCAATGACAGTTAGAGTTAATTCAGTTGACGAAATTTTAAAATTAGATAAATCAGTTTATAGATTAATGATAAATAATCCTGAAATTGGTAGCATTGAAAAAATTAAAGAATATATTAAACAATTAAATGATAATTTTGGTAATTATACAGATGTTAACCCAAGTCAAGTTATGAATTATAGAATATTAGCAAAAGATAATTGTGGGGTAATGTTTCAAACTATTCAAAATTCAGTTAATAGTAATATAAGACTATATACAAATTATCCAGCAAGAGATGAAAGCTTATTTAGTTTTAAAAATATTTCTAATGATCAATATATGATAATTAGTAAAAAGAATTCATTTGCTTTATCTGCAAAAGATTATAATAATAATTCTAGACTAATTTTAGCTAAACAAAATCAAGCAGATAAAAAGCAATTATGGAAAATGATACATAATAGTAATGGAACAGTATCATTTATAAATGTTGCAACTGGAAAAGCTATCCAACCTGAACAAGATGCACAAAAAATAAACTGTAACTTAATACAATCAGAATATGTTAAAGATAAAAATGCTCAATCTTTCTTCTTATATTGTGAAGATATAAGAATACAAACAACAGATATTAGAGTTTATTTACCAAACAATAATTCTGAAATGGGAAAAATTGATTTTAGCTTTTCAGTAGATAAAAAAATAACAGAAAAAGACGTTATAAATAATACTAAAACTCAAATATATGAGGAAGTTAAGAAAAAATTAACATCTCTAGGATTAAAAGATGACCAATATAAAATAAACTTTTGGAAAGATAATTCTCATAGTACGGCAGATGATTTATTACACTACTATATTAGAGTTGACTTTCTATTTCCAGACAATACTTTAGAAAGTAATCCTGACAACTATACTAAAGTTGATCCAAGTGAAGCGGTTAACTATAAAATTTTATCAAATAATAGCTCATATGTTATGTTTCAAAATACACAAAATAATGTAGGTAGCAATGTAAGATTATATGTGAATATTCCTGCTAAAGATGAAAGCTTATATAGATTTAAAAAAGTTTCAAATATTGGATATATGATAATAAGTAAAAAGAATTCATTTGCTATTTCTGCAAAAGATTATAATAATAATTCTAAATTAATTTTAGCAAAACAAAATCAGGCTGACAAAAAGCAAATATGGAAAATAGTACATAATAGTAATGGAACAGTTGCATTTGTAAATGCAGCAACAGGAAAAGCAATTCAACCTGAACAAGATAAACAAAATGTAAAATATAGTTTAATACAATCAACATATGTTAATAATAAAAACGCTCAATCTTTCTACTTATATTCTGATGAAGTAAGAATACAAACAACAGATATTAGAGTTTATCTACCAAATAGCAATTCTGAAATGGGTAAAATAGATTTCAGTTTTGCAGTAACTAAAAAAATAACAGAGAATAATGTTATAAATAATACTAAAACTCAAATATATGAGGAAATTAAGAAAAAATTAACATCTATTGGATTAAAAGATGGGGAATATAAAATAAGTATGTGGAAAGATAATTCTCATAGTATTGCAGATGATTTATTACATTTTTATATTAAAGTTGAGCTTGTTCTTCCAGACAATACTTTAGAGAGTAATTCTGACAACTATACAAAAGTTGATCCAAGTGAAGCAGTTAACTATAAAATCTTATCAAAAGATAGTTCTTATGTAATGTTCCAAAATACACAAAATAATGTAAATAGTAATGTAAGACTATATATCAATGTTCCAGCTAAAGATGAAAGCTTATATAGATTTAAAAAAATATCAAATACTGGATATATGATAATAAGTAAAAAGAATTCACTTGCTATTTCTGCAAAAGATTATAATAATAATTCTAGACTAATTTTAGCAAAACAAAATTATGCAGATAAAAAACAAATATGGAAAATAGTACATAATAGTAATGGAACAGTTGCATTTGTAAATGCTGCAACTGGAAAAGCGATTCAACCTGAGCAAGATAAACAAAATGTAAAATACAGCTTAATACAATCAACATATGTTAATAATAAAAATGCTCAATCTTTCTACTTGTATTCTGATGAAATAAGAATACAAACAACAAATATTAGAATTTATATACCAAATAGCAATTCTGAAATAGATTATGTTGATTTCAATTTCGCAGCAAATACAAAAATAACAGAAAAGGATGTTATAAATAATACTAAAACTCAAATATATAATGAAGTTAAGAAAAAATTAACAGCTATTGGATTAAAAGATGGGCAATATAAAATATATATGTGGAAAGATAATTCTCACAGTATTGCAGATGATTTACTACATTATTACATTAAAGTTGAACTTAATATTCAAGATTTTCCAAGTACTGATTATGCTGTAGAAGCATTAACTCACCGTGGATACAAATTAGCTCCAGAATTAACTTTACCAGCCTATTGGATGGCAAGATTAAATGGATTCCATTATTCAGGATCAGATATAAGAGTAACAAAAGATGGTATACCTGTTTTATTCCATGATACTAATTTAACTAGAACAGCAAGAACTGCAAATGGTGATAAAGTTTCATCAAGTGTTAGAATTGAAAACTTAACATATGCAGAAGCTAAAAAATATGATTATGGACTATATAAAAACTCAGCATGGAAAGGTACACAAATTCCAACATTGGATCAGTATATTAGATTGTGTAAACAACTAGGATTAGTTACAAATTTACATTTAAAGCCAAATGGCAATTTAAATAAAGCTAATTTACAAAAAATTGTGGACATTGTCAACAAATATGATATGAGAGATAATGTATATTATGCTTCAGAGGAAAAGAGCTATCTTACTATTGTTAAATCATTGGATAAAGATGCAAACTTTGACGTTTTGATATTAAAAGAATGGAATTGGAATGGAGAAAATTCTATTATATCTTACTTGGAAACTTTAAAAAGTCCCAAAAATAGAGTTGAAATAGCATTAAGTAAAAACATATATCAAGATGCAATTGCTAAAACTATGGAATTTAATGGATTTAGAATGACAATAAGTGGTGATTCTCCTGAAGAAATATTATCAGAGGATAAATCAATAGATGTAATTTCAACTGATAAAATGGAAGCAGAAGATATACAAAAATATGCTTTACAAAGACAAAATAGAATAGGAACTTATATAACAACAGATCCAAAAGAACAAACAAGCTACAAAATGCTTGCAAAAGACAATTGTGGAGTAATGTTCCAAACAATGCAAGATACAGTAAATAGTAATGTAAGATTATATTCAAATCCTGCTAAAGATGAAAGCAAGTTTACTTTCAAAAAAGTATCAAATGTTGGATATATGATAATAAACAAAAAGAATTCACTTGCTATTTCTGCAAAAGATAATAATAATAACTCAAAATTAGTTTTAGCAAAACAAAATCAATCAGATAAAAAACAAATTTGGAAAATAGTACATAATAGTAATGGAACAATTTCTTTTGTAAATGTTGCAACAGGAAAGGCAATCCAACCTGAACAAAGTACACAAAAGAAAGGATATGTATTAATCCAATCAACATATAATAAAACAAAAAATGCACAACAATTCTTTTTACAACAGTAATCTATAAAACCAGGGCTATCAAGCCTTGGTTTTACAATGTGCTTGACAAGTATAAAGTAAATATTGTATAATAATTATTGTAGTATTTAAAACACAACATATTATAAAATTGAAGGAGAATAAAAATATGTTATCTAAGATATGGAAAAAAGTATGTATTTTTATATTAATAGTAGCTTGTTTATTTAATATTGTTTTGAAACTTATAGGAAGAATATCTTTTAATAAAGAAGCAGTCGAATCTGCTAAATATATGATAGAACAATATAAATATGAAAATGATAAAAATATTATAAAATAGACTTGATATTTTAGCGAAAGTATGGTAATATATAGTTTGTGTTTTTTGTGGTGCGGTCAGAAATCGCACAAATATAAAAGAAGAGGTGAAAAAAGATGAAAGACATACAACCAGCTTACGAAGAAACAACAATAACATGTGCATGTGGAAATGTTATAAAAGTTGGCTCAACAAAAAAAGATATGAAAGTAGATATTTGCTCTAAATGTCATCCATTCTGGACAGGAAACTTATCTAGACGTGATACAGCAGGAAGTAGAGCAGATAGATTTAAAAAGAAATATGGACTTGCATAAAAAAAGAAAAAAAGAAAAAAAGAAAAAAGGGGACGGAGTTAATTTTTCACAAACGTGAAAAATTAACTCCGTCCCCTTTTTTCTTTTTTCTTTTTCATTTATCAAATTTTCTAAAATATCTCTTGATAAATAATTTTAAATTTGATATACTTTAGTGGTGATTTTTTAACAAAAGGAAAAAGAAATGAATCAAAAGAGTTTAGTAAAGAATTATTTATATAATTTAACTTATCAAATACTAATTATTATATTACCATTAATAACAGCATCATATTTAGCAAGAGTATTAGGACCTACTGGAAATGGAATCTATATTTATACATATACAATAGTAAACTATTTTGTTCTATTTGGATCTTTGGGAATATCAATGTATGGCCAAAGAGAAATAGCATATTTACAAAATGATAAAATAAAACGAAAAAAAACTTTTATAGAACTTGTTATATTCAGATTTATAGCAATAGCTATAGCTACTATAATTTACTATATTTATTTTATGAAAAAAGGTGAATATGTAGTATATTATAGGATACTATTTTTTGAATTATTAGCTGCAGGCTTTGACATAAGTTGGTTTTTCCAAGGAATGGAAGATTTTAAAAAAACTGTCATTAGAAATATAACAGTTAGATTAACTTCTGTTGCACTAATATTTATTTTTGTAAAACAACAATCAGATTTAAATAAATATCTTGCAATATATGCATTTGCTGATTTATTAGGAAATATGTCGTTATGGTTATATTTACCAAAATACTTTAAAGGAATAAAAGTAGAGAATATAAACTTAACAAAACAGATACCAGCAATTATACTACTTTTTGTCCCTCAAATTGCAAATAAAATCTACAATATGCTAGATACTACAATGTTAGGAAAAATTATAGCTGATAAATCAGAAACAGGTTTTTATGAGCAAGGTCAAAAAATTATTAGAGTATTACTTACTGTTGTTACATCATTAGGAACAGTTATGGTTCCTAGAATGGCCAATATGTTTGCAAATGGAGAAAAAGAAAATATAAGTAAATATATGAAAAAATCATTTAATTTTACATATATGCTTAGTTTTCCTATTATGTTTGGGCTAATTGCCATTTCAAGAGACTTTGTACCATGGTTTTTTGGACCAGGTTATACAAAGGTAATAATACTTATGAATATAATTGTTCCTATTATTCTACTTATGGGAATAGCAAATATTTTAGGTACACAATATTTATTGCCAACAAAAAGACAAAAGGAATTTTCTATTTCAGTTTTAGGTGGTATTATTGTAAATTTCATTTTAAATTATATAATGATACATTTATGGAAAAGTATTGGTGCATGTATAGCAACAGTTATATCTCAACTTGTTGTAGATGCAATACAATGCTATTATGTTAAAGACGAAATAAATTTAAAAGAAATGATTAAACTTTCTTATAAATACCTTTTTGCTGGTATAATGATGTTTATTTGTTGTATGTTAGTGCGAATAATATGCTCAGGTTTTGTTTGCTTTATTATTCAAATCATAATTGGAATAATAGTATATTTAGGAATTTTAATTATATTTAAAGATGAATTTATTTATTTAATAATAGACAGAGTAAAACAAAAAGTGATAAGTGTATTAAAGAAAGGATAAATATGTATTTAATAGTTGGACTTGGAAATCCTGAACCAGAATATTCTCGAACAAGACATAATATGGGATTTGATGTTATAAATAAATTATCAGAAAAATACAACATAAAAGTTGAAAAAAAAGGTTTAGATTCTTTATATGGAACAGGGATGATAGAAAATGAAAAGGTTATTCTTTGTAAACCTCAAACATATATGAATTTAAGTGGTGAAGCAATTATAAAATTTATTAGATTTTATAAAATTAGTTTATCAAAAGTAATTATTATATATGATGATATAGATTTAAATGCTGGAGATGTAAAAATACGAAAAAAAGGCGGAGCAGGAACACATAATGGCATGAAATCTGTTATAGAGAATTTAGGTACTACTGAATTTCCACATATTAGAATCGGAACAGGAAAACCGATAGAAAAGCAAAATTTAATAGAATATGTTATAAGCAAATTATCTAAAGAAGAATACGAATCTTTAAAAGATGCAATAGATACAGGAGCAGAAGCAGTTTCACAAATTATAAAAAATGGAATTGATAATAGTATGAATAATATAAATTCTAAATAAATGTAACGATTAATTAGAATTTATATTATAAATCAAATATATTTAATATTAAAATCGAGTTCGACCTACTCGCAGTTCTGAAGCCGTTTACGATTATTATGTTTTACTTAAAATATTATATAAACGGCGTGCATTTTAAAAATTAATGCCAGATATTGCGGTTCAGAACGTTAACATTTAATTATGGTTTATTCCGTGGCTATAAATCTCCTCCTTTTTCATACTAAAAACGGCTGGAGAACGGAAATTTTAATATTAAATATATTTGATTTTATAATTAATTTATATAATTGAGAAAGGTGGGAGGCTTTTTAGTAAGCAACAAAATGTTAGAATTAATTGTAAATAAAAATGAAGATTTAGAAACAATTGTACTAGTAGAAAATGGAAAAATGCTTGAACATTATATAAGTACAGAAAATGAAAGAAAAAGGCGATTAGAAGGAAACATTTATATAGCACAAGTTGGGGATATAATAAATGGTATGCAAGCAGCATTTATTGATTATGGAGAAAAAAAGAAAGGTTTTATCCACTTAAAAGATGTATTACCAAAAGTAGATGAAACAAAGGAAAAAATTGATAATACAATTAATATTTCTAAAGTTATAAAACCAAATCAAAAAATTATGATACAAATAAAAAAGGATAGTGATTTTACAAAAGGTGCAAGGGTATCTACACATATAAGCCTACCTGGAAAATATATTGTGCTTATGCCTAATACTGATTTTATTACAGTATCTCAAAAGATTTCATCAACAGATATTAAAAAAGAGTTAACTAAGTTCATAAAAACAAATTTACCAGAAGGATTTGGAGCAATAATTAGAACATCTTGTGAAAAAGCAAGTTTTGATGATATAAAAAGTGATATAAATGTATTACTTGAAAGATGGGAAAAAATTCAAATAAAATATAAGCAAGTAAAAACAGTACCAAAATTAATTTGGGAAAGTGAAGGAATAATTGAAAAAATAATTACAGATTTAAGCTCAAAGAATTTAGAGAGTATAGTTACAAATGATAAAGATATTTATAAAAAATTATCAAATAATTATAATAAATCAAATATAAAAATAATATTTGAAGAAAAACCTAATTTACTTGAAAAATATGAATTAGAACAACAAATTGAAAAACTACAAGATAGAAAAGTGTGGTTAAATTGTGGAGGATTTATCACAATAGATAAAACTGAAGCATTAACCGCTATTGATGTTAATACTGGAAAATTTACAGGGAAAAAGGATTTAGAATCTACAATATTTAAAGTAAATAAAGAAGCAACTATCGAGATTGCTAAACAATTAAGATTAAGAGATATAGGCGGAATTATTATAATTGATTATATTGATATGGCAGACAAAGAAAATAAGAAAAAAATAGAAGAACTATTAAAAGAACAATTTAAATCTGATAGAGCTAAAACTCAAGTTGAAGGATTTACAAAATTGAACTTAATGGAACTTACCAGAAAACATATATGTAGTCATTTAAATGGCTAAAAAATAAAAGTAAGAAAGGATGAGGAAAAATGTTAAAAAGAGTTGGAATTTTAATTAATGGAGGAGATGCTCCTGGACTAAATGCAGTAATTCGTGCAATAGTTAGAACTGCAGAAAAAAATCAAGTTGAATGTTATGGATTTTTAGATGGATTTAATGGAATATTAAATAATAATTATGTTAGATTAGACCATCAATTAATTACTTCTGGAATACTACATAAAGGTGGAGCTATAATTGGATCTTCATTAAACTCAAATGTATTTAACTATAAAGTTGTTGAAGAAGATGGAAGTGTTGTTTACAAAGATTTATCAGAAAAGTGTGTTCAAAACTTGAAAGAAGATGGTATAGACTGTTTATTTACATTAGGAGGAGACAGTACTCAAAAATCTGCAAGAGATTTTTCATTAAGGGGAATAAATGTAATTGGGGTACCTAAGACTATAGATAATGATGTAGCATGTACAGAAGTTACATTTGGGTTTGAATCAGCGGTAGCTGTTGCTACTGATGCATTAGATAGATTGCATACAACAGCGGAGACTCATAATAGAATTATGGTTTTGGAAGTTATGGGAAGATATGCTGGATGGATTGCATTAGAATCAGCTATTGCAGGAGGAGCTGATGCTGTATTACTTCCTGAAATACCATATGATATAGAAAAAGTTGCTCAAAAAATAAAATCAAGACAAAAAGCTGGAAAAAATTTTAGTGTAGTTGTAGTTTCAGAAGGTGCTTTTCCAAAAGGAGGAAGTATTTCTATAAAAGATACTAGAGAAGGTGGACAAGGTGTTATTAATATTCAACTTGGTGGTGCTGGTGATACTGTTGCTAAAGCTCTTGAAAAGCGTACAGGACTTGTTGCAAGAAATACAACATTAGGTTATTTACAAAGAGGAGGAAGCCCAACTGCATCAGATAGAATTTTATCTACTAAATATGGAGCAAAAGCAATGGAACTTGCTCTAGAGGGAAAATTTAATGTTTTAACAGTTATAAAAAATGGAAGATTAGATTATGTAGATTTAGAAGATGTTGTTGGGAACAATAAAGAAATAGGTGCTGTTGAAGGTGGAACAGAAGACAGTAACATGAGAGTAGTAAAAATGGATGATGATCTAATTAAAACTGCTCGAAATATTGGTATATGTTTAGGGGATTAGAATAAAAAGCTTTACAATCAAGTTGATTTGTAGAGCTTTTTGTGATATTATAATACAAAAAAGGAATGAATAATGGATAAAAATCAAGATATAGAAAAATCAATTATTACTAGTTTTAGAAAAAAGATATGGGCAAAGTTTGTAAAAGCTGTAACAGAATATAATATGATACAAGATGGGGATAAAATTGCAGTATGTATATCAGGTGGAAAAGATTCCAATTTATTAGCCAAATGCTTTCAAGAATTAAAAAGACATGGAAAAGATAATTTTGATTTAGAGTTTTTATGTATGAATCCTCGGTTATAATGAAGAAAATAAAAATAAAATAATTCAAAATTGTAAAACATTAGAAATACCAATTACTATGTTTGAGACAGATATTTTTGATAGAGTATATACTATTTCAGATAGACCATGTTATTTATGTGCAAGAATGAGAAGAGGATATTTATATGAAAATGCAAAAAAACTTGGCTGTAATAAAATAGCATTAGGGCATCATTTTGATGATGTAATAGAAACAATTATGATGAGTATTTTATATGCTGGGCAATATCAAACAATGATGCCAAAATTAAAAAGTACATCTCATCCAGGAATGGAATTAATAAGACCATTGTATTTTGTAAGAGAAACAGATATTATAAATTGGGCAGAAAAAAATGATTTAGATTTTATAAAATGCGCATGTAGATTTACAGAAGAAAGTGCTTATGATGAGAATAATTCAAAAAGAATAATGGTAAAAAAACTATTAAAAGAATTAAGAAAAAAAGATAAAACAATTGATATGAATATTTTTAATAGTTCAAAAAATGTTAATATAGATACAGTTATAGAGTATAAGCAAGGTGGAGAAAGGAATTTCTTTATTGATAAATACTAATAAAAAAGGCTAAATATATTATTTTTCAATTCCTTGGTGTCGAAATCTTTATGTACCTGTAATTTTTCTTACGAAAAATTCAGCTACAATGTTGATTTCTCCAGTCGCCCTCCGCTTCGCTACGGTTGTTCGACTTACGCGGAATTTCAAAATAATATATTTAGCCTTTTTATAAGAAAATTTAAGAATTAATGAGAAAGGGTAAAATAAAATGAACAATCAATTTTCAAGAACTGAAATGTTAATTGGAAAAGAAAATATAGAAAAGCTACATAGCAAAAAAGTTGCAATATTTGGAATAGGTGGAGTAGGCTCTTTTGTTTTAGAAGGGCTAGTTCGAGCCGGAGTTGAAAATTTTGTTTTAATTGATAAAGATGAAGTTGATATTACAAATTTAAATAGACAAATAATAGCAACACATAGTACAATTGGAAAACCTAAAGTTGAAGTTGCTAAACAAAGAGTCTTAGATATTAACCCAAATGCAAAAGTTACAATACATAAAGAATTTTTTATGCCTGAAACAGAAGGGATTTTAGACAGTTCAATTGATTATATTGTAGATTGCGTTGATACTGTAACTGCTAAAATTGAATTAGTTGTAAGAGCAAATAAAATGAATATTCCAATTATTTCTTCAATGGGAACTGGAAACAAATTAGATCCTACTAAATTTGAAGTATGCGATATTTATAAAACAAGCATATGTCCATTAGCTAAAGTAATGAGAAAAGAATTAAAAACAAGAGGAATAAAAAAACTTAAAGTAGTTTATTCAAAAGAGCAACCTATAAAAAGAGAAAACTCAAATAATAATAATAATAATAATACAAAGCAAGTTCCTGCGAGCATTTCTTTTGTACCTTCTGTAGCTGGGTTAATTATAGCGGGGGAGGTAATTAAAGATTTAATAAACTGAATTATTTATTATAAAAGAAAAAAATAATATAAACCTCTTGAAATAATTTTAAAGTTGTTATAGAATAAACTTGCCTTGAAAGGGGTAAAATATAAAACAAAAACATACATATTTTGTATGCTAAAGGAGGAATTAATTATGTCAGTAAAAGTAGCCATTAATGGTTTTGGACGTATTGGACGTCTTGCATTTAGACAAATGTTTGGAGCAGAAGGATATGAAGTTGTTGCTATAAACGACTTAACAAGTCCTAAAATGTTAGCTCACCTTTTAAAATATGATTCTTGTCAGAAAAGATATGATAAAGCTGATACTGTTTCAGCAAATGAAGATGAAGGAACAATCACAGTTGATGGAAAAACTATTAAAATATATAAAGAACCAGATGCAAATAATCTTCCATGGGGAGAATTAGATGTTGATGTTGTATTAGAATGTACAGGTTTCTATACATCAAAAGAAAAATCTATGGCACATATAAACGCAGGAGCTAAAAAAGTTGTTATTTCAGCACCAGCTGGAAATGATTTACCAACTGTTGTTTTTGGTGTTAATGAAGGAATATTAAAACCAGAAGATCAAGTTATATCTGCAGCATCATGCACAACAAACTGCTTAGCACCTATGGCAAAAGCATTAAATGATTTTGCACCTATTCAATCTGGAATAATGACAACTGTTCATGCATATACTGGAGATCAAATGGTACTAGATGGACCACATAGAAAAGGAGATTTAAGAAGAGCTAGAGCTGCAGCTGAAAATATAGTTCCAAATTCAACAGGAGCTGCTAAAGCAATTGGTTTAGTTATTCCTGAATTAAATGGAAAACTTATTGGATCTGCTCAACGTGTTCCAGTTCCAACAGGTTCAACAACAATATTAGTTGCAACAATTAAAACAGACAAAGAAGTTACAGTAGATACAATAAATGCATATATGAAATCAGTTGCAAATCCATCTTATGGTTATACAGAAGAACCACTTGTTTCATCAGATATTATAGGAATTACAGAAGGATCATTATTTGATGCAACTCAAACTATGGTTGCTAAAGTATATGATGATACTTACCAAGTACAAGTTGTTTCATGGTATGATAATGAGAATTCTTATACTTCTCAAATGGTTAGAACTATCAAATACTTCGCAGAACTTAAATAAATAAAAAAGGAGGAGGTTGGGAACTTTAGTTTCTAGCCTTTTCTTACTTTAAAAAAGGAGGATAAAGATTATGAGTAAAAAAACTGTTAGAGATATTGATTTAAAAGACAAAAAAGTCTTAGTTAGATGCGATTTTAATGTTCCTATGGACGAAAATCAAAATATAACTGATAATAGAAGAATAGTAGCAGCATTACCTACTATTAAATATTTATTAGAACAAAACTGTAAAATTACACTTTGCTCTCATTTAGGAAGACCAAAAGGAGAATTTAAAAAAGAATTTTCTTTAGTTCCTGTTGCAAAAGAATTATCAAAATTATTAAATAAAGAAATAATAATGGCAAAAGATGTAATTGGAGAAGATGCTGTGTCTAAAGCAAATAACTTAAAAAATGGAGAAATTTTACTTTTAGAAAATTTAAGATTTCATCGAGAAGAAACAGATAATGATCCAGAATTTAGTAAAAAATTATCAAATTATGGAGAAATATTTGTTAATGATGCATTTGGAACAGCACATAGAGCTCATGCCTCAACAGAAGGCGTAACACATTATTTACCAGCTGTTTCAGGATTTTTAATTGAAAAAGAATTAAAGTTTTTAGATGAAGCTTTACAAAATCCAGAAAGACCATTTATGGCAATTCTAGGGGGTTCAAAAGTTTCGGATAAAATAGGAGTAATTGAAAGTTTAATAAATAAAGTAGATGCTATTTTAATAGGTGGAGGAATGGCATATACATTTTTAAAAGCATTAGGGTATAATGTTGGAAATTCACTATGTGAAGATGATAAAATAAATTTAGCAATGGAACTTATGGAAAAGGCAAAAGAAAAAGGTGTTAAATTTATGCTTCCAGTTGATAATAAAATAGCAAAAGAATTTAAAGCTGATGCTGAAAGTAAGATTGTTCCTTCTGCTGAAATACCAGATGGATGGCAAGGATTAGATATAGGTCCTGAAACTGTAAAACTATATGCCGAAGAACTTAAAAATGCCAAAACTATTGTATGGAATGGTCCACTTGGAGTATTTGAACTTGAAAAATTTGCTATAGGAACAAATGAAATTGCAAAAGTATTAGGTGATATTGATGCAGTTAAAATTATAGGTGGAGGAGATTCTGCATCTGCAGTAGAAAAAGCAGGAGTAGCTGAAAAAATGACGCATATATCTACTGGTGGAGGAGCATCTCTAGAATTTTTAGAAGGTAAAAAGTTACCAGGAATAGAAGCTTTATTAGATAATTAATATATTAATGAAAGAGGAATAGAATGAATCGACAAAATACAAGAAAAGTTATGGTAGGAAATGTTCAAATTGGTGGAGAAAATAGAGTAAGTATTCAATCAATGTGTAATACAAAAACTAAAGATGTTGATGCAACTGTAAAACAAATCCTTGATTTGGAAAATGCAGGATGCGAAATAATTAGAGTAGCATGTTTAGATTTAGAAGATGCAAAAGCTATAAAACATATTAAAGAAAAAATTCATATTCCAATTGTTGCAGATATTCATTTTGATTATCAAATAGCATTAGAAGCAATTAATGCTGGAGTTGACAAAGTTAGAATTAATCCTGGAAACATTGGCTCAAAAGAAAAAGTAAAAGCAGTTGTTGATGAATGTAAAAATAAAAAGATTCCAATAAGAATAGGAGTAAATGCTGGATCTCTTGAAAAAGAATTACTTGAAAAGTATGGAAAACCAACTGCTGAAGCTATGGTAGAGAGTGCAAAAAGACATGTTGATATTTTAGAAGAATTGGAATTCTATGATATTGTAATTTCTTTAAAAGCTTCTGACTTAGATTTATGTATTAAGGCTTATGAGTTAGCTAGTAAGGAGTTTAATTATCCTTTACATTTAGGGATAACTGAAGCAGGAACAGAATTTAGTGGTACAGTAAAATCTAGTATAGGACTTGGAGTATTGTTAAGAGAAGGAATTGGAAACACAATTAGAGTTTCTTTATCTGATGATCCTATAAAAGAAATTAGAGTTGCTAAAGAGATTTTAAAAGACTGTAATCTATACAAAAAAACTCCAACTATAATTGCATGTCCAACATGTGGAAGAACACAAATTGATTTAATTCCAATAGCAAAAGAAATGGAAGATTTTCTACAGACAATTGAATCAAGTATTAAAGTTGCTGTTATGGGGTGTGTTGTTAATGGCCCAGGAGAAGCAAGAGAAGCAGATATTGGCATTGCTGGTGGAAAAAATGAGGCTGTTTTATTTAAAAAAGGAGAGATCATAAAAAAAATTCCACAAAATCAAATTGTAGAAGTTTTAAAAAAAGAAATATTAAATATGATTTAAAGGAAATAATGCTAAATGGAAATTATAATTGGTAAAGATGCAGGCTTTTGCTATGGTGTTCAAAGAGCAGTAGACAGAGCAATAGAAGAAATAGAAAAAGAAGAAATATGTTGCTTAGGTGAAATAGTGCATAACCAAAATGTTATAGATAGTTTAAGAACAAAAGGTATAAAGTTTATAAACAATATTGAAGAAGCAACATCCAATACTATTATAAGAGCACATGGAGAGCCTAAATCTGTATACAAAAAAGCTAAAGAAATGGATATTAAGCTTATTGATTTAACTTGCCCAAGTGTTTTGAAAATTCAAAATTTAGCTGATGAATATTCGAAAAAGGGTTATTTTATTATTATTGTCGGAAAAGCTAATCATCCAGAGGTAGTAGGAATTAAAAGTAGAGCTGAATGTAATTATAGGGTTATAGATAATAAAAATGATATATCTGAATTATTAAATATTATAAACAATAAAAATAAAGTTTTACTAATATCACAAACAACTCATAGCTCAAAAAAATTTGATGAAATTGCTGAAGAATTAAAAAACAGTATAAATAGTGATGTTAAATTAGAAATAAAAAAAACTATCTGCCCTTCAACTGAAATTAGGCAGAAAGAAACAGAAGAAATAGCAAAAAAAGTTGATTTAATGATAATTATTGGAGATAAAAGAAGTTCTAATACAAACAAGTTATATGATATAGCTTGTAATTTCTGCAATAATGTTGTTTTTGTTTCAAATGAAACAGAAATAAATTTAGATAGATTTAATGGAATCAAAAGAGTTGGCATTATGGCAGGAGCTTCAACACCAAAAGAAGACATATTAAAAATAAAAGAATTATTATTAAAAAATAATTCTTAACAATACAGTTGAATTTTAATATGAAGAATAATGTATGGGCGATTTTAACCGCCCGCAATATTGAAAAAATGTATAAGAAGGAGAAATAATCTTATGAGAAAAAAAGTAATTGCAGGAAACTGGAAAATGAATATGCTTCCTAATGAAGCAATATCAATGATTACAGAATTAACACCATTAGTAAAGGACACAGAAAATGAAGTGGTATTATGTGTACCTTATACTGATTTATTTTACAGTTTACTAACTGCACAGGGAACTAATATAAAAATAGGAGCACAAAATATGCATTATGAAGAAAAAGGAGCATATACTGGTGAAGTTTCAGGAAAAATGTTAAAGTCAATTGGCGTAGAATATGTAATAATTGGACATTCTGAAAGAAGACAGTATTTTAATGAAACTGATGAAACAGTTAATAAAAAAATTAAAACAGCATTTGAAAACAATTTAAAACCTATTGTTTGTGTTGGAGAAACTTTAGAAGAAAGAGAAGCAGGAAAAGCTTTTGAAATAATAGAAAATCAAACACAAAAAGCCTTAAATGGATTAACTGAAGAACAAGTTGCAAATACTATAATTGCATATGAGCCAATTTGGGCAATTGGAACAGGTAAAACTGCAACATCAAATGATGCAAATGAAGCATGTAAAAAAATAAGAGAAAAAATCGTCGAAATCTATGGACAAAACGTAGCAGAAAGAGTTATAATACAGTACGGTGGAAGTATGAAACCAGAAAATGCAAAAGAACTTTTAAGCATGTCAGACATTGATGGAGGATTAATCGGTGGAGCAAGTTTAAAAGCAGAGTCTTTTGCAAATATAGTAAATTGTAAATAGAAAAGGAGCAAGAAATGAATGACAAATTAACGATGCTAATGATATTAGATGGATTTGGTGAAAATCCAAAAACAGAAGGAAATGCTGTAAAACAAGCCAACACACCTAATTTAGATAAACTAATGAATAAATATCCAACATGTCATATATCAGCTAGTGGAATGGCAGTTGGATTACCTGAAGGACAAATGGGAAATTCAGAAGTAGGTCATACAAATATTGGAGCTGGTAGAATAGTATACCAAGAGCTTACTAGAATTACCAAAGCAATTGAAGATGGAGACTTTTTTGCAAATACTGAACTTATAAATGCTATTGAAAACTGCAAAAAAAACAACTCAAAATTGCATATTTTGGGATTATTATCAGATGGTGGAGTTCACAGCCATAATAGACATTTATATGGGTTGTTAGAACTTGCAAAAAGAAGAGATTTTGAAAATGTTTATGTACATTGTTTTTTAGATGGAAGAGATACACCACCAGCATCAGCAGAAAACTATATTCAAGAACTTGAAGAAAAAATGAAAGAAAAAGGTGTTGGAAAAATAGCAACTTTATCCGGAAGATTCTACGCAATGGATAGAGATAAACGTTGGCAAAGAGTTCAAAAAGCATATGATGCAATGGTCAATGGTGAAGGAATAAAATCAGGTAGCAGTATAAATGCAATTGAGAATTCTTATCAAAAAGAAGTTTTTGATGAATTTGTTGAGCCAACAGTTATCACTAATGGAGACAATCCTATTGCTACAATTGAAGATGGAGATTCTGTTATTTTCTTTAACTTTAGACCAGATAGAGCAAGAGAAATAACTCGTACTCTTGTTGATCATAATTTTAATGAATTTGAAACTAAAAAAATGAATTTATACTATGTTTGTTTCACAAGCTATGATGAAACTATGCCAAATGTTCATATAGCATTTAATAAAGAACCAATTGTAAATACACTTGGAGAAGTTGTTAGTAAAAATGGAGGAAAACAATTAAGAATAGCAGAAACAGAGAAATATGCTCATGTTACATTTTTCTTTAATGGTGGAGAAGAAAAGCAATATGATGGGGAAGATAGAATTTTAGTTCCATCTCCAAAAGTAGAAACATATGATTTACAACCTGAAATGAGTGCAAATGAAGTATGTGATAAAGTAGTTGAAGCTATAAACTCAAAAAAATATAATTGTATAATTTTAAATTTTGCAAATCCAGATATGGTAGGTCATACTGGAAGTTTACCTGCTGCAATTAAAGCAGTAGAAACTATTGATAATTGTGTAGGAAGAATATATGAAGCAATTGATAGCCAAAAAGCAAATTTAATAATTACAGCAGATCATGGAAATTGTGAACAAATGATAGATTATCAAACAGGAGAACCACATACTGCTCATACTACAAATTTAGTACCATTAATATTAGTTTCAGAAAAAGAAAATATGAAATTAAAAGATGGCAGATTATGTGATTTAGCTCCTACAATACTAGAATTACTTGATATTGAACAACCAAAAGAAATGACAGGTGTTAGTATTATAGAAAAATAAGGAGGATAGGCCACTTGTTTTGTGGCAAATGAAATAATGCTAAGAACAACCAAAAATATGAAAGATAAATATGAAAAGATACAAAGTTATTTATTTGAATTAATCCCAGAAAAATGGGATGAGATATATTTATATGCTTCTGTAATAGATAGAGCTGGAGATGTACAAACTGGAGAAATGTTTTTCTACTATATTCCAAAAATTAAAATATTAAAAAAGAAGCCTGTAAATGTATATGAAGTTCCAAAAAAATTCAATATAAACGAAGATGAATACCTAAAAATTGTTGATGTATTATATAATCATATAAAAGATTTAAGACAAGACTTTATTGATACAGAACAAGATTTATGGACATATCTTACAATTTCTATTGCTCATAATAGGTTTAAAGTTGAGTATTTTTATGATGATATTTCTCAAGAACAATATGCAAGTTATGTAAGGCATGTGATTTGGAGGTATAAATATTTACATCTTGGTGGAGAATTAAAAGAAGAAAGAAAAATACTTGATAAATATTATGATCCCAATAAAGAAGAAAAAAGAGAAGTTTATCAAACAGGTTTATATTTAAAAACTTCTAATAATTTAGTTGGATTTGATAGAGAAATCGAAGCTGAAAAAACAAGGCAATTAGAACTTGAACAAAGAGCAGCAGAAATTGAAGAAAGAAAAATGCAAAAACGTGAACTGAAAGCGAAGAAGCAAGAGGAGAAGAGGTTGAAAGAGGAGAAGAATAACAGAAATCAAATATTAAACTAAAACGTTAATTACTAGAAATATCAATATATCAATATGATATTTTTAGCAAAATATAAAAAATTTTAAAGGAGGAGTTTCAAAATGAAACAATATTTAGAAATTGATGAAGTTAGAGCCTTAGAAGTATTAGACTCTAGAGGAAATCCAACAGTACAAGTTGAAGTTGTACTAGAAGATGGATCAGAAGGAGTTGCTATGGTACCATCTGGAGCATCTACAGGAAGCTTTGAAGCAGTAGAATTAAGAGATGGAGATAAATCAAGATATCTTGGAAAAGGTGTTTTAAAAGCCGTAGAAAATGTTAATACAATAATTAGAGATAAAATTGTAGGAATGAATGCCTATGATCAAATAGAATTAGATAAAACTTTAATTGAATTAGATGGAACAGAAAATAAAGCTAAACTTGGTGCAAATGCAACACTTGGTGTTTCTCTTGCAGTGGCAAAAGCTGCAGCAAATTCTTTAGGTATGGAATTATATAACTACATAGGTGGACCAAATGCAAAAGTTCTTCCAACTCCTATGATGAATATAATGAATGGTGGAAAACATGCAGATTCTACACTTTCTGTTCAAGAATTTATGATAATGCCAGTTGGAGCAAAATCATTTACAGAATGTTTAAGAATTTGTGCTGAAATTTATCATAACTTAAAGAAAGTTCTTAAAGAAAAAGGTTTAGCAACTGGTGTGGGAGATGAAGGTGGATTTGCACCAAATGTTAAAGATGAAGATGAAGCTTTAGCTTTAATTATGGAAGCAACTGAAAAAGCTGGATACAAACCAGGAGAAGAAATCATGTTTGCTCTTGATGTTGCTGCAACAGAAATGTACGATGAAGCTAAAAAAATAGGAAAAGAAGGAATGTATCATTTCTGGAAAATAGGAGTTACAAAAACAACTGAAGAAATGATAGCATTTTACGAAGATTTAGTTAACAGATATCCAATAATCTCAATTGAAGATGGTTTAGCAGAAGAAGATTGGGAAGGATGGAAAGAATTAACTAATAGATTAGGAAGCAAAATCCAATTAGTTGGTGATGACTTATTTGTTACAAATATTAAGAGACTACAAAAAGGAATTGATTTAGGAGTTTCAAACTCAATTCTAATCAAACTTAATCAAATAGGAACATTAACAGAAACATTAGATGCAATTGAACTTGCTAAAAAGAACGGAATGACAGCAGTTGTTTCTCATAGATCTGGAGAAACTGAAGATACTACATTAGCTGATGTTGCAGTTGCAACAAATGCAGGACAAATAAAAACTGGTGCACCATGCAGAACAGACAGAGTTGCAAAATATAATAGACTTTTAAATATTGAAAACGACTTAGGAAGAACAGCAATTTATGCTGGATTAAGCGGATTAAATAGATAAGAAAAATGGGGACGGAGAAAAATTTTCAAAAAGATAAAGATTCTATATAATCTTTATCTTTTTTTCATATTACAATACCTATAAATAGTACTTATTGATAAACCAAAGGTTGAAGCTAGCTCTTCTAAAGTAGCATTAGTTTGAGTTCTAGAATCAACTATTATTTTTTTTAATAGTTCTTTATCTTTAATAATACCGTCAATAGTTATTCCAAGTTCGAGTTGAATTTGAGAAATGAAATCATCAAAACTATCTTTGTTCGATGATATGTCTATAAAAGATTCATTTCCATTATCTTCATGAATGAATTTAAATTGCTCTATATCTGTTTTAGATGTACCAAATATTAATAATAGACTTTTATCATTCAGAAGAACGCTTTTTTTAAAAAATTCATTATAACTTGAATACTGATATTCACACATATGATTTACGATATTAGCTTTTACAGGATTATTATGAATGTATTTTATACAATTATAAAGTTGAGTATGATTATAAATAGGCTGTGAATTATAACGATCTCTAAAAACATAGCCAACGCGATTATTTTCTTTATTATAAAAACGTGCATAGGAAGTATTAACTCTTTGCATAAAATTACTTAAAGAATTAACATTTTCGCTAAATAATAAAAAATGAGCATGATTATTCATAATACAATAAGCTAAAATTGTTATAGGAAAATCGTTTAAATATTTGGAAATAATACTAAGGTATTTTTCGATATAAGTTGAATTTTTGAAAATAAATTCTTTATTAATTCCCTGAACCATTATATGATAGAAATTCGTTTGAAAGTTTTTTCTTGGAATACGAGGCATAATAAAATAAAACCTTTCTTTGATATTTTTTTAATTAATTTGCCCCTAACATTTTATATTTTATTATAAAAATTAGAATAAATCAAGAGATTTGACATAATTTCCTACAATGGAAAAAATTCTCCGTCCCCATTTTTCTCAATGGAAAAAATTCTCCGTCCCCATTTTTCTCATTTTTCTTCCGTTCCCATTTTTCTTTTTCTTAAAAAACAGTTGAAAAAAAGCCGATTTAAGTATATAATATACACATCTGTAAGAATAAATAATTAGGGAGTTGATTTTATGTTAGAAGGAAAATATAATCCAAAAGATTTTGAAGATGAATTATATAAAGAGTGGGAAGAAAATGGTTATTTTAAACCAAGCATGAATGAGAATAAAGAACCATACTGTATTATGATGCCACCACCAAATGTAACAGGTAAATTACATATGGGTCATGCCCTAGATGATACTATTCAGGATATTTTAATTAGATATAAAAGAATGAGAGGATATGATTGTTTATGGCTTCCAGGTAGTGACCATGCATCAATATCTACAGAAATGAAGGTTGTTCAAAAACTAAAAACAGAAGGCAAAACAAAACAAGATATAGGAAGAGAAAAATTTCTAGAAGAAACTTGGGATTGGACTCATAAATATGGAGGAATCATTCAAGAACAACAACGTAAACTTGGATGTTCATGTGATTGGTCTAGAAATAGATTTACTATGGATGAAGGTTTGTCAGATGCTGTTTTAGAACAATTTATTTCTTTGTATAATAAAGGATTAATATATAAAGGAACAAGGATGGTAAATTACTGCCCAAGTTGTAAAACAACAATTTCAGATGCAGAAGTTGAGTATAAAGAAGAGCCATCACATTTATGGCATATTAGATATGAAATTGTTGGAGAACCAGGAAAATATGTTGAAGTTGCAACAACAAGACCTGAAACAATGCTTGGAGATACTGCAGTTGCCGTTCACCCAGATGATGAAAGATATAAAAATATAGTAGGTAAAAAATGTATTCTTCCTATTATGAACAAAGAAATTCCAATTATTGCTGATGAATTTGTTGAAAAAGAATTTGGAACAGGTTGTGTTAAAATCACTCCTGCACATGATATGAATGACTATCAAGCTGGTCTAAGACATAATTTAGAAATAATTGAAGTATTTGATGAAGACTATAAAATGGGTAATTTAGTTCCAGAATTAAAAGGAATGGAATTAATTGATGCTAGAAAAAGAATTGTAGAAATGCTTGAAAGATCAGGAAACCTTGTTAAAACAGAAGATTACACTCATAATGTTGCAAAATGTGAAAGATGTAAATCTACAATAGAGCCAAAAGTTTCAATGCAATGGTTTGTTTCTATGAAAGATTTAGCAAAAAGAGCAGCAGATAGTGTAAGACAAGATAAAACTAGATTTGTTCCTAAAAGATATGAAAAACAATATTTTAATTGGTTAGATAATATACAAGACTGGTGTATATCTCGTCAATTATGGTGGGGACACAGAATTCCAGCATATTATTGTGAAGAATGTGGAGAAATAAATGTTGCAAAAACTGTTCCAGAAAAATGTTCTAAATGTGGCTCTAATAAATTACATCAAGATGAAGACACATTAGATACATGGTTTAGTTCTGCATTATGGCCATTTTCAACTCTTGGTTGGCCAAATACAGAAAATGAAGATTATAAAAGATTTTATCCTACAAATGTTTTAGTTACAGGTTTTGATATTATAACTTTCTGGGTATCAAGAATGATGACTCAAGGCTTAGAATTTACAGGAACAGAACCATTTAAAGATGTTTTAATTCATGGAATTATTCGTGATAGTTTAGGAAGAAAAATGTCTAAAACATTGGGAAATGGTGTTGATCCATTAGAAGTGATAGATGAGTATGGGGCTGATAGCCTAAGATTTTCTGTAATTTCTGGTACAACTATGGGAAATGACATTAAATACATGCCTGAAAAACTAGATCAAGCATCAAACTTTGCAAATAAGATTTGGAATGCAGCTAAATTTGTTATAACAAATCTAGTTTCAAAAGAAGAAATTATGGAATTTGCAAGTAAAGCAAAAGATGAACAAACAAAAACATATAAATCAGAATATCTAAAAGTTGAAGATAGATGGATTATCAATAAATTAGATAATCTAATAAAAACAGTTACTAAAAACATTGAAGACTATGATTTAGGTATTGCTTTAGATAATATTTATAATTTTATATGGAATGAATTTTGTGATTGGTATATTGAAATTGTAAAATCAAGGATTTATAGTGATAATAGAGCAGAAAAGATACAAGTAAGTTTTGTATTGAATTATGTATTTGGTGATAGTTTAAAACTATTACATCCATTTATGCCATTTATTACATCTAAAATTTACTCAAATCTTGTTAATTATGATGATAATGCTTTAATGATATCACACTGGCCAAAAACAAGGCAAAGAGTTAATTATGATGAAAAAAATGATTTTATTGAAACTATGAAAGATATTATAGTTGAAATAAGAAATATTCGTGCAAAAATGAATGTTCACCCAAGTAAAAAAGTTGAATTAATTTTTGTAACAACAAAATATGAAAAAGAAATTGAAGAATCTAAAGATTTTATTACAAAACTTGGATTTGGAAGCAATCTAAAAATTCAAAATGATAAAACAGGAATTGCAGAAAATGCAGTTAGTATTGTAAGAGATGGAATTGAGCTATACATGCCACTTGAAGGGTTAGTAGATTTAGAAGAAGAAGCAAAACGTAAAGCAGAAGAAATAGAAAAAATAAAATTTGAAATTGAAAGATGCGAAAAGATGCTATCTAATCCGGGCTTTGTAAATAAAGCTCCACAAGCAAAAATTGATGAAGAAAAAGCTAAACTGGAAAAATATAAAGATATGCTTAATAAATTGCAATAAAGTAGATACAAATTTTATTTAAGTCATATTTTTATCTCTAAGTGTATATATAATATTTTGAAAACAATCGAATGCAATTGGAGCGTTATTAGAAATTCTTTTTTAATAAAATGAGGGATGTTCACGGTACTCAAGCGTAGCGCAGAGGGTCTGAGTGAAAGAGGCTCGTTTTATTAAATTAGAATTTCTATAACGCGTATTGCCGCCGAGATTGTTTGAAAAATATTATATATACACTATGAGAGAGCATAACAAAGACAATTATTCGGAGGAAAAATGTTAGATAAAATAAAGAACCAAAAATATAAAGTATTTATTTTCATAGTAGAAGCAATTTGTATGATACTAGAACTTTGTGCATCACGTGTGCTTTCTCCATATTTCGGAAACTCAAATATTGTTTGGACAAGTGTTATTGGAATCATTTTATTAAGTAGCAGTATAGGAAATTACATTGGTGGTAAAATAGCAGATAAACATGGGCTAAAGAATAATCTAAAAACAATACTTTTACTTGCTGCTTTTTTTGTATTTTTAATACCAATAAATCAGAAATTAATTTTAGAATTTCTTTCAAAAACCTTTGCAGATATTAGGTTAGGTGCCATACTAGGAACTTTAACAATGTTTTTTATACCATCTTTATTTTTGGGGTTCATTAATCCAATTATTATTAAACTAAATTTAAAAGATATCAATACAGCAGGACAAATTACAGGAAAAGTTTATGCGATTGCAACTATTGGTGGAATTGTAGGTACTTTTTTAGGGGGCTTTTTCCTTGTACCTAATTTTGGATGCGTAGAAATATTATATGTTTTAAGTATAATATTATTTATACTTTCATTTTTGATAGACATAAAATTATCAAACAAAATAAACATTTTAATTATAGGTTGGTTACTAATTTGTTTTTGTCTTTTTATCTATTCATTATACACTAATGATATTAAAGGAAAAATGATTTTAGATGGTGAAGATAAAATATCTGTAAGCTATGATACACAATATGGTAGAGTGATTATAAGAAATGCATATATAAATAATGAGCATGTTAGGTTACTTAATATTGATAGTGGATATGAATCAGCAACTTTTATTGAAGAATCAAAACAAAATGATTTAGTTTATAATTATTTAAAATATTATGATTTGATGTTTAATTCTAAATATGAAATTAATCAAGTTATGATGATTGGTGGAGCAGGCTATGGCTATCCAAAACATTATATAAGCACATATCCAACTAAAAGCATAGATGTTGTTGAAATTGATGGAGACATAACAAAGCTTGCAAAAAAATACTTTTATTTAGACAAATTAATTTCTGATTATAATTTGAATGAAAATCATAGATTAGAATTAATAAATGAAGATGGTAGAACATATTTAAATAGAAATACAAAAAAATATGATGCAATACTAAATGATGCATTTTCAGGTGATACTCCTGCAAAAACACTTACAACTCTAGAGTTAATTCAAAAAATAAAGAATTCTCTTAATGAGAATGGATTGTATTTAACAAATATAATTTCTTCAGTAGAAGGAAGAGACTCAAGATTTATAAAAGCAGAGGTAAATACATTAAAAAAAGTATTTAAAAATGTATATGTTATTCCTTGTCGTTCAATTGAAAACAAGGAGACTACTCAAAACAATATGGTTATTTCAACTGATCAAGAGCTAGAATTTGAAGGAGAATATAAATTAAATATTGATGAAAATGAAATTGTACTTACTGATGATTATTGTCCAGTAGATACATTAATCCCAAGGAAATAGTTTGAAAAATAATTATAATTTTGGCTGTGTTAAAATCTTACTTAAAAATGCTCACATACACAAAGTATGCTCCGCTTTTTGCGTAAGATTTTGCCTTGCCAAAATTTAATTCTTTTCCAAACATGAGTATCAATTAAATAGTCTGAAAAAATACAATTTGTTATAAGTTCACTAATAATAGGCTAATATAACGTTCTGAACCGAAATTACTGGCACTTACTTTTAAAATGCACGCCGTTTATATTATATTTAAGCATTATTAAATAATCATAAACGGCTTCAGAACTGCGAGTAGGTCGAACTCAATTTTAATATTAAATATATTTGCTTTATAACATACAATTGTATTAAGTGTTTTTTAAAGAAAGGATAATATTAATTATGAAAAAAGATGATTTTTTTAAAGGCATGTATGATGATTTTTTTGGTATAGGTAAAATTGAAAAAGAAAATGAAAAATTACGAAATGATATCAAAAATCTAAAAGGAATTGATATAGAAGAATTAGAAGATAGTATTCCATCTATTGAAATATCTCAAGAAGAAATTGAAAAAAAAGATGTTTCAACAGTAGATAAAGACAAGTTTATGGAAGAAATATTTAAAAAGATTGATGAGCTTTATATTGAAGAAGAATCTAAGAATACTTTAAAGAAAATTGTTGAATATATTAGAAAGTTTAATGAAAAAATTGAAAAACAATTTATATCTTTTAATATGAATATTTATGCCAATAATAAAGAAACATTTGAAGGAATCTTAAGAGTATTAAATGATTCAACTAATTTTTTTGAATATCTTCCAAAAGGAGATATAGGAATTATTTCATGCTATGATATTCAAAATGCAGAAGATATAGCAAAAATATACAGTTCTGATAATAGTATTATTGCCTTTAATAGTTTTAATGGATTATATTCAAAAGACTTAAATGATAAAGCAAAGATTATCAATAAGCTTGAAGAATGTATTTCTGAATATGAGAATAAATATTTAACTATTCTTTATGCTCAAAATAAGGATGAATTAAATGACCTTTTCCTAAGTTCAGATAAAATAAAATCTGAATTTGCTGAATTTAATATAATTGGTAGAACTCCTGATGTTCAAGAAGCATATAATGAAATTCTTGAAATATTAAATAAAAATAGTACAGTTACAGAAGACATTCAAATAAAACTTCTTGATTATATTTCAAATACATTACCTAAAACAGAATCAAATTATCCTGATTATAGAGATAGTTTAGTACAAAAAATTAGCTTTAGTAAACAAGTACCTGATTATGAACAAAATAAAACTATAGATGAGATTTTTGAAGAATTAGATAGTTTAGTTGGTTTACAAAAAGTTAAAAAGATGCTTCGTGAATTAGTTGATTTAATATCATTAAAAGAAAAGTCAAAAGATATTTTAAATATTAAATCTATTAATTTACATATGGTATTTTTAGGTAATCCAGGAACAGGAAAAACAACTGTTGCAAGAATTGTATCTAAGATTTTATATAATTTAAAATATATTAAACAAGATAAATTATTAGAGGTTACAAGTAAAGATTTAGTTGCCGAATATGTTGGACAAACATCAATTAAAACTGCAAATGTTGTTCAAAAAGCTTTAGGAGGAGTACTTTTTATAGATGAGGCATATTCGCTTGCATCTGGAAAAGGGGAAGGTAATTCTTTTAATGAAGAAGCGGTTGCAACTTTAATTCAAGGAATGGAAAATAATAGAGACAATTTAGTTGTAATTTTTGCAGGTTACACAAAAGAAATGCAAGATTTTCTTAATTTAAATTCTGGTATAGTTTCTAGAATAGGCTATACTGTTGAATTTGAAGATTATACTGTTGATGAGCTATGGCAAATATTTAACCAAATGATGACAAAAGCAGGGTTTGTAGTTTCAAAAGAAGCAGAAGAAAAGGTTAAAAAAATAATAGAAGAAAACAAGTGCACCAAAAACTTTGGTAATGCAAGATTTGTAAGAAATGTATATGAAAAATCCATAATTAAACATGCAAGTAATACCAAAGACAAGAAATCTAAAAAAGCTTTGATAACTATTAAGGCAGAAGATATAAGTACAGAGAACCTGTAAGTTGAAAAATAATTACAATTTTGCTTTGCCAAAATTTAATTCTTTTCCAACTTATATTGACTATTAAGGAGGAAATGATATACTAAAATGGAAAAATCAAAGAAAGTTGCATTTGTGACTTTAGGCTGTAAAGTTAATCAATATGAATCAAATGCAATGGCACAAAAATTTATAGATAATAATTATGAAATATGTGATATAGAGAATAATCCTGATATCATAATTGTAAACACATGTACAGTTACAAATATTGCAGATAGAAAATCTAGACAAATTTTAAGAAAAGCAAAGGAAACAAATTCAAAAGCTATTGTTGTAGCTTGTGGTTGTTATGTACAAGTTGCAAAAGATAAAGTTGATAACATAGAAGAAATTGACTTAAGCATTGGAAACTCAGAAAAAAAAGACATAGTTTCTATTGTAGAAAATTATATATATCAAAATGAAAAAATAAATAAAATTTATGATGTAAATAAAGAAAAAGAATTTTCTGAAATGGGACTAGTTACATTTACAGAAAAAACAAGAGCAACAATTAAAATTCAAGATGGTTGCAACAATTTTTGTACATATTGTTTAATTCCTTATGCAAGAGGTAGAGTAAGAAGTAGAAATAAAGAAAATATTATAAAAGAAGTTGAAGAAATTGCCAAAAAAGATATTCAAGAGATTGTAATTACAGGAATTCATATTGCATCTTATGGATTAGATTTTAGTTATAATTATAGAATGATAGATTTATTAGAAGATTTAAACAAAATAGAAGGTATAAAAAGAATCAGATTAGGTTCTTTAGAGCCAAGTCTTATTACTGAAGAATTTACTAAAAGACTTTCAAAATTAGATAAAATTTGCAATCATTTTCATTTGTCTTTACAAAGTGGATGTGATGAAACTTTAAAAAGAATGAATAGAAAATATACTACTGATGAGTTTAGACAAGTTGTAAATAGGTTAAGAAAAGCATTTAAAGATGTAAATTTAACAACAGATATAATAGTTGGTTTCCCTGGAGAAACAGAAGAAGAATTTGAAAAAACTTATAACTTTTTAAAAGAAATAAAATTTTACAAAATGCATATATTTAAATATTCTCCAAGAGAGGGAACATCCGCTTCTAAAATGCCAAATCAAGTTGATGGTAATATTAAAGAAGAAAGAAGTCAAAAATTAATAGAATTATCAGATAAAAATCAAGAAGAGTATAACAAAATTTATTTTTCTAAACCTCAAGAAGTATTATTTGAGGAGCAAAAAGATGGAGTTTGGACAGGTTATACAAGCAATTATGTAAAAGTGTCATACAAGTCTGATGAAAATTTGGAAAATAAATTTTTAGAAATCTAAAATAGAGTAGTTTTTATACTACTCTATTTCTGGAAAAGACCTTTTAACTTCAATGCTGAAATTAGGATATTTAGGCGAAGGTGATCTTGAAGTCAAAACATTTGCAGTTGCTTGTGGAGTTAATAACCCGAAAACATCTAGATAAAGGTTTTATTTCATATACATAATTAATCTCTTTTTTTTCTGAAGAAAAAGGAAAAGTTTTGCCTGGTACTTTATCAATAGTACAAATTTCACCATTTTCTAGTTTTACATATATTGGTTCATTTTTATTATATTCTTGAAAGGTTCTTTTTTTAAAAAAAATATTGCTAGAATTAAAATCAGCATTATAGGTATTACTATCAGAATCTCTTATAAACCTTATATTGTCAAACAAAAAATTCTTATTTTTTAGACATTTTGCTAAGTATGTTTCTGATTTTATATAGCTTTTTAATTTTTTTATTAATTCTTGGTCTTGTAGTTTTCTTTCTTTTATGTATTCAGGATCAGTTTTTTTTATTTGCTGATAATCATTATATTTCATACTACTAACCATATATATTAATGATTCTAAAGGTGGAACAATTAGAGCAATTAGTTCTATGGTATGAGAATCTTTTTCTTCATCTAAACTTTCAGCAAAATCAAGTAAACAATTTATAAAACTAATATTATCCCATTTAAGGACTTCTTCAATATTCACCAAACTAGCATTTATTTTTTGACTTGAATATTTTGGAGATAATGAGAATATAAATTCTTTTAAATTTTCAAAGGAATTACTTATTGCATGAGGATATTTCGATAGACTTTCTAAAATAGCATTTAAAGCTTCTCCAAAAACAGAATCTGCCAATATAACTTCAGGGGATAAGTAACCTAAATTTCCAGTATAAAGATCTCGTCTTTTACTTAAAAGTTCGATAATTATATTATAGTCTTTTATATTATATACTGGGACAATAGATTTTTTGGAGCCTATATCTACTTCTTCAAATGTGAATGATGGAAAATCTGTATTATATGAGGTATTTCCCTGATAAAAAGCTCCACGTAAAATATAATCAAATCTATCAAAATCAAGTGAAGAGGCATTAAGAGATGAAAAAACATTTTTTTGGCAAATATGTGTGGCTATTGTATTTCTCAAATCAGGGTGTATTTTTTTAAATATATTTTGAATTGTATAATCTTCTAATAAAGCTTTTCTTACTAAATCTTCATGAAATCCGAACTTGATTTATTATTTCAGATTCAAATAAGTGAGAAAATGGCAAATGCATACAATCATGCATATATGATATTATTTCTTCTGCAATTAAGTCTACTTTATCAATAGGACCTATAGTTTGAGATAACTTAGTAAAATTATCATCGAAATATTTATATAAATCTTCATTTGAAACTTCTTCTGGAACATTTTGTGACAATAATTTAATAAAAAGTTTACTTTTTTTATTTCCTGTTCCAATAGAATGGCTATATCTATTAAAAAAAGCATCGTTTAGTGCGAAATGAAATTTTAATCCGTGTTTGACTAATCCTTTTTAATCTAGTAAATAATTCGCTATTAAATAATTCTGAATACTGATCAGGATAATATACAAGCGGTATTATATTAGTATTTTCTTCTGCAATGCTAGAATCTAGAAATAAATTTAACTTAATATTTTTGTCGTCAAATAGCCATTTATAATATTCTAAAGTAAGTGTGTATGATATTTCCATATATAATCCCCATATTTATAACAATATAATTATATTATATAATAAAAATACGCAAAAATCAATAAAGATAAACTCAAACTTATTTTGAAATATATAGGTTTAAAATAGATATGTCACACCTACATTGAAAATAAAATATTGAAAGAGAGTACCAAAAAGTGTGACATATGATTGACTAACCTACAAATTTGGAAAATAAATTTTTAAAAATCTATTGTAAATAATTTTAATATTTGATATAGTATAGAAAATTGTGAGGAGGAAATAAAATGAAATTAATTGATCCAGTTGTTTATGTTGAAAATTATGATGGGGAAGAAATAATGAAGTTTTTAGCAAATATGGCTAGCACTTGTTATAATTATGAATTTGATATTTCTAAAGATAACTATAAAGATTTACTTTTAAAATGTATTAAAAACGATCATACTTCTATTTTAGAACATAAAACTATTACCATAAAAATGATTGGTGATAGTGGTGTATATAAAGATTTAGAAAGACACAGATATGCCACTTTTTCTGTTGAAAGTATTAAAAACTTAAAATATGAAAGTGAATTAAAATTAATCAAACCTGTAAATATAGAAGAACAAACAGATTTCTATTATGAATGGGAAAAATGTGTGAAAAAATTAGAAGAAAGCTTTCAAATAATGAAAAGAGAAGGGGCTACAGAAGAACAATTAAGAATGATTATTCCTTATTCAGCTGCTTTAGAAATGAATGTAACTTGTAATATTAGAGAGTGGAGACATTTGTTTAGTTTAAGAACAACATTTCATGCCCATCCAGCAATAAGACAATTGTTAATTCCTGTTCTTGTTAAGTTTAAACAAGATATGCCAGAATTATTTGCTGATATTGAATATGATACTGAATTTCCAAAAGAAAAATATGCAAAAATACTACCACTTCAAATCATATAAGTGTATTTCTTTAATAAATTCAAGATTAACTAAAATTTAATTAAAAGGAGATAAAATAATGAGAATATTTGATCCAGCTGTTTATATAGAAAAATATGATGGAATGAAAATAATGAAAAATATAGAAAAAGCTGCTAGAACTTGTTATAAGTCTGAAGCTAATATTTCTGAAGATAGTTACAAAAGAATAATTACAAATTGCATAAAAAGCGGACACGAATCTGTTATTGAACATGAAAAAATTTCAGTAAAAGTATTTGGAGACTTAAGTTTAATGCAGGACATTCCAGGGCATAGACTTGCAAGTTTTTCTAATGAGAGTACAAGATATTGTAATTATGGAAAAGACAAATATGAAAATCAATTAAGAATAATAAAACAACCACATTTTGAAAAAGGGACAAAATTATATGAAGAATGGGAAAAATGCATGAAAACAATTGAGGAAAGCTATGTTAAAATGTCAAATATGGGAGGAAAACCAGACCAATTAAGAATGATACTTTCTCTTTCTACAATTGGAGAAATGAATATGACATGTAATATTAGGGAATGGAGATATATATTAAGGAGACATTGTTCTGCTTCTTATGGTCATCCATCAGCTCGACAAGTATTTATTCCATTACTATTAAAATTTAAAGAAGATATGCCAGAATTGTTTTCAGATATTGAATATGATGAAGAATTTCCTAAAGAAAAATATGCCAAAATAATACCTTTAGATAAATATCAATAATGGAGACCATATATGATTAAAAATATTATATTTGATTTAGGTGGAGTAATATTTGATTATAATCCAAAAAGCTATATAAAAGAATTTGGATATGATAATAAAACTACTGAATTACTATTTAAAGAAGTGTTTTGGGGAAAAGAATGGATGGAGCTTGCAACAAAACCTACAGGTACATTTAAAGAGATTAAAAATGATATAAAAACTAGAATCCCAGAATATTCAAAACAAATTGATGAATTAGAAAGTGGAAATTGGAAAAGCATTTTAACTATAAAAAAAAATGAAGAACAGTTTTTTAAAGAAATAAAAAGTAAGGGATTTAAGGTGTATATTCTTTCAGATCTATCAAAAGAAAGTTATGAATATGATATAAACCTTTCTGATATTTTTCAAATTGCAGATGGTGCCACTTATTCATTTGAAGTTGGTTCAAATAAACCAAATACTAATAATTTTACTACTTTGTTAAATAAATATGATTTAATCCCTAACGAATCTATTTTTATAGATGATAATCCAAATAATATTAAAACTGCAAATGAACTAGGCATTCATGGAATTGTTTTTAAAAATTTAGAACAGTGTAAAAAAGAACTTGAAGAAATAATAAATAGTAATAAATAAAATAATATTGAATATATTAATAAGAGCTTAGATTAAACATCTAAGTTCTTATTTTAAATGTTAATTTATGAAAGGAAATATATTCATGAGTTTTTTTAAAAGTAACAAACAATCAATTTGTATACTAAGAGGAATATTTATATCATTTTTGTTTACATTGTGTATGTTAATTATTTACTCCGTATTGCTTGTTTACACATCTTTATCAGAACAAACTATAAGACCAGTGATTATTACAATTACAGGAGTAAGTATTTTAACAGGAAGTTCTTTAGGAACAAGAAAATTACATAAAAATGGATTATTAAGTGGAGGAATTATAGGAGCAAGTTACATATTATTGTTATATTTAATTTCTAGTACAGTAAATTCAAATTTTAGTATAAATTGGGTTTCGATTATTATGATTATAGTTGGATTGATAGGTGGAATATTTGGAGGAGTCATTGGTGTGAATACAGGCTAGGAGCAATTTTAATCGCCTGCAATATAATAGATATTATAATTCTTACCAAGATTTGAAATGTAGGGGCGATTTTAATCGCCCGCAATTATGATAAACGGGCGATTAAAATCGCCCCTACAGATTCTATACAATTATTATCGTTTTATTAGGTTTTAAATAAAAAAATATATGGAGAACTCTTGCATTTTTACAAACTATATGATATAGTATACAAAACTAGATAAATATTCAAAAGAAAGTGAGGATTTTTTATGAGAAGAACTAAATTAGCAGATAGAAAACTACCTATATATACAAAAGGAGAAGAAATTTTTAATATGACAACACATATTGTAGGTGGTGCATTAGGTGTGATAGCACTTGTATTATGTATAATATTTGCTGCAATCCATCATAATGCTTATGGAGTTATTTCTAGTATAATATATGGAATTACAATGATTGTATTATATACAATGAGTAGTATATACCATGGATTACATCCTAATACAACAGCTAAAAAGGTCTTTCAAGTATTAGACCATTGTTCAATATTTTTATTAATTGCAGGGTCTTATACTCCTTTTGCTTTATGCACATTAAGAGAATATAGTATTGCTCTTGGCTGGAGCATTTTTGGAATAATATGGGGACTTGCAATTTTAGGAATTGTTTTAAATGCTATTGATTTAAAAAATTTCAAAGTGTTTTCAATGATTTGTTATTTAATTATGGGATGGTGTATTATTGTAAAAATGAATGTTGTAATTGAAAGACTAGGATTGACAGGCTTTTCATTACTATTAGCTGGTGGAATTGTATATACAATTGGTGCAATTTTTTATGGTGTAGGTAAAAAGAAAAAATATATGCATTCAATTTTTCATTTATTTATTTTTGCAGGAAGTTTATTACAGTTTTTATGTATATTATTATTTGTAGTTTGATTTTTACTGTTCGATGATACATAAAAAATTTGTTTTAAGAATGTAGGGGCGATTTTAATCGCCCGTTTAAAAATATGCAATTTTGCGGGCGATTAAAATCGCCCCTACATTTATTTTTTCTTCAGATTTTTATTTCTATTGAACAGTTATGGCCAGTTAGTTTTAATAAATCTATAATCTACATTATCAGTTAAAACAAGCTTTCCATCATAAATAGTTGAATTTTCAGTAGATAAAGGCATGGTTAAGAGCATAGGACAATTATATATTTCATTTAAATTATTTTCAATAATCATATTAAATGCAATCTTGCAAGAAATAGAGTTTAAAGTAATATTACATGTTTTTAATAAACTACCATCATAAGATAGATTTGAAATAGTATCTGCTAAAGTATAGTTTGTTAAAATATTTGAGTTTACATAACTTAAAGCTATTGGATTAGCAGTATTATTGTATAAAACAGGTGAGTTAAAATCAATCTCACTTTCTGAAGTTGTTTCAAATTCTATTGCCTTATCGATTTTGTTGTTAATATCAAAAATATTTTTTGAAAAATAATATAAATTCTTATAATATAAATTAGGCTCACCAACATTTGGGGCAAGATTAAAATCAATATCAGATAATGTGACCTTCTTTAAAGTGTTTTTATTTGTATAATTACCATTTGAATTATTATTTATAAATATAGCTATATCTGTTATTTGATATAAATCATTTATGGTAAATGATGAATTTTGGTTAATTGTGCTATTTGCATTTGCTGTGCTAAAATACACGATTTTATTAACAGAAAAAGGTGATGCAAATTCGTTTTCAAAATCTTTTTTCATACAGTTATATGAATGAACTATTGGCATAATATTTTTAATAAAAAGAATTGCAAGTAATCCAAGAACAACAAAAGATAGTATAAAAGTAATATAAAATAAAATTTTTTTCTTCTGCATAATTCCTCCTTTGTTTATATACTATATAATATTATATAAACAAAGTCAATATGACATTTTTTGAAAAATGATTACTTTTTATTGACAAAGACATTAGCAAATAATATAATTAATTATAATAAAAAAGGAGGAGTGTTTATGAAAAAAGAAAAAAGTGGTAAAGCTCTGATAATTATCTTACTTTTAATAATAGTTTTAGCTATTGCTGGAGGAGTATTTTATTATATAAAAACTTCAGCACCAAAAAATGTATTTGTTAGTAAAATAAATGGATTTATGGATACAGCAAATGCAGAGAACAACAAAGATTTAACAAAATTTAATACAACAATTTCTTTAAGTGGTAATATTGAAACTACAAATAAAGAAATAACTGAATATGAAAATATAATTAATAATGGCAAAATTAAGCTTAATGTTCAAACAGATATGAATAACACATTCATTAATGCTAATTTAGATTATCAAAATGATGAACTATTAAATGCAAAAGCACTATATAAAATGGGAGATAATAATGTTTATTTGTTTGTTAAAGATTTATATGACAAATACCTTAAAATTGATACAGGCTCTGTTTTAGAAATTAACAATAATTCAAAAGTTAAAATTGATGATTTAGAATTAGTTAATCAAGATAAGGCAAAATCAATAACTAAAGAGATTATAACAAAAATTTTAAAAGAAGACTATTTCTCTAAAGAAAACGTAGACGGTATGACAAAAAATACTATGAAAGTATCAATAGCAGAAATTGAAACAATTTATACTAGTTATATTACTGAACTAAAAGATAATCAGGATTATTTAAACTGTTACAAAAACCCTGAAAAAGTAAAAGAAATGTTTGAAAATGTTCAAAAAAGTGTACAAGAATCATTTGATAAATATAAAAATGAAATAGATAAAGATAAAGCAATTATAGAAATTTCTTTATATACAAAGGGATTATCTAAAGAAATTAAAAAAGTAGAATTTACAGCAAAATCTCTAGAATCTGATGAAGGTAAAATAATAATAAATAAAATTGATAATGAAACTTATGGATTTTCATTTGAATTTAAAACAGAAAAAGATGGGATGCTAGTTACAGCAGAAGCATTTAAAGGAACTGTTAAATTAGAGAAAAAAGATAAAGAAACATTTAATTTAAATATAGTTATTGACAATGTACCTGATGTTGGGAAAGTTACATTAAATATAGAAATAAAAAATTCAGAAATTGTTGATATTGAAGATGTAAATACATCAAATAGTGTAGATATAAACACAATGAAAACTGAGGAATTATTAAAGCTTTATACAAACTTAACAAAAATGAAAATTTATCCATATATTGCACCATATTTAGGATTATAAAATTTAGAGATACCTAACATTTTAAAGGTATCTCTTTTTTAATGTAAACCATTGCAAATATTTACAGCCATATTAAAGTCGCACTTTGCTGTAAATTAAAACAAACCATAATCTAATTCTTTTAAAAATCAGAAAATTCTCTTGCAATTGTAGTGAAAAAAATATATAATTAGAAAAAACATATAAAGGAGAGTAAAAAATGAAAATTTTATTAAAAAATGCAAGAGTGGTTGATCATAAAAACAAACTAGATGGGATAATGGACATACTTATTGAAGATGAAAAAATATCTAAAGTGGGAGAGAGTTTAAGTGATGTAGCAGATAGAGATATTGATTGTAGAGGATTAGTTATAATTCCTGGAATGATTGATATGCATTGCCATTTACGTGAACCTGGATTTGAATATAAAGAAACTATATTAACAGGAGCAAAAAGTGCTGTTGCAGGTGGTTTTACAACTATTTGTCCAATGCCAAATACAAAACCAGTTCCAGATAATGTAGAAACTTTAAAATTTATTATAGATAGAGCAAAAGAAGCTAATTTGTGTAATATATTACCATTTTCTGCTATTACAAAAGGAGAAAAAGGAGAAGAATTAGTTGATTTTAAAGCAATGAAAGAAGCTGGAGCAATTGCATTTTCTGATGATGGAATACCTGTTGTTAACTCTAGAATTATGAGAGAAGGAATGATAAAAGCAAATGAAGTGGGTTCATTTACATCAGCACATTGTGAAGAAAAGTCAGTTGCAAGTGGTGCAATAAATGCAGGACCAATAGCAGATCAACTAGGAGTAGAAGGAGTATTACCTGAAGCTGAAGAAATTATGGCTGCTCGTGATATTGTTTTAGCAGAAACAAATAATATTCATGCACATATATGTCATATTAGTACATCAACTTCAAAAAATATGATTAGAGATGCTAAAAAAAGAGGAGTAAATGTTACTTGCGAAACATGTCCACACTATTTTTCTTTAACAGTAGAAAAAGTATTAGAAAAAGGTGTTAATGCAAAAATGAACCCACCTTTAAGAACTGAAAAAGATAGACTTGCTATTATAGAAGGTTTAAAAGAAGGAACAATAGATGCTATAATTACTGATCATGCTCCACATGCAGAAGAAGAAAAGGCAAAAGGATTAGCAACTGCACCAAATGGAATAATAGGATTTGAAACAGCTTTATCATGTGAAATAATGAATTTAATTGATACAGGAGCTTTAACATATGATGATTTGGTTAGACTTACTTCTTATAGACCAGCTGAATTACTAGGCTTAAAAACAAAAGGAACAATTGAAGCAGGTTATGATGCAGATTTAACAATATTTGATCCAAATAAAGAATATATTTATACTAAAGATATGGTAGTATCAAAATCTAAAAACTCTCCTTTTATTGATGAGAAGATGAAAGGAAAGGTTGTATATACAATTGTTGGTGGAAGAATAGTGTACTCCGATGTTGTAAAATAATTATATCTTGACTATGTTAAAATCTTATTTAGGTTAATACTAATATGGAGAAAAAATATGAATGAAATAATAATTAATAGGGTTGATTTTTTTGGTAGAAAGCAAGAAGTTGATTTTAAGAAAATAACTAACAATGATAAAATAGATAGCCTTATTATGAAGAACTTTATTATTCAGGATGAAATTATGAATAAAATAAATTCTTGTATCAATTTAAAGCAAATATGGTATATAGATTGTATTTTTAACACAAATATTTTACTAAAGAATATTGAGGTATTAAAAATAGAAGATTGTCGTATTGAAAAAGCTTATATCTTTAACCAAAGTATAAAAAGACTTTACTTAATTAATTCAGGTAAAATTGATATAAATAATATAGTTGATTTAGACTTAATAACATTAAAAATTGTGAACGAAAGTGTAGAAAATCTAAATAAAATAGATAAGTTTACTAATTTAGAATATCTATATTTACAAGAGATAGAATTAAACGATAAAATTAACTATAATCAACTTACAAAATTAAGAGTTCTAAACTTTGATGGAAGCAAAGTTTACGATAAACGACTTTTTTTAAAACAATTTGAAAACAGAAAAATAAATATTTCTTTTTTAGATAAAAACTTAAAAATAGGCTTTTAGATAAATATGGGTGAGAATAAAAAATGGGTGAAATAATTGAATTTGATAATAAAAGATTGCAAAATTTCTTTAAAGAATTTCTCAGAGTTGTTTCTTTAACAAGTAGTGATTTAGAAGAAATTCCTGGTTGTGTTGAACTGACTTATGATGATGATGGCGATGAAATAAGCCAACATGATATTGATATATTATTAAAATATATTAAAGTGACAAGATTTTCAAAATATAACTTTACTAATATAGTTTTCAAAGGAAATGGAACAAATAAAATAAGTTTTACAGAATGTACATTTAACGAATGTACATTTAAAGATGTTATAGTTTTAACACAAGTAGATGAGGATTTTTCAAGATATGGAAATTCAAAAATAGAAGTTGAAATAAATAACCTTAAGCAATTACATGATATTTGTAAATTTAATAATAATAACATTTGTTATTCTTTTAAAATTGAAAATGATATGAATAAACAAGTACCTATTATGCAAAGTTACTCAATGGAAGAGATAAAAAAAATAGATAATATATTTCAAATGATTCAATCAATAGTTCCAAGTAATATTTCAAATTTGGATAAATTATTAATTGTGAGTACATTACTATGTAAAAATCTAGTAATCGATGACCGAGGGGACACAGACTCAGAGGAATATAATAGATTGTCAGAAAAAGAAAAGAATATATATAGAAGTTTAGTGGTAACATTTAAAGGTTCATTATTGATGGGGATTGCTGTATGTGTACAATATGCTGTATGTTTAAAGTGGGCATTAGAGGCAGTTGGGATAAATAGTAGAACTGTTTGTTCTTCTAACCATATGTGGAATCAAATAGATTTAAATGGTGATGGAACATGGTATAATTTTTGTCTTACTAATTTAAGGGATTTTTTTAAAAATTATAAAAAATTTTATCCAGCTTTGTTTTTAACATGTAATAAAACAATTTCAGAATTAGGAAATTCTTATATTTTGTTAATGGAAGGTAACGACTGTATATTGAATTACGAATATGATATAAGGAAAATAATAAATAAAATTCAAACAATAAATGGTATATTGAATAAAGAAATGCCATTAAGATGGGAAACATTGGATCCTGAAAGTAAAACAAGAATAAATAGTTCATTAGAAGAATTTTTAGAAGAAATATAATAAATAAAGAAAGGAATAAAAGATGGAACATAAAATAGTACCAATTACAGTATTAACTGGATATTTAGGAGCAGGAAAAACTACTCTTTTAAACCATGTATTAAATAATCAAGAAGGATATAAAGTTGCTGTAATTGTAAATGATATTGGAGAAGTAAATATCGATGAAAAATTAATCAAAGATGGAGGATTTATTAAAGAAGAAGATAAAGGTAATGTGGTTCCACTTTCCAACGGATGTATTTGCTGTACATTAAAAGCAGATTTAATGAATCAAATCGTAGATATTTTAAAAACTAAAAAATTTGATTACATTCTTATAGAAGCAAGTGGAATATGCGAGCCATTACCAATTGCACAAACAATTATGGCATTATCTGAATCTACAGATCAATATGGGTTACCAAAGATTTGTAGGTTAGATAATGTTGTTACGGTTGTTGATGCATTAAGATTAGCAACAGAATTTGGTTGTGGAGATTATTTAGTTAAAGATGATATTGAGGAAGAAGATATAGAAAATCTTTTAATTCAACAAATAGAATTCTGCAATACTATTGTTTTAAATAAGGTTGATGAAATAGAGCTCGAAGATTTAAAGAGAATAAAATTAATAATTCGCGAGCTTCAACCAACAGCTAAGATAATAGAAACAAATTACGCTAAAGTTGATGTTGGTGAAATAATTGATACTAATAATTTCGATTTTGAAAAAGTTGCAAATTCAGCAGGTTGGATAAAAGAAATTGAAAAAAATGAAGATGATAAAGAAGAACACGAACATAATGAGGATGAAGAATATGAGCACCATCATCACGAAGACCATGACCAACATCATGAGGATGACAATAATCACGAACATCACCATCACCACCATCATCATAATGATGATGGTGAAGCAGAAGAGTACGGAATTTCAACATTTGTATATACATCAAGAAAACCTGTAGATGAAGCTAAATTTGATGAGTTTGCTAAGAATTTACCAAAAAATGTAATTAGATGTAAAGGTTTAGTATGGTTTAAGCAAGATAATGAAATGAGCTATTTATTTGAACAAGCAGGAAAACAACTTTCACTTTCAGAAGCAGGGTATTGGTTAGCAACTGCCCCAAAAGAAGAATTAGACCAAATGATTAAACATAATCCTGAAATTTTGAAGGATTGGGATGATGAAGTTGGAGATAGAATGATAAAGCTTGTATTTATAGGACAAAATATGGATAAAGAGAAAATATTTGAAGAATTAGAAGGGTGTGAGAATTGAAATGAATGAAGAATTTAAAAATAGTTTGTTTTGGAATATAATTAAATTTGGAATAACATTAATAGCATCGTGGCTTGTTGTTGTTGTGATATTTGCAATGTGTACTGAAGATGAATTAGTACCTAAATATAATAAACAAATGTTTATAGGTGGAGTTATTTTAGCTTTTTCAATAAGTTTTATATCATCATATAACAAAATTCAACAAGCAAAAGCTAAAATTCCAAAATATAAAGCTGATATAGAATCTACCAAAAAGATGAGGAATAGTTTAATTGAAAAGGCTAATAAAGTAACTGATAAATATTTGAATCATGAATCAAATATTATGAATAATTTTGCAGAAGCTAGAAAATATGAAGTAAGTATTCATAAAGTGAAGAATGCAGCTGATTTTAAAACAGTAGTTGAAAAATATCCTGATTTAAAGGCAAATGAGCCAACTCTGAAATTATTAGAACAATTAGAAACATCAGAAAAAAATCTACTACAGAATAGAATTAATTATACAGAATCGATTGCAAACTATAATATACAAATACATTCATTTCCTTTTTCAATTATTAGAGGTATATTCAAAATGGATGATATGATAATTGAAAATGAAGAAGAAAATGAAATTATTTCTGATGAAGAATTAGGAATTTAAAAAATATATTGTAATTAACAAAATTTATGATATAATGTACAATGAAAATAAAGAACGAAAGGAATAAAAAGATGGAAGAAGTAAAAATTTTTGGACATAAAAATCCAGATACAGATTCAATTATGTCTAGTTTAATATTGGAAGGACTTGAAAAAACACTAGGAGCTTATAATGTAAAAGCATATAGATTAGGAAATGTTAATAAAGAAACAAAATATGCTTTAAATTATTTTGGAGTTAAAGAACCTGAATTACTAGAAAAAGTTGAAGAAGGTACATCAGTAATGCTTGTTGACCATAACGAATTTGCACAGTCAGTTAAAGGTATTGAAAATGCTAATATTTTGAGAGTGGTTGATCATCATAATATTGCAGAAAGCTTTAAAACAGCTGGTCCGATTTTTTATTTAGGAATGCCTGTTGGATGTACAGCAACTATATTAAGAGAAATGTTTAAAGTGAGTGGCATACAAATGGATAAAATTACAGCTGGTTTAATGCTAAGTGCAATTATATCTGATACATTACTTTTTAAATCACCAACTTGTACAAAAAAAGATATTGAAGTAGCAAATGAACTTGCAGAACTTGCTGAAGTTGAGCTTAATACATATGGTTTAGCAATGCTTAAAGCAGGAACAGATTTAAGTGATTTTTCACCTGAAGAATTGATTAATATAGATTCAAAAACATATTCAACAAATGGTGTTAAATATCAAGTAGCACAAGTCAATACAGCTTGTATTGAAGATGTATTTACAAATAAAGAGCAAATTGAAAATGCTATGAAAAAATTTATGCAAGATAATACAATTGATTTATTTGTATTTATGATTACAGATATAATAGAAAATAATACTCAAGTTATAGTACTAGGTAAACAAGAAATTGCTGAAAAAGCATTTAATATAAAATTAGAAAATAATACAGCATTCTTAAAAGGTGTTGTTTCAAGAAAGAAACAAGTTGTACCAAATATTGATAATGCAATTGTGTAAGAAATAGTGGAGGAAGTAACATTGGATAAAGAAAAAATTAATAGATTTAAGGATATTTTAGAATGGATAATTTGTATATTAATTGCACTTATTATTGCAATTCTTTTTAGATACTATATTGGTACACCTACAATAGTTAAACAACCATCAATGTATCCAACTTTAAAAGAAAATCAAAGATTATGGCTTAATAGGTGGGATAGAACGGCAAAAAAAATGCCTAAAAAAGGAGATATTATTACATTTGAAGCACCATCTAAATCAATTCTTTCAGAAGAAGAATTACAAAAAAGTGTAATTGCAAGATATGAAAATGAACCAACTAGTTTATTTAAAAAATTTACATACAATGTACTAGAAATAGGCAAAATTAGCTATATTAAAAGGGTAATTGGATTACCGGGAGATCATATAGTTATTAAAGATGGTAAAGTATTTATAAATGATAAAGAATTTGAAGAACATTATTTACAACCTGGTGTTATAACAGATAATGGTAAAGGATATTATACTGATATTATAGTACCTGAAAATACTGTATTTGCTATGGGAGATAATAGAGCACAAAGTACAGATAGTAGATGTTTTGGATGTATTCCGCTTGAAAAAATCGAGAGTAAGGTGTGGATACGTATATGGCCACTTAATCTATTTGGCAAAATAGAAAACAAATGAAAAACTTCGTCTTGTTGTGTTAAAGGAGGGGAGAGTGTTTGTTTGACAATATTATAGGCAATGATAAGATAAAGCAAGAATTAATCAGTTTTGTTCGTTCAAATAAATACTCTCACAGTTATTTGTTTGTTGGAACTTCAGGTATTGGTAAAAAGCTTATTGCTAAAGAGTTTGCTAAAATGATTTTATGTTTAGATGATAAAAAATATTGCAATAAATGTAAATCATGTTTAGAATTTAATTCTGGAAACAATCCTGATTTTTTTGAGGTTGTTCCAGATGGAGCAAATATAAAAATAGATCAAATAAGGCAAATTCAGGCGAAAGTCTTTGAACCACCTATTATATCAACAAAAAAGGTATATATAATAGATGATGCTGATTTAATGACAAAAGAAGCGCAAAATTGTTTACTTAAAACTTTAGAAGAACCTCCGGAATTTGTAACTATTATTCTTATTGGCTCAAATGAATCAAATTTTTTAAGCACTATTAAATCAAGATGTATTACAATAAAATTTGACAATATTAATCACAATGATATTAATAGTTTTTTAAAAGAGAATTTTCCAAAAGAAAATATTTCAGATAATATTATAGAAGCTGCAAATGGTAGCATAGGAAAAGCAATTATATTAAAAGAAAAACAAGAAATATATGCATCAATAGACAAAATCTTTAACAATATTGAAAATTTAGATTTAATAGATGCTTTAAATATTGCTGATATTTTATATAAATCACAAGAAGATAAATATGATATATTAGAATATATTAATATTATTTTATATAAAAAAGCTCAAAAAGATTTAAGGTATGTTAATACAATAAATATTGTAGAAGAAACAAAAAAAAGACTAAAAGCAAATAGCAATTATAATATGACAATAGATAATTTAATTATGACAATATGGGAGGAATTACATTGAAAAAAATTGTAGGTATAAGGTTTAGAAAATTAGGCAAAATATATTTTTTTGATCCTCAGTATTTAATTTTAAGAAAAGATGATATGGTAATTGTTGATACTGAAGACGGAGAAGAAATAGGTATGGTTGCAATTCCAAATAGATCTTTAGATGAGACTAAGATTCCAAAAGAATTAAAAAAAGTAATTAGGCTTGCAAACAATAAAGATAAAAACCATTATGATGAATGCAAAAAGAATGAAAAAAAAGCATTTGACTTTTGTAATATTAAGATTAAAGAATTAAATCTTAAAATGAATTTAACTGATGTTGAATTTAAATTTAATAATTCAAAAATTCTTTTTTATTTTACAGCTGATGGAAGAGTTGATTTTAGAGAATTGGTTAAAGAACTTGCTGCAGAATACAAAACTAGAATTGAACTTAGACAAATAGGTGTTAGAGATGAAATAAAACGCCTTGGTGGAAATGGAGTTTGTGGCAGACAATTATGTTGTTGTTCATTTTTAAGTGATTTTGAAACAGTATCTATAAAAATGGCAAAGGACCAAAATTTATCACTTAATCCTTCTAAAATTTCAGGTTGTTGTGGAAGGTTGATGTGCTGTTTAAAATATGAAGATGAAGTGTACCAAGAAAAACTTAAAAGACTTCCTCATGTTGGTGCAATTGTAAGTACTCCAGATGGGGAGGGTGAAATAGAACAAGTAGAAACTTTAGCTGAAAGAATAAAAGTAAAAATAAAAAACGGAGAAGACTATAGTTATAAAAAATATAATATAAGTGAAATTAAAGTAATTAAAGATTCAGAAAAAGAAGCGATTGACGAGGAAGAACAAATTAATAAAGCTGAATTAGCTGAATTGGAAAGACTTGAAGAAGAGGACATAAAAACAAAAACAACAGACTAATTTGTAAAAAGTTTGTAAAAGGAGGTGAGTTTTATGGCATATAAGATTAATAATGAAGCATGTATTGGTTGTGGAGCATGTGTAGATGCTTGTCCAGTTGGATGTATAAAAATCGGAGAAGATGGAAAAGCAGAAATTGATGAAACAATGTGTATTAGCTGTGGCACTTGTGCGGCAACTTGTCCTGTTGGTGCACCAGAAGAAGAATAAAAATAAGCAAAAATTATACAAAAAAATTTTATCAGGGTAATTTCATCGATTATTACAAATATTACAATTTTGTAATTAATCAATGACATTACCCTGAATTTCTATTTATTGGTGTTGACAAAAATATTTTTGAAGTTTAAAATTAAGATAGATAAAAACAGGAAAGAGGATGTATTTAATGATAAAATCAAAAGATAATATTATAAAAGCTGAAATAATATTATTTTTAAGTATTATTATATTAGTTTTTATTGTTTTATATTTTAAATTAGTATCAAATAAACAAACATATGCTATAAATGATACAAATACTAATCAAAAACAGTTAGTAAAAATTAGTGAAGCTGATTTGATTGATATTGAAAAAACAATTGAGGATAATAATCAAAATATAAATAAAGAACAAATATATGAAAAACAAGAAGAATTAGAATATATTACAAAATATAAATATAGTAATGATTTATATGTTGGTACAACAAGAGTTTCTCAACAGGGTAGAAATGGTATACAAACAATTACTATGAAAAGATTATTAGATGATAATGGAAATATTATACACGAAGAACAGGTAGGAGCAAGAGTAACTAAATCATCTTTAGATAAAATTATTGAAATAGGAACTAAGATATATGTAGTACCTAAAGTTGAAAAGAAGCAAGAGTCAAGCAAACTTTCATTTAATATGGCATTAAATAAACCATCAGGATTAACAATAGAACAGTTTAAAAAAGTATTAACTGACAACAAAGATGTAAATAAAATTTTTGAAAATAATTCAGATTATTTTTATTATATAGAAGACGAATATAATATAAATGGAATATTTGTTGCATCAATTGGTATACACGAAAGTGCATGGGGAACATCAAAAATAGCAAAAAACAAATACAATTTATTTGGATATGGAGCATATGATTCAAATCCATATAATGGAGCATATAGTTTTTCTAGTTATTCAGAATCAATTGATTTACTAGCTAGAGTTTTAGTAAAGTATTATTTAAATCAAAAAGGAACATTAATATATGATGGACAAGTTGCTTCAGGAAAATATTATAGTGGAAATACAGTTTCTGCTGTAAATAAAAAATATGCAACAGATAAAAATTGGGCAAATTGTGTATATAAATATATGGAATATTTGTATAATAAAATTTAATTATAATTACAAAAAAATTTAAAAAACTCCTTGATATTTTTTTAATAGTATTGTATGATATAGAAGATAGTTTTATATTCAAAATGTTACATAGAAAGGAACGGAATAAAAATGAGTAAAACAGTTTTGAAATTTATGATATTCTGTATATTAAGTATATCTATAGTTTTTTTGTTAGCTGTAGAACAGAATACATATGCCTCAAACGATAAACCAATTAATAATAAAACAGAAAGTAAACTGGTACAACTTAAGGAAAAGGAATTAAGATCATTAGAAGATTATAAAACAGCATATGGTTCAGATTCATACGGACTTACAGCTTATATATTGCATAGGGTTCAAATATTTAGTATACCATTTTCTATCTTAGGAATTTTAATTGCAGCCATTTATGATTATATCATTGGAGTAAGACATTTGGAAACCAAAGAAAAAGGAAAAGCTTTAATGATTATGTTTGTTACATTAGGAGTAATTTGTCAAGTATTGCCACTTGTATTTACAATAGTTGTAAAATTTGGAAGGGAGTAAACAAATGAAAGTTTTATTTGCAGTAAATGATGAAAGTATTTCTACATCTATAGTTAAGAAATATCAAAAAGATTATAAAGAGATAATCTCATACAAAAATGTTTATTATTTTAATGCAATAATAAAAGAATTACAAAGGAATAAAAGCTATGATAGGGTTGTTATTAGTGAAGATCTTGAAGAATTCACTAGTTCGAGTTTTGAACAAAAAGATAAATTTATTTTTGATAGATTAGACAATATAAGTGATGAAGCAATCTCTATAAACGGAATTGATATACCTATAATTTTAATTTGTTCGGATCGTAGAGCTAAAGGAGAGTCATTATTAGTCAAGCTATTTAGTATTAGTGTTTATAATGCAATTTTAGGTGATGATAGGTCTATTGATGAAGTTTGTAGATTAATTAATAAACCACGTACTAAAAAAGAAGCTAAATTATATTATAAAATTGATTCAGAAGATGCAAAATATGAAAGAGAAAAAGAATACGAAGTTAGTGAAGTTGAATTACAAAATATTTTACAGCATTTTAAAAGACTTGGTAAAAAAGAAGATTCTTATGCAGATAGCTTCAAAAAGATCATTACACAATATAATAAAGAGCAACTAAAAATTGTCATAGCTGTTTTACCTGAAAATGTTAAAAAGGTGTTAAAGCAAAATTCAATTGAATATCAAAAAATAGTACGGATATGAAGCAGACTCAAATAAAGCTTCTACATATGATCCACATAAAAAGAAAAAAGGAATTTCAAAATCATTAAAAACAAAACCAAAAATAGGTACAAGTGAAAAATTAATAGAATCAAAAACAAAAGAATTGTCAAAGCCAATTGTAGTTCCAACAACAATATCTAATAATTTATATAAAAAAGTAACTCCAGCAAGTATAGTTGACACAGATGATATTGTTGATGATGAAATTGATGATGATGTACAAAAAATCCTTGAGGAAAAACCAAAAAGAAGAGGCAGACCAAGAAAAACACCTATTAGTATTGATGATAATATTGAAGAAATTAAACCAAAAAGAAGAGGTAGACCAAGAAAAAATACTATTATAGAAAATCTTGAGAATGAATATGAAGATGATACTAAGCAACCTGTTTATCAAAATGAATTAAATAATGATATTGATGAAGAGAATAATTTATTTGATGATATACTTCCTGGAATTGAAGAAGATAATAATACTAAAGACATTGATGATGACAATATTAATACTTCAAGTATTGATGATAATTTAAATGTGGGTGAATCAGTTGACAATGAGATAGATGAAATTAATGAAGATGAGTTTGATTTAGATAATAGTTCATTAGATGATAATGATGATTATATTGATGATAATAAGGATAGTGAAGCTACAAATGATTTTGACACTAATGTATTTGAAAATAATCAAACATTGAACAATTTAGACAATAAATACATGAAAACATATGATAATGTTTTTGATGATGAAGAATTTGAGGGGTTACTTTCTAAAGAAAAGAAAGTGGTTTCTTTTGTTGGAGCTAGTAAAAATGGCACATCATTTTTAATTAATAATGTCGCACTAATTTTATCTAATATGGGTATAGATACAGCTGTTTTAGATGCAACTACTAATAAAAACTCATTCTACATATATACAAAAAATGATGATGACTTAAGAAAAATTGCTTCTAATTCTTTTGATAATTTGATAAATGAAACTACAGAAGGAATCAAAGTTAATAATAATCTAACAGTATATACAACTATTCCAAGTAAAGGAGAATTAATTAATTCTTCAAGACCAATATTAGAAACTTTAATACGAAACCATTCTTTAGTTTTAATAGATTGTGATTTTAATACACCAATAGAATACTTTGATAAATCATTAGAGATTTATCTAGTACAATCAATGGATATATTAACAATACAACCACTTACTGAATTCTTAAGAGAGCTTAAAATAAAGAATATTCTAAATGAATCAAAACTTAGAATTATTCTAAATAAAACACTTAGCCTTAAAGGTGTTAATTCTAAAAAAATAGTTGGTGGAATGTCAAAGTATAATGATCCAGAAATGTCATTTATGACTGATTTATTTAATGCAAATACTGTAAAAATTTCTGCTCAAATACCTTTTGATGAAGATGTATATATAAAATATTTAAATAGTATTATTGAATGTGATATACAAATTAATGGATATCCAAAAGAATTTAAGCAAAGACTAAACCTTCTTGCGGAGTCAATTTATCCTCTTTTACCTGCTAATAAAACAGATAAAAAAGATAAGAAAAAGAGAAATAAAGAAAATAATAATTTATTAAATAATTCATTTTCAGCCGGAATGAATAGTACTTTGGATAATATGAGAAAAAAATATTAAATTGAAATATTGCGGAGGAAATAAAATTGATAATTATAGTAATAATACTTGTTTTGCTAATATCATTTCTAATTATTTACAATTTATCATTACATAAAAGAATTCAAGCATTTAAAATGCAAGGAGATAGAATTAATAATCTTAATGTATTACAAGATTTTATAAATATAGTTGGAAGTGATTTAAGTGTTGACAAAAAAATAAAATCAATAAATGATGTAATTATAGAAAAATATCAAATTAAATATTCAACAATTGTAGTATTTGATGGAACTGACTATGTGATTAAAACTTCAAATGTTAGCAAGGACCATTGGGATACATTGAGAAAACTTCATGAGGTGGATATTTTTAAAGATAGTATTACTTCTGCAAGTGCCAAATATATTACGGTTAATAATGAAAATGAAAAACTTCCTTACCAAGAAAAGGAATTTGATAGAGCTAAATCAGCATTGTTTTTCCCATTGTATATTGATAATGTATACATTGGATATTGGATTATTGAAAGTGGTGTACCACATGATTTTGATAATCTTGATACTGTGATTTTTGAAACTGTTAAAGAAAATATTATTTCTGTATTAAAAACAATGGACTATCAGAAGATACTTGAAAGTATAGTTAGAAAAGATTTATTTACTGGCTTGAACTCTGCAGAATATTTATATGGAGAAGGCAAAAAAATAATAGATCAACATACTATATCAAGTATATGTATGTTTAGAATATCGAATATTGAAAACATCAATAAAATAGCTAGAGAACTTGGAAATAAAGTAATTACAGAAGTTAGTAGAAATGTTAAGAGAAGTATTTCTGATTCATATATTTTTGTAAGATATATGGGACCAAAATTTGTTATTGTTTTTTCTGGAGCAGAACAAAGTGGAGTAATTGATTTTATTAATGAAATAAAGAATTCTACAGAGAGTTTAAAGATATCTTTAAAAGATGATAATAAAGATATTGAAGAACTAACTTTAGATGACATTAATAAGAAAAAAACAAGAAAGAAGAAGAAAAAAGAAGATATTATTGTTAGTCCATCTTTGAACTTTGTTGTTGCAACATATTATAAAGGAACAGGTATAGAAGAAGTTTTGAAAAAAATGGAAAAATATTTAGATGAAGCTTCAAAAGAAGAAAGTCAAATTAATAATATTTAAGGAGGGGTAATATGGATTTAGATAAAACTATGTTTTTTAAAATGGATAAAAATAATGAAATAGATACAAAGAAAATCCTTAAAGAAGTATATGAGTCTTTAGTTGAAAAGGGATATAACCCTATAAATCAAATAGTAGGTTATATATTATCTGGTGATCCGACTTATATTACGAGTCATAATGATGCACGTACTAAAATTAGAAGTGTTGAAAGAGATGAGTTATTAGAAAAAATGGTTAAATATTATATAGGATTAGAAGAATAATGAGAATTCTTGGTATTGATTATGGAGGAATAAGAACAGGCTTTGCTATTTCAGATGAATTAGGAATTACAGCTCAAGGATTAGAAACTATAAACTCAAATGGTAGTGACAAAATTATTTTAAGAAAAATTGATGAATTACTTACAGTATATAATATTGACACTATTGTAGTTGGAATGCCATATCATATGAATGGTGATATATCTGAAAGAGCAGAATTAACAGAAAAGTTTATTCATAAATTAAAATGTAAATATAATAAATTAAAAATAGATTATATTGACGAAAGACTTACAACTGTATTAGCTCATAAAACAATGAGCTTTTTAGGAGTAAACAAGAATAAAAAGAAAGATATTGTAGATACTATATCTGCTGTATATATATTAGAAACATATTTGAATAGAAAAGAATAAGTATCATAATAAAGATTTTAATATTAAAAAATATATTTATTATAAATGAAAGGAGAAAAAAATGGCTGAAGATTTTGAAGGAGAAGAATTAGACAATATAATAACTTTAAATGATGAAAATGGAAATGAGGTTAAATTCGAATTTTTGGATTTAGTAGAATTGGATAACGAACAATATGTAGTACTTTTACCTGTTCTTGAAGAAGGAGAAGAAGATGACGGAGAAGTTGTTATATTGAAAGTTGAAGATTCTGATGAGGATTCAGATGAAGAATCTTATGTTAGTGTAGATGATGAAGATACACTTATGCAAGTTTTCAATATTTTTAAAGAAAAATTCAAAGATGAATTTGATTTTGTAGATGATGCAGAATAATAATAATAGGAAGGCTTAGATATTTCATCTAAGTCTTTTTTATACTCATGGAGAAGTTTAGATAAAAAAGGAGAAGTGAGAAAAATGAAAAGTTTATCATCTTGGTTATTAGTTATGTTTATGGGAATGTTTTGGATTTTTAGAATAGTAGTTGCATTTCAAGCACAATATGAAAAAGACTTTGGAGGATTTATAGCTTTTAATATGACAGTTGAGGTTATATTATTATTTCTTGCAATTTTATGTATGGCATTAGTTTTAAGAAGAAATATAATTGGTGGAATAATATATCTTGGAGCTTATGGATATTATTTTGGAGGATATTTATTAAGTAATTGTTTGCCAGCACTAATGAACGGAGAAACTTTAAGTATGTCAACCTTACAAAATGCTATGGTTTGTGCTGTTGGGTTACTTATTGCAATTTTTGTCTTTTTTGATTTATTAATTGCAAGAGTAAGAAAAAGAGATCCAAAAGATAAGAAAACAGACTGGTATTTTCAAAATGAAAAATATGATAGAAAATATGATGAAAGAGCTGACAAAAACGAATATAGGAATTATTAATATTATGTTTTATATAATGTAGGGGCAATTTTAATCGCCCGAAATATATCAGAGATTATTTTAGTAAGCAAGTGATAAGTTGAAAATCACTTGCCTTTATGTTAAAATATTATTGATTTATATTAAGGCTAAATAATAAAATTAAAGTTATTGGAGAGCTAAATTATGGAAAAATTAAAACCAATTACAATAGAAAATAATGAAAAATATTTAAGACAAATATCAAAAATCGTAGACTTTAATGATCCAGAATTACATAATAATATTGTAGTTTTACAAGATTATTGTATGCAAAATGATGTAATGGCTATGGCAGGAGTTCAGTTAGGTATACCTAAAAGAATAGTATATGTTAAAAACACTAATCTAGAAATATTAAATAAAAGATTAACTGATGAAGGAAAAGAAGAAACAAAGGATTATAATGAAGCTAAAGTTTTAATAAACCCGGAAATCATATCAAAAGAAGGACTTACCACATTTTGGGAAGCTTGTGCATCATGCTCATGGTATGAAAATGGTGTAGAAAAATGGTACACTGGAAAAGTTAAAAGACCTTATAAGATTAAAATTAGGTATTTTGATATTTGTGGAAATCAATTTGAAAATGAATTTGAAGGTTTTGAAGCAACTGTATTATGTCATGAAATAGATCATTTAGATGGGATTTTACATAAAGATATTTCAGATGAAGTTTTAGTTTTAACAAAAGAGGAAAGAATAGAATTAAGAAAAAAAGAAGGGTATAATATAATAAGTAAAACAGGAAACTATGAAGAGAATCTAAACAATAAATAGACCATTTCATATTGAAATGGTCTATTTAAAAGAAAATTATGGATTTTTAAACATTATATTAGTTTCTTTTTTCGAAGCTATAATGTATATAATATTAATAATTATCAATATAGATGAAACTATTTTATATGTAGTAAATACAATAAAGAATAGAGATACAATATTACAAACAATTTTTATATTATAATTCTCTACACAAATTGATACTATTAGTAAAATAACAGGAATAATTCCAATTATAATTAGAACAGGATTTGTTATTGTTAATAATGCACAAAACACTAAATCTAAACAACTCCAAAAAAGTGTAATTATGCTGGCTTTATTTATTTTACTCAGTTTTTTTATTTTTAGTAGAAATAATTCCAAGTATAAATGTTATAAAAAGTCCTAAAATTAGCAATGGCACCATCCAAAATATAGACCAACCATATACTGGTCCTCCATCTAGTAATTTATAAAGCCAGTAATATGTAAACAGTATAAAAAAAGTAAAAGGAAAAATCAAAAAGCGTAAAGTTATTTTTTTTAAAATTAAAATAAAAATAATAGAATATATAATTATAAAAGGCAATGTAATAGATAAAAAGCTATTAACACAGCTCGATGGGGGACTGCCTTGTCCTTCATGTAGAAAAGTGATTGGTTTTAAATCACTTGCTTTTATGTTAAAATAATGAGGATGATGATATTGAGATTATATAAACATATGAAAATTATAAATAAAAGGAGAATTGATAAATGGACAATAATGATTTATTTATATATAAAAACAGTGAAGGTAATATTATTGTAGATGCCATATTTAAAGATGAAACATTATGGCTAACTCAAAAAGGAATGTCAAAAGTTTTTGATTGTAGTACAGATAATATTTCTTTACATCTAAAGAATATTTTTAAAGATAACGAACTAGATGAAAATTCAGTTGTCGAGGATTCCTCGGTAACTGCTTCTGACGGAAAAAATTATAAAACAAAAATATATAATTTAGATGCAATTATTGCTGTTGGATATAGAGTTAATTCAAAAAAAGCAACTGAATTTAGAATTTGGGCAACAAAGATTTTAAAAGAATATATGACTAAAGGATTTGCCTTAAATGATGAAAGATTTATTAGAGGGAATAAATATGATAGCAAATATTTTGATGAATTACTAGAAAGAATTAAAGCTATTCGAGTTAGCGAAAGAATGGCTTATCAAAAAATAACAGATCTATTTATTGCAACATCAACTGATTACAATCAAAAGTCAGAAGAAGCATATACATTTTTTAAAATAGTTCAAAATAAACTACATTATGCTATATCTGGACATACTGCTGCAGAATTAATCTATTCAAGAGCTAATTCAAATAAAGAACATATGGGCTTAACATCTTGGAAAAATTCTCCTGACGGCTTAATTTATAAATATGATGTAAGCATTGCTAAAAATTATTTAAATAAAGACGAATTAGAAAAATTAAATGACCTAACAAATATATTTTTAGTCTTTGCAGAAGATGAAGCTAAAGATAGACATGTTATGACAATGCAAGATTGGATAAATGCAACAGATGATTTATTAAAGTTTAGAAGAAAGAAAGTCTTAGATAATTCAGGTAATATATCACATAAACAAGCGATAGAAAAAGCAGAAAATGAATATGAAAAATATAGAGTTATACAAGATCAAAAATATGTATCTACGATGGATGAATTCTATAATAAGTATTTAGAGGAAAATAAGGAGTAAGAATATGAAATCATTAATGAAAACTAATATATATGATGTTGATAATACTATAATTATTGTTGGAAGCTGTTTAAAGAATATGCAACCTGAAGGTTTTAAAAAATTAGAAGAAATATCAAGCAATATATATGAGTTATGTTTAGAAGAAACACATATTAATATGGCAATTACAAAAATAGGAGGAATGTTTAGAACAAATAAAATAAAAAGAATAATATTTGCTAGTGTTGATAAATCTCCACATTGTATACAATTGCACTATATACAAGATGAATTACAAAAGATTATGGATTTATCTAATATTGAAATACAAAATTATGTTGTAGTAGATAATGAATTGCTAAGTATTTCTCCAAAAATAATTTCACTATCTAAAAATTTAAAAGAACTTTCTGATATAAATAATAAAGTAGGTGGTAAAAATGAGTAATTAAGAAAAGCTTTCCAAAGTACAGATCTCCTGGGATAGTGGGGCATATAGAAAACTTTCTGTATCTCTTGAGATAAGCGACTTTCAAAAAGTATATATTGCATACTTTAAAAAAGCAAATGGAAAGGAGAGTTTCCAAATGGAAAATAGATATGAATTTTTTATAGCTGGAAGAGCAAGAAACAAAGAGAATATATTAAAAATATGTACTTTGTTTGATAAATATAATATTTCTTATTATTGCTTTTTGAAAAATGAGGATAGCTGGGGATATGGAAATGAAAATCAAACCCCAGAAGAAAAACAAGCAGAATTTGAATCATTAGGATTAAAAAGTGATGTTGTTTTAAATTTGTTTAATCAAGATTTAGAAGGCGAAAAGACTTCTAAAAATTTATTATTAATATTACCAGCTGGAAAAGCTGCACATATAGAATCAGGAATAGCGTACGGATTAGGAAAAAAATGCTATGCTATTGGTGAATATGAAGCAACAGACACTTTATATAATATATTTGAAGAAATTTTTGCTAATGAAAAAGAATTAGAAGAATTTTTGAGAAAATATATAATATCTAAGAAAACTGATATGGATAATAATATTGTCGATAAATTAATAAATGAATTAAAAGAGCCTATGGATGAATTAAATACTATGCAATTAACTCAATTAAAATTTTTAAGAGATGAAGTTAATTATATAATAAATAATAATATTAAAGATGAGAAAAAAATTGAAAAAATATTTGATATGTTAGTAGATTTATTGTATTGGTTTGGAGAAGAAATTGAAGATTTATACTTTGAACTTGTTAAATATTCTAAAAAGATAAATATAGATATTGCTAATGATTATGAAAAAATTTATATGAAAATAATAAATGAGGAGGAATGAAATAATGCAAGAAGAAAACAATCTAAATAAGAATTTTCAAGAAATATTTGAAAACATAAAAAATGATGTTACAAAAAC